>JAEZQK010000075.1 GCA_023413135.1 Bacillota bacterium
AGCGAGGCAACGCCGCGCTACGCTGGGTTCCGTAGCCCGGCTGCCGCCAGTGGCGGCAATAAGCCGGGCGGAGGAAGCTTGCGATACAAAGTTTGAAACAAAACACAGGGCCATCAGGGAAGAAAAGGGGACAGCAAAGCAACCTGTCCGAAGACAGGCAAAATTCAGGTGAAGAATTACGCAGTAGCCGGCGGGGGTATATCATCCTTGATGACATATCCCCTCATACGCACAAGATGGATAGCCTGGGATTTCGTAATGACCATGGATTGATTTGCAGGGCGGTCAACAAGAAAGCCTTGTGGGGAGTAGGGCACGAGCTTGGAGAGTATGTTCCAGATAGCGGTCAGGAGCATACGGCAAATGGCAATAGTAGCTTTCTTGTGACCACGGTGGGCTTTGAACGTCCAGACCACAGCAGTTTTTCCGAATGATTTTGAACATGGCGGCCCCCCAATGAATTATTTGGAGGATCGGCAGGGACTGGCCGCCCGGCAAAATCGAATCGAGTTTGAAAGAGATAAGTTTACGGGCTGTTATTTGCGCCATTCGTTGATGCCTTCACGGGCGGCCGACACCATATAGCGATGCGGGGTAGCCGCTATTCTTTCCCCAGTATACCAAAGCATGAAACGAATCGCACCACGTTTCATAACCCCGTCGGTGCCTTTCACAGAAAGGCGGATTTATAGCGATGCAAGCGGCAGCGAAGCAGCGCGCCGATTGAGCAAGCCGGGTACAAGTCGACGCTTAAGTAGCGCGAAAAGATCCATGGCAACGACGCAATAATGTTCGGAAGCAGTATTAAAACCTTCGTGATCCGCCGCCGTGAATACGCCCGCTGGAGGAGCGGTGGGTGCTGCTCCTGCCGCCCATGCCCCCGCCCCCGGAGGAGGAAGTGGCCCTGGGCACCCTTACGACCTGGGTGCGCAAATATACATCCGTTGCCCCGGTTATGTTTACAGTGGCATTCTTTTTAAGATCGTACTTGTAGGCGGAACCCTTCATGGCGTATGCATGCCGTACGGAAAGAAACAGCACAAGACCGCTTATAAGGCCCGCGGCCAGCGCGATGGCAGCCTCCCCCATCGTTACCGCCCGGGGCTTTACGTACCTGTCAATGATGCCTTCCTCATCCTCATTATACTGGTCATTGGGGATTCCGTTTTTCAGGTATACCGACATCTGTGCCAGTGCCATAAACGCCGCCTGTCCGTACTCTCCGTTGGTCAGATAGGGCATCGCCGTATCCAGCAGCGTATTCAGGCGGGCATCGGTGATATAACGGATCATCAACCCGGTGGTAGAGACGGTGAGTTCACGGTTGTTCATGTCGATCAGGATCAAAATCCCGCTGGCATCATCGCCCGCCCCAAATCCATTGTTATCGTAAAAGTCGTCGGCGAACTCCTGCGACCTGCCCGTTTTCGCATCATTGGAGGTCAAAATGGCATAATCCATGCCGTACTGGTTTTTAAGCATTGTAATGGTGCTTTCCAGCCTGTCGATTTCGCTTTGGCTCATCAATTTGGCATTGTCAAACACCCTTTGGCTGCCCTGCCCCAGCGTTTGGCCAAGGGCTGCAAGGGGCAGCAGCAAAATGCATACAGCGATGGCAGCAACGATCCTTTTCATATCTTTCTGCTCCCCTTACACAAAGAAATAGAATACGGCAAGCAATACGCCGCATACGAGGGCGGTCAGGATGCCGCCATGGAACAGCAGTTTTTTCTTGTCCACCGGCAAAACGCCGCACACTTCCCCCGTCTGTCCATTCATGGCGTAATAATACATCACGCCCTTTTCACCCCGGTAGGTCATGATAAAGGCAGGCAAGAATGCATACCGGTATCTGTTCCCCTTCAGCTTCATGGTAGTGGAACCTACCACGGAGGTGTAATTCGTGCCGGAGGTGATCAGCGGCTGGGCATAGCCCTGCAATTCAGCTTCCACGGAAGCGCTGATGGCTTCCTTGGCCACATCCCGCTTCTCGGCCATAAAGCCCGACAGGTAGGAGGGGGCAAAGTCTTCAAGTTCCTCCAGTTGGTAGGGGTGCACACCGTCTGAAAGCTTTCGGTCGGCCTTTTGCAGCGCGCTGCGCTGCACATTCCGGAAGGAGATGTCAGCATCCCTGGAAATGCTGTAAAACTTGGTGGTGGTAATGTTGTACTTCGCCGTGGAGGTGTGGGTCACAATCTGCCCTTCGCCGGTGAAGCTGGCAGACGCTTCATAGTCCGCCAGCCAGTAGGGGTAATAGACGCCGGACAGCCTTTCGACGCTTTCTTCCGAGATAAACTCCTTCGGCACATACTTCTTTTTGCGGATCCAATTAAAAAACCTGTCCTTCGCGCTTTGCCTGTCATATTTGAAGGGCAGCAGTGTATCGGGCTTGAAGGCATCCTCCAGCCTTCCCACGATCACCACGGGATTATGGCAGTAATAGCACATGGTGGCGGCGGTGGTGTCGCTGGTGGTTAATTCCGCACCGCAGCTAGGGCAGGAATAGAGGTATTGTTCTTCACCCTTGCCTTGTTCCTGCGGGCGGCTTTCCGCCTCCTCCTGCCTGTATGCCTTGTCATCCAGCTTGTCAAGATACGCTTTGTCATAAGCAGTGCCGCAAAATTCGCAGGCGAAATTTTCGCTGTTCGGCTCGAATTTCAGCGCGTTAGCGCAGGCGGGGCACTTGTATGTAAAAGCAGGCATACTCCATCCTCCTTTGATCCTTCACCTTATTGTATCAGCCATGCAAATGCAAAAATTCCTCTATCTGCGATTCGCCCAGCACCGTGACGCCGTTTTTTGCAAGCAGTTCCGCTGTCACGCCGCTGCCCGGTATAAGCGCCCCGGAAAATGTGCCGTCGTAAATCTCCCCATGGCCGCAGGAAGGGCTGCGCTCCTTCAATATGGCGTACCTGCAGTGGAAAAGCTTTGCAAGGGCCAGCGTTTCTTCGGCGCCCTTATGAAAGGCTTCGGTCACATCCTGCCCGTTTTTGCCTACCACCTTGTCCCCCACCCGCTCGGAAGGGTCCCTGGGCGTGGAAAGGCCGCCATAGATTTCCGGGCAGACGGGAATCAAATGGTGCTTTTCCATCAGCTTATCCATGTGTGCGCTGTATTTGGCCGCCCCGTCATACCGGCAGCGGATTCCAAGCAGGCAGGCGCTAATCAAAATGTTCATAGCATTTCCCCGGCTTCCATCTCAAATGCCTTACAGGCGCCAATCATTTCCGTCCGCCAACATTTTATCATATCCCCCTGTGCCAATGATCTTACAATACGATAACTTTTTTGATAATTATATATGTTTGGCCTGACAGGCCCTTTTGATTATTCCGCCAAAATCAGCTATACTGTACTTGTGATCCATTTTCAATGAAGGAGCCAAAATGACTGCATCGATTTTACGCCCCGAACATCTAATTATCGCCGACGAAAAAACGGACAAAACGTTTTTGGGAGGCTTTCAGGAATGGTATGCAAACGAATGGCACCGGATGGCGGGCTGCGGCCCCACCTGCGCCGCCAACGTGCTTGCATACCTTGCCTTTACACGCCCCGCACTCCGGGAACTATACGGCTATGAAACCATGAATCTTTCCGACTTTACGCAACATATGGAAGAGGTCTACCGGTTCGTAACGCCTGGAAACATGGGGCTGAACAAGGTGGAAATGTTCACGGAAGGCGTCGTCGAATTTGCCAAAAGCCGGGGCATCACCCTGGCGCCTCATGTGTTCGACGCTCCCGGCAACATGACAAGAAACCGTGCGCCGGTAAACGAGCTTGCGGCGTTTGTAAAAGCCGGTTTGGAATCCGACTGCCCGATAGGCTTTTTGAATTTGACAAAGGGCAAGGTGAAGAATATACAGGGCTGGCACTGGATCACCATCACCAGGGCGGATATAGACGAGAATTGTCTGATCACCTGCGCTTCCGATGAAGGGAAGGAAATCTGCTTCGATCTTCGGCTGTGGTACCTTTCCACCCGCATGCGTGGCGGGCTGGCCTATTTCACCTGATATGAACGCAAAGGCAGGAGGGCAAATGTCAAACAAGCATGATTTGCACTTCCGGGAAAATGCAGGGCCCGGCGGGATTCATTCCTTTATAGCCGGCCAAGATGTTCAGAAAGGAGCTGATGCCATCCAAAAACAATAAAAGGAGAAATTGCATATGAATAAAGCGCCCACCCTTTTTGAAACACTGCGTTTGCTCAAAGGGAACCAACGGGCATGTGTTATAGCGGAACCATTTTGGGCTGTTCCCTACAATCTTTTTACGCCATTTGCCTCCATATACATGGCTGCAGTAGGCTTGAGCGACGCTCAAATCGGGCTGATCGCAAGCCTTGGTCTTTTTTTGCAGTTTATTTGGGGGGTGTTCTCCGGCGCGATCGTTGACAAATACGGCAGGCGCCTAACGATGCTGGTATTCGGCCTTTTGAGCTGGACCATTCCCTGCGGGCTTTGGGCTGTCGCGCAAGGCTATTGGCATTTTCTGTTGGCGGTGTTATTCAATAGCATGTGGCGTGTGATGGGAAACAGCTTCAGCTGCATGATCGTTGAGGACGGCGATCCGAGTACGCTTGTGAATACCTACGCTATCCTCAATATTCTGGGGATGCTGGCAGGGTTCTTATCTCCCATTGCGGGATTGTACATCGACCGGTTCGCCCTTGCGCCCACCATGCGGGTGGTTTATGCGTTGTCTCTGGTATTGATGACGGGAAAATTCCTGCTCCAGTACCGCCTGTCCCGCGAAAGCACCATCGGGCTTGCGCGCAGGTCGGAATGCAGGGGCCGCTCCATTGTTCCCCTGGCCTTAGGCGACTGGCATGTGTATTTGAAGGTGCTTTTGCAAAAACGGGTCTTTTTGTGCGTAATCTGGATGACGCTATTGACCTGCTTCACAACCATCCAAACCACCTTCTGGCCGCTGTTTGTGACAGGCGCCTATGGCGTTGATGATTCCATGGTCGCCCTGTTCCCCATGGTAAAAACGGCAATTTCATTGCTGGTATACCTATTCATCGCCCCCCGCATCAGATTGAGCATGATCCGGCGTCCAATGCTGTCCGGGCTTATAATCCAGGCGCTGGGGCTTTCTACGCTGCTCGTTTGCCTGCCGGCAGCTTCTCAAATGGTGTGGGCTGTATTTTTTTCGGCGGCTTGCGACGCGTTCGGACTTGCCATGCTGGGCCCGTTGAGTGAGTCGCTGATGTCGGTGAGCCTGCCTAATCTTGAACGGGCGAGAATGAACAGCTTCATATTTGCGGTAATCCTGCTGGTCAGCGCGCCTGCGGGGTGGATCGCCGGCCGGCTTTCCCAATGGAGCCGGGCACTTCCCCTGATGTTGAATCTTGGTTTGCTTATGGCCCAGGCCGTAGTGGCACTATGCATCGCGCGGCTTGTTCAGTCTTCACCGCAGCAAGCGGATGCGTAGCAAAAAGCGCATTGATAAAGATGTTACCGGATGAGCATATCTTCCTATGACCTATCGGAAGGCCGGGGCTCTGCGGGCGATTGATAATCGCCCCTACGGCTGCAAAGAGTGTATTGGCTTTTCTTCCGGCACCCTTATTTCCGGTAGAGAAATCAACAAACACATGACGTCGTAGGGGCGATTATTAATCGCCCGCCTGCGTAAGGTCATGTCAGCAACGCTTGTTTCCAAACAGCGGCCTACTGTCATGCCCACCGGTTGCATTTTTCTTTGCGTGTGCTACAATGACATGCAGTGATTTCCATATTCACATAAGAAAGGATGATCATATGCTGATTATTCGCGGCGGCCTTATACACAACGCCATCCAACCGGAGCCCTTTGCAGCCGACATCCTGATAGAGGACGGCAAAATCAAATCCATCGGTCCGGACCTAAACTGCGACAATGCGCAGGTGGTGGATGCGTCCGGTTTGAATGTATATCCCGGCTTTGTGGAAGCCCACGGCCACAGCGGCCTGGATGGCTACGGCATCGGGTATGAGGGCCAGGACTACAACGAAATGAATGATATCCTTTCCCCTCAGCTGCGGGCCATCGACGCCATCCAGCCCATGGATCAGGCGCTGAAGGAGGCCAGGGAAGCCGGCGTCACCTGCCTGTGCGTAGGCCCCGGCAGCGCCAACGTGCTTGGCGGCACCTTTGCGGCCATCAAGCCCATGGGCATAAGGGTGGACAAAATGCTGATAAAAAAGGAATGCGCCATGAAGTGCGCCTTTGGGGAAAATCCCAAGCGCTGCTACAGGGAAAAGGGCGATTCCACCCGCATGTCCACCGCCTCAAAGCTCAGGGAAATGCTGTTCAAGGCCAAGGAATACCAGCAGAAGCTGGAGGCCGCCGGGGATGACATCAGCAAGCGCCCCGCCTTTGATATGAAGCTGAATGCCCTTATGCCCGTGCTGCGCCGGGAGATGCCGCTAAAGGCCCATGCCCACCAGGCCGACGATATGTTCACGGCCATCCGCATCGCCAGGGAATTTCAGGTGGACATCACCCTGGAGCACTGCACCGAAGGCCACCTCATCGCCGATGAACTGGCGAAGGAGAACGTGCCCCTGGCGGTAGGCCCCACCCTTGGCCACGCCACCAAGTTCGAGCTGCGCAACAAAAGCTGGGAAACGCCGGGCGTATTGCAAAAGGCGGGCTGCCAGGTTTCCATCATCACCGACTCGCCGGTGATCCCCCAAAAGTACCTGCCGCTGTGCGCCGGGCTGGCCGTCAAATCCGGCATGGACCCCTTCGGCGCGCTCCAGGCCATTACGTTAAATCCCGCCCGCCACATCGGCATTGCGGACAGGGTAGGCTCCCTGGAAGCGGGCAAGGACGCGGATATCGTACTCACCGACGGCTCCCCCTTTGAGGTGAGCACCAATGTGAAGATGGTGTTCGTCGACGGGGAGCAGGTTTACGTGCAGGCGTAAGGTCATATTTCAGAACATTTGCAACTTTTACTTGCATTTTATGGTTACGTGGGATATACTACTGCTCAAATCATGGAAAGGGGCTGTAAACCGTGTTCAAAACAGTGTTTGTCATCCGTAATAATGAATACGGTAAGTCTGCATCCGGTTGCCGCGGATCACAGGCTTTAGCCCTTTTTGATTTTTTGAAGACGGTGTAGCGTATCTGCATCCTTATCAAAAAGCAAAAGCGGCTAAGGCGAAAAAACCTTAGCCGCTTTTCATTTTATATCAATAAGGACAGGGAGGGCTTTGAAATGATGAAACCGCTGAAAACCGAGCGCATGATTCTTCGCAAATTCACGCAGGACGACTTTGAAGCTGTCCACAGCTATGCAAGCGTTCCGGAAAACATCATTTACATGATGTGGGGGCCCAATACGCAGGATGAGACGCGGGCATTTATCCATATGGCCATTTCAAAGGCGGAAGAAACCCCATGCATGAATTATCAGTATGCCGCCGTGCTGAAAGATAACGGCAAGCTCATCGGCGCCTGTAACCTTGCATTGTCAGGGGATGAAGCGGAAATCGGCTGGATATTGCACCGCGATTACTGGAAGCAGGGCTATGGGCCTGAAATGGGGAGGGCCATGCTGAAGCTTGGTTTTGAAGAGCTTCATCTGCACCGCATCATCGCCCATTGCGATGCGGAAAATTACGGATCCTATCGGGTGATGGAGAAGATCGGTATGCGCCGCGAGGGATTGTTTATAGAAGGCCGCCCGGCGAATAAGCTATCCAATAAAAAATACGGCGATGAATTAACCTATGCCATCCTGAAAGAGGAATGGGATGTCCTAAAAGAAATCAAATATTATAACGCCCTCCCATTTGAGTTTGAAGGATTTGCCGAGCTGCCGGAGCAGAGCGGCGGCGAAATTTACCTTGTCTGCACGGCGAAAAAACCGGCCATTCCCGAAAAGAAATATGTACCCGCCTATGAATTTGCCATCTGCAAAGGCGGAGAAAAAATCGGCGAAATCAACCTTCGGATCGGATATACCGATGGGCTGTATTACGGCGGGCAGATAGGTTACGGGATCGATGAAAAACACCGCGGCAACGGATACGCGGCCAGCGCCTGCCGTTTGCTCCTGCCTGTCGCAAAAGCCCACGGCATGAAAAAGCTGTTGATCACAAACAACCAAACAAATACCGCATCAAGGCGTGTCTGCGAAAAACTTGGCGCGCGGCTTTTGCGCCTTGCCCGGCTGCCCGAGTGGCATGAACTGTATAAACAGGGCAACCGGTTTGAGAATATATTCGAATGGAGTGTGGAGTAAGAGAACTCCTACTTCTTCATTCCCTTGAAACCAAAAGGTTTCGGGGGATTTTTTGTTGCATTTATCAAAACAAAAAAATGATACCTTCGTAAAATACGAAGTGTTTTCATATCGCTTACGAACAACTATACTGTAATCATTAATAACAGAATGACTGCTTGGAGGAACCTATGAGCATGGAGCATGCCGGCCTCAAGCATAAGGGTCCGCTATCCCCCTCCGCTTTCCCCCGCAAGCGGCCGGGGTTTTGGCTGCGCTTCATTCGGCAATGGGGCCTTCAAATCATGGTGATCCCCGGTATCCTGTGGATGCTTGTGTTCAACTATCTGCCCATGGGCGGCATCGTCATGGCCTTCAAGAACTTCCGTCTCTCCTACAAGTCCATTTTTCAGGGGGCATGGGTGGGGGCCGATAATTTTCTGGAATTTTTCAAGGATGATTATTTTGCCGTCACGATGATCAACACCCTTGGCATCAGTGCGCTGCGGCTGTTGATCGGCTTTCCGCTGCCCATTTTGTTTGCGCTGCTATTAAATGAACTGCGCAACATGCGCTTCAAAAAAATTGTGCAGACGGTGTCCTATCTGCCCCACTTTCTGTCCTGGGTGGTGCTGGGTGGCATCATGATCACATGGCTGAGCAAGGCCGGCGTCATCAACGACGTGCTCCTCGCCTTGGGCATTTTGAAAGAACCTGTTTCCTTCCTGGGCAGGCCCTCCTACTTCTGGGGGCTGGCGCTGATTTCCGACACCTGGAAAGAACTGGGCTGGTCTGCCATCATTTATCTGGCCGCCATCGCCAGCGTGGATCAGGAAATGTACGAAGCCGCCACGGTGGACGGGGCCTCCAAGTTTAAAAAAATGTGGTTTATTACGCTCCCGGCCATTAAAGGGACGATTGCCATCCTGTTCATACTGGCGGTATCCGGTGTGCTCAACTCCAATTTCGACCAGATGCTGATTTTGAAAAATGCATTGAACGCCGAGAGTTCCACGGTGCTGGACATCCATGTATATGAAATGGGCATGGGCAAGGGCCGCTTCGGTTACGCCACGGCCATCGGCCTGTTTAAATCGGTGATCGGCACCATACTGCTGGTGTCCGCCAACTTCGTATCCAAGCGGATGCAGGGAAGATCCCTGTTTTAAGTTCCGGAAGGGGGAAGCCACATGCTTAAGGAAAAAGTGAATACGCATAAACCGGCCCCTTTCCCGCGGCACCGCAAGCACATCCGGGAAACGACGGGCGAGCGGATATTCAGCGTTATCAATATCCTCATTATGCTGGTCATCGCTTTTCTTTCGCTTTACCCCATCTGGTACGTGTTCGTCAATTCCTTCAACGATGCCAACGACGCCATGCTGGGGCGCATCTATTGGTGGCCCAGGGTGTTTTCACTGGAAAATTACAAGGCAGTATTCAGGGATGCCACGGTGTTCAGGGCTTATACCATCACAGTGCTCCGAACGGTGATCGGCACGGTGTTAAGCGTTCTGTTTACCTCCATGGTATCCTATGCCTTATCCAAACCCTACCTGATGCTCAGAAAAACTTACCTGCTTATCGGCACCATCACCCTGTTCTTCGGCGGCGGGCTGATCCCTTACTTTCTGGTACTGAAAAGCCTTGGGCTGCTCAACAACTTCCTGGTTTACATCATCCCCGCGATGTTCAGCTTTTTCAACCTTCTGATCTTCATGAGCTTCTTTCGGGAGCTGCCCGCGGCGCTGGAGGAATCGGCGCGGATCGACGGTGCCAGCGATATCCGCATTTTTGCGAGTATCATCTTTCCCCTGTCCACCCCCGTCCTGGCTACCATCGCGCTCTTTAACGGCGTGCACCACTGGAACGATTACTTTTCCGGCGTGATGTATATGACCAACCGGCCCGACCTGGAACCGATCCAAACCTACCTGTACAGGGTCATTGCCCAGACTTCCGCCCAGGACATCCGCTCCGCCGCAGGGGCGGAGGTAGTTTCCAAAAACCTTACCACCTCCACCGCCGTCAAGCTGGCCACCATGGTCATCACCACCCTGCCCATCGTATGCGTATATCCGTTTTTGCAAAA
Source organism: Bacillota bacterium (assembly GCA_023413135.1). Classification (GTDB taxonomy): domain Bacteria; phylum Bacillota; class Clostridia; order Christensenellales; family Aristaeellaceae; genus JAEWAH01. Next base: position 10,320 of record JAEZQK010000075.1, read on the forward strand.
GTATTTCATCAAGGGCATGCTGCTGGGCGCCATCAAGGAATGATACCGGGCAATCACCCGGTAGCAAATAGAGGAGGTATTGTATGAAGAACCTAAAGCGCATCGTTGTTGTGCTTCTCATGCTGGCACTGCTTGTTCCGGCGGGCGGGATCGCCCTGGCCGAAACAAAGACGGAGCCGGGCTTTAAGAAGGACACGAGCCCCATCACCCTGGATTGGTACATCAACTTCAACTGGTTCGGAACGCCCTGGGATACGCGCCTCTTCCCCGCCACGGTTACAAAGGAGACCGGCGTGAGCATCAACTTCATCTCCCCTGCCGGCAACGCGGACGACAAATTGAATTCCCTGATCGTCAGCGATGAGCTGCCCGACCTGATCACCCTGGACTGGACGGCAGGCCAGATCCGTGAAATGATCGACGGCGACATGCTCTATCCCCTGGACGAGCTTGCCAAAGAGTACGACCCCTACTTCTTTGAGGTGGCCGTGCCCTCGCGCCTCAACTGGTATACCCAGCCCGACGGCCATGTATATGGTTATCCCAACTCCTCCTACACGCCGGAAGACTACGAGAAGTATGATACGCTGACCGCCAACTACTCCTTCCTGGTACGCAAGGACATGTACGAGGCCATCGGCAGCCCGGACATGACCACACCTGAAGGCTTTGTGGCGGCCATCAAAAAGGCCAAGGAAATGTTCCCGGACGTGAACGGGCAGCCGATCATCCCGCTGGGCTCCCATCCCTTCGGCACCACGGGCTGCTTGTCCTTTGACGACATGCTCTCCTGCTTCCTTGCCATCCCCTATGTCAATGAGGACGGCTCCTACCACGACCGGGTCACCGATCCGGAGTATGTCCGCTGGCTCAAGGCGTTCCGTGAACTGGGCGCTGAAGGCTACCTGGAGGATGATATCTTCATCGACCAGCGTGACCAGATATCCGAGAAGATCGCCCAGGGCCGGTACTTCGCATTGATTTACCAGAACTCCGACCTGACCGACCAGCAGAAGATCCTTTGGGATTCCACGCCTGACAGCCCCGGTTCCAAAGCGTATACGGCCATCGACGGGCCCAAGAACTCCAAGGGCGCGGCGTATACGCTGCCCGGCGGCAGCATCAACGGCTGGACGCTGACGCTGATCTCCAAGAATTGCGAAAAACCCGAGCGGGCCATTAGTTTCCTGAGCTACCTGATGAGCGAGCATGGCCAGCACCTGATCTGGATGGGCGGCCCCCAGGGTGAGGTGTGGGACTTCAACGAGGCCGGCGTGCCCCAGTGGCTGCCGGAGATTCAGGAACTGTACAATACCAAGCGGTCCGGCCCGGGCGGCTTTGACGAGACTATCGGTGGCGACGCCAATTACTGGATGCTGATGGACAGCCCCATGGGTGCCACATGGAAGGGCGACTTCGTAGAGCACATCCGCCAGCTCAAGAACTGGACCAAGCCCTTTGTGACTTACCTGGGCCAGTATACCGGCGTCACCTTTGTCCTGGATACGAAGGAGGCCAACGCCGACCTGAAAATCGACAACGAGTGGGGCCTGACGCTGCCCAAGCTGCTCCTGGCGGAAAGCGAGGAGGCGTTTGACAAGGTCCTGAGTGAGTTTGTCTTAAAGCGCGATGAGTACGGCTTTGACCTGGTAAAGGCCGAGACCGAGCGCCAGATCAAGTCGAATATCGAGAAACTGGGGCTGGACAAGTAACTAAACCTACCAAAATGGCAACCCGGCAGACTTTGCTTTGCCGGGTTGCCGATGTATATAAATATGGTATAATTGGTATATCAGGATAAAACTGGGCCGGTGAGAAGTGCATGAAAAAGATCCTCCGCTCCATCGCGGGATGGAAGCTGAACAAGAAGTTCACGCTGATCATCTTTCTGATCGTTTTCATCCCCGTAATGGCCTTGACCACCATTTTGTTCAGCACCACCCGGCAGACACTGATCCGTGAAAGGATCGGCAGCATCCGCCTGGACATGGAGCAGATGCATGCGCGCATCCAAAAAACCGTGGATGTGTGCCAAATCACCACCCATGCGTTTTGCAGCAACGCCAGTTTGCTATCCTACCTTCGCCGCGTCAAAGCCGGTGAGTCCATTGCCGTTATGGAAAGCCTCGATTTTTTCCGAAGCGACATCTCCACGCTGGGCAAAATGATGTACGCCAACCCATACCTATATCAAATCCGGGTATACGCCGACAGCGGCACCATGCCGGAGATGATGCCCATCCTCTACAGGACCGACAGGATGTTAAGGCTCGGCTGGGCCCAGGAACCGTACCTGTCGGGAGGGTGGCATTTCAACTATTCTGACAAGCTTTTTCCCGATTACATTACTAACCAGACCAAGCATCTGATGTCCCTGGTCACCACCATCATCGACCCTATTGCCGGGGAAGTGGGCATCGTGGAAACGGCGGTGCTGATGGACAATATGCTCCCCGGCCTGTTTTCTGCCGGCCCCTTAAGTTTTTTGTGTTTTGTAAGCGGCAACAGCAACCGCTACTATGACGACAGCCCATCAACGCCATGGCCTGCCCATATCGATGAAATCCTTTCCATGTCGGAGGTCGGGCAAAAAGCGGCCTATGAGCAGCGCAGACTTAACGGGCAGGAAGTGGTGCTGGCTACATTGCCTATTCCGGAATTATCGGGAAGGCTTGTGCAGGTGGTATCCCTGGAGCCGGAGCTTTCTTCCATCCGGCGGCAGCTTGTTGTGTTTTACGTATGCATGGCGGTATTCCTTGCAGCACTGGCCATCATCATCAACCAGGTGGTCAAGGCGGTGCTCCGGCGCTTCCACGCCGTGACCGACGCAATCGGGGAAGTGCAGAAGGGAAACCTGAACGTCATCATGCCCCATAGCGGCAGCGACGAGGTTTCCCATATGGCGGTCCAGATCAACAAAATGCTGGACAAGATCAAGCAGCTCATGGAAGACAACACCAAGCGGGAGCTGCTTGCAAAAAACGCGGAAATCAGGGCGCTGCAAAACCAGATCAACGCCCATTTTATCTATAACGTGCTGGAATCCATCAAAATGACAGCGGAGGTGGAGGAAAAGTACGAAATCGCCAACGCTGTCACGGCACTGGGCAAGCTGCTCCGCTACAGCATGAAATGGGCTTCCCAAAGCGTGACGGTGAAAGAGGAAATTGAATACATCCGCAACTATGTGGCGCTGATCAATCTGCGGTTCGAGTATAGCATATTCCTATCCCTGCGCATCCCGGAGGAGATCCTGTGTCAGAAGATCCCTAAAATGTCCCTGCAGCCCATTGTGGAAAATGCCATCTGCCACGGCCTGGAGCAGATGGCGCAGGACGCCTACATATACATGAAAGGCACTATCGAGGGCGGCGACTGCCTGATCGAAATCACCGATCCGGGCCGAGGCATGTCCGGGGAGCAGCTTCAAACGCTTCACAAAAAACTGTCCGGGGAGCTGGACACCGGCGGCGGGGCAGGCAACGGCATCGGGCTCAAAAACGTGCAGGACCGCCTGCGTATCACCTTCGGGGAAAACTATGGGCTGACCATCCTATCCAAGCAGGACTACTATACCAAGGTCATCGTGAGGATACCGCTGCATGAAGGGTTGGAGGCGCGATCATGAATACGCTGTTGATTGTGGAGGATGAAAAAAAGATCCGCCAGGGTATACGCACCATGGCACTTAGGTCCGGGATCAAAGTGGAGCGCATCGTAGAATGCGTGGATGGTGAAAAAGCGCTGGATGTGATCAAAAGGGAGCCGGTAGATGTGATGATTACAGACATCCGCATGCCCCGCATGGACGGCATTTCGCTGGTAAAAAGCATGCAAAGCTGCCACCAGGCGCCCCTGACCATTGTATTGAGCGGCTACGACGATTTTACCTACGCTGTAGAGCTCATGCGCTGCGGCGTGCGGGAATATATTTTGAAGCCCGTGGACCGGGAACAGCTTTTCACCGCGCTTTTAAAGATGGAGGCGGAGATTGCAAAAAGGCAGGCAGCCCGGGAAAAGACACTGCAATTGAACCGCCAGCAACTGAAATATCTGATGCTGAACAAGGAAATCACAAGGGAAGAGCTGGACGTGATTACCGATCAGTTTACCCACAGCTTTTTCAGCCTCGCCTATGTCGTCTGCTGCGCCGCGCCTTATGCCCCGGATGTGGAGAAGATGGACGGCATTCTTCCTTTGGGCAACGTGGAGGGCATGGCCGTGTACCTGGCTGAGAGTACCCGGCAGGATGTTCTTTTGAGCGAAAAGTATTGTGGCATGGGCGCCGGTGTAAGCCCTCCCCACCGGAGCCTCACAGAAGTACGCACCGCCTATGAAGAAGCGGTGAAGGCCCGAAGGCAAGCCTTTGCCAAATGCCTTCAGTCAGCCGTCTATGACGGAAAAATCCCGCCGGGTGCGCCGCTTTACGAGGAAGCGGTGGAACGCATTCTTCTCCTGACCGGGGCGGGCAAGGCGGAAGAGGCGGTCCATCACATGGAACAGATCATAAAGGACGTCATGAATGGCGCCACCGATGTAAATGATTATGCGCTGCGTATGAAATCCCTGGCGGATATGATCACGTCCCGCTGGGGGCACTTGCCTGCCGCCTCCGAAAGGGCATGGGAGCCTGTGCGCAGCGTATTTTCCCACCGCAACATACAGGGTCATTTTCAGGCGTTTCAAACGTGCATAAATAGCTTGCACCAGCAAATGAAAAACGAGGAAGAGTTAAGCCGCGCCAAGGAAAAAATGCGGCTGGCGCTTTCCTACATGCAGGAGAATTTTCAAAAGGGCCTCAATATGGCCATGGTATCCAATCACGTTTCCATGAATTATTCCCAGTTCTCCAATGCCTTCAAGGAATACACGGGCATGAATTTCAGCCATTATCTTCAGGAACTGCGGATGACCCAGGCCAAGCGCCTTTTACGCACCACGGACATGAAGGTGTTTGAAGTCAGCTGGAGAGTAGGATACGGCAATGAAAAGCACTTTATGAAAACGTTCAGGGCCATGTGCGGCGTATCGCCTACAGAATACCGCAGGGAGGGGATTTCATAAACGGCAAGGTAAAAGGGTTTTTGCACGCGGGGGACAAAGTGTTTTTAAACGGTGATAACGAGCCCATCCTCCTTCGCGGCGTGGGATTGGGCAACTGGCTTTTGCCGGAAGGGTATATGTGGCATTTCCCCGGCCGCCGGGCAGACAGGCCCCACCGCATTAAAAAGCTGGTAGCGGAATTGTGCGGGGAAGCATATGCCGGGAAGTTTTTTGAGGCGTTCGAAGAAGGCTACATCACCGAAAAAGACATCGCACAGATCGCCAAAGAAGGCTACAACTCCATCCGAATCCCCTTCACCTGGCGGGTGCTGATGGAGGAGGGTCCGTCCATCAACTTCAAGGAATCCGGCTTTGCACTTCTTGACCGCTGCCTTGACCTATGCGAAAAGTATGGCCTGTACGCTTTTTTAGATCTGCACGGTGCGCCGGGCGGGCAGACGGGTTCGAACATCGACGACTGCGTGGACGATGTTCCCCGGCTGTTTATAGATAATGACAGTTGGGATAAAGCGCTTAAACTGTGGGAGGCGCTGGCATTACGCTACCGCAACAGGTGGATCGTGGGGGGATATGATCTTCTCAATGAGCCGCTGCACACGGTAAGCCGGGACGGCCTCATGCCCAACGTGGACTTCCTGATCCCGGCCCTGCGCCGCTTTTATGAGGAATGCATTCAAACCATAAGGCATGTGGATGACAATCACCTGCTATCCCTGGAGGGACCTCATTGGTCCACGGACATCAGCATCTTCGATCAGGATTACGATCCCAATATGTGCGTCCACTTCCACCGCTATTGGAACGCGCCCGGCCCGGCGATATTGGAAAGCTATATCGCCCTGCGGGAGAAAAACCACCTGCCCCTGTGGCTGGGAGAGACGGGCGAAAACAACCTGGCCTGGTTTACCTCCATGTTTCCCCTGCTGGAGGAGTACGATATCTCCTGGAATTTCTGGCCCTGGAAGAAGATGGACTGCCTGAATTCTCCCTGCTCCATTGTCAGGCCCACAGGCTGGGAGCTGGTGCTGTCATACCTTATGGGTGGGCCGCACCCGGGCTTTGAAAAAGCCCAGGCCATATTCAACGAATATCTTCAGAACATGCGCTTTGAAAATGTTAACTATCTCCCCCTGGTGGTTTCCGCCATGATGCGAAGGGCGGATGTCACCGTACCCGCAATCCAGCACGATATTTTGAATAGCCATTGCGGGCGGTTTATGTACAAGCCGGGGGCGCTTCCTGAAAAGAACACCTCTCCCGGCAATCCCCAGGAATCAAGGGCCGACCACCCCTGGGTCCTATACGGGCTGCAACTGGGCAGGGGGGACCAAGCCGCCTATACCATCCATCTTCAGGATGTGCCTACCCATGTTTTGCTCAGGCTTTTACCGCTGGCGGAAAAAACACTCATTCAGGCAGGTGCCCTGAATGCCCAGGAGAAGCATCTGCTTATCAGGAGTACGGATTTTCAAACGCTTCCGGTGCTTACTCTGCCGCAAGGCAAGGAAGAAACCTGCCGCGTGACGGTCGCCTGCCTTTATGGCAGCGTGTTGCTGGATGAAGTGATCTTTCAAGGAGAATGATAGAGGGGAAATGATGAAGGAACTGCTGAATAAATCAGCGCTTCCTTAACGCAAGGAGAGAAAAGGAACCGTGTCTCCCCCTGTTCATTCATCCCAGAAAAAAGGCGTGGCAGGTATTGCCTTCCTCTATGTCTTTGCGCTCTGTGCGGCCTGGAGCGGAGCATGGCTGCTTTCCCTGTGGCTAACGGAGCGGTATGGCTGGCTCGGCCAGCCTTTTCAAAGGTTTGCCTATTGGCTTGTGATGCGGATATTACTGTGGATCCTTCCCTCCCTTGCCCTTATACGCTATTCCGGGCGAAGCGTTCGGGAAGTGCTGGGCTTTGACCGCTTACGGGCCATCCTCCTGTGGGGCGGGATCGCAGGCCTCGTCTGGGGCGGCAAGACTCCGCTTTTAAGGTGGCTTACCCAACAGCCGCTGCATCCCATCGTATGGGACTGGTCCTTTGTTACGGCGGTTATCTATGTACCCCTGGTAGAGGAAATCACATTCCGCGGCGCGGTCATGGGCGCGCTGGAAACGCGCATGAAGTTTCCTCTGACCAACCTGATCACCGGGATGCTATTCCTGCTGATTCACTTCCCCGGCTGGTATTTTGAGGGCTTTCTTGCGGCGGGCTTTACGGCTTTCGCCGGTGCCGCGCTGGGCATCCTTTTGCTGGGTTGGATTCTTGGTTTTGTGGCCCACAGAAGCAAGTCGGTGGCGGCCGCCACGCTTGCGCATATGCTGAATAACTTCTTTCAGCGGTTTGTGAACTGAGGCATTCGAAACACCCGCTCCACATAATCGGCGACCCATTGTTTGCGCGTGTTTTCATCCCGCAAGTCTACGTTCAGTTCCTGCCGGATGACGTCCGTGCGCAAAAAAGCGCCCTGAAAATCGAGTATGATCATAGTGGTCACCATCCCGGGATCATCCGGGATGTTTCTTTCCTTTAGGGCTGCCACCACCAGCGTCTGATATGCGCGGATGGTCTCGGCGGTGTTGTCATTGTCATGGGGCTTTTGATGGTCGGTAAGGATGGATATCTTGGAAATATTCTCATTGCCGTACAGGAAACCAAACGTACGCGTCAGCATGAGCCGCAATTTTTCCACTGCGGAGGAAGCCTCCACGGTGGCGACAACCTCCCTGAATCTTGAGATCACATCGCCGATCATCACCTGCACACACTTGGCGATCAGGTTTTCCTTCGTCTGGAAATGGTAGTTTACCTGACTGATGCTGATCCCGGCCTCGCGGCAGATATCCCGCACGGTGATATCCATCAGGCGGCTGTCCTGGCCCTCTATGAGCCTTATGGTATCCTGTATGATCTTTTGCTTGATATCCTGCTTCATGACCTGCCCGCCCCCGTCAGCGGATCAGGGGGTAGAGCCGCCCGATGATCGTCTTTGCGGCAATGCAGATTGTGATCACCCACAACGCGGCCGTGGGATCGGTGACCACAGGCAGCTTCCACTGGAAGATTTGCGCCAGAAAGACCAGCAGCGCCACCGCACCGATCAGATACCCCAATATCGTCAGCGGATGTGCCGGGGCGGCGGTGATGAACCTTCCCACGCTGATGGTGCAAAAGGCCATGCCGATGGCTCCCAGCGTGATGGCGGCCGACCTTGGCCCCTCGATGAACCAGATTTTCTTACCACTAAGCCCCGTATACACAATGAATCCTGTAACAATAAGCGTCAAAATGCCGATCCAAATTCCCTGCATAAACACACCCTTCTCTGCTTTCTCCATACTAAAGCTTCCTTTCGAATTAGAACAATGTTTGAAATATTGTTCGAAAGCAGTATAGAGCCTTGTACCAAAATTGTCAATGAGTGCATCAAACTAAATTCGCAACAAGCGGGCGATTGATAATCGCCCCTACGGCTGTAAGGAGTATATTGGCTTTTCTTCCGGTTCGCATATGCCCCGGCAGAGAAATCAATAAACAAACTGCGTCGTAGGGGCGATTATCAATCGCCCGCCTGTACCGGCATCCGTTCGTCCCTCCTGCCACCTCCCTCTCCGTAATCTGTCATCCTGAGGGCCCTGCCCGAAGGATCTTTTACTGCAAACAATATCCTAAAGGCAAGATCCTTCGGGCAGGGCTCTCAGGATGACACGGGCGGTGCCTGGCTTATGACATGCTTAGCTAAATGAAACGCTGAATTTCCTCACTTCTGAAGCAGGCGATCCACAAGAACGAATTGATAAAGTCGCCACACCTTGGGTCTTCGAATGGCTTTGCCATTTGAAAACGAAACACCGGTCAAGCATATCGCAGACCGGTGCATGGGGATAAAGACGAAAAGTGCAGAATCGAAAAGGTGACGCTAACAGCGTCACTTTTTCGAAGTTACCACGCATACGCCTCCGGCGCTTCACCGCCGGGGCCGGGGAAAATTTCATCCAGCTTCTTCAGCACATCTTTGGACAGCTTGATTTCCACCGCCCGGAGCGCATCATGAAGCTGCTCTATCGTTCTTGGCCCGATGATGGGGGCCGTGACGGCGGGGTTATGCAAAAGCCATGCCAGGGCCACGTTGGATTCGCTTTCGCCGATTTCATTACAAAGCTTGGCGTAAGCCGTAAGCTGTGCGCGCTGGCTTTCGGTCAGTTCCGAAGCCGCCTGCGCGGCCCGCTTGCTACCCGCTTCAGGCGCCAGCGCATGCCCGCCCAGCAGCCCGCCACCCAGCGGGCTCCAGGGAATCACGCCCAGGCCCATCTCCCGCGCGGCAGGCAGCACCTCCAGTTCAGGCAGCCTGCACATCAAATGATACTTGTGCTGTTCGCACACGAGCCCCAGGAAGTTACGCTTCTCGGCCGCGGCTTGGGCATAGGCCAGATGGCGCGCACCAAAGTTGCTGGAACCGATGTAATAGGCCTTGCCCTGATCTGCCAGCGATTCAAACACGCCCCACAGTTCATCCCAACCGGCGTGGCGCTCCACATGGTGCATCTGATACAGTTCGATATGGTCGGTTTGCAGGCGTTTTAGTGAGCCTTCAATATGCCTGCGGATCTTGTAGGCGGACAGTCCCCGCTCATTGTTGGGGCCGTCCGTTTCGTCGTCCATATCGCCGTATACCTTGGTGGCCAGAACCACCTTTTCGCGCCGTCCGCCGCCCAATTGAAACCAGCGGCCTATGATCTCCTCCGTCCAGCCCGCGTGGCCGCCATTTGGCCGCCCATACACGTTGGCGGTATCAAAAAAGGTGATTCCGTCATCCAGCGCCTTGTCCATGATGGCAAAGGCTTCTTTTTCACTGGTGCGGGGTCCAAAGTTCATGGTGCCCAGGCACAGGCGGCTGACCTTCAGCCCCGTCCTGCCAAGATAAGTATATTTCATACGTACGCCCTCCTTTGCAAGGAGGCCAAAAAGCCGCTTACGGCAGATTATTTCCGGCAGCCAGGTAGATTTCGTACCATTCCTCCCGGGTGAGCCTGATATCGGCGGCCTTGGCACAATCCTTCAAGCGTTCCTCGTTCATGGTGCCTGTCACGGGCTGCATATTGGCCGGATGGCGCAGCAGCCACGCAATGGCGATGGTTGTGTTGGTCACATTGTACTTGGCGGCGATTTCATTGATCTTTGCGTTGAGCTTGGGGAATGCATCGTTGTCAAGGAACACGCCCTGGAAGAAACCGAACTGGAAGGGCGACCAGGGCTGGATGGTGATGTCTTGGAGACGGCAAAAGTCCAGCACGCTGCCGTCGCGGTTCACGGCGGTATCATCCAGCATGTTCACATGCAGGCCCTGGGAGATCATGGTGGCGTTGGTGATGCTCAATTGCAGCTGGTTGGCCACGATGGGCTGCTTGACGAATTTCTTGAGCAATTGCATCTGCATGGGGTTCTGGTTGGAAACGCCGAAATGGCGCACCTTGCCGCTTGATTGCAGCTTGTCGAAGGCCTCGGCCACATCCTGGGGTTCCACCAGCGCATCGGGGCGGTGCAGAAGCAGCACATCCAGGTGATCGGTTTTCAGGCGCTTTAAGCTGCCGTCCACCGACTTCAAAATGTGCTCCTTGGAAAAGTCAAAGGCAACGCCCTTCCTGATGCCGCACTTGGATTGCAGCAGAATCTTTTCGCGAACTGTGCTGTTCATGTGGATGGCATCGGCAAAAATCTCTTCGCATACGCCATCGCCATAGATATCCGCATGGTCAAAGAAATTGGCCCCGATATCTATGGCCGTCTGAACGAAGCTTTCCGCCTCTTGTTTGCTCAAACGGTTGATGCGCATGCAGCCTACCGCAATCGCCGGCACCTTCAGGTTGGAAACGCCCAGTTGTATCGTTCTCATAGGAATCTACCTCCTAAAACGTAAGGCGTAAGCTAAGCATATAGCCCCGCAACAAGCCTTATGGATGGGCTTTATATTATCTTAAACCTTCACGTTAACTCTAAGTCAAGAGGAACTTTGGAAGATATGGTAAAATATATAGCATATGAAAATACGTTCAAAGGAAAGGTGATCCCATGATCCGTATCGCCCGCAGGGAGCTCATACACTTTTGCCGTGATATCTTTATAAAGCTTGGCATTCCAAAGGAGGAAGCGCTGGATTCCGCCGAAATCCTCGTGGCCGCCGATGCAAGGGGCATTGAAAGCCATGGCGTCGCACGCATGGGGCGCTATATAAGCGGCATCCGCTTAGGTTACATGCGCGGCGGCACCGCACCGGAAGTTTTGCGGGAAACGCCCGTATCCCGGGTGCTGGACGCCCGGGGCGCCACGGGGCTGCACCTGAGCAAAACTTCCATGGCCGATGTGATTTCAAAGGCGCGCTCACTGGGCGTGGGTTTTTGCTCCATCCGCAATTCGAACCATTTCGGCATCGCAGGCTACTATGCAGAAATGGCTGCCCGGGAGAATATGATCGGCATCTGCATGACCAACACCGCCGCGTTGGGCGTGCCCACCTTCGCCAGGGACGCGATGTTCGGCACCAACCCCATTGCCGTGTCTGTGCCCGCTAATGGTGGCCGCCTTTTCACGCTGGATATGGCCACCACCTGCGTCACCCGCGGGAAGGTGGAGGTTTACGACCGGGAGGAAAAACCCCTGCCCGAAGGCTGGGCGGTGGATGAGAGCGGCCATGTGACGAGGGATGCCTTCGGCTTGCTTAGCGATATGATGCTTCAAAAGGGCGGCGGACTATTGCCCCTTGGCGGCGAGGGGGAAATGTACGGCGGCCACAAGGGCTACGGGCTGGCCGTGCTGGTGGACATCATGACCGCGGTTACAAGCGGCGGGCTGTTCGGCATGGCGGTAAAGGACTTCGAGACGACAACCGCCAGGGTTTGCCACTTTTTCGGTGCGATCCGCCTGGATGTTTTCCGTGATCCCGCCGAATTTAAAAACGACATGGATAGCCTGCTGAATCAATTGCAGTCCGCGCGGCCCGCTGCGGGCTGTGAGCGCGTGTATTACGCTGGGCTCAAAGAACATGAATCGGAAGCGGAGTGCGAGCGCACCGGCGTACCGCTCAGCGACAAGGTCGCCGCTTCCCTAAAGGCTATTGGGAAGGAATACAATATTCCGTTCCCCGGCGCCTTTGCAGCCAACTGATAGTATTTTACTTTGCCGTTCCCCTTTGCACTGCGGCGCTCAGAAGCCCGCCTATCATGTGCCGCACACGCTTGCGGGTGGCGGCGTCCATGCTTCTTACCGCTGACAGCATGGCGGCGGCGTTGCGCAAAATCCCCTCACCCAGGTTTTCCACAGTGGCGGCACGGGTGGCGGCAAGGGCGGAGAACATGGTATCCACCAATGTCATACGCTCCTCGGGGCTCATTCGCTCCAGCCATGCATTCAATACCTTGTCAAGATGCCGGCTGCCGGGCTGCAGCGCCTCGATCACCTCAAAACCGCACCGCAAAACCTGCCAGGAAAAGAGGTTGTGCTGGAAGATGCCAAAGCCGTTGCTCCTTACCACCATGTAATCTTCCGGATGCTGCAAAAGGATGCCTATCACGGAGGATTGGGGTACGATGGAACGAAGCTTGGGCACAATCCGCGCGTAGCCGGGGCTTGTGAAGGTGGCCTCGTCCATGCCCGGCCCGTCATTGCTGTACACCTGCAAAATCCTGTCCTGCACATGATCCGGGGCGTGGGTTGCTGCGTATACCGCCAGGTTGCCGCCCTTGGAATGGCCGCCCACCCGCAAGGAGCCGGGAAACAGCTTCGCCGCATCCAACAAATAGGTCAGCGCGTCCACCTGGGCGGGCACCGGGCAGGCGAAGGAAAGATTGAAATCCTCCTTCCAGCCCACGATGGTGTTGTCGGTGCCCCGGTAGGCAACAAAGGCCGTGCCGTCCGAAAGTAGAAATGTAACGGCGGCGAACTGCTTCTCCCGTTCCGCGTCGGTTTCGTGGCGGTACAGGTATATTTTTGCGCCGGAAAACCGCTCCCCTTCCGCCATGAGCCGAAGCATCGCCCGGTTGTTTTCCCGTTCGATATAAAAGAAGGCTTCCGGGCGGTCTTTCAGGGCCTCCGAAAGCTCCTTTACGGTCATCTCCCCACCCTCCGGCAAGGCGTGTTCCAATGCAAGATACGAGAATTCCGAAAGGATCAAATTATCCACATCATTGAAGGAAACGGCGTTCAGGGGTACATCCCCCCGCCAGGTCAGATAGTCGATGATGTTGGCCAATAAGCTTCCTCCCTTCCGGCATGCATATCATCCATATTATCACAAAATGCGAACCATTACCTGCAGCACCAATCCCTGATTTCTTCTTCAGGCGTATCGGTGAACAGCTCCAGACCCATATAACCCTCATAGCCCATGGTTTCAATGGCCTTGAAAACATACCCGTAATTCAGCTCGCTTTGAGATAGCGAATGCCGCCCGGGCACGCCGGCGCAATGCATATGGCCGATGATTTCGATATTCTCGCGTATATGCTGCAGAATATCGCCTTCCATCACTTGCTGATGGTAGATGTCAAAAAGCATCCTCACCTTTGGGCTGTCAACTTCCCGTATGATCTGCGCCGCTTCGGTGGATGACCATAGAAAATACCCCTTGTGATCGACCCTGGTGTTCAACGGCTCGATCACAAGCTGAATATCATGGGAAGAAAGCAAATCCGCCGCTCTGCGCAGCCCGTCTACAAGCTGCAGCCGCTGCTCCTCCCTGGGAACGCCAGTAAGTTCCTTTCCCACCTGGGAGATGACGGTGCGGCAGCCCAGCATTTCGGCCACATCAACAGTCTCCTTAAGCCCGCTCAGGTATGCTTCCTGCTCAAGGCCGTCCACCAGGCTATAAAACCTGGTGCAGATGGCCGCGACAGCCATGCCGTATCAAAGCAAGCCTTCTTTACGGCGGGCAGGTCCTTGTCCCACCAGCCCCAAAACTCAATGGCCGTGGCTCCGCTCCCGGTGGCAAGGGTGACAGCATCCTCGCAGGGAAGGCGGGGCCACAGCGCATCTAAGCATACCGACATTTTCATACTGCATGCCTCCATGGCGTTCCAGAAAATGAGTCAATCAACGGGAGAGAAAGTCCACGTCCGTATCCCGAAAGATCATTTCCAGGCTTTTCTTGCTTTGCAAAAGAAGCTCGCGGCTGAGCTTCAGCTTTTCCTCGTCGCAGCGGAAGATGGGGATGGCCACGCTCAGCGCGGCGATGATTTTGCCATTTCGCCTAAGCGCCGTGCCCACGCAGCGTATATCCTTGTTTGATTCCTCGCATTCGTAGGAGATGTCGTCCTTTTTGAACTCCGTAAGCTGCTTGTGCAACTCTGAAAAATCGGTGATGGTATTGGGGGTGAGGGGGTTCAGCCCATCGGGATAGGCCGCCTTCAGCGCCGCCAGGCTGTGGTCGATCAAAAGCGCCTTGCCGATGCCCGTACCGTAGGCCGGCAGGCTGAGCCCCACATTGGCGATCATGCGGATGGCCTGGGACGAATCCTTCTTTTGAAGGTATACCACGTTGCCCCCGTCCAGGATGGCAAAAAATACTGTCTCCAGGCAGTGTGAGGCGATGTGGTCCATCTCCCTCTCCACCAATTGCAGCATATTGGTGCGGTTCACAAACTGCATCCCCACCTGGAACGCCGCCGGACCGATCTTATAATGCAGGGAAGCGTCGCTGTACCTTAAAAAGTGCCTGTTGCGCAACGTTTGCACAATAGGCGACAGGCTGCTTTTGGGCGCTTCCAGCTTTTCCGCCAGCTGGCTTAAGGTATACCCGTCCTGGCTTTGGGCGACCAGTTGGAGGATTTCCAGCACCCTCAAGGTGGAGCGGTGGTCACGCTGCGGCATAGAGCAATACATCCTTGTTAATAGATTCAGATATGCATCATCATACGGCAAATACAGGCGCAAGTCAACGGCGACTTCCGCTTAAGCGCTATCTGATCTTTTTAAGGATGGCTGTTGACAAACCAGATTCCCCATGTTATAGTGCACACAAACCCTAATTGCGTACATTGTTTGTATATAGGAACGCCGGCACCATGCGGCGGCATTTTGTGGCGGGTATCCTGGGCGCGGTAAAAGGTTAAGGAAAGGAACTGCATACAACATGCGCTATACCATCGACGCCAAAAACGTACGCAACAGCATCTATCCCTGCCCCTACGAATACAAGGGCTCAAATCCCCAAGGGGAAACCATCGACTTTACCAACTATTACATGCAAAAAGACGGCCAGCCTTATTTTGCCGCTTCCGGGGAGATGCACTTCTCCCGCATCGATCCCCATTTCTGGGAGGACGAGATCATCAAAATGAAGATGGCGGGGATCACCATGATCTCCACCTATCTTTTCTGGATCCACCATGAGGAGATCAAGGGCCAATTCGACTGGACCGGCAGCAACGACCTGCGTACATTTTTATCGCTTTGCAAGAAGCAGAAGATCTACGTGCTCCTTCGGGTGGGTCCCTTCTCCCACGGCGAATGCCGCAACGGCGGCTTCCCGGACTGGATGTTCGGCGCGCCCTATGACGTGCGCAGCAATGATCCGGAATACCTGTTCTATGTGGAGCGGTACTTCCAGGAGATCGGCAAGCAGGCCGAGGGCTATATGTTCAAGGATGGGGGTCCCGTGGTCAGCATCCAGCTGGAAAACGAGTACGAGCACGCCTCCTCCCCCTGGGAGCCCACCACGGAAAACAGCGGGGAATGGACGGTCAGCGGCAACGACGGCCCTTCCCACTTCAAGGTTTTGAAAGAGCTGGCAGTAAAGGCCGGGCTCATCGCGCCCCTGTACTCCACCACCGCCTGGGGCGGCGCCTGCGCGCCGGTGGAATACGTAATGCCCCTATGGGGCGGCTATGCCTTCTGGCCCTGGATCTTTTACGGGGACGACGTGAAGGAGCATCCCGCCACCACGGAGTTTTTGTACAAGGATTTCCACAACAACAATGCCCCCAAATACTACAACTTTGACCCGGAATACCCCCCGGAGGACCTGCCTTTCATCTGCTGCGAAATGGGGGGCGGGATGGCCAACTACTACCGCTACCGCTTCCAGCTTCCCTTTGAAAGCGTGGAGGCGCTGGCCAATGTGAAGGCCGCCAGCGGCTGCAACTTCCTGGGCTACTATATGTTCCACGGCGGCTCCCACCCTAAGGGCAAGCGGGTGCCCTACCTGAACGAATGCGCGCTGCCCAAAATCTCCTACGATTACCAGGCGGCGGTGGGCGAATACGGCCAGCTCCGGCCCTCCTACCACCGGGTAAAGCTCCTGCACTATTTCTACAAGGATTTTGAAAAGGAGTTCTGCCGCACAAAGACGGTGCTCTCCAGGGAATCCATTGAAATGAAGCAGCAGGATGTGGATACGCTGCGCAATTGCGTGAGGGTGGAGCAGGGAAAAGGTTTCCTGTTCTTGAATAATTACCAGGACCATATACAGACAAAAGCACAACAGAACTTTTCCGTGGCCGTAACGCTGGAGGACGGCGTATTGGAGATTCCTGCCAAAGGGGAGATGACCCTTGCCAAGGACGCCTGCGCCGTGCTGCCCATGCACATGGATCTGGAGGGGGCACATCTGATCAGCGCCACCGTCCAGCCTATCACAAAGCTTGTCAACCAAGGCCGTACCGTTTATTTCTTCTTCGTGCCCGAGGGAATGGCACCCCAGCTTTTGCTGGACGGCCGCACGGCAAAAGCCATTGACGGCGGGTGCCATGTGGAGGAGCTTAACGGAAACAAGCTGGTTAAGCTGCCGGGTGCTGAAACGGCATCTTTCAAAGTAACGGATTCTCAGGGAAAAACCTTTGAGGTCTGCGTATTGAGCCGGGCGGACAGCCTTCGCTTCTGGCGGGTGAAGCGGCCGGAAGGCGACCTGGCCTTCCTGTGCAATGAAACCATCCTGGATGATGTGGACGGATTGCGGGTGGAAAGCATCGGCCATGAATCCGGCGAGATCGCGGTCTTCCCACCCCGTCCAAGCCTCACCGTGGCCGGCAGGACCTATGCTTCCGCAAAGAACGATGGGATGTTCGCCAGCTTCAACGTTGTGTATGGCCGCTATTCCCCCGCCATGACCTGGGAGGATGCAAGCTCCAGGGAAAAGGCCGGGGACGGTGTGCTCAAGCGCCCGGTGATCGGCAGCCCCATCACCTCCACCAAGGTGGTGAATGCCAGGGCCAGGCTTTCCTTCACGCCTCGGGATTTTGATGGCGTTAAGCAGGTGCTGGTGCGGGTTTCCTACGATGGGGACATCGGCTACGCCTTCACCGGGGAAGAACTGGTAAACGACAACTTCAGCAACGGCGCACCCTGGGAGTTCGGCCTCAAGGCCTATGAAAAGCAGGTGCTTGAGCAGGGCATCCACATCTATGTATCCCCCCGGCGCAAGGGCGGCAAGGTGAACTGTACCTCCGAAATGGCGGCAAGGTACGCCTCCTATGAATCGTCCTTCGCCAAGATCCACGATATCCAAACGGTACCCGTATTCGATTGCCCCGTTACGCTTTAAAGAGAAGGAGTAACCTTTATGAAGATTGCAAAGCTGGAGCTGTTTAAGGTTCCGCCGCGCTGGCTGTTTCTGAAGATCACCACGGATGACGGGCTTTTCGGCTGGGGTGAACCTATCGTAGAGGGCCGGGCGGAAACCGTCAATGCCTGCGTGCAGGAGCTTTCCGATTACCTGATTGGCGCCGATCCCCGGCGAATAGAGGATATCTGGCAGGTTTTATACCGGGGCGGGTTCTATCGCGGCGGGCCCATCCTGACCTCCGCCATCTCCGGCATCGAACAGGCGCTGTGGGACATCAAGGGCAAGGCCTTGGGCGTGCCGGTCTATGAGCTGCTGGGCGGAGCCTGCCGGGAGAAAATCGCGGTGTATTCCTGGATCGGCGGCGAAAATCCCGGCGATGTGGCCAAGGAAGCGCTGGAAAAGAAAAAGGCCGGGTTCACGGCCATCAAGATGAACGCCACGGAACGGCTGAACTACCTGGATACGCCCGGCAAGGTGGATGGCGTGGTAAAAAGGGTAGCAGCCATCCGGGAAGCCTGCGGGGAAGATTTCGGCATCGCGGTGGATTTCCACGGCCGGGTGCATACGCCCATGGCCAAGGTTCTGGCCAAGGCCCTGGACCCCTATCATCTGATGTTCATCGAAGAGCCGGTGCTTTGCGAAAACTACGAGGCATTCAAGATCATCGCCTCCTATACCGCCACGCCCATCGCCACAGGCGAGCGGCTGTTCACCCGGTGGGATTTCAAGAAAATCTTCGAGCAGGGCGTCGTGAATATCATCCAGCCCGATCTCTCCCACGCCGGCGGCATCCTGGAATGCCGCAAAATTGCGGCCATGGCGGAAGCATATGATGTGGCGGTGGCCCCCCACTGTCCCTTGGGACCCATCGCGCTGGCCGCCTGCCTGCAGCTGGACGCCTGCACGCCCAACGCCATCATCCAGGAACAGAGCCTGGGCATCCATTACAACAAGGGTAACGACCTGATGGATTATTTGTCTGACGCGTCGGTATTCCGCTACGCGGACGGCGCGGTTTCCCTGCCCACCAATCCCGGCCTTGGCATTGAGGTGGACGAAAACAAGGTGCGGGAGATGGACAAAGCCGGCCACAACTGGAAAAACATCGTGTGGCGCAACGACGACGGCACCATCGCGGAATGGTAAGTTAAGTACCTGCGGCACCCAGACCATCGACACCCCTCTGGGAGGTATCGGAGGGCCGCGGCCCTCCGATTTTGGATCGAAAATCAGCGACATGTGCGGTGATTTTCGCAGGAATTTCGAAGAAATTCCTACCTTGCCCGAGCAAACGGCCGTAAAAACCAAAGGTTTTTACAGTGCGGCGAGGGAAAAGCTCGACAAAGTGGCAAAGCCACTTTGTCGATGCGCTGAGCGCCCGTAACGCCATAAAGGATGAGATTATATTGAGTGATTGTGTTTTATTGATCGACGGGGGCACCACCAATACCCGATTCACCTTATTGGAAGGGGAAAAGGTGCTTATACGGACTGAGCGGAAGATCGGCGCGGCGGATAAGCAGCAGGGCAGCCAGAATGAACTGCTGCGCCAGGCGGTAAAGTCGGAGATCCAAGCGCTGCAAACATCCTGCGGGCTTAACATTGACGAAATCTATTCATCCGGCATGATCACCTCCGCCAACGGGCTAAAGGAGGTCCCCCACATCCCGGCCCCTGCCGGCTTAATGGATCTGGCCCAAGGCGTGCATACCTGCCGCCTGGAAGCGGTCTGCCAGATCCCATTCCACTTCGTGCCCGGCATCCGCTTTACAGGCAAAAAGGCCGGAGAAACCGACATGCTAAGGGGCGAGGAGGTGGAGGTATTCGGGGCCGTCACCCCGGAGGAGGAGGACCGTTCCATCCTGTTCCTTCACTTCGGTTCCCACAACAAGCTGGTCCATTATCAGAAGGGAAAGATTACCCGGGCTGTGACCACCATGAGCGGCGAATTGTTGTGGGCGCTGAAGGAGAGCACTATCCTGAAAAGCTCCCTGTGCGACCTGACGGATTTTGACCTGTCGGAAAGCGATGTGCTGGCGGGCTTTCAGGCGGAGAAGGATTCCGGCCTTACCCGCACATTGTTTGAGACCCGGATCCTGCAAGCCCTTCATGGGGCCGGCCGGGAGCGGGCGCTGTCGTTTCTGTACGGCGCACTGATGGCATCGGATATGCAGGCTTTCGTGCCTCTTTTCAGGGAACAGGTGGACCAGGTGGTGCTCTATGGCCGGGACCGGTTTATCGATGTTTTCAGCATTTGCGTGGATGCCTTTCAAAAAGGAATGATCACCCCGGGAATTATCCGGCGCATCGGCTTTGAAGACAGCCAGTGGCTGAGCGTAATGGGCATTCAAAAAATTCGCAAAGCCAGGGAGGAATTATATGGTCCTGCATGCAACGCCTGAGGAGGCTTTTCTTGATACAGGCATCGTTGCCATCCTAAGGGGCATTGAGGGGGACAGCCTTCTAAAAATGGCGGATGCGCTCTATGAGGGCGGCATCCTTCTTATGGAAGTGACGCTGAATACCGCCGGCGCCCTATCCGCCATCCGGGAATTGCGGACCCGCTTTGACGGGAAAATGTTCATTGGCGCCGGCACGGTGATCACCTTGGAGAAGGCCCATGCGGCGATTGACGCCGGAGCGCAGTTTGTGGTCACGCCCAACGTGGACCCAGAGGTCATTACCCTGTGCCTTTCCAAAAACATATGGATCACCCCCGGCGCTTTCACGCCCACGGAGATCGTAACGGCTATGAACCATGGCTCCCGGTATGTGAAGCTGTTCCCGGCAAGGGCGCTGGGGCCCGCGTATATCAAGGACGTGCTGGCCCCCTTAAGCGATGCCCGGCTGCTGGCCGTAGGCGGTGTGGACGCAAAAAACATCGGCGATTATGTAAAGGCCGGCGCGGTTGGAGCGGGCGTAGGCGGAAGCCTGTGCCGGCTGCCGCCTGATGGAGACTTTTCCCGGATCACCGAAGAAGCTAAGACACTTTTATCCGCCTTCCGGCAGGCAAAAGGGGTCGCCGGATAAGCAAGCATTTTCACTCCAGACATCCATCTTTGATGACACATATTAATACTAATGGAGAACATTATTGCGTCGATGGCCGTGAGGGATTTTTGCGCAATACAAGGAGACAAAGCGAGGCGTAGCAGCGCTACGCTGAGCGGCAGTCGACGCCGTAGTGCGCGAAAAGATCCACGG
>JAEZQK010000093.1 GCA_023413135.1 Bacillota bacterium
ACTCAACCTCCTTTGCTTTGTTGCGGTTGCCAGACCAGCTTCATTTTAGCAAAGGAGGTTCCTTATACCTAAAGTTTTTTACTCTCACCAGCTCTGCTGGTGGTTTTCTTGCGCTGAAGCTAACAAAGCAATATGCTCCCTGACCGCCAGGGAGCATATGAAAACAAGGCTATTTTACATTAAAACTTGCTTACGGTTTCGTGCAGCAGCTTACGCACCGCACCGGGACCGGACACCATTTGAGCAAACATACCTTCCACTTTCCCGCCAAGACCGGCCTCGTAGAGGTTCACGCCAAAGAGGGAAGCGTCGCTTACGATGGGGGAGAGCAGTTCATGGAACGGCCCCTTATCGCCCAAAGTGACCTTGCCCAAAACCGGTTGCAATTTCCCAAGCATCGGATCGGGGCTCATCTCAAAAGGCTTTCCGTCATCCCCGATGCCCATCAGGTATCTCAGCCACGTGGCGAACACCAGGGGTATGGCGGTGAGGCTTGCAGTATCAAGATCGGGACGCTTTTGATAGGCTTTAAGCGTTTCGCCAAAGCGGATGGGAAGCTTTTGGGAGGTGTCTGTGGCGATCCTTTGAGGGGTATCGGGCAGGAAGGGGTTGGGGAAGCGCACGTTCAGCACTTCATTAAGAAAATCCGCCGGACGGATGATTTTGGGGTCGGCTACCACCGGCATGCCTTCCACATGACCCAGATGGTGCACCAGCCGCTTCAAATCGTCATCCTTCATTTCCGCATGTATGCTGGTATAGTTAAGCAAGCAGCCCAGCACCGCCAGGGCGGTATGCAGGGGATTTAAGCAAGTGCCTACCTTCATTTTTTCCGTCAGGTTCACCGTGTCCCTGTCGGCGAAGAGCACCCCGGCCAAATGAAGGGGAGGCCGGTCGTTTGGAAAGCGGTCCTCCACCACCAGGTATTGCGCCTCCTCGGCGTTGACGAAGGCGGCGGTATAGGTGCGTTTGCCGGTAACGATAATGCCTGTCTCCTCAAACCCGGCCTTTTGAAGCATATCTTGCACAGCCTCATCCGGGCGGGGCGTGATCTTGTCGATCATCGTCCAGGGGAAGGAGACCTTTGTTTCATCCTCCAGGTATTTCAGGAAGCCTGCTTCCGCCCGGCCCTCCGCTACCCAGCGGCTTGCTACTTGAAGCACGGCGCTGCGGAGCCTTTCGCCGTTGTGGGAACAGTTGTCCATACTCACCAAGGCCAGGGGATACGCGCCGCTTAGATAGCGGTGAAGACAAAGGGCTGCTGTTTTACCCATGAGGCTGCTGTCCGCCGTGAACGCATACCCTTTTTCCGTAATGGTGAAGCTGACCATTTGCAGCGTGGGGCTGGCGAAAACTTCTTTCAGCTTCTCCCAATCCTGCCCTTCGCCCGAGGCCACGTTCAGCGCGCCCACCACGCTGCCCAGCACGCGCTTTTCCACAGAACCGTTTGATTTTAGCACCGCCAAAACGCTTAACGAATCAAAAGGCAGGTAGGCCTTTTCGATCAATTCCTCGTCGAATCCTTCCGCAACCAGGATGCCCGTGCCGGTTTTGCCCTGGTCCAGCAGATCGTCCTGCAGCGCGCACAGGAAGGCGCGGAAGATGTTCCCGGCGCCCAGGTGCACCCAGGCGGGGCTTTTTTGCGTGCGTTCCCGGACCAGTGCACGGTCGTACTTGGGCAGGCGGAAACCTTGGTCTGTCCACTGCTGCGTGTTTTTAAGTGCAGCGTCGCTCAACTTCATTGTCCTTATCCTCCCGGCTTTTCAAGTGTCTTTCAGGTGCCTTACATATGAAAATATTGATGCGCGTTGTTGAAGCAGATGTCCTGCACCATGTTTTTCAGGAATGGAATATCGTTTGGATATTCGCCGTTTTCCACCCAGGTACCGATGACGTCGCACAGGATGCGCCGGAAATATTCGTGCCTGGGATAGCTGACAAACGAGCGGCTGTCGGTGAGCATGCCTACGAACCGGCTCAAAAGCCCAAGGTTGGCAAGGGTTTTCATTTGTTCCACCATGCCGTCCCGCTGATCCAGGAACCACCAGGCGGAACCCATTTGGATTTTGCCGGGTATGCCCGACTGCTGGAAGTTGCCCAGCATGGTGCCGATTACGGCACCCGCGGCGGGGTTCAGGCTGTACAGAATCGTTTTGGGCAGGCTGTCCTTTGCATCCTGGGCGTCCAGCAGGCGGGAAAGATTGTGGGCGATGGGCTCATCCAGAATGGAGTCAAAGCCCACATCCGGCCCGTAGGTGTCAAATATGCGGGTGTTGTTGTTGCGCATGGCGGCGATATGGTACTGCTGAACCCAGCCCCTTTGGTGGTACATACCGCCAAGAGCGGCGAGCAGTGCCGTACGGTAATGGGCCGCATCCTCCGGGGACACGGGCTCGCCCTCCAGGCTGTCCCGAAGGGCCCGGTCGGCCTTTTTCATCTTCACATCCGCAAAGGGCACCGTATCCAGCCCATGATCGGATACGCGGCAGCCGGCCTCGTGGAAGAAATCCACCCGCTTTTCAAGCGCGGTGATGACATCTTCCGTACTCTTTAAGGGCATGTGGGAAACATGGGAAAGCTTCTCCATATATTGTGCGAAGCCCGCCCGGTCTACATTCACCGCCTTGTCGGGCCGGAAGGCGGGAAGGACCCTGGCATGAAGCGTACCCTCCTGCGCAATTTGCTTATGCCAGTGCAAATCATCGATGGGATCATCGGTAGTGCACAGCGTGTCCACCCGGAATTTGTCTATCAGCCCCTGAGCCCGGTAATCCTCCGTAGCCAAGAGGGCATTGCATTGTTCCCAAATCTCCGGGGCGGTCTTTTCGTTCAGTATCGTATCGATGCCAAACACCCTTTTCAGTTCCAGATGCGTCCAGTGGTATAGCGGGTTGCCGATGGCATGGGGCAGCATCTTGGCATAGGCGAAGAACTTGTCCCTATCATCACCATCTCCCCGGATCAGCTTTTCCGGAATGCCAAATGAAAGCATGGCCCGCCATTTGTAATGGTCGCCTCCCAGAAACAGATGCCCTACGTTGCGGAAAGAGATATTTTCAGCAATTTCTTTGGGGCTCAAATGGCAATGGTAATCTAATATGGGCATGTGCTCGGCGGCCTCATGGTAAAGTACCTTGGCTGTTTCGGTAGATAGCAGAAAATCCTGATCCATGAATTGTTTCATCGTAGGATACCTCCTGTGCATTGTAGCCGGAAGAATTGCCCTGCTTCATTCCTCCGGCAATCCTGATACCTGGAAAACAAAACATTCTTATCTCATCTTACACCAAAACGGGCAGCATTTGAAGCCTTTTCAAGGTAAAAGCTTGTTTTTTGCGCGTCAGGCGGAAAATGATGATATAATGGGTTTGGCAACCCGCGCGCGGGTTGCGGGTCTGCGGACCGTTTACGGAACCGGCACGCCGATAAACAGAATATAATGTTGAAAAATTTACCGGGCTTGAAGGGGAGGGGATGCGCTTGCAGCCTGGTATCATGGAAATCGACGTTCACGGCATGACGAAATACCAGGCCAAAGTGTTCATCGACAGCCGCCTGAAAAGGGCCGATTTGAGCGTGTATCGTGTAAGAATCATTCATGGATACCGGGGCGGAACGGAACTGCGCGATATGGTGCGGGAAGAGTACAGGAATCATCCCAGGGTACTTCGGATAGCCTACAGTGTGAACCCCGGTGAAACGGAACTGGTGCTTCGCGAATATTGAGCGAGCCTTTAAAGGGCCGACGCGCAGAGGATGGCGTTTTTGAAGCCCGCACTGCAAAGGCGGCTGAACGAAGGGAACGGAAGGAATTCATGAGGAAAAGGCTGCTGGTCATATGCGGCTGGCTGATGGTGGCGATAGGCATGGCAGGCATCATTTTGCCTGTGCTTCCCACCACGCCTTTTTTGCTGCTGGCGGCAGCCTGTTTCTCCGGCACATCGGAAAGGGCGTATCGCTTTTTATTGAAAAGCCCGGTTTTCGGCCCCTATATCCGCCATTATCGAACGAAGCAAGGCGTCAGCGTAAGGACGAAGGTGCAGGCAATTTCTCTGCTGTGGGCATTGCTTATTCTGGGGGCGGTGACCATGGGAAAGACTTGGGCTTATATTGTTTTTCCAATCATCGGTGCGGGCGTTACCTGCCATCTGCTTTTGATCAAGACTGCCCTTCCCGAAAAGGGAAGTACATCCGCTTGCAAGCGTGTGAAGGAGGAGCTGCCATAAGTGTGCCGGGAAAACGAAGTTTCGTTTTCCAAGCCTCCCTTGCATCCCCGGAAGAATGCGAAATTGCTTGATGACCAGAGTCTCGTGGATTGTTTCAATCCGCGGGACTTTTTCTGTTGCGAACCATGACGGTTGCGCAAACATACGGTGATATGGGACGCACTGGCGTCAGAACTGGGAGTGAAAATATGATCCAGCCAGCGAAGCTGATCGAAATATTTAGCGTGATGTACCAGGAAAAATGGAAGTACCAATGGGGCGCCGCCAGGGAGGGCGTGGTGGATTGCAGCGGTGCGTTCGCCTACGCCTTCCGTAAGCTGGGAGGATATATGTACCATGGCAGCAATACCATGTGGCGCAAATATACGATGGAAAAGGGGAAAATAGACCAGATTACTTTGGTGCCTGGCATGGCGGTCTTCCGCTTGCGTAAAAGCGGCAAGGAGCCGGCTGCCTATAAGTCGGACGGGCTGGGGGACTTTTATCATGTCGGGCTGTTCATAGGCAACGGCGAGGTGATTGAAGCAAGGTCCGCACAATCGGGGGTTGTAAAAAGCACTATCGCAAGCTGGCAATATGCGGCAAGACTGTCCGGGGTGGATTATACCGGCCAGGTACCGGAGTTGCCTCCCTCGCAGCCGCTGCCCGTATTGCGAAAGGGCAGCGTCGGCTACTGGGTCACGGAAGCGCAATTGCGGCTGATTGCCCATGGCTTCCCTCTGCCCCTGTATGGCGCCGACGGCAACTTTGGAGAGGAAACGCAGGCGGCGGTGAAGGCATTCCAGGCTGCCCGGGGGCTCGTAGTGGATGGCGTCATCGGGCCGGATACCTGGGGAGAACTGAATGAAGTTTCGGTACCGGATGAAGAACGGTACTCGGTGCTGATTCCAAACCTTACTTTGGAGGCGGCGCAGAAATTCATGGAAATGTATCCGGAGGCCATCATCCAGCATCCCCCCGCGGCGCAAAACGGATAATACTGCTTCCAAACATTATTGCGTCGTTGCCGTGGATCTTTTCGCGCACTACGGCGTCGACTTGTACCCGGCTTGCTCAATCGGCGCGCTGCTGCGCTGCCGCTTGCATCGCTTGTATCGCAAGCTTCCTATTGCCGCCACTGGCGGCAGCCGGGCTACGGAACCCAGCGTAGCGCGGCGTTGCCTCGCTTTGTCTCCTTGTATTGCGCAAAAATCCCTCACGGCCATCGACGCAATAATGTTCTCCATTAGTATGATGGGTGCATTTATGTTTTCAATCTGCATAAGTGATTTTTGCAAAATGCCCCGTCGGATGCACCGAAGGGGCATTTGTTCTTGCCTTCAATCAAAACCGATATATATCTATACGAAATAAGTTTTTCGGAGATGGGTGCGGGAAGAGGGATTTTTTCAAAAAGCCCTATTCCCGCATATCATCATGATTTTACGCAAACGGATTCTCCGTCTTGTACAGCATACCCTTGGGGCGGTTGAAGTCGATATCCCCAACGCCCAGCAGCTTCAAGGCTTCAAACAGCACCTTGCCGGCCTTGCCGAAAGCCACGGCGCCGTGGTGGGGATACCGCTTTTCGATGAGCACGTGGCGGTAGAAGCGGGCCATCTCCGGTATGGCGAAGATGCCGATGCCGCCAAAGCTGCGGGTTGCGACGGGCAAAACCTCGCCATGGGCAACGTAGGCGTGCAGGGAGGTATCCGCCGCGCTTTGCAGGCGGAAGAAGGTGATATCGCCGGGCTTTAAATCGCCTTCCAGCGTGCCCCTGGTGATATCCGGCTCGCCATCCGGCTCCAGGGCGCGCTTCATGATGAGCTGATACTTCATCTCGCCGCCGTTTAAGTGGCACAGGGGCGTATTGCCGCAGTGGAAGCCCATGAAGGTGTCGCACAGCTTGTAATCAAACTTGCCCTTGATCTCACTGTCATACAGGTCCTGGGGCACGGTGTTGTTGATGTCCAGGAGCGTCGGCGGAACTTCCGTGGCGCAGGCGATCAGGTATTCCGACAGCGCGCCGTAGATATCCACCTCGCAGGAAATGGGCATCAAACGGCTGGCAAAGCGGCTGTTGACATAGCAGGGCACAAAGCCCATCTGCGTTTGGAAGGCGGGCCAGCATTTGTTGGCCATGACCACGTATTTGGCGGCGCCCTTGTTCTTTTCCACCCAGTCCAAAAGCGTCAGCTCATACTGGGCCAGTCTGGGGAGAACGCCCGGCATTTTGTTGCCGGCGCCAAGCTCCCTGGCCATGTCCGCCACAACTTCCGGGATGCGCTTGTCGTCGATATGCGCGTGATAGGAGGCGTACAGGTCCAGCTCGCTGTTTTCCTGCACATTGACGCCCATGTCAAACAGCGCCTTGATGGGGGCATTGCAGGCCAGAAAATCGTAGGGGCGCGGGCCAAAGGTAATGATCTTGAGATCGCGGAGCCCCAGCAGGATCCTGGCGATGGGTACAAATTCCGCTGCCTTGGCGGCGATTTCTTTTGCTGTGCCCACGGGGTATTCGGGAATGTACGCCTTTACACCCCTAAGGCCCAGGTTATAGCTGGCGTTGAGCATGCCGCAATAGGCGTCGCCCCGTTCGGAAGCCAGAATATCGACGCTTTCCTCGGCGGCGGCGGCGAACATGACGGGGCCATCAAACTTTTGCGCCAGCAGCGTTTCCGGCCCCTCCGGCCCGAAATTGCCCAGGTATACCAAGAGGGCGTTGCAACCGGTATCCTTGAGCTCGGTGAGAGCTGCCAGTACGTCCGGTTCATTTTCGATGATGGTGGAAATCTCAGTGATCCCGCCGCCTGCCTTTTTGACAGCCTCCACCAAAGCGCCGCGGCGGCGCCTGGACAGGTCGATAGGAAAGCAATCGCGGCTGACAGCCACCACGCCAAGCTTTACTTGGGGAATGTTCATGAAAATCCCTCCTGCTTTTGTTTATCGTTTACGCTGGTTAGCAGCGTTCCGTGTTCAAAGGCCTTGAAGTGATTCCAGCGTTACGCCGGAAACTTTGTTCATTTGCCTGCTCCTTTATCATTACCTGTGATTCGGCCTTTTGCGGCTTCCCGGCGGATAAGACCTAGCCGCTTCAATAAGGGATTGTGAAGGCCGAAGGTATCATGCAGCGCTTTGTATTCCGGGTAGAGCCTGTCATAGATGCTGCTATTCTCGAAAATGGGGCGGTATTCCTGCTGAACAGGGCTGGACATATGGAGGATGGCTTGCTCCAAGTCTCCATAGCCTCCCGCTTGCTTACCCGCCGCGGCTGCCGCATAAATCGCGCTGCCCAGTGCCGAGCCCTGCTCCGTGGCAAGGACCATAACCTTCATCTTCAGCACATCGGCAAAAATCTGCATCAAAAAGGGGTTTTTCTTACTGATACCGCCGGTGAAGCGGAATTCCTCCACGGGAAGGCCATGGGCAAAAAAGTGCTCCACAATAAGCCGTGTGGCATAGGCGGTGGCTTCCAGCAGCGCACGGTAGATTTCTTCCGGCGTGGTGTGCAGCGTCATGCCTATGAGAAGTCCGCTCAAGTCCGCGTCCATCAGAACGGATCGGTTCCCGTTCCACCAGTCCAGGGCAATGAGGCCGCTTTGCCCGGGTTTCAAACGCTGCGCTTTTTCGGTAAGCAGGCTATGAATGCCGATATTTCTTTCACGGGCTTCCCGGGCATAGGCGGGCGGGCAGCAAGCTTCTGCCACCCAGGCAAAATGGTCGCCCATGCAGTTGAGCCCGGCTTCCAGACCATAATAGCCCGGAACCAGCCCGCTGTCCACCGTGCCGCACAGGCCGGGGATAGGCTCCGATGAGGGGGAAAGCATCAAATATGCGGCGGAGGTGCCCAGGATGCCAAGCATTTTACCTGGACCCGTGATGCCCGATGATGGGAAGCAGGCGTGCCCATCCACCATGGGCGTGCTGACTGCCGTGCCTTGTAAAAGTCCCAACTGATGTGCCGTCTCCGCCGTAATTTCTCCGGCCTTTCCGGCTACGGGGGAAACGGGGCCGGCCATTTTCGTTTCCAGCACGCCGGAAAAAGCCGGGGATAGAGCTGTGAAGAAATCTTCCTTCGGGAATCCTGCGTGCAGATCATAAAAGGCCTTGTAGGAAAGGCAGCAGGCGCCGCGGGACAGCCTGCCCGTCATCTGCCACACAATCCAGTCCGCCGCCTCTACCCACAGGTCCATGGCATCGTAGATGGTTGGCGCTTCCTCCAGCACCTGCATAAGCTTGGGAAAGGCGTTCTGCGCCGATACCTTCCCGCCGCAGCGGCGCAGGAAAGGCTCGTCCCTTTGCGCGGCGATGGAAGTGATCCTGTCCGCCTGGCTTTGGGCGGCGTGGTGCTTCCAAAGCTTTGGATAAGCATGGGGCTCCCGCTCATATTTCTGAAGGAAGCACAGGGGAGTGCCGTCTTTTTTTACCGGCAGCATGGTGCAGGAGGTAAAGTCGACGCCTATACCGATGATCTGCTGCGAGGTGATGCCGCTTAACTTCATCAGTTCTTGCAGTATGAAATGCATCGCATCCAAATAATCCTGCGGGTGCTGCAGCGCCCAACCGGGAGGCAAAATCGTGCCGCAGGGGAGGGAGGTATCCATGATCCCGTGGGGATACACAAATTGGGCGGAGGCGATTTGCTCGCCGTCCGCCACAGCCGCGATGATCCCGCGGCAGGATAAGGTTCCATAGTCCAGGCCAATGGTGTACTTGTTCATACTTATTTTCCGTATAACGGACCGAGGTTTTCGCAGGCGCGGTAGTCGGCGCTTTCCAGGTCGTGAGTGCCGAATGCGTCCCACATGCTGGGCCGGTAGATGCTTTCCACCGCCACGTTATGCATGCAGACGGGGATGCGCAGCATGCTGCACAGGGTGATCAGATCCGCCCCGATGTGTCCGTAGCTAAACGCGCCGTGGTTGGCGCCCCAGCGGCGCATCACTTCATACACGCTTACAAAGGCGCCTTCACCCGTTAGCCTGGGCACAAAGAATGTGGTGGGCCAGGTGGGATCGGTGCGGCGGTTGATGGTTTCATATACATGGTCAGGCGTCTTGACAGTCCAGCCTTCCGCCAGCTGCAGCACGGGGCCCAAGCCATCCACCAGGTTCAAGCGGCACAGGGTGATGGGCATGCTGCCCTCGGACAGAAGCTGGGAGGAATACCCGCCGCCGCGGAAGTACCCAAGATCAGCATAGCAGAACTTGGTATTTGCCATGCAGTCTTCCGCTTCTTTGCCGGTGATCTCCCACCAGGGTTTCAAAGCGGGCTTCCCATCCTTTTGGCAGACGCCGCTGGCTTCCAAAGTAACGGAGCCGGAGTTGATCAGGTGGATGAAACCATTTGCGGCCAGCCCGTCGGGCTTCCAGCCGGTGACCCTCGTAATTGCCTCCGGGCTCCAGAAGGTGCGTACATCCGCAAAGCCCTGGGCGGTGCCGGTCAGAAGCTTGCCAAAGAGCATGGAAAGGCCGTTCAGATGGTCGTTTTCCGTGGCTACGATCATGGGCTCCCGGATGCCGTTCCAGTCAAAGGAGGTGTTGAGCAGTGCCTCCATAAAATCGCCGTTGGGGAAGTGGTCGGTCCACTGCCTTTGGCCCTGGAAGCCGCTTGCGAGGGCATTATGACCCATGGCCTCTTCGGCAAAGCCCAGCTTTTTCAGCTTCTCATTGCCCTGCATGAGGTCGCGCGCGATCATGGTCATCAGGATGCACTGCTCCATGACCTCTAACTTTTTCTCCTGGCTGTGCTGGGATGCAGCGGGGTTCTTGTCCATGCCGATGCGCACGTATTCTAAGGCCCAGGCTTTGGCCAGTTCAAACTCCTCCGGGTCGTAGATCTTTTCTTCCCAGCGGCGCACAAATTCCGACATATCGATGGATTCCATGCGCATGCCCAAGTACTTTTCCAAAAATTCAGCGCTGACGATGGAGCCGGCGATGCCCATGGACATGCCGCCCATGCCAAGATAGCTCTTGCCCCGCATGGTGGCTACGGCCAGCCCGGCCCTGGCAAAGCGCAAAAGCTTCTCTTTCACATCCTCCGGTATGGCGGTGTCGCCGGCTTCCAGCACATCCCGGCCATAGATGCCGAAGGCGGGCAATCCCTTTTGGTTGTGCCCCGCCAATGCGGAGGCAAGGTATACGGCGCCGGGCCGCTCCGTGCCATTGAAGCCATAGATGGCCTTTGGCATCAACGGGTCCATATCGATGGTTTCCGCGCCGTAGCACCAGCAGGGGGTAACGCTGATGGTGAGGCCTACACCCTCGCGGGCAAACTTGTCGGCGCAATCAGCCGCTTCCGCCACACCGCCGATGGTAGTGTCGGAAAGGACGCATTCCACAGGCAAGCCGCAGGGATGGCGGAGCGAACTTACGAGCAGATTGGCTACGCCCCGGGCCAGCTCCATGGTTTGGTTCTCCAGGCTTTCCCTAACGCCGCCCCGGCGCCCGTCAATAATAGCCCGGATACCGATTTTGGGCAGCAGGCCCCGCATGCTGTTGTGTGGCTTGTTCATCACAAAAGGCGGTTTTCCCATATATAAGCACCCTCCTTTACGAACGATCCGAAACGTTCTGGCTGTTATATTTTGGTGACATCGATGCCATACCTTTCACTTCACCATGCCAAAACGCCTTATATGCTTGTAGAATAGGCCAAATGGCGCGGATTGTCAATAGTTTTCCGTTGCAATCCTGAAACAATCGTGTTACTATCTGATTTAGGTTATGCGGCGGCTTATAAAGACAATGATCGGAATTGAATGGCCTGCATGTGACTTCGATACCATAGCCTTCGGATTGTTCTTCGAAGGGAAAAGGGGAAGGCAGGGATAGTATGGCAACCATCTATGAGATTGCCCAGGAAGTAGGCGTTTCCCCTTCTACAGTAGCCAGGGCTCTGAGGGGAACAGGGTACTGCAGCAAAGAAAAGTATGACAGGATCATGGAAGCGGCCCAAAGGCTTCAATACGTTCCCTCCCACGCGGCCAAGACGCTGAAAAGCAAGCGCACCAACAAGGTGCTGTTTTGCATCCCCGATATATACAACCCCTTTTATTTCCGCATGATCAAGGGCGCCAGCGATGTGCTGGACCAATACAATTATTTCCCCGTGCTCTGCCACACAAGGGGGCAGGAGGAAATTGAACTGAAGATGCTGCGCAACCTGCAGGAAGGGTACGGCGATGGCATGATCTTCGTTTCCTTCGATTTCAACGAACGCAACATCGGAGCGATCAACGGCTGCGGCCTGCCGGTGGTATTGACCAACAACTATCAGTCGCCCAAGGGCAACGACCAGTTTGACTGCGTATACATCGATACCCATGAGGGAATCCGCATGGCCTGTGCCCATTTCATTAAAAAGGGACATAAGCGCATTGGTTATATCGGTGGCAACACGGCGGTGCAGACGGGCCGGGAGCGCTTTTTAGGGTTTGTGAAGGCCATGGACGAGGGCGGCGTGCCCATCGACCAGCGGCTGCTCAAGGAGGGGAACTTCTCCAGGGAAAGCGGTGAAACGGCCATGGAGGAGATATTGCATTCCGGGGCATCGCCTACGGCGCTGGTGGTGGCCAACGATTTGATGGCCATCGGGGCGCTGCGCATCTGCGAACGGGAGAAGGTACGCGTACCTTACGATATTGCATTGATGGGCATGGACGATTCGGAAATGGCCGTTTGCACCACGCCGCAGTTGTCCTCCGTGCAGATGCAGCAGGAGGAGATCGGACGCACCGCGGCAAGGCTTTTGATGGAGAGGATATTGAAAGGCCGGAAGGAAAAGCAGACGGTGCGGCTGCAGCCCGCGCTGTCTCTAAGAGCTTCCAGCGGGGGAGCGGATAATGTTTGAAAGCAGATGCTTGTAAACTCATACAGTTTAAAAATGTATCGACGAATACTGGCATCATATAGAATACAAGCGAACTCCGCATACAGTCATCCTGAACGAAGTGAAGGATCTTAGCGCTTCATGCTTTTCCAAGATCCTTCGTCGCTATAATCCGCCTTTCTGCGAAAGGCACCGACGAGGTATGAAACGCGATGACTTTCGCCCATGATGAGTAATCGCTATACTTACACTCGGAGGGTCTGCACACTACAGAAC
>JAEZQK010000133.1 GCA_023413135.1 Bacillota bacterium
GCTTCCCCTTGAGGGGAAGCTGTCGACGAAGTCGACTGATGAGGTGTATGTGGCGGCAATATTTCCGTAGCAAACCACCTCATCCGGCGCTGCGCGCCACCTTCCCCTCAAGGGGAAGGCTCATGATTTGCATGACACAATTGCCGCTTGACATGTGCAGCTTTGGCGGCGAAAGATAAAAAACGAAACTTCTGTATTTGAAAGACTACTAGCGGATAATTGCCCGTCTCCCACGCATCGGTATCAATGCAAAGCGGCCTGTGCAAATTCAGCACAGGCCGCTTTAAGTTGATGTGCGCCCGGCATGGGCGATAGCTAGGTGGTGAAAGACCACTGAGGACATGGCAGTAGGAACCTCTAGCCAAAGGCAAGGGTGTCCGTCGCGAGGCGGAATCTAAAGGAAGCCGGAGGCAAAGTCCCGAGCCGACGAACAGAAACCTCATAAAAAAGAAGGCCGAACAGGGGCGGACGAGCTTGCGTTACAAAGCGAAGTCCAATACTGCCCGAACCCCACACGGTAGATGAGGCGGCTGCATGGGATGAAAGCTATCGCTCTTACCCGGGGAGGTCTCACGGACGCGAAGTAGGGAGATCCGAAACGCGGAGTAAAGCTAGCCGTGAGAAGTCAGCCGAGGCCATAGTACCGGAGGAAAAAAAAAGGCCGGGAAGGGCCGAACAGTCGTAAGTCTCAAATACGCACCGGAAGGAGGTCAATGTGTTGAGAGCAGAAAACCAGGAAATGGGCTGCCCGCAAAGGGAAAGCGTGGAACGCGAAGAGTATGCGGGAGCGCGGAGCATTGACGCTCGGGAAGGCGAGGAAAGAGGCGGTGCAGGAGGCCTGCTGGAAGGAATCCTGGACAGAGACAACCTGAACAGAGCCTACAAGCGGGTCAGGAGCAACAAAGGCGCGCCGGGAATCGACGGAATGACAATTGAGGAAGCGCTGCCTTGGCTCCAGGAACACAGGGAGGAACTTCTGGACAGTCTGAGAAATGGCACGTATAAGCCAAACCCAGTGCGGCGGAAGGATATCCCGAAACCGGATGGAGGCGTGCGAAAGCTGGGAATCCCGACAGTAATAGACCGGGTGATCCAGCAGGCGGCAGCACAAAGGCTCCAGCCCATCTTTGAATCGCGCTTCTGTGACGGAAGCTTCGGCTACCGGCCAGGAAGAAGCGGACAGAAGGCCATGAACCGGGCGGCGATGTACGCAAGGCAGGGATATACCTACGCGGTACAAATCGACCTGTCCAAGTACTTTGATACGCTAAACCACGAACTGCTCATGAGCCTGATGCGCAAGGGAATCAAGGATGGACGCGTCACAGAACTGGTAAAGAAGTACCTGAAAAGCGGCGTAATGGAAAATGGCATGATCCAGGAAACGGAAGAAGGCTCACCGCAAGGGGGACCGCTGTCACCGTTGCTGGCGAACATTTACCTAAATGAGTTTGATTGGGAGATGGAGCGCCGAGGAGTAAGATTCGTACGCTATGCGGACGATATCGTGCTGTTCGCCAAGAGCCAAAGGGCGGCAAAGCGACTGTTGGAAAGCAGCCGTAGATATCTTGAGGGAAAACTAAAGCTCAAGGTAAATACGGAAAAGAGTCAGGCGGTCAGCGTCTACTCACGGAATTCAAATTTCTTGGGTTGGCGTTAGGAAAGAATGGGAATGGGATATTCATACGAGCCCACGCCATAGCCCTGCGAAAATGCAAACAGACGCTAAAGCAGCTAACCCGCCGAAACCGGGGCAGAAATGTCCGTCAAGTGATGGAAGAGGTTAAAACCTACATCCGAGGGTGGCTGGGGTACTTCTATATCGCCCAAATGAAACGCATGCTGGAAGCATGGAACAAGTGGCTGCGCAGGCGAATACGCATGTACATCTGGAAGCAGTGGAAGAAACCCAAAACACGAGTAAAAGCGTTACGCCAACTAGGCAGATCGCCTGACCAGGCATACCAGTGGGGTAACACTCGCTTGGGATACTGGCGTGTGGCAGGGAGCCAAATCCTAAAGTGTTCCATTACAGAGGAAAAGCTCGCACTGGCCGGATATTACGATTTCCCGGCGCAGTACGAGCATCTACGGGAACTGCACTTAAGCGATTGAACCGCCGTGTACCGAACGGTTCGCACGGTGGTGGGAGAGGTCGGCGGGGGCTAAACGCCTCCGCCTCCTACTCGATTGATTTACGGCTGTTTTCCGATATACGCCAGAATTCCGCCGTCCACGTACAATATGTGGCCGTTCACAAAGTCGGAGGCGGTGGAGGCCAGGAATACCGCCGGGCCGACCAGGTCGTCTGTTGTGCCCCAGCGGTTGGCGGGTGTTTTGGACAGGATGAACTTGTTGAAGGGATGCTCCGGCGTGCGCAGCGGCGCGGTTTGGGGCGTCTCAATATATCCTGGTCCCAGGCCGTTGCACTGGATGTTGAACGCGCCGTACTCGCTGGCGATATTCCTTGTCAGCATTTTCAAACCGCCCTTGGCTGCCGCGTAGGCGGAGACCGTCTCCCGGCCCAGCTCCGACATCATGGAGCAGATGTTGATGATCTTGCCGCCGCCCTTTTTGATCATGGCGGGGATGACCGCCTTGGCGCAAATGAAAGGGGCGTTCAGGTCCACGTCGATCACCTGGCGGAAGTCTGCCGCGGACATCTCGATCATGGGGATGCGCTTGATGATCCCGGCGTTGTTCACCAGGATGTCGATGACGCCCACTTCCTTCTCGATTTTGGCCACCAGTTCCTGGACCGCGTTTTCGTCGGTCACGTCGCACACATAGCCGTGGGCGGTGATGCCATCGGCTTTGTACGCTTCTAGTCCCTTGTCCACCAGGTCCTGGTTGATGTCGTTGAAGGTGATGGTGGCGCCGCAGGCCGCAAGGCCGCTGGCGATGGCATAGCCGATGCCGTAGGAGCCGCCGGTAACCAGGGCAACCTTGCCGGTCAAATCAAACATGGGTAGGCTCATGGTGATCCTCCTTAACGTATGTCGGTGGTTAAGATGGGGTCCATGTCGTTGAAGGCCAGGTTTTCCCCGCCCATGGCCCATATGAAGGAATAGTTGGCTGTGCCGGCCCCGGCGTGAATGCTCCAGGAGGGGCTGATCACCGCCTGCTCGTTTTGCATCACGATATGGCGGGTCTCGCTGCCTTCGCCCATGAGGTGGAACACCACATTATCCTTGGGGATTTCAAAGTAGAAGTATACCTCCATGCGCCGCTCGTGGGTGTGCACGGGCATGGTGTTCCATACGCTGCCCGGCTCCAGGGTGGTCAGACCCATGGAAAGCTGGCAGGTCTTTAATACATCGGGGTGAATGAACTGGTTGATGACCCTTTTATTGCTGGTCTCCAGGCTGCCCATGGGCTTTTTGGCCGCTTCCTCAATGGTGATGAGCCTTGTTTCATAGGCGGTATGGGCCGGGGCGCTGACCATGTAGAACTTGGCGGGGTTTCCGCTTTCAAAGGATGCAAAGAAAACCTCTTTGGCGCCCCTGGTGATGTACAGGCAATCCTTGTAGCTCAGCTCGTACACTGTGCCGTCCACCGTGACGGTGCCTTTTCCGCCCAGGTTGAACAGGCCCATCTCCCGGCGCTCCAGGAAGAAGTTTGTCCCAAACCGCTTCCAAACATCAATGCCCTTGTTGACGGGCACCTTCTCCATTACCGGCATCACCCCCAGGGTGACCATCCTGTCCACATGGCTGTACACCGCAGTGACTTGATCCGGCACAAAGAGCTTTTCGATCAGGAATTCCTTGCGCATCTCCTCCGTAGTATAGCGTTTGAAATCCCGTTGGTTGGCTGAATACCGAATGTCCATTGCTTTCCCTCCTTTGTTGTTCGATAGTTTCCCAGCTTTGCAACCATTATACCATTCAATAATGCGAAAATCTTTGTATATATTGCCGCGAATC
Organism: Bacillota bacterium; assembly: GCA_023413135.1. Taxonomy (GTDB): domain Bacteria; phylum Bacillota; class Clostridia; order Christensenellales; family Aristaeellaceae; genus JAEWAH01. The sequence goes on from JAEZQK010000133.1 coordinate 3,927, forward strand.
TTGTGTATCTGATATAATATCTCCAAGGGGGATGCGTATGAAGGAAATGTACTCCTGCCACGAGGCCATTGAAAAGTGCTTAAAGAGCCGCCGGTTTGCCATCGCTCACCTTTTGCAGGAAGAAAAAACGATGGCCATGCACATCCACGACTGCTATGAATTATATTATTCCATCTCCGGGGGCAAGCAGTTTTTGATCGACAACACCTGCTATCCCGTGAACCCCGGCGACCTGTTTATCATCAACAACTATGAAAGCCACTGCGTTTCCCGGGTGGATGATGATACCCATGAGCGGATCGTGCTGTCCATCCATCCGGACTATGTAAAAGCCCTGTCCAGCCGCGAGACGGATCTGACCGAGTGCTTCCAGCGGCGGGAAGGTCGCCTCGGCTGCAAGCTGCACCTGCCCCAGGAAGGGCAAAGCCGCTTTTTATACCTGATCCACAAGCTGCAGGAGGTAAAGGGCTACGGCGCTGACCTGATGGAAAACGCCATTTTTACCGAACTGTTGGTGCTGGTAAGCCGCCTGTATGGCGCGGAGGAAGAAAAGGCAACAGAATACCAGTACCACCCCGTGGTGGAAAAGATCGTCGCCTATATCAATGATCACATCGGCGAGCGGATCACCCTTTCCGTGCTGGCGGACAGCATGTTCTTGAGCCAGGCCTACATCTGCCGCATCTTCAAGGCGGAAACAGGCACCACCATCAATAAGTACATCACCGCCCGGCGCATCAGCATCGCCAAGGCCCGCCTGGGCGCTGGCTTAACCGTGGCGGAAGCCTGCGAACAAAGCGGCTTCAATGACTACACCAACTTCGTTACCCTCTTCACCCGCATGGTGGGCATCACCCCCAAGCAGTACGCGCTGCATAACGCGAGGTAATGGGACGGAGTACGGTCAAGGTGATAAGCGGGGAGGAGGATTTTTGAAAAAATCCTCCTCCCCGCACCCGTCCTCAAAAACTTTCAAATAAATATTCAAAATAATTAAACACCCATGATACAAGTATCGCCCCAGGGAATGAAATTATGTATATGATGCGTATTTTGAGCCTTCCCCTGGAGGGGAAGGTGGCGCGCAGCGCCGGATGAGGTGCTATGCTGCGAGCATCTGGCCAAGCATTACCACCTCATCAGTCGACTTCGTCGACAGCTTCCCCTCCAGGGGAAGCCTTAATATACGTACCATTCGTACCCCGTTTTCAAGTCAGTAGTTATCGACAGGTACTTATTTTACATTTTGCCCGAACGCCGTATCCAGCGCATATGCCAAAAATCCCGCGCAGGTAGCGAAAGCCTCTCCTGTTACGCATTCTCCCGTTTCCTCATGAATGCTTTCGCAGGCGATGCCATTGTCCATCCCGGTGCGCAGGAGATGTTCTTTGGCTGTTTCCTTATGGCCGCACAGCAGGCTGTTGGCAATGGACAGCACCCAGGGGTGCGGGGCATGGGCGCAGCCGATTTCCGCAATGGGTTTGCCGGCAAAGGAATAGCGGTAAGCGGGATCTCGGATCATGGCGGAAGTATTCAGATACACGGGGTCGTTGGCCTCACAGAAACCGTAATAGTGCAGCAGCAGCAAGCTCCCCGGCGGCTCATCATACACATCATACTGGCCCTTCAAATCTGCCGACCAGCAGAAAAACCGCTTCCCGTCGCGCTCCTTGATGAAATTGTGCAGGATATCTTCACGCACGCGCTCCGCCCGGCCTAATAAATCCGGGCGGGATAGGCGCCTGGAAAGGTCTGTGAGTATCCGCCACACCAGCACGTTGTCGTAGGTGAGGTAAGGGTAGACATGCGTATCGTCCGTGGGCTGGAGGAACGTTTCGTACAGCTCCAGCTCCGGATGCTTCTTTGTATCCAGAATACGAAGGATGTGCCGGATGCCATCCTGGATATACGCTTCCTGTAAAAGCGATTCGTCATGGGTCTCCTGCAGGTATTTTTCCAGGGCAATCAAAGGCGCGCACAGCTCGTCCAGTTCAAACCCCGGCTCCAGCACGGTGCCGTCGATAAACCGGCTGTGGATGCCCACATTTCGTATCTGCCTTGTGAAGACGTATTTCAAAATCTCCCTGGCATATTCCCTGTCCGCGATTAAAATGGCCGGGAAGCTCCACAGCAAACTGTCCCTGTCCCAGTAGGCGCAGGAGACGTAATACCTGGGGCTGCGGGAAGTCATGAGCACGAATTCTTCCGTATCGATGGTCCGGCCGGAAGCGAAAAAGTAGCTGAAGAACATGTTGGTGTTCAGGATTTCCTTCAGCTTTACATCTGTAAGCTGCCTTTCCCGCCGGGCAAGCCAGGCACGCGTTTCGTTTCGCATTTTGTCAAAGCCGCGGCGCAGAAGCTCCTTGGCGCTGGTGGATGCGGCGACTTCCTCATACCCCAGGCCGAAAATGTAATCCACCGCCGATTCCTCACCGGGGGCCAGCGTCCATTCCCTCTCCAGGGTAAAGCGGATGGAACCGTCTGCCGCCTGCTCAAATTGCTCCTTCACCGCATCCTCAAAGATGGGCGCCCATGCAAACAGCGGCAGCCCCGCGCGCATTTCCATTTCAAAATGGTGGTTCCAATTGCTTTTGAGCAGGAATGTCTGCCCGCCCACGGGCTTGGATTCGTTTACTTCGTGCAGTGTTTGGGCCCAGCAGCCCATAAGTCCCGCCCCGCAGCGGATAGGGCTTTGACTATCATTGTGAAGCTTGAGCCGGACAAAGAAGGCCCGCTCGTTTAAGGGGCACAGCACCGTGCCTGTCACATGAAGCGTTCCGGCCTGGGTCCGAAAGCTGGGAATCCAATAATGCTCCCGGCTCCAGCATAAGCTCCCAAGCTGTGTTTCCTTTCCGTCCACCGTGACAAAAGGGTGCAAAAGCGGCGCGCTTTCATCGCCCTTAAGCTCCAGCATCCCTTTGGCACCCATGTGCAAAAAGGTCAGGCCTTCCACCGCTCCATCGCTCTCCCGCAGTGTGGGCAGGGAAAGATACTCGTTGCCCGTTGCCTGGTATTTTTCTTTCATGCTTTTCCCCTTTACGCCTTCACGGAGCCTTCGGATAGGCCGGATACGACGAACTTCTTTTGAAAGGTCACAAACAGGATCAGGATAGGGATCTGCACCAGGATAGAGGCGGCAAAGATCCACTCCCACCTCGTGGCATGCTGGCCGCGCAGCGTTTGGATCATAAGGGGTAATGTGATATACTGCTGCACACCGCCCAGCACGATTTTGGCGGTGAAGAAATCTTCCCAGGTGCCCTGGAAGCAAAAGATGGCCAGCGTGCCGATGGCGGGCATCGCCAGGGGAAGAAGCACCTTGAAAAAGGTGGTGAAGTGACCGCCGCCGTCGATGCGCACGGATTCCTCCAGCTCCTTGGGCAGCGATGCAAAATGCCCCCGCAAAAAGAAGGTGTTGCCGCACACGCCGGTGCCCACATACAAGAGGATCAGCCCCGCCCGGGTGCCCATCAGGCCATTGCCGGCGCCCAGCCATGGCAGGCGGATCCCCTGCAATACAAGCACCTGGGGGATGATGCTCAAAAAGCCGGGAAGCATCAATGTAAACAAATAAATGCGGAACAGCGCCTCCCGGCCGAAAAAGTCGATGCGGGCAAAGCCATAGGCGGACAGGGAGGAGATCAGGACCACAAAGGCCATGGTGCAGGTGGTGATGATGATGCTGTTCAAAGCTGCCTGAGGCAGGTTGGATTGGGTGAGCACGTATTCGTAGGCCGAGAAATTCAGGCGGGAAGGAAGTATCTTTGGCGGATAAGGCAGTACATAGCTGAACTCCTCAAAGGTATTGGTAATCATGAACAGGTAAGGCAAAACAAAGACGGCGGCGCAGGCCAGCAATAGCAGCCAGAAAAGCACCCGGGAAAGGCGGAATGAACGCATCAGGCATTTCCCCCTTCCGTACGGAACAGCCGGTTGAGTACAAGTGTCGTCGTGAGCACCAATAAGGCCGTGATCAGGCCGATGGCCGCTCCCTGACCAAACTCAAAGAGGTTGAAGGATTTGTCATACAGCAGGTACTGTAAAACGGAGGTGGTGCCCCTGGGGTTGCCGCTGGTTAAAAGCAGCACCTGCAAGAATACGTTGAACGCGCCGATGAGCATGTTCACCATCACGTAGAATGTGGTGCTTTTTAAAAGCGGCACGGTAATGTGACGGAATTTCGCCACCGGCCCGGCGCCCTCGATCCCGGCGGCCTCGTATAGTTCCGAGGAGATGCCCTGCAGCCCCGCCAGGTAAATGATCATGGACCAGCCGATGTTCTTCCAGATGCCCATGATCCAGATGACCGTATTGCCCGTCCAGGTCTTTTGCAGCCAGGGTATGTAGTCTCCCGTGAGGTGGAACACATCCACCAGTAGGTAGTTGACAAGGCCCCGCTCCCCGGAGTTGAACATATAGGCAAACACCATGCCCACAATGACCCAGCTTGTGATCACCGGCAGATAAAAGAAGGTGCGGAAGGCCATGCGGGCCCGGCGCAGGTTATTGATCAGCACGGCAAACAGCAGCCCGAAAAACAGAATGAAGGGCGTGGTGATAATGGCGTAGAGAAAGTTGTTGCGGATGGCAACAAAAAGCCGGCCCTGGGGCTCGGTGAACAGGGCGATGTAATTGTTAAGCCCTACCCAGGTCATGGAACGCTGCACGATTTGATAATTGGAAAAGCTGATGCGGATGTTGAACAGCATGGGATAAATGACAAAAACGCACGCAAGGATAAGACCCGGCAGTACAAAGGGAGCCGCCGGGAGAAGATTGTGAAGACGCGTACGAAGAAGGCGTTTTTGCTGCTTTCTTTGAATATCTGCTATCAGGACGGGATTATCCATGTTTTCTCCCTCCTTGCCAGTGGCTCTGCCCCTGGACCCCGCCAAAGGGACAAAGCCCCTTTGGAATCCCCATTCTTAGGATATAGGATGATACTTAACTTTTTAAAGAAGAAGTTGCTAGTAAATTAATACTAATCCACATGTCGTGCGACACAAATAGTGAATGAAACGGTTTGTATGGTGCTAACGAAGTTTTCTACTCCTTCCGCCGACTGCGGGCGGCACCATCCCATCTGGCTCAATCATCGCGGTGCTGCGCTCCGCTTGCTCGTTTCGCCAGCCTCCTCCACACCGCCCTATTCTGCCACTGGCAGGGGCGAGGTTCCGGAGCCTCGCGGAGGGAGGCTTTCAAAAGCCTTCCCCTTAAGGGGAAGGTGGCGCCGCTGCGCCGGATGAGGTGTCCGGCACTATCGTCTATGCGGCTATTACCACCTCATCAGTCTCCTTCGTCGACAGCTTCCCCTCAAGGGGAAGCCTTTGCCTTCTCATATCACACCCCATTTTCAGGGCAGCTTTACTTTTCTTCTGAAACCCTATTTGCCTGCGGCATGAAATGCCGCAGGCAGAGAAGGGATTCCCAAGGGAGGAAATCCCTTGGGCAGGGTGTAGGGGCAGAGCCCCTACTTCACAAGTTCTGCGTCGATGAGGGCGGCGGTATCGGTGAGCGTTTGCTGGATATCGGCGCCTTCCAGGAAGATCATGTTCATGGCGTCGCTCCAGTACTGGCCCACGGTGGAGGCCTGCGGGGTGGGGATGCGGCTTTGTGCGGATTCCAACTGCTTCATGTAAACGCTCCACTTGGGATCGGCCTGCACCTGCTCGGATTCCACGCAGGATTTGAGGGTGGGGATGACGCCTACGGTGAGAAGCTTCAATTGCACTTCCTCGGTGAGCATGAACTTTGCAAACTCCCAGGCGGCTTCCTGCTTCTGGCTGCCGCTAAAGAGCACGATGTTTTCGCCGCCCACCACGGAGGCGCTGCGCCCTTCATAAGTGGGGATGGGGGCGGGCACGATTTTGTTTTCTGCGTTGAAGGGATACCAGGGGCCTTCAAAGAACATGGCGTACTGGCTGTTGATGCCGTCCCAGGCGTCGGGTGTGCCATCCACGTCCCGGATGGTGAACACGCCCTGGTCATGCAGCTCCTTCAGTTTCGCAACGGCCTTCACGCTCTGTTCGCTGTCCATGTAGCCGGAGGCCTTGGTGAAGCCTTCGTCGGTAAGTACGCCGCCGAAGAGCCAGAAGTAGGGGTACATATCCCAGTCACCTACGCCGGAGACGTTGAGGGTGGGTGTGCCGGGTTTCTTTTCGAGGCTCGCGGCAATGAACTCCTCCATGGTGGCGGGGGGCGCCGTGAAGCCCAGCTCGGCCATGATGTTCATGTTCATGACGGCGGCCTTGCAGTTGGTGTTCAGCGGCAGGCCATAGTACTGGCCGTTATACAGGCTGGTAGACAGGGGGCCTTCCAGCACGGCATCCTTCAATGCTGCGAAGCCTTCCATTCCGTTCAGGGGCACGATGCCGCCCAGCTTGGCGTAGGCGCTTGTTTGAACGATGTCCACACGGGCCACATCCGGCACATTGCCGGTGCCGAAGGCGGCGACCAGCATCTGGTTGAACTGGCCGCCATCCTGTCGGACGGCCTCGACTTCGATGCCGGGGTGGGCGGCTTCAAACATGGGGATGATATCATTCTCCAGGATGGGCGTTTCCGCGTCCCCGTAGGTGTGCCAGAAGACGATCTTTGTCTTTCCTTCCGCCATTGCGGAAAAGAAGGTCAATACCATGGTCAAGACCAGCAGCAGGCTAACAAGCTTTTTCATGGGAAATCTCCTTTCTATTACTCATGCGTCTTTACACGCATAAATACCATGTCCCAGTAGTGCAAAGAAGGCACCGTAAAGGCAACGTAGGAACCCTTGTCATCCGAACCCGTTTCAAAAGCCAATTTCTGGGGGGCGATATCCTCTCCGTCGGGAGAGGCCATATAGAGCGCTTCCACCTTTGCGTCCGTATAGTAACGGACCGGGATGGCATCCAAGGGCGTGGGTTCGGGCTTTGTTTGATTTTCATCCCGCCACAGGCCGTCCGTGCCGGTGAGATTTAGAAGGTGCAGCATCTCATAAGCGCCATCCGCCGTGGCGAATGCCCATACCGCATCCCCCGCGCCGGTGGAGGACTTACGCACGCCTGTGAGTGCAATGCTCCTTTCCACAGGCTGCGGTCCGCCCCGCAGAAGGTTTTCATAGGCGGTAATGAAGTCGTACATCCGGCGGATTTTCCCCTGCAATTCCGCTCCCATTTTCTTTGCGTTATCGCCCGGGAAGTATTCGTTGGAAAGCATGTTGTCGCCATTGCCCAGCTCGATGCGGGCGCCGCCGGAGGCAAACACCACCGCGTCCATCAACAGCACCGCGGCGGGGCTGAAGTACTCTCCCGGGGCTTTGTAGTTGATATAGCCGGCCACCACCAGGGATTTGCCGCCGCTTTCCCTGGCCGCGGCGAAGATTTCCCGCTGGAGGGCGTTGTAAGAATCGTAGTGCTGGCCCCAGCGGTTTTTATCCCAGGGCCAGAATTCGGCGTACAGCACATCCACGCTGCTTGCGTTCACCTTTTCAATGCCCTGCGCCCCTACGGGGTTGAACACCAGGTACTTATCGCCCAGGGCTTCTTTGGCTTTATTGAGGAAGATGGTATAGCCGTCCTTGACGAGATGTACGGTCTTCCCGTTTTCGTCAACGCCCAGCGGTTCTCCCTCCGGCGTTTGCATCCGGCCGTTTTCGCCGATGGTATCCCCATGCCAGCCGTCGAAACCCATTTTCCCGATGGCTTCCTTTTCAACCCTGAAAATGTACTCCTGCCAACCCTCGTCCAGGATGTTGAAAAATTGAAGGATGCCGGTGCTGCCACGGCTTTCGCTCATGGTGCAGGTGAAATCTTGGCCATTTGCCTTTACAAGCCGCCAGGCAGGGTCAACGCCGGTTAAGTCCCGCAGATATGTTTTGTTGGCGCCATAGATCATGTTGTAGTTCAGGTTCACCATGCCCTTTTCCCGGGCGGCTTCTATATACCTTGCGATCACGTCCCCATAGATCCAGCGTCCGGACCAATCCTGCCATTTTTCGGTGTCTTTGCCCAGGGGGATGTGGTGGCGGTACTGCCAGTCGTAATACTGCAAACCATTTATGTGGTACTTGGTGAGCGACGTGATTTTTTCTTCCGCCTGCGCATCCCGGGTATAATCCCACAGGTAGCCGTAGCGGGGGAATTTTACCCAGGAGGAGGATACGTCTACCGCCACCTGGGCCATATCCATGATTGCGCCGCTTTCATCCAATAAAGACGCCTGAAGCAGATATCCCTGATAGTCCGTTTCCGGCGGCTGCCAATCGAAAGTGAGAACCGATTCACTCCCGTCCAAAGTAAAAGGAACGGTCAGGGAGGGTGTTATAATCCGGTCTAGATGCCAGGCTGTTAAAACAAGCGTTCCCGATACCGTCCGGCCCGGCTTCAGCGCGAGGCTGACCCGCACCAAATCCCCGGGGGAATACCGGGCTTTGTCTGTATAAAAATCCGTGATGTGCACCGCCTCTTTCTCTGCCGCGCAGGCCGTGACTAAAGGGGTCAGGAGCAGCCATACTACCGCCGCCAGACAGATGCATTTTTGAATCATGATCCGCCCCCTCCATCTGAAGCACTGGTTCCAGACCCTGCCATTGTTCTGCGCGTAACAAACAATTCTTGCGTAAAAAATATAGCATAACCTATCGCTTGCCGCAATATGTTATGCGCATAACAAACAAAATATATAAGATTGAAATGTACCGATTGTTTAATTGCACCAAAGGGGCCAGGACTAGTAGATTGTCAACTACAGAAGTTTCGAAATATGACCATTCATCTTTGTCTGAACGCTGTAGGGGCGGGGGGGGGGGCCGCGCCCCGCGCGGGGGTAATTTTATGATAAGGGCG
>JAEZQK010000008.1 GCA_023413135.1 Bacillota bacterium
CGCGGCGTTGCTGGGTCAGGGTTTCCCCCATTGCCCAATATTCCCCACTGCTGCCTCCCGTAGGAGTCTGGGCCGTGTCTCAGTCCCAGTGTGGCCGATCACCCTCTCAGGTCGGCTACTGATCGTCGCCTTGGTGGGCCGTTACCCCGCCAACTAGCTAGTCAGACGCGAGCCCACCCTTCACCGGATTGCTCCTTTGACCCCTGAACCATGTAGTCCCGTGGTCTCATGCGGTATTAGCACAACTTTCGCTGCGTTATCCCCCTGTGAAGGAAAGGTTGCTCACGCGTTACTCACCCGTCCGCCGCTAGAAGACACCCGAAGGCGTCTCCCCGCTCGACTTGCATGTGTTAGGCACGCCGCCAGCGTTCGTCCTGAGCCAGGATCAAACTCTTGTGGTTAATCCTATCCATCTCTATCTTGGAGTCCTCCTACTGGTTACCCACTTGGAGTTTCCCTCGACAAAGTGAAAACTCATTCTTAGAATCGACTGTCGATTTCTTTCTTCTTCTTTAAGTCTCTCGACTCTGTATCGTTTTCAAGGTTCAGTGCCCTGCTTGCCGCAGGAGTTTTAGTTTAGCATACTCTGCTTTGCTTGTCAACACCGATTTCGACTTTTTTCGCTAACATTTTCTGTTACTGCGTATCAAACGCATTTTGTTCTGTTTGATACGCTGTACGAAACAAATCAGTTGCTGACAGCCTGCTTTTCTTCCGTAATCTTCGAAACAGATGCAATTCCGTTTCGCTCTTTAGCCATCTCCCCAGCGGGTACCGCCTTGAAGGTCGGCCGGCCAGCTCGATGGTGTTCCATGCCCGTTTAAGGCAGGAACGCTAGTTTAGCACAGTACACTTTGCTTGTCAACACCGATTTCAATGTTTTTCGCTAACATTTTCTGTTACTGCGTATCAAACGCTTTTTGTTCTGTTTGATACGCTTCGCGAAACAAATCAGTTGTTGACAGCCTACTTTTCTTCCGTAATCTTCGAAACAGATGCAATTCCGTCTCGCTTTATAACCATCTCCCCAGCGGGTACCGCCTTGAAGGTTGGTCGGCCGGCTCGATGGTGTTCCGTGCCCGTTTGGGACAGGAACGCTAGTCTAGCATAGCACACGTTGCTTGTCAACACAGATCTCAATATTTTTCGCTTCCTTTTTCTGTTCATTCCGATTTGCTATATGGTCTCCGGATCATCCCGGCTTCCCAGTTCGGGATGCCTGATCGCCGGCGAATACTAATACCGATATGCAACGGAGACTATAACATCCTACCCCGTCAGATACCTGCCGCTGCTGCTTAAGCCCAGCGCCTGTTTGGTGACGCAGATATTCTGGGCATAGCAGATGGGCTCCGTCAAGTGCCAGTGATACATTTTAAAGCGCATCCGGGAGTGGTAGAACCCGTCGGGACGGATCACCTGACGCAGCCCAATATATGAAGTGCAGTATTCTTGATGTTGATGCGTCAACCCCGGTGCACGTCATCTTAATGTGTTGTACTACCCCGGGTTTCGATTCCCCCGATTTCCATATGTCAGTCCTATCGTCACTTTCACGTCAATCATATGCCTGCAATTCATCAATATCGTTCGCATTTTCCCGGACTTTTCTGTATATAGTTTCATCGAAATATACAACAAGGCTTCATATTTATATGAAAAAGGTCAATATATGCCGTAAAAGAAACAATAATACGTTGAGTATATAATTGACTTTTTTGTATATCTACGATATGCTTTTTACACTTTCGATATGAAAATTATACATAATATCTCCCAACAGGATTGTTCATAACATGCAAACCCCAAATTTGCATGTTGTGTGCATAAAATATAAGGAGGTATCCAAACATGCGCAAAACCCTGTCCTTTCTCCTTGCGCTCATGCTGCTTCTCTCGCTCAGCTCTGTAGCGTTCGCCGAGGAGATGACCGAAGTCAACACGCCGCGCCGGGAAACCCTCATCGTTGAGACACAAACCCCGACGGACGTACCTGGGCAATTCAACTCATACATGCAGGGCACCCAGATGGGCTTTGGCATCCATCAGTTAATGTCTGCGATGATGTGGGAAATGGACACCGTCAAAGGTGAGCAGTTCGGCGAAGTAGCCGAAGGTATGCCTGTTTCCAACGAAGATTTCACCGAGCACGCGGTGAAAATCCGTCAGGGCATCAAATGGTCCGACGGAGAAGACCTTACGGCGGATGACGTTGTGTTTACATTCAACATGATCATGTCCAACCCTGGTATCAACGCCTGTGAATACTACAACACCGTGTTCGCCTCCGTGGAGAAGGTGGACGATTACACCGTGAAGATCGTGACGAAGGAATCCTTCCCCCGCCTGGCGCTGCGCTTCGGCGTCACCATCTGGGGCAACGATCTGCGCATCGTTCCCGAACACATCTACTCCAAGGTGGAAGATGTCACCACGTTCAAGGACAGTGATCCCGTTGTGGCCGGCCCCTACACCGTGAAGGCGTATGACGAACTGGGCAAGTGGATCCTCTACGAGCGCCGCGAAGACTGGTTAAGCAGCACTGTCGGTGTCGTAACAGGCAAAATGCCCCAGGCCAAGTACATTTGGGTCAAGGTTCTTGGCGACGACACCACCCGCCAGATGGCCATGATTAACAACGAAGTTGATATTCTCTGCGAAGTCACGCCTGAAATCCTGGAGGTCATGACCTCTGCCAACGACAAGATCGCCTGCTGGTATAGTGAATTCCCCTACGCCACCAGCGACGACCCCTGCTCCAAGGGCATCGCATTCCAGATGGCCAAAGAACCCTACAGCAACCCTGATTTCCGCTGGGCGATTGCTTTGGCCATGAACTTTGACGAGATTTCCACCAGCATCTTCGACGGCGTAGGCCGCGCCAGTGCTTTCCCCATCCTCACCGCTACCAGCGCGATGCAGGAACTGTACTACAAGCCCCTGGTCCCCTGGCTGGAGGCCTTCGAACTGGATCTGGGTGACGGCACGACCATCAAGCCCTTTGACTTCGATTATGCCGAGCGGATAGGTACTGCTCTGCGCAGCCAGGGTTACAACATCCCCACCGATCATGATGCTTTGGTTGACATGTTCGGCATCGGCTGCTGGAAGCACGCTCCCGAAGCGGCTGAGAAGCTGCTCATCAAAGCCGGCCTGGAAAAGAAGGCTGACGGCTGGTACTTTAACGGCGCACCCTTCACCATCCACATGACGTATTTGGCCAACACCGAAGCCCAGGCCGGCCGCGGCCTGCAGGCCGCCTATGACCAACTGGTCAAGTTCGGCCTCAACTGCACGCTGGCCAGCGAAAGCAGCGCCACTTGGGATACCAACATCTTTACCGGCAACTTTGAAATCAATGGCTCCTGGCCTACCGGCGGCATCACCAAGGATCTTTACTCCCAGATCAACGGCTGGGATGCCGACCTGATCGTGCCCCTTGGGCAGCGTGGATCCGGCCAGGGTTCCCGCTGGAACAACGCCGAAGCTACCGAGATCATCCACCAATTGGCGAAGCTGTCCCCGGATGATGAAAAATCTTACGAACTGGCCATGGATTTCATGAAGGTCGCCATCAAGGACCTGCCCTTCATCGGCTTCCATTCCGGCGTCAAGTTCGTTCCCACCAACAGCACGCTCTGGACCAACTACCCCAACGCCGAGAATCCCTATAACGGCCCCTGGTGGTGGTGGAGCTGCTTCAAGTACATCACGACCGAAATCACTCCTGTTGCCAAGTAAGCTCTTGCACGAAAGCTCAATAATGGCTGGGCGAACCGAGGCACGCGCCGCCGCATACGTTGCGCGTGCCTCCTTCTTTATAAAGGGGTGTAGCGATTGAAATTCCGAAAATACTTCGGTCTTCGCCTGCTCACATGGGCTTTGACCATTTGGATAGGTGTCACTTTTATCTTCTTTATTCCGCGCATGTTCCCCTCCGATCCGGTGGAGAGCATGATCGGGCAGATTCAATCACGTTCCGGGCAGATGGATCCTGTGCAGATGGAAGCTTTGCGCAGGTCTTTGCGCATTCAGTTCGGCCTGGATGGCTCACTGCTGGAGCAATACGGTTCCTTTTTGTTAAAAGGCCTGCTGCATTTTGACTTCGGCCCTTCCCTGATGAGTTATCCAGCTCCTGCGGGGGAAATTATAGGAACCTATCTGCCTTACACCTTGAGCCTGTCGCTGACAACGACGATCCTGGCTTGGATCATCGGCAATACCATCGGCCTCCTTGCAGGTTTTCGAAAGAACAAACGATCCTCCAAGTTACTCGAGGGTTTGGCCATATGTATCTACCCTGTCCCCTATTTTATTATCGCGCTGATTCTTCAAATCATCTTTGCGTTTATATTGGGTTGGTTCCCGCTGCAAACCACCATCAACAACATGGGCGGTTTCACTACGTTTATCACATCACTTTTGAAAGCATCGGTTCTGCCCGGCATTTCTCTGATGCTCCTGGGCACAGGCTGGTGGATCATTTCCATGAAATCCCTTTCCAGCACGACGGCCGAAGAAGACTTCGTTCTCTATGCCCGGTACCGCGGTCTTTCGGAGGGAAAGATCGGCAGGAGCTACGTTTTCCGCAATTCCATCCTGACGCAAATCACGGCCCTGGCCATGAGCCTTGGCGGCGTATTCAACGGCTCGATCATGACGGAGATCATCTTTGGCTATCCCGGCGTTGGCACACTGATCCAAAAAGCGATTCTGCAGTCGGATTACAACATGATATTAGGCTGCATCACCATTTCCATCGTCGCCATTTCCACGGCAACGCTGATCGCTGATTTGGTTTACCCATTCATTGATCCCAGGATCAGATACAGCTAAGAAAGGAGGGATAACGCCTTTGAAAAAGTTTTGGAGGAATGCAAACGGCCGTCTGAAAGCCGGCATGATTATGACGGCCTTCTTTATGATCCTTGGGTTTGTGGTGTTTTATTTGCCTCACATCAATCCCTTCACCTTCAACACCTATCCCAAAAAGCTGGGCCCCTCCATGCAACACATCTTAGGTACAACGAGTATGGGCCAGGATATTTTCTGGCTGCTCATCGAGGCTATCCACAACTCGCTTTTGATCGGCCTGATCGTGGCTACCATAGGTACCGTGGTGGGTGTGCTGGTGGGCTTGCTGGCAGGCTTCTCCGGCGGCATACTTGACCGCGTGCTGACTGTTATCACCGATACGTTCGTTGTTATCCCCTCCCTGCCAATCCTGGTACTCATGACCGCCCTGATGAAAGGCTCGTCCACCGTCATATTAATGGCGCTGGTATTGGCCATGTTCGCGTGGGCTTGGCCCAGCCGGCAGATACGCTCGCTGGCGCTGACCATCAAAGAGCGCGACTTCATCCACACCGCATGGTTTTCCGGCGAAGGCACGCTGCAGGTAGTAGTAACTGAAATCCTCCCTTATGCGCTGACCTGGTCGCTGTCCAATTTTATGAACGCGACACTGGCGGCCATCGCCGCCGAATCCAGCCTTGCCGTGCTGGGCTTATCCCCCGCCAACCTCATCTCATTGGGCAACATGATCCAATGGGCAAGGGACCGGAACGCGATTTTCGCCAAACAGTGGTTCTGGGTCGGCTCTCCTATCGTGGCTACGGTGCTGCTCTTTATCGGCCTGTTTCTGCTGATTACAGGCTATAACGATTATTTATCCATGAAGAGAGGTAGATAAAAGATGCTGAAAATCGACCATCTGTCCACCTCTTACAAGACCATCGACGGCAATATACGCGTTGTCAACGACGTTCATTTTGAGATTTTCGATAATGAAATCTTCGGCATCGCCGGAGAATCCGGCTGCGGGAAGACAACGCTTTTAAAGGCGCTGTATGATATCGTTGAGTTTCCGTTGGAAATTGATTCGGGCAGGGTCATTTTAAGCGGGGAGAAGAACGGTAAGCCCTTCTCCTTTGAATCCGGCAAGATCCGAAAAACCTGGTGGAACAACATCTCCTATGTGCCGCAGGCCGCCCAGAGCGTTTTGAACCCTATCACGCGCTTAAAATCCCAATTCCTCGACTCCATTCCCAAGGCGGACAGAAAAAATGAAACGGAAGCGCAAACCCTTAAGAGGGTGGCGCACTATCTGGAAGAATTGAGTCTCTCCCCCGGCCTCTTAAACGCCTTCCCCTTCCAGCTTTCCGGCGGCATGCGGCAGCGTGTGATTATTGCGTTGGCCACTTTCATGTCACCCAATGTGGTGCTGGCTGACGAGCCGACGACGGCGCTGGATGTGGTGGTGCAGCGCGGCATTTTGATGATGCTGATGCGCTTGCAAAAGCAGTTCAAAAATACGCTGGTGCTGGTCAGCCATGACATGGGCGTTCACTACCAGATTACCAACCGCATGGGCATTATGTATTCCGGCAGCTTCGTGGAACTAGGCAAGACGGATGACATCTTTAATGACCCGATCCATCCCTATACGAAAATGCTCATCAGCGCGCTGCCCAAAGTCGGCGACAAGAGCCAAAAGGTTGGCATCCCCGGCCGTCCGCCAGCGCTTCATAATCCACCTCCGGGCTGCCGGTTCGCGCCGCGCTGTCCGCAGGCAACCGAAGGCTGCTCAAAATCTGCGCCGGCTTTCCGTGAGGTGCGCCCCGGCCATTTTGCATCATGCCATAGGCTGAATGGGGAGGTGGAATAAGTTGGCCACAATGCTGCTGGAAGTCAAAAACGCCAGCAAAATCTTCAGGATTGGCGGCATGCTGCTGGGCAAAAAGCTGGTGGCCATTGACGGCGTTTCGCTGGACATCGATGCAGGATCACCGGTGATCCTGTCCATCGTGGGCGAATCCGGCTGCGGCAAATCCACGCTGTGCAAGATGATTCTTCGCCTGTACAAGCCGGACATGGGTGATATTCTTCTATCCGGCAATTCCTATGCAAATAAAAAAAGTTACAACCCTCTTCAATTCCGCCTGGATGTGCAGCCCATCTTCCAGAACCCTTATGAATCCTTCTCCGCGCGCAAGACGGTGGATACGTATCTATTCAATACGGCGCTTCGCCTTGGCATCTGCAAGAATAGTTCGGAGGCGGAAAAACTGGTAGATGAAACGCTGCGCAACGTCGGCCTGTCATTAAGCGTTGTCCGCGGAAAGTATCCCACGCAGTTTTCGGGCGGCGAGCTGCAGCGTGTCTCCATCGCGCGGGCGCTCATCACGCGGCCGAAGCTCATCATCGCAGACGAGCCCGTGGCCGCCATCGATGCATCCATGAAGATGAACATCGTCAACCTGTTCAAAGAATTGAAGGATAAATACAAGGTTTCCTTCATCTACATCACCCATGACCTTTCCACAGCATATTACGTCTCCGATTACATCGCCACGCTCTACCGCGGCTGCCTGATCGAATACGGCCCCGCCAAGGAGATCATGGATGAACCTGCGCACCCGTACACCGAGCTTTTGATGAACGCGGTGCCACGGGTGGGTGACAAGTGGGATAAGGAACTTACGATGCCTGACGTAGAGGACAAGGAATACGCCATCTCCTACTGCAAATTTGCTCCCCGCTGCCCTTACGCCACGGAGGAATGCCGGAAAAAACGGCCGGATATGGTCTCACTTGGCGGAACCCGCAAGGTGCTTTGCTTCCATCCGCTTGTAAATACGCAGGTAGGGAGCAGGAAAGCGGAGCAAAACATGGAATAGTGCAAAGAAAGCTACACTTATTTTATGGAAAGGATTAAGTCTATGGTTCCGCATTATCATATCGCCCAAATCCGCATTGGCACATGCGTGCCCGGCTGGCATGCCAAGATGTGGGTGCCACCGCTGATGGATATCGGCTTTGAAACATTATCCATCAATTTTCACATGGAATACCATGGTGTCAATATTCAGGATCAGGGTCCTCTTTTGAAGGCACAGGCCGAGGAAAGAGGCGCTGAAATTACAACGCTGGGCTACTATTGCAATGCGCTTGAAAACGAGGAACACAAGCGCAATCTGGAACTGGCCATCGATTCCGCGTACCTGTATGGCGCGAAGATCGTTTCCACGTTCGCCGGCGCGTATGAGGGAAGGCCCGTGGATGAAGCGCTTCCCCAATTCGGCAAGGTGTTCAGGGAGCTTGCAAAGCGCGCGGAAGACAAAGGCGTTCGCCTGGCAATCGAAAACTGCCCCATGGGCGGAACCTGGAATCGGGCCACCTGCAATATCGGCTTCAACCCCCGGGCCTGGGAGCGCATGTTTGACGAGGTCAAGAGTGACGCCCTCGGCCTGGAATGGGAGCCCGCGCACCAGATGATCCAACTCATTGACCCCATCGCACAACTTCGCAAATGGGTCAAAAAGGTTTACCATATCCACGGAAAGGATGCCAGCGTTGACCGCCGCGCAATAGAAGATTACGGCGTGCTGTGCAATACCGACTGGTATGCACCCGAGCGTACGCCGGGCTTTGGCGACAGCGATTGGCGCGACATCATCTATATCCTGCATACGGGCGGCTATGATGGTGACATCTGCGTGGAAGGCTACCATGACCCCATCTATAAGGAGGAATGGGAGATGACGGCGCAGAATCATTCTCTGGCCTATCTCAAATGGTGCCGCGGGGGAAATTTTGTTCCAAACCCGTGGGAATAATACCATATACAAAAGCAGCCTTTATGGCTTATTAGTGGAGGAAACCGGATGAAATACATGCATAGCGAATGGAAAGGCCGCCTTCGGCATTGGAAGGAAACGCTCAGGCAGGACCTGTATCTTCCCCTTGGCGACATCGCCCTGGAGGGTTTCACCACCATGGCGCATATCACGTCCGGGGAAGCTGCAAAAGGACCGTTTGCGCCCATCCCTTTTGGCACCAAGTGGGGCCACACCTATGAGTACTGCTGGCTGCGTGGATGCGTCACGCTGCCCAAAGAGGCTGCAGGACACCGGATCGTTATGGACCTGCGCACGGGCGGCGAGGCTACGATCTTTGTGGATGGCAAAGCCTTCGGCACTTATCGAGCCGACTGGGTAAAGGAGCCACATCATTTTTTGGTGGACAACATCTTAACGCCAAGCGGTGAAGCGAACAAACAATACAACATCCTGATCGAGGCTTATGCCGGGCATTTCTTCCCGGAAAGCAAGCTTGGCGGCTGCGCCACAGGCCCCGTTTTGCCAGGCGCTTATCAAGACCCCAAAACCGAGGGAGCGCGTGCAACGCTGGAAGGATGCACATACGGCATTTGGAACGAGGATGCGTACCAGCTCTACTTGGATGTAGAAACGCTTCTTCAGATTTTGGAGCAAATCGATCCCGAAAGCTTGCGTGCCGACAAAATCGCTTCGGCGCTGGAAAAATTCTCACTGACAGTGGACTTTGAGCAGCCTCTTCATGGCCGAATCGCGGATTACAAAAAGGCCCGGGAAGTGCTGCGCCCAGTAATGGAAGCGCATAACGGCTCTACCGCACCCATCTTCTACGCCGTGGGCAACGCACATCTGGATCTGGCATGGCTGTGGCCCATGGCCGAAACGCACAGGAAGACTGCCCGCACTTTCGGCGCCCAGCTTCGTTTATTGGAGGAGTATCCGGAATACCGGTTCCTGCAAAGCCAGCCGGCCGCTTACGTCATGTGCCGCGAGCACTATCCAGAGCTGTACGAGCGCATTAAGAAGGCGGCCAAAGGTGGCCGCTGGATCACTGAGGGCGCCATGTGGGTGGAACCCGACACGAACATGACCAGCGGCGAATCTCTGGTACGCCAGCTGATCCATGGCAAACGCTTCTTTAAAGAGGAGTTTGGCATCGACAGCGTGGTGCTGTGGCTTCCCGATACGTTCGGTTATTCCGCCGCCCTGCCGCAAATTTTGAAGGGTTGCGGCGTAAAATACCTGGTGACGCAAAAAATCTTCTGGTCCTACAACGAGGGCGATATATTCCCTTACCATTACTTCACTTGGCAGGGTGCCGACGGCTCCAAGATCGACACCTTCCTGCCCACCAGCTATACGTACCGCACAGACCCCAAGGAGCTGTGCGAAACATGGTCAAAGCGCGTGCAAAAGCGCGGCCTGGATGCATTTCTGCTGCCCTTCGGCTACGGTGACGGCGGCGGCGGCCCCTGCCGCGACCATATCGAGTACGCCCTGCGCTTAAAGGATGCAGAGGGTGTGCCAAAGGTCCAGATGGAGTCCCCCACCCGGTTCTTTGAGATGATGGAAGCGGATGGCGGCCCGCAGCATACGTACGTGGGCGAATTGTACTTCTCTGCCCACCGGGGCGTATACACCTCCCAGGCTGCCATCAAGAAGGGCAACAGGAAGAGCGAGCTTGCGCTGCGCGAAGCCGAAATGTGGGGCACCCTGGCGATGATCAAAGGCTTTTCATACCCGCTCAGCCGCATGGATGCGGCCTGGAAGCGGCTGCTGCTCAACCAGTTTCATGACATCCTTCCCGGTTCCTCCATCGCCCGCGTCTATGAGGAAGCAAGAAAAGACCACGCTTGGATCTTAGGCGAAGCGCAGGACGTGCAAAAGAATGCACAGCAGGCACTGGCTTTAGGCGAAGGCGTCACAGTCTTCAATTCCCTGTCTTTTGCACGGGAAGAGCTTGTTGCGCTGCCTGAAGCCTTCGCGCAGGGTGCAAAGACGGCAGACGGCATGGCGTTACCCGTGCAGCGCACAGCCGAAGGCGTGCTTGCACTGGTTGAGGCACCCGCCTGCGGCGCCGTATCCCTCGTGCCTGCCAAGGCCGATGCAACCCAGCCTGCGGCCAGCGCAAAGCTTATACAAGACGGCGCGGTGCTGGAAAACGATCTGATCCGGGTTGTGTTCAACAGCCACGCCGAGGTCACATCGTTTGTCGACAAGCAAACCGGGCGTGAGTACGCGGCGCAGCCGATGAACCGCCTGCTCTTGTTCAAGGATGTTCCGCGGCTGTTTGACGCCTGGGATATCGATTCGAATTATATCCTACAGCCCGTGGATATTGATGGACCGGTGAAGCTTTCCGTCCGTGAAGCAAATGGCCTGCGTGCCGTCCTTGCGATGGAGCGCACCGTATCAAATTCCATCTTTACGCAGGAGATCGTCCTTGCCGCCAACAGCCGCAGGATTGATTTTGTGACCCATGTCAACTGGAAAGAGCTGCACCGGCTGCTGAAGGTGTCTTTCCCGGTGGCGGTGGAAGCAACGGAAGCCATCAACGAGATCCAGTATGGTTATCTCACCCGTCCCGCACACCGCTCCCGTTCCTATGACAGCGACCGCTTTGAGGTCTGTCAGCAGCGCTACAGTGCCCTTTGCGACCAGAGACACGGTGCAGCACTACTTAACGACTGCAAGTATGGTGTCAGCCAATTGGGCAACGACTTGCAGCTGACGCTTCTGCGCGCCGCGGCAAGCCCCGAAATGCGCGCCGACAACGGCGAGCACACCTTCACCTATGCGTTTACCGCCTGGGAAGGGCCCTTTGCCGATTCTCCGGTGGTCAAGGAAGCCTATGCCCTCAACGTACCGCTGCAAGTGGCATCGGGAACCTGCACGGGCTTCAGCGCCTTCTCGCTGGATAAGGCGAATGTGTTCATCGATACGGTGAAACCTGCTGAAGACGGTAGCGGCGATGTGATCCTGCGGCTGTATGAGGCCAAGAAGGGCGACACAAGCTGCTTGCTGAACGTAGGTATCCCGGTATCTGAAGTCTTTGAATGCGACATGCTGGAGAGCAAGCAGTCTGGGCTCATGCTTCAAAACAGCCAGGTCAGATTGCATTTCCGCCCATTTGAGGTGAAAACGCTGCGGATGAAGCAGCAAGGCTGATCTCCCTATATATCAGCAATGGCCGCGCTTTCCCGTGAATGCGCGGCCTTCCTTGTTATTCAAAATGATTCAATTGTTTCTTAAGTAAAATCCTTGGGTTCCTTCCCGCAAGCTTTTCACGGTATGCTCTATTCTGCGCTGCGCATCCTCCCCGTCCACACCGCTTTCTACATATTTCAATACCATGGTTTTTTCTTCTTTTGACATGGCATTGAAGCGCTGCATAGCCAAAGGGTCCTCCATCAGCAGCATACTAAGCCCAACAGGCAAATCACTGCCCTGGCCCATGTTGTTGGGGCCGAAAACCGGCCCCCCGCCGTCATTACCAAATCCCGGACCAGTACCGTATGGGTCGCTACCCTCTTTTTTCGTATTCGGCACATTCTTCATGTTCTCCGTATCTCCTTCCACAACAAAGTCAGTATTTCCCCAGGGGAACGTTTGATTCGTTTTGGCTGTTTAGTCACATCGCGCAATAAAGTATGAATGCATTGATAAATCTGTTATCGGATGCGCATATTTTCCTCATATCTATCGGATACCGTTATGCAGCGGGCGATTGATAATCGCCCCTACGGCTGCAAAGAGTGTATTGACCTTTCTTCCGGCTCGCATATGCCATAGGGGCGATTATCAATCGCCCGCCTGCGTCGGTTTATATCAGTATTGCTTTACCGGAATACTCATAGGTTTATCCCATATCGACGCATAAATGTTTTTCCCGGTATTAAAAATGCACCCAGCTGATTCACGAAAGCCGGGTGCATGACAACAAACTATTTTCTACCGTGTCCCGCCCATCAGCGCAAACGCTTCTTCCATGGTAGGCATGCCCGTCTGGGCGCCCAGCTTGGTAACGGACAGGGCTGCCGCTGCATTGGCCAGAACCACTGCTTTTTCAAGCTCCCAACCCATGGCAAGGCCCGCCGCAAGGCCGCCGTTGAAGGTATCCCCCGCTGCGGTGGAATCCACTGCCTTCACCTTAAAAGAAGGAATATGCTTCCAGCTTTCTTTCGTGGCGATGTATGCCCCGGTAGAGCCGGATTTGTGCACCACGCAGGATACGCCAAGCGCAAGCAGGTGATTTGCCCGCTCCTGAACGCCTGCGCCTTCCGGCAAATCGCCGGTGATGGCAGCAAGCTCCGTAGCGTTGGGCGTCACAATGCTCACCTTGGAAAGCAGCTCCCGGCTGAGTGGCCTGGCGGGAGCGGGATCCAGAATGATTGTCTTATTAAGGCCGTGCAGTTTATTCACTGCTGCCTGCACGGTTTCCAAAGGAATTTCCAATTGCAATAAAAAGATATCGCAATCGGCGATTAGCGGAAAAATCCCATCCAACCAAGCGGGCGTACAGGTGTCATTGGCTCCCGGCACAACGATAATATGGTTTTCCCCGGCATCGTCCACCTCGATGGCGGCAATACCGGAACCTGCGGCAGCATCCATGCCCAAGGCTTCCACGTTCGTGCCGATCTTTTGAAAATGGTCCAGGTACATACGGCCATACAGGTCATCCCCTACCCGGCCGGCCATGTATGTGGGGATACCCAAGCGGGAGAGGGCCACAGCCTGGTTGGCCCCTTTGCCGCCAGGAATGGTTTGAAAGGAGATTCCTTTCCTTGTTTCCCCGGGCTTGGGGAACTTGTCCGTCCTGGTGACCATATCCATGTTGACAGAACCGATAACGCAGCACTTTTTCATATTTCCGCTCCTTAACCGAATATTACGGGGCGACTTGTATGGGTATGAAAATACTTTAATGTCTCTGCTTTTTGCTCCGGGCTCATGTCGGGAAGGGAAGACAGCGTATAAGGTTTTCCCAACTGCTTGTATTTGACCGCTCCCATCTTATGATAGGCCATCAGCTCGGCCCGGGGAATGTTTGGGTATTTCTCAAGCAAGGCAATGATGCCGTCAAAATGGGCGGCTTCCATATTGCAGCCCGGAATGATGGGGCAGCGGAGGATGATGGACGCACCCAAATGATAGAGCATATCCAGGTTGTCAAGGATGCGCTTATTGCCTGCTCCCGTCAACGC
Source organism: Bacillota bacterium (assembly GCA_023413135.1). GTDB lineage: Bacteria > Bacillota > Clostridia > Christensenellales > Aristaeellaceae > JAEWAH01. Next base: position 13,826 of record JAEZQK010000008.1, read on the forward strand.
TTGATGCACCAAAGGATCTGTGGCCTTGTAATCATAAAGGAATACATCCGTAAGCTTCGCCGCCTCTTTGAGCGCCTTCTCCTCCACATACCCGCATGTTTCCAGGCAGGTGTGAAGGCTCTGCGCCTTGGCGGCCGCCAATAGCGCCAGGGTGAACTCCGGCTGCATCAGCGGTTCCCCGCCGGAGACGGTGATTCCGCCCCCGGAGGTATCATAATACCGCTTGTCTTTCATGACCTCGTCTATGACTTCTTCCACCGTAACAGTCTTACCGCTCAGGGAAAGGGCATCATAGGCACAAGCTTTGACGCAGGCGCCGCAGGCGATGCACTTTTCAAAATCCACCTGATGGTATTCTTCCGTCACATGATGGACATCGGCGGGGCATACCTTTTCGCAGGCGCTGCAGCGGACGCAGGCGGATTCCACATAGCGAAGCTGAACCTTCGGGCTGATACACTCGGGATTGTGGCACCATAGGCACCTAAGCGGACAACCTTTCAGGAAGACCGTGGTGCGGATGCCCGGTCCGTCGTCCACGCAGAAGCGCTGGATATCCGTAATAAGTCCCGTATGCGTAGCCATATCAATGCACGGTGCGGGACAGCACTTCCTGCTGCACGTCCCTTTCCAATTCCACAAACCGGGCGCTGAAACCTCCCACCCGAACCAGCAAAGAACGATATTTTTCAGGATGAGCCAAAGCTTCTTCCAAATCCTTGCGGCCGATTACGGTGATCATGGCCTGTGTGCCGCCGTTTTCAAAGTAGGCGTTCAAAAGGGCGCGAACTTTCTCCGGAGCCCGCGTATATACATCCCGGCCAAACTTGATGTTTTGCACGGAACCGGCGTGGTTTTCCGGCGGGAAGGAAGCCAGGGAATTGAGCATGGCAGTGATGCCGTTCATATCCATGCCCCCTACGGGATTGTTGGCGTTGGCCATGAAGGTGCGTTCTTTTCGCCCGTCGGCGGATGCCCCAGTCCAGCGGCCCAGATACGTGTTGGCAGAGTTGTTGATGACCACCATCAGGAAGGAATGCAGACCCACCCGGCCGGCCTGGTCACGGATGGTTCTGGCTTCAAAATCATGCAGGTCCCGGGCCAGGTCATCCACCGCTTTGATATCGTTGCCGTATTTGGGCGCCTTGAGCAGACGCTTTTGTTCCAGCTCATAGCCTTCGAAGTTGGCTTTCAGCGCCTCCAGCAGGCGGGCAGGGCTAATGGTTTTCTTTTCAAACACCGTCTCCCGGATGGCGGCCAGGCTGTCCACCGTATTGATGTTGCCATAGGATTCCAGCGTCGCGCCAAGATACGCTATGCCGCCCGACAACATGGATTTTCCGGCTTCGATGCACCCATCATACAGCAGGCTCATCATGAGGAAGGGTGCCTGCTTTGCGGTCTGCTCCAGGATGATAGCTTCCGCTTCGGCCAATACCTCGACATAATGGGTGATCTGCTTTTTATAGGCCGCGTAGAAATCTTCAAAGGTTTCAAAGTCCTCAAATTTACCAAGGGACAGCCCCATAGGCCGGTTCAGCACAATCTCCCGGCCGTTGAACAGCGTTACTTCCAGTGCTTTGAGCATATTGATAACGCCGTTGGGCGAGCCGAAGCTTTCATGATCGATGATATATTCGCCGCAGCCAAAGGGAACGTACTGCTCAGCCTTTTCCTTGGGCAGGCGGAAGGCGTTCTGGACGGCGGGCACGTTCACATCGTCGCTGTAGAGCATGGGATAGGTGGCCCCCTGGCCAATCACTTCCAGCGCCTTTTGATACAGCCGGTCATCCATGCCCTTATACAGGCGCAGTGTCAATTGTGGCTCAATATCGTGAACAATGCGGGAAGCCTCCATGGCCAGCATGGCAAAAACATCGGCATTTTTCTCGTTTCTGCGTCCCTGGCCGCCGATAACCACCCGGCCATGATAAACGGTCTTCCTGGCCACCATCAGCCTCCAGAGGTTCACAACGCAATCCAGCGCCTCCGCCTCCGAAAGGATGCCCTGTTGAAGGTCATTTGCCAGGAAATCTCCCAGGTACACGTCCATGCGGCCATAATCCATCACCCCGGCCAGGCAGGAATACAGCCAGCTTAATTGAATGGCTTGCCGGAAGGTTTGAGGGGCATGGAAAGCCACATGCTCAAGGTCGATGGCCATCTGCTTGAGTTCTTCGGCCCGCTCGGGGGAGGCATCGCGCATCAGCTCATGGGCCTGTTTTGCATAATGCAGGCAGCACTGCGCAATCAGGTCCACCGTCAGGGACAAGCCTTCATAAAATCCCTCCGGGTCGCCCTGCGCCTGTTTTTCCGCAATCTGCTCCTTCAGGCCACTCGGGCCCAAGGTGAGCAGCGTTTCATAGTTTTCATAGGCCCCGGTCATGCGGTACAGGGGAAATCCAACACCCACATCCCCTGCGAAGGAATCGCTGGGAAGATAGGTGCGGATGCGGTCGGTGAAATGCTCCTTTACATGGGCTGTGGTATTTTCCTTTTCCCAGAAGGCCATCATCTCCTGGATTTCTGCGGCTTCTCCGCTATTTTCCGGAACCTCCGCAAGCGCTTTTTGAAATACGTCGGGGCGATAAAAATACCCCATGCCATGGGGAAGGCGGTACAGCGTCACATCCGGGGAAAAGCCTACGCCACGGTACTCCATAATAAGCGCTCTGCCCGCAAACAAGTCCCCCTTTTCGATGGGCGGCAAAAGCGCAGGAAAAAGCACCTGCAAGCATTTTGCTTCCCGGATGGCCAGCGGTGCATCCTTATATTCCTTGAAGATTTTCGTAAACTGTTTTTCAATGGTCAAATCCGGCCGCATGAATGTGCCTCCTTACTCCCACGGGCGGTAATATGCTCCCGCAAATACATGATGCTTTTGCGTTCGTTCCCGCCCTTTGGCTCTATTGTAGCACGGCATCCGCCAACCTGCTTGCGCTATGGTTGCAAATTATGCTATATTGATATCAAACTTATAAGGAGAAGTTTGGATGGGCGTTTTCCATTTTACCCGGGATGCGGTTCTGGACCCTGTTTCCCAAGCCCATTATAACTATATCACCCAGGTAAAAACCGTGACGCGCCTGCATGATCACGATTTTTGCGAGGTATTCCTGATCGCCTACGGGCGGGTGAGGCATTTGGTGAACGGCCAAACCCAGGAGCTTCATGAGGGTTCCATGATGTTGATGCGCCCTGCGGATATCCATTGCTATCAGCCCATGGATGAGGCCGGCTGCGGCATCATGAACCTGGCCTTTCCCACCCATGTTTTGCAAAAGGCGCTGGACCTGCTCTTTGACGATTACCGTACCTGCCCTCTGTGGACAAGCCCGCTGCCTGCCCATACGGTGCTGCCTTCGGGCAAGGTAAAAGAATGGATCGGCACCTTTTCGGAAATAAATCTCCTGCCTGTGGAGGATAAAGAAACCATCCGCCATCATGTCAGAAGGCTGCTGATGCTGCTTCTTACCACCTGCTTCTATCACCCGCGGCCCGCCCCGAAGACAAAGGTGCCGGAGTGGCTGTATAAGCTCCATAACGCCATGCAGGATCCGGCGCAATTTCAGTTAGGGCTTTCCGCCATGCTGAAACTGTGCCCCAAAACGCCGGAGCACATGTACCGCCAGTTCCGTCATTACTATCACAAAACGCCTTCGGAATTCATCGGCGACCTGCGCATCAACTACGCCGCCAACCTCCTTCGCAATACCGACCAGCCCATCACCCAGGTTGCCCTTTCCTCAGGTTTTGAAAACCTGAGTTATTTTTATGAGCAATTCAAGCGCCGCTTTGGCCTCACGCCGGCCCGTTTCCGGCGGGAAAATCAAACTTCCGCCATCATTCCGGAAGATATTCCCCCGCATTGACAGCTTCCCATATACCGTGTTACAATGGCGATAAAGCATAGGATAAACGTTTATTCTCCAGAAATGGTGTAGAAAGGAAGCATTGCACATGGACCGCAAAACCTACGAAGCCGCCCGGGAAAAAGCCTTGCAATACTTTGAAAAAGCCCATATCGCCTTGACGGAAGCGGAAAAGGAAAACGTAGAAGTGGCCGATTTTGGCCTAAGTGACCTTGACCGCACCGGCTTGGAATTGGTGACCTATGTCAACACCAGCCGCTGCTGCGCCAAGGAATTGGTGCTATTCCCCGGCCAGACCTGCCCGGAGCATAGGCATCCCACCATCGCTGGCGTTTTAGGCAAGGAAGAAACCTTCCGCTGCCGCATGGGAAAAGTGTACCTGTACGTATCCGGTACGCCCTGCCCCTCCCCCGCCGCTCAGCCGCCCAAGGGAGATGAAGCCTATTATACCGCCTTCCACGAGGTTGTGTTGCATCCCGGTGAGCAGTATACCCTTGCTCCGGATACGCTCCACTGGTTCCAGGGCGGCCCGGAAGGCGCCGTTGTTTCCGAATTCAGCACCTCCAGCCATGACGATACGGATGTTTTCACCGATCCCAGGATCAAGCGGGCGCCGGTGGTAGAGGGTTAAGCTAAACGTTTATTCTCCAAGCATTCCCATGAATGCGCAACATGTGAAGGGAGCTTTTTGAACATGGAACGCGGCGTTTATTTTGACGGATGGTTTAAAAACAATCACTGCTATCATCCCAGCCTGCCCCTTAGAAACCTGCAAATGATTGAGGATTTGGAAAAATACCACGGCACACTGCTGGTGTGGTCGGCCATGGGCGGCGGCAGCATCTCCCTTCCTTACCTGGAGAACGAAGCCTTCGGCCCGGTAGACCCAAGGATGCGCTTTTACGGCTATATGAACGATTCCGAGTTTGTTGCGGAATGCAATAAAAGGGGCATCAAGGTTTTCGCCATTGTGTTCGAGGTGCAGGGCTGGGAATTTCCCGCAGTCATCGATGAAGCAACCGGTGAAATCAAGCGCCTGAACCTGCATGCCCAGCAGGAAGAAAACCACGGCTGGTACGGCCTTAGGGAATTTTCGCAGAACAAATATCCCAATGCCTTCCGAACCAAGCTTCACGATTATTATCCCGACGGCATCAAAAACAGCGACGGGGAAACCGTCACCGACCTGTGGGAAGAATGCGCCGCCCGTAAGCTGGATGGGACCGCGGTGCACGCCCGCTGGGTGGAAGTCAAGAATCACGACCAGGTTTGCTACCAAACCTGCCGCAACAACCCCGTCTGGCGGGATTACCTCAAAAAGATCATGAAGATACAAATCGATGCCGGCGTGCCGGGCATCCAGTTGGATGAATGCGAGCTGCCCATTACCTCCATCGGCTCCGGCGGCTGCTTTTGCAAAGACTGCATGAAGCAGTTCACTGAGTACTTGAAGGAGCAAAAGGCCAAGGGACTTTTGGGCGCCGAGTTTGACGGTATCGACCTTGATACATTCAACTACAAAGAATATCTGTTGAAGACAGGTTCCTCCTACCCCCATGGCGCACCCTTCTACCGCCATTACTGGGAATTCCAGATGCGGGCGGTGAAGAAGTACTTCTCAGAACTGGTTGATTATGCCAAGGAATACGGCAAGACTACCTACGGCCGGGATATCATGGTATCCGGAAACTTCTTCAACCTGATGCCGGTGTACTATCCCATCGAGACAAAGGTGGACGTGATCATCACCGAAATGCAGCACACCCTGTTCCGCCAGCCCCACTTTTACCGTTACTGCGCGGGCTTTGCCGGGCAAAAGCCCATCATTGTAGCGGAGAACCCCTACGGCGGCATCGTGCCCCAGCTACTAAAAATGCTGGACGCCGGGAAAGGGTATGACCTGTACCGCATTTTCCTGCTGGAGGCCTCCGTATACGGCTGCAACATGGCTGTCCCCTACGGCGGATGGATGGGCAACACCATCAAGGATTCCTTCTATCCTCCGCGGGAGCTTACCGCCCAGGTGCAGGATTTCCTGTATCAGCATGAGGACTTCTATCCCAAGACGCCTGTGAAGGGCGCGGCGGTTTTGTATTCCTTCCCCAGCTACTACTGGCGGGAGACCACTAAGGGCAACGGTGGCAACACCATGCTGGATGAGCAGGAAAGCCTGCTGGACTGCACCACCAGCGAATGGTCCGACCCAAATGCCAGCCATGTCCCCTTCTGGGACGCTATCAAAACCCTGTCCAACGCCCAGGCCATGTATGATGTGAAAATGCTGGCCGACGCAGACGTGCGGGAAGATGATTTCAACTTGGATGTCATCCGCCCCTATCCCCTGGTGGTGGTGCCGGATTGCCACATCCTGACGCAGAACCAGGCGGATGTGCTCGTTCAATATGTGAAGGAAGGCGGAAGCCTTCTCGTCCATGGCCGGATCGGGGAGAATGTCGGTGCCGCCGCCCGTTTAAAGGGACATAACAACGTGGTATTCACCGAATGCGGGCCGGACTGGAAGGCAGCCAATCAAAACCTGCTGGAAGGCTTTCAAAAGCTGTACAAACCTGCCTGCACGCTTGAAAGCAGCAGCGGGAAGCTGGGCATCCAGCGCTTTGATAAGGAGGGGCGTACCTTCGTTCATATCCTGAACTATGGCTATGACGCTTCTAAAGATGCCATTCTCCCCGCGGAGACAGCTACCGCCACCCTCCGGGAGGTTTCCGGAAACGTGAAGGTACATACCCTGGATGGCAGCGAAGTAACCCATGATGTCAATCGTCAGGGGGATGCGTGGAAGATCACCCTGCATCACCTGCCGGTCTATACGGTTATTGAAATCGCGTAAGCAAGGCTGGGAAAGAGAGAACCTCTTTCCCAGCGTTTCCTGCTTTTCGGGCGTTTTAATGCCAGAAAAGTGGATCTGCTGCATTTATTTCCCAAATTATGCGAACGCTTCTTGACGAGTCTATGCGAAAAGACGTATCATGCTTGCAGTAGAGCATGATATTTGAGATATTCCCTTTATTTTTTCATTCGCATGGATCAAAAGCGTGTCAGGAGGAGCTTTATGGCTGTCACGATCAAGGATATCAGCAAGCAGGCCGCCGTTTCCATCGCCACCGTTTCCAAGGTACTGAACGGAGATTACAGCAAGGTGAGCGAGGAAACCCGTGACCGCATCCTGAAAGTGGCAGATGAGCTGAATTACCGCCCCAATCTCCTGGCCCGGGGCCTCGTCTCCCAGAAATTTCACATGATCGGCCTCATCATCCCCGATATTTCCAACCCCTATTATGCCGATATGGCCCGGGGCATGACGGATGAAGCGCTGCGTTTTGGCTACAACGCCATGATCAGCAATACGGACCAGATGCATTCCCGTGAGCTGTCCGCCATCAAATCCATGGCGGAATACAACGTCAGCGGCTTGATTCTGGCGGGAGGCACCAACACCAAGCCGGAGAGCCAGGATTTATTGAAGCGCTACCGCGTGCCCTTTGTGGCGGTGGAGAACTATACCAAGGGCATGGAATACTGCGTATATGTGGACAACTATACGGGTTCCTACAAAGCCGTCTCACATTTGATCCAGCGGGGGCACAAGCAGATCGCCTATATTACCGGCTTTGGCTCCCTCCACGCACCGGAGGATGACCGCCTTAGCGGCTACAAGCAGGCCATGGCGGACCATCACCTGCCGGTAAACCCTTACCTGTTGGAATGCGGCAGCTACACGCTGGAAACGGGATATAAGAAAACGCTGCAGCTTTTAGGCCGGGGAATTCCTTTCACGGCCATCGCCTGCGGAAACGACCTGATCGCCCTGGGGGCCTTCCGGGCCATCCGGGAGCATAAATTGAAGGTCCCCCAGGATATTTCCCTGGTAGGGTTTGACGATGTATATCTTTCCTCCACCATGGAGCCGAGATTGACCACAGTGAAGCAGCCCGCCTATGAAATCGGTGTGTATGCGATTAAAATGCTGCTGGACCGGATCGAAAAACGCACCACCGCCGAAAAGGTGAAGTGCTTTGAGCCGTCGCTGGTGGAGCGTGACACGGTAAGCTTCAGGGCATAGTATGATTATTTGAATGAACGGGAGGAACGCTATGTTCTTTAAGAAAAAGCCTGTCCTCCTTTGGATGCTGACCATAAAGGATGCAATGTCCAATGTGCTCTATCAGGGACCGCTACTCAACATGCAGTTCGCGGAAAGCACCATCAAGGCGCTTAGCATGGAGTTTTTCCGCGATCCGGAGCCCTGCCATATCCACCGTTCCGCAGTGATCCAACGGGCCATGATGGAAATCGAATTTGCCTGCCCCGAGGGAATGCCTGTGCCTTTTTCCGACTTATCCCCCCGGATCGCAGGCTTTTTTTCCTGTTATGAAAATGTTCATACGCTGATCCTTGCCAAGGAGGAAAAGCACGCATGAGACGCTTTTTGTGCCTGATGATCGCCTGCATTATGGCATTTGGCCTTATTTCACAGGCTCTGGCCGAGAGCAAACCGGAGCTTCTATACTTTTTTGAAAACTACTGCGGCTCCTGTACGCCGGAGGAGGATTTTCTAAAAACCTTCCGGGAAATGACTGGGAAAAGCACCGGCAACTACGAATGCAAATTCTATAACATCCGCTATGAAAACGCCAGGGAAGCGCTGAATAGCGCCATTGCCGAGTATAATATTCCCAAGGAGAAGCAGCTTCTCCCCTTGCTGATTGTGGATGCCACGATCTATGCCGGGCAGGATGCTATTTCCGCCGAATTGCCCAAAGATACATTGGCCAGAGAGGATACCACCGACAGCGTCATCTATTACCTGTACGTTACTGCCTGCGGAAGCTGTGCGGAAGCGAAAAAGGTACTGGATAACCTTCCCGCCAGTGTTTTCATTACCCGGGGCACGTACACCTTTGAATCCAAGGTGGAGGTAGTCTCCATCAATATCGGGGAAGACACCGCTCTGGCATTATCCCTGTTTGAAAGCTATCAAGTTCCGGAGGACAAACAGGTAGCGCCCATCGTCTTTTTGCGGGACAAGTACTTAAGCGGCAGCGAGGAAATTACAAGGGATCTGTTATCTTCCCTCAGCCGGGGTGAAGCGGTGGGAAACCGGATCGCACAGCCGGAAAGGCAGTCCCTGCCTCCCCTGCGTCTTTTAAGCACTTTGGCAGCCGGTCTGATAGGCGGCCTGAACCCTTGCGCCCTGTCCATGGTGCTGCTGTTTTTAAGCATCCTGATTCCCCTGAAAAAGCGTGCAGGAAGGTACGCGATCCTCTTTCTTGCCAGCAAGTTTATATGCTATCTGGCCATCGGTACGCTGCTTACCGGGGTCATGCAGTATCTTCATCTAGACTGGCTTCCCCTGGCCATTAAAATCTTCCTCACCGTGTATTCGGTGGTACTGATTGTGCTCAATTTGTGGGATGCTTACGCCGCCAGGCAGGAAGAATACGGGCATATCCGCAATCAATTGCCCGCCAGGTTCCGCAGATTCCTTCACAGGCGGATTGAAGACATTGCCACATCAAACAAGGCGCTGATCCCCGCCATCCTCCTCCTGGGCATCCTGGTGGCAGCCAGCGAGTTTCTTTGCGCCGGGCAGGTGTATTTGGCCACACTGCTTTCCAGCCTCCAATCCGGCACGGAAGCCTTGCGGATGTTCTTCCTTCTGGCGGCCTACTGTCTGGCTTTCCTGGTGCCCTCCGCCATCGTAAGCGCATTGATTGTGAGGGGAAAAGCCGTGCTGCAATTATCCGACTGGGTCAGGCGCCGAATGGCGGCGATCAAGCTGATCACGGTACTGTTCTTTATAGCAGTGCTGATTGCCGTGTGGCTGCTGTAAAGGAGATTCTATGAGTTTTAATCTCCATATGACATATTGATATCAACAATAAGCAAAAACTACGGAAGAGAATTCAATAAAGCAATCTGTCATCCCTCACTGCGTGAAGGATCTTGCTTCTTCATGCTGCTAATCAAAACCACCGGCGAAGCCGGTGGTATGCACCACGCCTTCAAGGCGAAATGACCAGCCGCGCCTAAAGGCGCGTTGAATCGTCTGGCAACCGCAGTTCTTTCTCGGGCCGCCGCTAAAGCGG
>JAEZQK010000026.1 GCA_023413135.1 Bacillota bacterium
CAGACTTCGGTGGTTCGAATCCACCCCCATCCACCAACACGCGGGAATGGCGGAATTGGCAGACGCGCTAGATTCAGGTTCTAGTGAAGGTTCCTTCATGCAGGTTCAAGTCCTGTTTCCCGCACCACAACCCGTCTCGAAAGAGACGGGTTTTTGTTGTATTCTTGCAAAATCCGTCTTTTTTTGCACTGAAACAGGCCTTTTTTTCTTATTTTTGCATTATCCCTTCGCTATTTCCTTCAAATTCGTATGGATACCCCTTGGGCTTTGGCTCGGGTTTTTGCCTCCATCATCCGCTTTATCAGGTTTTGCACACCACCCGCCAGGGAGATCGCCCGGCGGATATCATAGGAAGTATACATCAATGATGTCTCCGCAGCCACCATCCCCTTCCCTTTGCATAGGAAGTAATATGCACCGTCATAGAACTTGATCGTTCCGAAGGGATGCTCCGATACCCGGAACCGCTCCTTCAGCTTCTCTACATTTCGGCGGATGAAAATCATCACTCGCATCGTAAAATGGTGTTGGCCCTCTTTGGTAATCTATATGATGAAGCCACACCTAAATCAGACACAAAAAGGTAGCGTCACATAGCGAGGCAGCCGTCCAACTGGACGGCTGCTTTAGTGTATAAAAGCGTTGCTGGAATTTTTCATGGATTCTGCCGGAACTCTTCAAATTTCAAAACGACTTTTTGTCTCAACAATATAGACAAGCCGAGAGGGGAACAGAAAACTCGGTGAGCATCGGAACTAAGAGAAAGGAGTGAGTCCAAAGGAGAAGGATCGGGCGTGGATGGATGCCTGTAGACGAGCTTGGCCGCTGCCATCCTCAAGGGGATGGAATGTTCTATAAGGTTTCATTGCACGTAACGAGGCGCTGAGATGCGCTTCTAATAGCACCTCAAAACCCAGAAACCCCTAAAAACAGCTTGCACTTAGCTGTATTAAGTGCACCCAAAATGAAAGGAGAAAATGAAAATGAAACACGCTAAGAAACTTCTGGCTCTGGCTTTGGTTATTGCTTCCGTGTTCGCCATTGCGGCTCCGGCTTTGGCGGTAGATCGCCCCTGGGCGGACCGTTGGAACCTTCACACGATCTTACCCAACACATTCCCCCCGTCGAGTGATCCCCTGTATCAGCAGATCAAGAATTTGCAAAGTGATCTGAACGTACTTCGTTCTCGGCTCCTTGTCTTTAGTCTCAACAGCTCAACCTACTACTTTGCGGAGTTAGTTGTTGATGGGCAGTATGGCACAAATTCCGCAAACGCGATTCGAAAGGTGCAGGCTTATTACGGCCTGACAGTCGATGGTATGTGCGGAAAACAGACCAAAGATAAGCTTTGGAATGCCCTTGGTTATCAGCCGCCCGCAAATTGACACAACCAAAACAAGAAGTGGAGGAGCCTCACATGAGGCTCCTTCAGATTGTCGACAAACGGCCTCCTAGTCTTTTGGGGGGCAGTTGTTGAGTTAAGCCGCAAGAGAAAGGGCTGCTGTTAGGAGGCTATGGAAAAGCGAAACCAAAGCACGACAGGGATGGCTGTCCCAGAGCCTAATCGCCAGTTTCTATAGATTTCTGCAACGAACAGGAGGAGCAATTCTATTCTCACCCTCGCAAGCCCTCTATGTTTTGCATAACGTATGCCACGCAATTCCTTTGCTTCTGCAAAGACACGCTCAATGGTTTCTTTGCTCTTGACATAGCGTTCTTCATGCCCTCCACCTCAAACCCATTGCAGAATCGCTTTGTACCCTGGAAAATCCTTGAGCCGATAGGATTCAATGCTGACGACTTGGCCTGTTTTTGCGTCGATCTCAACACGATAATTCGTCATGTCATACAGATTGCCGAAGGTTTCAATCGCTTGAGTACCCTGCATGGAAAAATGGAACCGCCAAAGAGGGGTGACCGGATTCGTTATATCGTAATATATATAGATGGAATCGTACTTTAGCAAGTCCTCTTGTGTGATTCCATAGGTTTTATGAATAGCGCTTTTAGCTGCTTCCAGCGCATCGCTTTCCGGCAGGGAATGCTCATCGGGCAAGCCGTAACAGTATTGCGAAAAGGCATTCGTGACTGCATCATCCAGTTCTGGTTTGTCCTCTTTCTTTAAGAGAAGCTGCGGGCGTATGATTTCTGACCATTGCGCTTTTGCTTCTAGCGTCCAGTTAAAAAATGATAAAAATCTCTGCTGCGTTTGCATATTGCCAATGGCCGGTATGACTTTAGGAGATGTTATATCTATGAAAAAACGGTCATAGATTAACTTCCATAAGAAAGGTTGTAAATCCGCATTGCCGGTATGTGGGTCGATTTCAACATACATAGTGTTTCCTTGTCTATAAGGTGTTCTTATGTCGGCAATCCAGACGGGGGCGGCTCCTTCCGTTGTGGAATAACGCTTACCATCCTTCTCCACCGTGCGCGGAAGGATAATATACTCACTGACTACAGCACAAGAATCATAGGTTCCCGGCGTAGCATCGGTCCATATTTCGCCATATGTGCGCGCAATCATCTCTGCGTCCTTTTGAGGAATGGCGTCATCATCAGGCAATACAAACATCTCAAAATCAGGCTGCTGTATGCCCGCATCAATAAGTGTCTGTGTAAACCATGCTTTCTGCTCCAATGTCCAATCGCTGAATGTGCCCCATATTTTTTCCATGATTGGTCGGAAAGCAACATGATCAACAGGCGCATTCAGCCACTCTGTCATCAGCTTTTCGGATAAGGAGGAAGCCTCTGTTTCAGTCAAGTTACCGGAAAGCAGCAATTCAAGCTCCGTACTTTGTTCAAGGATACCACTTTCAGCCAAGGACGCGACCAACTCGATCCTTTCCTTGCCGGACCATTCCTCAAAATAACCTTCCTGTGATTGCTTCTTCAAAAATTTTGATGCATCGTCCCATGATAACGTCAACGCTGCCAGCGCAGTCACTACCGCCAGTACAAGCACGATCACCAAAACAAAACCAACCGATAGCTTCCTTTTCACTTTAACCTCTCCTTTCACGTTCGCCAATATACGCTGAGCGAGCCAAGGATCGCCCTCCAAGCCGGAAAGGCGTTTGTCAACAGCCTGACGAAATGATACGCCCTGTTTGCGTTCATTCATAGAAATAACCCCTTTCCAGCACATTGCGCAATCTCTTTTTTGCACGGTTCAAACGATCAGATATTGTGGTCTGAGCCAACCCTAATGAAGAAGATATCTCTGCGATCTTCATGCCCTGATAATAGTAGAGCATGATAACCTCTTTGAGCTTTTGGGGCAGTTTCATAACTGCCAGCATCACTTCTTCATCTGATTCGTCATAAGGTACAGACGCTTCCGGTAGCATATCGAGTGTTATTCGCCTATCTACACACCGAAACCATGAGGTGCGCTGCATATCTCGACATGTGTTAATTGCGATTCGCATCAACCAAGCTCTTTCACTACAGTCTCCGCGAAAAGACCCAAATGCCTTATATGCTTTCAAGAACGTTTCTTGTACCGCGTCCTCTGCCAGCGCTGTATCGTGCAAATACATGTAGCACATGCGAAGCAGCGCTGTTTGATATTCTTCCACCAAACGACTTAGCGCTTGATCTAGGTTGCTGTCAGGGCCCATGACAACTTCCATCCGCTGCTCACCTCCTTTTACCTTATAGACGAGTTAAATATGAAAAACTACGGAACATTGAACTTTTTTTGCAGGGTTTTTCCACCTTTTCCTCGCCCCTCCCATTTTGGCGACTTCTTCAATCGAAGTCAACATGCTTTTGATCACCATGATCGACGTACTGGACTTTTCTATGGAAAAGCGCTTCTGGAACATTGCAGGGTTTCTGCATGTACTCTTTAATGTTCAAGGCAAGATAAAGGTTTTATAATGTAATCAAGATAAAGCCGACGAATGAAAGGAGCGCACGAGACTGGCATGATGAGGTTCTTACTTTTGCATTTCTATACAGCAATTTTCTTCAAATTGACATGGATACCCCTTGGGTTTTGGCTCGGGTTTTTGCCTCCGTCATCCGCTTTGTTTCTATCTCTCGGACAGCGCCCCACCGCACGCTGATTATCGTTAAATCTGCATATTTTTCTTGATATCGGCATAAAATCGTGGCATAATTATACCGATATTTAGCTGTGTACACCGATTTAGTAAGGAGGCTTCGATGCGCGGCTTCACTTTCGACACAAGGCCATTACTCACCCCAGAAATCGTGCGTCTATTAACGAAAATCCACGAGTGCAAAGGTAAGCAGGAGTTATATATCGAAGCGCACGCTGATGTATTGGCGACGCTTCTGAAAAGCGCTAAGATTCAGAGTACTGGTGCATCCAACCGAATAGAGGGAATCTACACCTCAGACGAGCGGTTGAACGCACTTGTAAACGGGAAGGCCGAACCGCTCAACCGCTCCGAAGAAGAGATCGCAGGGTATCGCAAGGTGCTGGAGACCATCCATGAGGGGTACGAGTTTATCCCGCCCAGGGCTTCGATCATTCTGCAGCTTCACCGGGATCTGTACTCGTACAGCGCATACGGAAGCGGTGGCCGTTGGAAGAATACCGACAACGCAATTGTGGAGGAAAGCTCGGATGGGGTAAGATCCGTTCGCTTCCAGCCACTCCCGGCGTTTGAAATACCGGAAGCCATGGAGCGCTTATGCAACGGATATCTGGACGCTGTCGCGCATGAGCAGGGGGATCCGCTGCTCATGGGCATCCAGTTCATCCTCGACTTTCTGTGCATACATCCTTTCAACGACGGAAACGGCCGTATGAGCCGCTTGCTCACCCTGCTCACGCTGTACCGGAGCGGATACATTGTCGGAAAATACATCAGCCTGGAAATGCTGATCGAAAAGAGCAAGGAATCCTATTACGAGACGCTGAAAGCAAGTTCACAAGGCTGGCATGAAAGCGTAAACACCTATGAACCGTTCACGCGGTACATGCTTGGTATCATCCTGGCTGCTTATCGGGACTTCAACAGCCGCGTGGAATACCTGCGTGACAAGAAGCTCAGCAAACCTGAGCGTATCCGCCGAATTTTTGCCAATCGTCTTGATGCGCTCTCCCGGCAGGAATTGAGCGAATTGTGCCCTGACATCAGTGAGGCAACCATCAAGCTGGCGCTTGCGCAGCTGGTCAAGGAGGGTTATATTCATAAGCTCGGTTCGGCGCGCGCTACCAAGTACATCCGTAACAACACATGAATCGCAAACCACCGCCATAAGTGCAAAAGAAGCTTCAGTACGCGGAAGAGCAGCTAGCGCTTGTGGAAGCTTATTTGAATAATAGCCCGAACATGATATCTGTCCAAAAAGCGATCGTTTTTTAGACAGGTTTTTTGCTGCATTAAATGTGTTATCCGGCACAAATGAAAGTTCCCAAAGGAGAGCCCGAGGTAGATAAAATTTCCATAAGAAATAAATCTTTGTTGCACATAGGCCGTCTAATGGTGGTAATGCATTACGTTTAAAGCGCCAGCCTTTGGCGGAGGTGACAAAATTGATCGACAAGCAAACCTTTGTTGCGCTGGTGGAGGAAAAAAGCCAGACACTCTACCGTGTCGCGCGCTCCATCCTGCGCAATGAAGAGGATTGCGACGACGCTTTGCAGGAAAGCGTTTTGAAAGCGTGGGCTTCGCGCCATAAGCTGAGGGAGGAACGATACTTTGCCACCTGGATCACGCGGATCGTGATCCACGAGTGCCGGAACATCCAGCGCAAGCAGCGCAAATACAGCTTATCCGCCGAAATTGTGACAGACACGCGGGACGCGATGCCTGACCTTGACCTTCACAACGCCATGGATACCCTGCCGGAGAAGCTGCGGCTCCCCATTGTTCTTCACTATATCGAAGGGTATTCCTTGAAAGAGATCGCAGCGGCGCTGAGGCTGCCCGTATCAACAGTGCGAAACAGGCTCTATGCCGGGCGGCAAAAATTGCGGTTAGATTTGGATGAAGGAGGCGTTACGCTATGAAGCGTGAGGAATTGATGAAATTCGCACCCATGCCCAAGCGTTCCCACGATCTGCTTATGGCCGCAGCGCATGGTGTAGAGGAGGAGAAAGCCGTGAAAAAGAAAATTTCGTTGAGCCTTGTATTGGCCTTGGTCCTCATTTTCGTGGCAGTGGCTGCGGTAGCGGCGACGCTTTTGTGGGATGACTACGCCTTGAAGGTAAAGCAGACCGAACAGGAAAAAGGCGACTATGAAAAGTGGCCGGCAAAGGACAAAATCGATCTGGTAAAAGCGCTCGCAGAGATGGGCCATATTGCGGAATCCGATGAGACAAAGCTGCTTTTCGATCCATCTATACCGGATGCAGATGCCCACCGCATAGCTGATAAGCTGCTCATGAACCTGACGCAAAGAAAGGTGTTCGACATCAGCCTGATCGAGATGACGCAATCGATTTGGGGTTCCTATGTAACATGGACGCCGGAACGCAAGGCATGGTGGCAGAGCATTGAGAATATGGAAAGAGAGCCTTCCCCCGACGCCATCATCATGGTCATGCCTGAAGAAGGCGACCTGTCGGAGGAGGAAGCGATCCTAATTGCAAAGGAAGCCACCCTCAAAGCGTTTGGCCTGCCGGAGAGCTATCTGGACGGAGGCTATCAAGTATATACGGAACTCTACGTCACGCCGGCAAGGCCGGAGTATAGGCGCTGGTATGTGCAAATTCATGAGATCGTAAAAGAGGAAAGCATCAATGGCCCAAGCTTGTTTTCCGCCACGATGGATGCGCGCACGGGCACCTTGATTGCCGATCCTGACAAAGGTTCCGTCCTTCCCGAGGAGCAGAAAGAGAGATATGATAACAAGCCCGTGTTCGAGCAATTTTCCCACCCGTTGTACGCGGTCAGGGAGAAATTGCGTGATGAAGCTGTTGACGAAGGCGGCCTCGAAATGTTTGAGTTGCGGAACCGCACCTTGGAACAGAAGGCAGCCTATTCCAAAGAGGTCAATCCCATCATTCAGGCGATACTGGACAGCGGTGACTTGAGCCCCGTCACCTTTGATGGTTATGTTGATTACTCCATCGTCGCGCCCTCAACATACACCTATGGATTGCCCGGAGACAACGATATTCCGCAGGAGCAGGCACTCGAACTGGCTGTCAAAGCGATCCGGGAAACATATGGCCTTGATGAAAGCATTGTCGCGCTATACAAGTGGGTTTGTACATACTTTGACATATCAGACCCGGAAAAACCGCTATGGAGGTTCCTCATCCAACCCGAGACATGGAGAGATTTTGAGGGAGGATTGGATAACCCGCAATACGATCTGCGCTATAGAGTGGAAATCGATGCGCGCACCGGCGATATCGTAACGGCAGAAGAATTTCAATTCGTACTAATAGATTGGAAGGATCGGGAAAACGTACTGAGATGGTATTGACGATGAAAGGGGCTGAAGGGCTGCCGGATGGCAGCCCTTCTTTTGGTTCCATGGAGAACATCGGAGCTTCGAACGCTGCGAAGCGAAGAAGGCATCCTATGGGTGGAATGGGCCAAGAAAAAGGCGGATTGGCATGATCCCGCCGTCGCCCTAAGCCGTCGCGTGTTAGAATAATCTTAAGCAATATGCAATTCTTTCCATTTGAACGGCGTTTATTCTATATGCCTGAGGTAACCTTTTGGGGGAGGAACATATGCGAAAAATTTGGATGGCCATTTTCTGCTTTGTGCTGATGCTGTTCTTCACAGAGGCATATGCCACTCAAGAAACCGGGATGCAGACGGCGCTGCTTCAAAGCCAATGGAGCGGCTGCACGCTGCTTACAGAGAGCCGCGATGGAGATCTTTGCGCGGGGATTGCGGTGGATCCTGCGACCGGCAGGAAGAGTTTTGTCATTGCCCAAAGAAAAGATGGCGTATTTACCGTCACGGCGTGCTACGAAAATGCCATTCCGCATGAATGGGATACAAACAGCATGCAGGTGGAAGTCCATGACACCGGCGAGCAATACCTCCGCCCAAACGCAGTCCTGTCCGCCTGGAGCGCGGAGAGCGAAATCAAGCAATATGCCCGGTTTGTACAAAGCGAAGAGGGCAACTGGACATTGTCCATTATGCAGGGTGACTTTGAGGGCGGCACCTATTTCATCTCAAATAACCCCAATGACGATACGATGACGCTGAGCAAGCATAGTGAAAACCGGGCGACGATTGTCACCGCCGGCACTTTTGATACAACTCAGCAAGGCTTCTCCTTCCACCAAATGCTTGGGATCGCAAAAAATGAGATCGAAAAGGATAAAGCCCAACAGATTGCCCTTATTACCCAGCGTCTCACGGAAGCCTTTCCCGATGAATCGTGGGCGGATGCCAGGGTGGTCGCATGGGATATGTGGGATGCGGAAGACAAGGCGGCTTCGCTTGCTGTTGTTGACCGGATGCAGTTAAGAACAGTTTATGTCATAGACCGCTTTGATGAGGAGAAGCGGAACTACCGGACAGACAGCCTGATCCCGTTTTCTGCCGACCCGGATTCTTTGCGCGTATCCATACCGTACTATTTCATGGAACCGCAAGCTTCACATCCGACATACCTGACCTATATACTGGAGGATATGGAGTACAGTATTGCGCTTGTGCGCGACGAGCAAAACCAGTGCATGGTCGAATCGCTTGGCATCTTTCAAAACGAAGATAATACCTATTGGACTATCACATTCCAAGAGGATCATATGGAGATTCGTCCTGCCACATATACACGCAACGGGTATCTGTATGGCAGTTACGAACGTTATCCATTGTCTCCCTCCATCCAGGCCTTTGACACAAGCTTGGCAGCAAGTGTCATCCGGAAAGCCTGTTCCGATTACCTTGCCGGCTCGGCGCCCAGTATCCCCGACTCGAGCGATGCTTACCGCATTCCCCAGCCCTGCGATGCCAAGCTGAAAGCGGGGGTCTATGACGTTTACTCCGGCCCGGGAAAGGAGTACTTTCGCGAAGCGGACGGCAAGGCGCGCGTAAGCACAAAGGACTGGGTGCAAGTATTCGGGCGTGATGGCGACTGGGTGCTGATCCAATACCGCGTGAAAGACAGCCTTCTTCGATTTGGATACATCCATCAAAGTGCCTTTTCGGATATCGGCGAAGTGCCCGTGCTGCACTTTGAGGCTGTGGCGGTCCGGCAGGATAACCAGTTTGTCACCAGCAATCCGCTGGGCAAAGGCGGGGATATTCCGCTAACCGGGCAGGATTATCCGACCACACGCCTATGCACCATGGGCGATATATGGATGTATGTGGAGCTGACCCTGCCCAACGGAGAGCCGGCCCGGATGTTTGCCGAAATCACGTCATCCCATGGGTGAGGCTGGTTTACCGGATGGGGCAAGCGCCATTCACGCAGTCGTCATCCTCCGCATCGGACGATATGCCGATGTTCTCATATGCCATGAGCAGCGCCGGATCAAACGGCGTAAATCCGGCACGCAGCGCTTCGTACTGCTCTTTGGTGACGGTCTCATACGGTGCAAGCTGATATGTGCCGCCGTCGTACGCCAGGAAGGAAACGCCCACAAAGGAATCCCATACCTTAATAATCGCGGCTTCGACATCCGGCCATTCCTCCGGCTTCACCGTGATGGTATTGCTGGAATTATGCTGCGTGTAGTGTTTTTGGAACTGGATATAGCGGTCAAGCTGCGTCAGCGCCGGCACGTCCCCCTTGGTCACCTTCGCGCCGGAAGCAACCGGGAAGTCGATCACCAGCGTACGCGCGTTTTCGATGGTGTTGCCGGGGGTCCCGACTTCTGGATGCACCTTCCAGCCAAGTGCCAGCGCAGTTTTCGCCAGCGCGTCGTCGGAGGAGATGCGGATGCGCCTTAAAAAGTATGGCGCGTGTGCATTGTGCAGCCCCGCCGAGACGCCGCCCGCAACCAAAGAGAGCGTGCCCTCCGGCTTGATCGTGGTCGTAAGCAGCGGAGACGGGATGCGCAACTCATGGGCGTATTTTTCGGCCGCCTGGCGCGCCGCGATGGAGAGCGTTTCCAGCGCGCCGCTCTGTTCGGCCTCGCTCATGCCGGCAAAGGCATCCTGAACGCCTGTCAGGCTGCATCCGGTCAGCCGGTCGCGCTTGTGCTTTTCATTCCACTCGTTCAGCTCCAGATCGATCAGCGTCATCCTAAGGCCTGCCCTGGCCGAGAGTGCCTGCGCGCGGGAGGCGGCATTCAGGTCCAGGCCGCCTTCACCGCGGAAGGCACACAGGTTGACGGTGGTCAGGTTGCACTGCTGCTTGGAGTCCAGCAGGATTTCCCCACAGGGATTCACACCCTGCATGTTATCGCGGCGCTTCCGGGCGGCCTCCATGTTGATGAACCCCGGTTCGCCGTCCAATTGGATCATCAGGAAGATCAGATGCAGCATGTCCGGCGAGGGCTTCCCTTCAAGCGCCAGGGAATTGTTGGACAGCCTTCTGTGGGTGATGCCGGTGCGGCCAAAGTGGAAGGGCGACGAACCGTTCACCCCGGCGTCGTAGGACTTGACGGAAAGATCGTCAAACCACGCAGGCGGGGTGATGCCCATCTTTTGAAGCTGGCTGCGGACCTCCTCGTGCTGCTTATAGTGATGCTCAGACCAAAAGCCGTTGATGCCATACTTGGCAAACAAGCACTCCATATCCGTGGGATCGAACAAAAAGATCTCCGCTGTGCGCCGGACGCCGCCAGATACCACATTGTTGCCGATAAGGTTCCCGATGTCCAGTATGTGGATGGGGCGCACGCGCCCGTATCCGCGCTCATCCGCTTCGATGGGGGCAAGGCTGGAATCAATCTTGTTTTTCAGCACGGCGTCAATCCCGGCAAACATTTCACGCAACGGTTCCGGCCCGGACGCGGTGCCGCCGAATGTTTTCAGCCGTTCGCCCTTGGGGCGGACCGAGTTGAAGGATATCTTGACCGTATGCACATGCTCAAACCTTACATCCGTAAGCAGCAGAAGGTAGTGCTTCAACGCGTCCCGCCATCCCTCCTTGCTGTCCCCCACGTAGATCTTGGCAAACCCGTTTTCCAGGTGGCGCACGTCGGTGTTCTCAAGGCGGTAGTCCAAGGGAACCGGGTTGTACTCCGACAGAATCAGCCGGGTGCTCGTACGGATGGGTGCAAGCTTTGCAGCCATATCGGGCGTGCACTTGAATCCCACGCCGCTGCCCAGCATCAGAAGATAAAATAATTCGCAAAGATCATCCCATTTTTCGATGTTGGTAAAGCTGCAATTGAAGTTAGCCATGGGATAGGATTCCGAAACCTTCGTGCCGCCAACCCACAGCGTACGGCCGGAGGGAAACTGCCTGAGGTTAAAAATATTGTCGAAGAGGGCTTGCGCTTCCTCCTTCAGCCATTCATGGGGAACAGGCAGGCCGATTTTTTCGCGATGCTTAATGTCCAGGCCGACGTTGTATTTGACGGCGCGGGCGACCGTCTCCTTCCACGTCTCCCGCCGTGCCTGATCGATTAGAAACCGGGCATAGGTGCGGTAGAAAGTAAATAGACCCAGGGGCGTCATGGTATCCGGGTGGTCGGGATATTTTTTCAGGAATTCGTTTGTCAGCAAGTTCATTTGTGTCTCCTCCATCCGTGGCGGCGGAGTGAAAATCCCCGTCTTTCAAGGTTTAAAATAGCATATATTGTGTATGCATACGACACCTACCACAATATATATTATTCTAGGCCTAATTGCCGCGCCTGTCAATGTCGGCATAAATGACAAAAATGGCGAAAAGAAATGGGAAGCGGTATATCGAAAGGAAAACTTGACAATAGTCCTATATAGTATTATCCTATATAGCAGGAGGTGGTATGACTGGTCTCAAAATCCAACGGAGGTTTCCTGATCAGCAAAATCAAGCAGATACAAGGCCGTGTATTTGAGAAATTGCTTGCGGAGTACGGCATTGATCAATTTAATGGCGCGCAGGGGCGGATTCTGTTTGTTTTATGGGATGATGACGACATCCCCATCAGTGAGCTATCAGACAAGACCGGGCTTGCCAAGACCACGCTTACCGGCATGCTGGACAGGCTGGAATCGTCCGGCCATGTTCAGCGGGTTTTTGACCCGCATGACCGCAGGAAGGTCAATATCAGGCTCACCGAGGCTGCAAGAAACCTGAAAGGCCGCTATGACGATGTATCCATGCGCATGAATGAGATTTTCTACGAAGGCTTTACCGATGAGGAGATCACCCTTTTTGAAAAGGGGCTTGTACGGATACTTGACAATCTCACAGGAAAGGAAGTATTAAAATGAATGATACGATAAAAGCCGAAATCCGCAAGTTGCGCGAAAACAGCAAGATTGCCTGCGTCGCTTCGGTCAACGGGGATGGCTATCCGCAAATCAAGGCTATGCTTGTTTTGGAGCATGACAGCATGAAGACGCATTATTTTTCGACCAATCTCAGCTCCCGGCGAGCCCAGCAGTTTTTGAAAAACCCCAAGGCATCGGTCTATTACTGCAAGGAGGACCAGTTCAAGGGCGCCCTGTTCACAGGGGAGATGGAGGTCTGTACAGACCATGAAACCAAGGCATTTCTGTGGCGGGAGGGGTTTGAAATATACTATCCCAAGGGGGTAGACGATGAAGACTACTGCGTGCTCAGGTTTACGGCGGATACGGTGAACTACTACCACGGATTGAGCAATGCGACTATTTCTGTGAAGGAGCTTTGATATGGAACCCATTACAAAGGATACGGCCTGTTTTTTTACCCAGCAGTTGTTTTTGATCGGAACATATAATGAGGACGGCAGCGCAAACTTTGCGCCCATCTCATGGATCAGCTTTACGTGGGGGCCGCCGTGCTGCCTTGTTATCAGTGTAAACGGCATCACACGAAAAAAGCAGACTACTATGAATGTTGAGCGGACGGGAATCCTTTCGGCAACGATCGTCACGCCGGATCTGCTGCCTTTTGCCGAGCAGCACAACCGCGCCACACAGCGGGACGGAGTCTCTATTCCGCAGGAAATTGTAAGCGGCAATGTTCTGAATGTGCCGCTTCTAAAAGGGGCCAAATGGTCGTATGAATGTGAAGTGATTCAAACGGTGCATATTGGCGGATGCGATACCCATTTTGCCGCCTTCAAACATGTGAATGTCCGGGAGGATATACAAAAGCTTGATTTCATTGACTTGCGGGAGATCAATCCGGTCATATACTCGCCAAACAACTATTTCACGGTCGGCGAGCATATCGGAAAAATTGGCGATTATGCAAAATGAAGACAGATCCGTCTCGAAAGAGGCGGATTCTGTTTATGCAATGGCATTCAATACAGGTGTATCCCCTTGATAAACCGCATGACCATGATTGTGCTGTCAATGGTCCTGCCATGCTTTCCTCTCCACGAATTGGACAGCGGCATATTGTGCAGATCGTATCTCTTGGGCAGCTCCCACAAGCCATCCGCATTCCGCTGTTCCATGACCCAATCCATATATTTCCCCTTGTACTTTTCAAAGCCCTTGAACCGGGAAACAATACCCAGTGCCCGCAGCCAATGGCAAAAATCCCGGCTGTCTGTGCTTTGGGTATGCATCGGAGGGCAGTCCTTTAATTTGCAATTATATACATAGTACATCTGCTCCGCTTCATTCATGCAGTGGTCCACCAATGCCTGGCTAGCGTCATCAGGCAGAAGGCCGTCTGCTTTCGATCCCAATAAAATCAGATTGTAATACCCATAGGCCGGAATGGTGCGGCTCGTTTTAAACCCGAAATGTTCGCACTGGGCAATATGTTCCGCCTCCCTGTTATACGTGCCCGCGGCAAATGCCGTGGCGGCAAAGCCTGCCCATTGCTTCCGCTGCTTTAACAGCACGGCGTTGTTTTCATCTATCAGGGACAGCATGGCTGCGCTTACAAGCGGCACAAACATCTCCGGCCACCAACGGATGTTATCCTGCTTTTCATGCTGGTCCCAATTCTCATTCCCATGAAGAACGTTTTGTAAATACCCGGCGGCCTTTTGCAGGCAGGGATGATCCTTATCAAGCCCCAGGGATAGGCAGCGCTTTATCATGACTTCGCTGTATCCATGGAAGGGGGGCCAGAAGCCCCTGCTATTTTGATTTTCGGCAATGCCTTTTACCATGGGATGATCGCATACCCGCATATAGGCATTTTGAAGCGCTATGCCGGACGGGTCCAGAAGCTTGAATTCCTTCAGCAGGATGAATTCAGGAATGGGGTCCGGCTTCCTGTCAAGCAGCCTGTCGGCTATCTTCATGAGTTCGTCCATGGTTTCCCTTTCCTTTCCCATGGTTGCGCGCCATGCAAAGCCGCAGTGAGGTTGATTTTCAAAGACATCATCCGCAGTGACCACATTGTATCAAACATTGTGCGGGAAGGCTATACTTTGCCTGATGCAGAATGTATAATTCATCTGTTTGCCGAATTTATAAAGCGGTTACCATTATCCGAAGCGGAATTGAGAAAACAACAGGAATCGAGGTAGATGACGGATATGCAAACAACGGTATTGGGCAGGACGGGGCTATGTGTTACAGTCGCCGGTCTGGGCTGCGGCGGGTTTTCACGCATTGGCGTGGAAAAATACGGCGCTACGCATGCCGCAGGCATCGTACGCGCCGCATTCGATGCGGGCGTAAACTTTTTTGACACCGCTACAGCTTACGGCACGGAAACGGCCCTTGGCAAGGGCCTTCAGGATTTCCCACGGGATTCCTATGTCCTTTCCACAAAATTCCCCTATCGCGGGCAGAGCGAGCTTAACGGCCCAGATGTACTTGCGCGGACGCTGGACGACAGCTTGCGCGAGCTTAGGACGGACTACATTGATGTATATCATATCCATGCGGTTACAGCGGCGGATTATCCCTGGGTGCGCGATACGCTGCTGCCGGAGATGCTTCGCGCGAAAGAGAAGGGGAAAATCCGCTTTATCGGCATTACGGAGCAATTTGCAGTGGACACAACCCACGAAATGTTGAAGCTCGCCCTGCCGGAAAATCACTTTGATGTGGTCATGACAGGCTACAATCTGCTCAATCCCTCGGCGGCAAAAAGTGTCTTGCCGGCGGCGGTCAAAAACAATGTTGGCGTACTGTGCATGTTCGCAGTGCGTTCATCGTTATCGAACCCGGCACAGCTCAAGGTCGATCTTAAGCGTATCCTGGATCACGGGCAAGGAGGAGAGGGCCTGACCGACGACGGCCATGCACTGGATTTTCTGCTGGCACCTGGCGTCTCGGAAAGCATTATGGAAGCGGCCTACCGCTTCTGCCGCCACACACCTGGGATCGCTGTGACACTGACCGGGACAGGGGAAAAGGCACATCTGCTGGATAACTTGCGGTCCATTGAAAAACCGCCGCTGCCGGAAGGTGCATTGGATAGGCTCCAGGCACTGTTCGGTAATGTGGACTGCGTGAGCGGGCAATAGAAAGTTGGGAGAGCGTTCAATGAAAACCGTAAAGATTCATACCAAAAACGCCGCATATCAAAAGTTTGAAGTCCTCAAAACCAACCGCAACAAACGGTACCGGTATTTCGAGTTCTTTGTGGAAGGCGTGCGCAATATCAACGAAGCCATTACAAACGGCTGGAGCATCGCTTCTTTTTTGTATGATTCTGAAAAACCCCTGTCCGGCTGGGCCAGGGATATTTTGAACACCGTCAAAACCGATATCAACTACGAGTTGCCGGAAAGCCTGATGAAAGAGCTCAGCGGCAAGACGGATACATCGGAATTAATGGCTGTCGTGAAAATGCGGGAGGATGATTTTTCCCGGCTTCCCCTAACAAACAATCCCCTCTTTGTGCTGTTTGACCGCCCCTCCAACAAAGGCAACCTGGGCACTATCATCCGCTCCTGCGACGCAATGGGCATTGACGGACTTATCCTTACCGGCCACTCGGTGGATCTGTACGACCCCGAAGTGACCGTCTCCTCCATGGGGTCCTTCTTTCATATTCCCGCCATCCGCGTACCCGACAATGAGCAGGTATTCACCTGGATAGCGCAGATGCGGGAGCGATATCCCCTGTTCCAGGTGATAGGCACAACCGCCCACAAGGAAAAGAATATCATGGATGTAGACTTTAAACGGCCCACCCTGCTCATGATCGGCAACGAAACCGAGGGCCTTTGCCGCGCCTTCAAGGAAGGCTGCGATATGCTGGCCACCATCCCCATGAGCGGCCAAAGCTCCGCTTCCTCTTTAAACGTAGCCTGCGCGGCCACCGTGCTGTTTTATGAGGCTGCCAGACAAAGGAGGGGATGAAAACCGATGTGGACATTCCTGCTGATCCTGTTTGCCGCGCTCGTTATTTTTCTGGTCATACAATACTCCGCCGATATCCGGAAAGCCTACGGGCGGCTTGACCGCTATCAGGCCAAAGCCATGGATACAAGCCATGGTAAAATGAGCTATCTGGATGAAGGCTCGGGGGAAGCGGTCCTTCTCTCCCACGGCATATTCGGCGGATACGATCAGGCCTTTTCATCACTCAATAACCTGCTAGGAAATGACTGTAGAAAGATAGCGCCGTCACGTTTTGGTTATCCCGGTTCCGATTTGCCTTCCGAACCGACGCCGCAAAACCAGGCGAAGGCGTTTTTGGAATTGCTTGACCACCTTCATATCCAAAAAGCATATATCATCACCACGTCTGCCGGGGGCGCCGCCGGGATTTCCTTTGCCATGAAGTATCCGGAGCGCCTGAAGGGGCTGATATTGCTTTCGTCCGGAGTCCCAGGCGCGAAGAAGACACGGGAGGAAATATCCGGTATGATGGGGCCTCCCGCGCCGCTTCTGAACGATTTTCTCATGTGGCTGTCCATCAAGTATTTCGGCTTTGTTTTCAGGGCCATGTTTGCATCCGAAGTTGACCGCTCCTTCTACGACACCATGCTCCCCGTAAAGCTGCGCAAAAGCGGGATCAAGGCGGATGAAGAGATCACCAATGTGGATATGGATATCAACTATGACGACTATGAGGTTGAGAAGATATCCAGCCCGGTTCTTGTCATCCACGCAAAGGATGATCCCATGGCGAAGTATGAGACCGTTCAAAGGTTTATTGAAAGGACGCATGCCAAAGCCACCGTATTTGCAACCGGCGGGCATCTGATCACCGGGCACGGAAACGCGGTATCTATGGCAATCAAGGAGTTTATGAAAGAAACCGGTGAATAGCCATGTTGAATAGTAAGTAGCAAGGCAGCGTATGCGATAGTCTGCCCGGTTCTCTGCCGCTTGAAAACCAACACGCGCCATGGTAAAATGAAACCGCAAGAAATGCTTGTCTTTTGGGGCCTGATACTCTTCAGATGTTTCTATTCAGCATTTTCCGATACGGTATATGTCTTATTAACCCATGCAGGCTAGTCCTATACGAAAGCGGGTGAATGGATATGTCCCAAGAAAGAAATGCCCTCCTGGGCAGCGCTGGGCTGCAAAAAGAAATCGCAACGCTGAAAACCAAATTGAATGCAGCCGCAGGCAAAGGTCTATCGGCAAACGCGCTGAGAAACGAACAGCGCTTTTTGGAATACATACGTTTGCTTCAGCAGTTCAGCAAACGGTACATGGTGCTGATTTCAGCCTGTGATACCCCAGGCGGCCCGGTATATACCAAAGCGGTTTCTGAAGAAGTAATGAAGCTGGGTCTGAAGACGGATCTGCATGACAAAGACAGGTATGCTTATGCCGCTGTTATCGATGCGGGAGAAGTGGTGTATGAGGGCATATCCGCCACAACATTTGAATGGGTGGAACACAAATTCGTTATTGATGATGTTCCTTATGAGCTTATAAGCATTGGCTTTAACGCGCCCAAAAACAATGCCGCAATCATCAGCATCAACGGCATAAACCATTCCCCTTGCCGCCGCGGCCTGAATTTTGTTGTGTATGACCGCGTGACAGGGTATGTGCTTGATGCCGTGAACTTTGATACATATAGCGTCAGGTTTCCTTGCTACCGGCCGACTGCCATTACGCATGGGCTTCTCAAATATAAAGAGGACCATCCGGACATATCGGTTCTGTGTTTTTCAACCCCTGCATTCCCCCAGCGCAACCTCAGCCTGAACGAAATGTTCATACAGGAAAAAGCGATTGGCCGCACCACCATTTTGAATAACATCGACAAGCCCATTTTTGCTGTCAACAAGTATTTTGACAACAAGCAGGATGTCATTGAAGTGCTGAATGCACCCAAATCGTACCACGATTTAAGCGGTGTGCGCTGCTTTTACGATGTTCAGGGCCGGTGTGTCAATACAGCAGGCGGTCACAGGGTAACGGAATGGCAGCCTCAAAGCTACAAACGTACGATTTTCATCGTCGGTGGATGCATAATCTTTGGCGTGGGTGCCTCTGATAAGGGAACGATTGCTTCGCATCTGCAAAAGCTGTGCAATGAGCTGGCCATGGATGAACAGTTGATTGTGCAGAATTACGGCTTCTTTCTTGCTGAATCCAGCGATGCCGACACAAATGAGGAACTTACCATACTCAATGCGCTGCCAACAAGGCCTGGGGATATTATTCTTTGCAATTTTGCCATGCTTGACGCTTTTCCATGTCTGGACATGTCGTCGGCTGCCAACAGACCCCATCCTTACGGCGAGGTATTTTTCGATACCCAGCACTACACAGAGGATGGCAACCGCCTGATTGCAGAAAAGCTATTTGAAAAACTGCGGCAGCTTGACTTCTTTTCAAGCTATGGAAAAGGCACAGATACAGTGGCGGCCCTGCCCCGGCCGGATGAAGGTGCGGACTATGCTCTGGATATACAAAGCAAAAAGGAGCTGGCGGAATATAAAAGGATACTGAGAGAGTTTTATGATTCCATGTTTGGCATCAAAATTGGTTCCATCGTTATGAACTGCAACCCCTTTACCCTGGGCCACCGTTACCTGATCGAGCAGGCCGCGGCCAATTGCGACCACTTGATCATTTTTGTTGTTCAGGAGGACAAATCCATATTTCCCTTTGATGATAGGCTGCAACTGGTGGACGCCGGCACGGCGGACCTAAAGAATGTTACAGTTGTGCCCAGCGGCCGCTTCATTATTTCGTCACTAACTTTTTCGGAATATTTCAACAAATCTGAGCTGCAGGACCAGACTGTGGACTCCTCAATGGATGTTACTCTCTTTGCCAAGGAAATTGCCCCCTGCCTGAATATCACCGCCCGCTATGTGGGAGAGGAACCGTATGACAAAGTAACCAGGCAATATAACGATATGCTGCACGCCATATTGCCGCGGTACGGTATCGAATTTGTGGA
Organism: Bacillota bacterium; assembly: GCA_023413135.1. Classification (GTDB taxonomy): domain Bacteria; phylum Bacillota; class Clostridia; order Christensenellales; family Aristaeellaceae; genus JAEWAH01. The sequence continues at coordinate 19,303 of JAEZQK010000026.1, forward strand.
AATCCCCCGCAAGGAATGGGACGGCAAGCCCATCAGCGCTTCACGGGTTCGGGAACTGCTGAAAGACAGAAACTTTGGTCAGATCGAAAGAATTGTGCCGGCAACAACACTGGAATACCTGAAGACAAAGTTTTGATGCATAGGAGCATGGTATGGTTTTCGTTCGCACGGAAAAAACCGGCGTTCATGCCCTGCCATGCATTTATTCAAACCTGACCCGTACAAACCAGGCCTTTCCCCGTTTCAGCAAAATCTCATCGCCTTCCACCTCATAAGCAAGATCTGACGTCTTTTCTCCATCTACTGAAATACCGCCCTGGGCAATCAGCCGCCTGGCCTCGCTGACGGAGGCAGCCAACCCTGAGAGCATCAGCACCTTGACAAGCGGCTGACGTCCCGCAGGCAAAACAACCTCCGGTATGGAATCCGGCGGCTTTCCGGCGGCCACTGCCCTATAGCGTTCCTTTGCCTGTTCCGCCTTTCCCGGATCATGGTACATGGCGGTAATGGTCATGGCGTACAGCACATGCGCAGCCCTGATATCGGACGATATCAATGGCATAAAAACATCGCCGCTCAAATCTGTCGTCAGCCGGAAATAGTCGCTTAAAAGCGAATCCGGCACCTTCATGCATTTTTCAAACATGCTGCCGGCAGGCTCGTCAATGCCGATGTAATTGTCCAGGGATTTGGACATCTTTTCGGCTCCGTCAAGCCCTATCAGCAGCGGGAAGGTAATCACCTCCTGCGGCGGTTGCCCGAAGCTTCGCTGAAGCTCACGCCCCACCAGGAGATTAAATGTCTGATCGGTTCCGCCCACCTCAATATCACAGCCGAGGGCAACCGAGTCATACCCCTGCATCAACGGGTATAAAAGCTCATGCATTCCAATGGCGCGGCCATCCGACAAGCGCGCGGCAAAATCGTCCCGCTCCAGGATCCTGGCCACCGTGTACTGGCCGCACAGGTACAGCACATCGGCAAAGCGCAGTTCCCCCAGCCATTTTGAATTATATTCGATGCGCGTTTTTTCAGGATCCAGGATTTTCGAAACCTGCCGGAAGTAGGTTTCGCCGTTCTTCCTTGTCTCCTCGAAGGTAAGGGGTGGGCGCGTTTTGCTTTTGCCGGATGGGTCGCCGATCATGCCGGTAAAATCGCCGATCACAAAGATGACCTCATGCCCTAGCTCCTGCAGGAGCTTGAGCTTTCTTAAAACAACGGAGTGGCCAAGGTGAAGGTCCGGCCGGCTGGGGTCGGCCCCCAGCTTGATTTTCAGGCTTTTGCCGCTTTTCAGCTTGCCGAGCACACCCTCTTCAGAGTACATGGCCGCCGCATCCCGTTTGAGTATATCCCATGCCGATTGCTGATCCATGATACACCCTCCCCAATTATTCGTCTTCCCCAAAAATCGAGTAGGAGGCTGGGCGTTAACCGGCCAGCTGACCTCTCACACCACCGTGCGTACCGTTCGGTACACGGCGGTTCAATAGTTTGAGTGCAGTACCTCGTAGCGTTTGGATATATCATCATATCCGAGTGTTGCGAGGTATTCGTTCGTCAGTGACATATGCAGAATGTGGCTGTTTGCGATTCGCCAATAGCCTTTGCTCGTATTCGCCCACTCCCATGCCTTTTGCTTGGGGATACCAAGCTGTTGTAGGTTGCGGAACTTCGCGCTGATCTTCTTC
>JAEZQK010000041.1 GCA_023413135.1 Bacillota bacterium
CTCTGCTATACCTGGCAATCCGCTCTTAACCATAATTGATGCCGCTCTTCCTAAACTTATTTCCTTTGTTTTTCAATGTTAATTCTACACTCTTCCCACTGTGGAACTTACTTTGGGAATTTACGGCCTGGACAAATTTTAGCTTCTCCGGCCACGCCTAATCGAACGGAATATTTGATATCTTCGTGCGATTTGTATATAATAAAAGTGCGGAATGGATTTTTTCATTATCAGGAGGAAGCAATATGCAAATCACCGCTACTGAATTCAAGACCAATATAGGCAAATATCTGTCTATGGCCAGTCATCACGATATTTACATTACAAAGAACGGAAAAATGATCGCGAAGCTTACGAATCCATCGCCGGATCGTGTCGCTATGCTTAACAGCCTTGTCGGCATTGCCAAGGACAGCCCGCTGTCGACAGAAGAAATCAAGAAGGAGCGGCTTAAAAACGTATGAGGATCATGATCGATACCAACGTGGTGCTGGATGTATTCCTCAAGCGCGAACCGTTCTTTCAAGCATCCTATGAGGTGATGAAGCAATCTGCACTGCAAATCCATGAAGGCTTTATCTCCGCTGCGGCCGCCACAGATATTTATTATATGCTGCGCCGGAGCCTCAGGGATGATGCCAAGGCAAAAGAAAGCATGGAGAAGCTGCTTGCGCTTGTAGGCATTGCAGATGCGCTGGGTGAGGACGTGCATGCTGCGATGGCTTCCAACATGGTGGATTTCGAGGATGCGCTTGTGGCCGCTATCGCGCAAAGATGTCAACTGGATCGCATTCTCACACGAAACACGAAGGATTATGCCCAGTCACCTGTGAAAGCCGTAACCCCTGAAGATTTTCTCAAGGGATAGCCGGCAGAGCCATTTTTGACGATTGCTTGATTTCAGTAGGGCTGCCCACCCAACTCATTTATCTGACAGGGAACCGGAGGATGGAGCTCCACGAATCACTTCCAAACACATGCGCCCATTGTGATAGGGGCATTTCCAGGGTTCCACGATGGGCCTTGTGATGGGCCGGTCATTTTCATCCAGCGACCAGAACCATTCGCTTTGTTGGCGCTTGTCCACAAAACAGTCCTGGATATACCGCCAGATGACTTCGGCGGCTGCCAGGTATTCCGGGCGGTCTTCCCGGCGGGCGGCGTGCAGAAAGCCTGCGACGGCCTCCGCCTGCACCCACCAGACGCGGGTCTTGTCGGTTTTGCCCCGGTCACACTCGTTGTAGAGGCATCTTACGTCAAAAGCGTCATCATACACATGCCGCACCATATCTCGGAGGATGGGCGCAGCCCTTTTCGTCAGGGCATCGTCGCCCAAAACAGAGAGCGCCCGCTCCATCAGCCAGGATGCCTCGATGTCGTGGCCGAAGGAATGCAGGTCCAGGATAGAATTCATCCGGCCGTCAAAGAAAACCTCCAGCCTCTTTTTTTCAGGATTGTACACCTTGTACAGCAGCGTTTCCAGGATGAAGCGCAACCTTTTTAGAACGCGCTCATTCCCGGTGACAGCCGCAAATTCCGTATAGGCCTCCAGCAGGTGGAGGAGCGTGTTCATGGTTCTTTTCGCCATGATACCGTTTTCCGACAGCTTGTCGTTATCGATCAAGCGGAAGCTTTCATCAAACGCCTCCAGATACCCCACATCATCGGCACATTTTGTTTCGATCAGGTCAAACAGCTTATCACAAAGGGACAAGGCAGTCTCGTTGCGGCTCACCGCGTAGTAGGCGGACAGCGCGTACACCCCGAAAGCCTGGTTGTAGGTGTGCTTGGTGCGGTCGGCCGCCGTGCCATCCGCATTCAGGGCCCAGTACAGGCCGCCGTGCCTGTCATCCCAGAATCGCCTGAGCATGTCATAGGCATGATCCGCATAGGGCCGCAAGGATGCATCCCCCAGCGTTTTTTCGCAAGCGGAAAAGAACCACAGGATGCGGCTATTCAATATGCATCCCTTCACGCTATTGGGATGGCGGTTCTGGTCATAATCCACCAGGCCCACATACCCGCCATGGGCATCGTCCTTCAGCCCCATCCAAAAGGGCAGGATCACCTGCTGAAGATGATGATCGAATTCTTCCCGGCGCATACTTTTCACCTGATGCCTATCTCCGTATCCTCCGGGGTCAACACGCTGTGCTCCTTAATGTAGGCCACCACTTCATCCACTTGTGTAAAGGCCAAACCCACATATGTATCCGCCGCACCGTAATAGATAGCGATGCGCCCGGTATCAGCATCCTGGAGCGTGGCACAGGGGAAGCACACGTTGGGCACAAAGCCCCGTTCCTCGTAGGGTTCTTCCGGCGTCAAGAGAAAATTCCGGCAGCGGTACTTGACGCGGCTGGGCTCATCAATATCCAAAATCGCCCCGCCGATGGAGTACACAAACCCGTTGCAGGTGCCGGCCACACCATGGTAGAACATAAGCCAGCCTTCGCTCGTCTCAATAGGCGCGGCACCGCCGCCTATTTTAACGCTTTCCCACCAGGCGCTGCCCCGGCCCATCACATGGCGGTGGCGTCCCCAATAGGTAAGGTCCGGGCTTTCGGAGAGGAAGATATCGCCAAAGGGCGTGTGCCCGCTGTCCGAGGGGCGGGACAAAAGCTTATACATGCCGCCGATCTTTCTGGGAAAGAGCACGGCGTTGCGGTTATAAGGGATAAACGGATTTTCCAGGCGTACAAAAGTTTTGAAATCCCGGGTTTTTGCCATGCCGATGGACGCGCCAAAAAAATCGGTGCACCAGAGGATGAAATAATCGTCCTCCACTTTGATCAGGCGCGGATCATAAGCATAGCGGGGCATAAAGGGCTCGCCCGTCCCGTTCACAAAGGCGATCTTTTTGCTGTCGATATCCCAATGGATCCCGTTAACGCTCCGGCCAATATAGATATGGGGAACGCCGTCCACCTGCTCGCCCCGAAGCACCGCCACGAAGCCCTCTTCAAAAGGAGCCACGGCACTATTGAAGATGCGGGCCACGCCCTTTGCCGGATTTCGCCCGATGACGGGATTCAAACTATACCGCCACACCGGGGCATCATGACAGTCGTTTCCCCGGTCCTGCCAGGGCATATGGGGCAGGCTTCCCCCCGTGAGTATGTCTACCTTTGGCATAGTTCCTGCTCCTTTATCAAGCATTCAACCGTTCCGCATCCAAAGCGCGCAGGTCCCTCACCGAATCCCTGAATACCATGCGCCCGCTGATCACGATGCGCCCGGTATGCCCGCTTTGCCCGTGCAGCTTTTTGGCAAGCGCCTTTACCGCCGCCTTTGCCATGCCGTCCTGATCCACCTGGAAGGTGGTCAATGCCGGATTGCAAAGCCTGGCAAACAGGAAGTCGTCAAAGCCCACGATGGATACATCCTCCGGCATCTTATAGCCCGCGCGCTTTAACTGCCCCATCAAAAGATGGGCCATCTCATCGCAGTTGCAAACAAAGGCCGTGGGCATTTTAGCAGGCAGCGTAACTTCCTTCAGCAAACCGTTCTCACCCCTGTCGGGCAAAATCCACTCCGGTCGAAGCGGAATGTTGTTTTGCAGAAGGGATTTGTAGTAGCCAAGGTACCGGTCGAGTATGCTGCTGGTGGCATAAATGTCCCCCACAAAGCCGATATCCCGATGGCCCATCTTCACCAAGTGGTTGGTCAAAAGATAGGTGCCGTATACGCTGTCGCTGACCACAGAGGTAACATCCGCGTGCTCGGTATAAAAATCCAGGAACACGCAGGGTAAACGGGTGTTCAGCAGCGCCTTCATGTATTCCGCGCTCACCTGGCCCATAACGATCAACGCATCCACCTTGCCGGAGCGGATCATCACCGGCAATTTGCACTCCTGCTCGTCGGGGGCATACAAAATTTCCAATATGCCGTAGCAGGAAACCTCGGAAAGGTGCTGGACCAGTTTTTTATATAAGGCGGCATAGAAAGAACTGTCGCTGAAAAAACGGTCCGCCACCAGGATGCCCACGTCCTGCCCGTCGCTCTCCGGGGGGTGCTTGGCAGATGATGTATATTGATAGCCCATCTCCCGGGCTTTTTCTATAATCTGGGCGCGCACAAAATCGCTTACGCCATCCTTGCCACCCAGCGCCTTGGATACCGTAACGGTGCTCACGCCCATGGCCTTGCCGATCTGCCGCATGGTTACCTGCTTGCTCAAGTGTATGCCCTCCCGTGGAATGTGTTGATTTGTAGCATATCACCGATTGCAGACTTTGTAAAGTAATTTACTTAACAACATGACTTACTTTTTTACCGTAAGACTCCCCTTGCTTTCAAACACAGTTCCGTCGGAAAAGCGGCAGAAGAACACCGTGTCGTAAAAGGAGTTTTTGAGATGCGATATGTCCACCGGCCCTTCGTAGTAACCGCTTGCTGAGAGGGCAAGAGGGACGTCAACCTCCGTTTTCAAAACGGTGTAGCGTATCTCCTCCATCGCCCTGCCGTAAGGCTTTACATCCGCCTGGAAGGTGAAATTCTCCTTGGCCAGCAGCTTGTTGGTGGCGGGATAGACGATGGAAACGAAGGGTTCCTTTTCAAGTACGGCCACGTTACCATGGGAATAGATATCCCCGGTACGGTCAGCGAAAATCACCCGGTCATCGTTGTAAAAGGTGATGAAGTTGTCTGCCATCTCATGGCTGGTCCTGTCACCGGGGCGCACATAAGGCACCCAGAACTGGCCGTCGTTGAAGTTGGCCCATACCAGGAAGTAGCTGACACGGCCGGCTTTAGGATCGGCTGACAATGTATCCAGGATATCCGTATACCAGGTAAGGCTGCCTTGGTTGCCCTGGGGCGCCAAACCCTCATAGCCCTTTGCCAATTGGCGCACGCCGGTTTCGCACACGGCGGATACCTTGCCCCTCGCCGCCGCCAGGTCGGACACGATGATGCAGCTTTGCTTCAATTGATTCATGAAGCTTTCCGTGCTTTCCCCTGCATCGTCACAGTAGTAGTCAAAGCCCAGCACATCCACATAGTTGTCGCCGGGATACCTTTGCAGGTAGGTATTGGCGCTTGTGACAGGCCCATTGGGGGCGTACGCGTACAGAAAGTTGTGCACATCCTTTTTATCCCGCAGGTATTCCACAGTGAAGCGGTATAGCTGCTGCGCCTGGGCATCATTTCCGCCGGTGGAACCCCACCAGAACCAGCCGCCGTTCCCCTCGTGGTAGGGCCGCAGCAGGATGGGGATCAGCATGCCGTCCTCCGCCACGCAATCCTTGGCGAAGGCTGCGACGGTATCAAGATAATCCAGCAGCTTTTGATGCGCTTCCCCGCCGGGGAGCACCGCACGGATAGCCCCTGCCGTCACATCGCGGAATATGCCGCCTGTGACAAAATTGGGCATGTGCATGCTCAGGGTGAGGATCGCCCCCGCCTTGTATGCTGCTTTGGCGATCAAAACGCTTTGATCCAAGGTACCCTCGCCGCCAAAGAGCGACAGCCCATCCAGCCCCACAATGCCGGGATGCGCGCCCACTGCGTTTTTCACATCGGATTCGGAACCGTCGGTTTTCGAAATGCTCACGCCATGGTGCATAGCATTTTGATGGCCAAAGAGGATATAATCCCTCCCCACATCCCGCAGGTACACAAACAGCGATTTTGTTTCAGGAGTGGCGTTTTCATCCACCAGCGGGATGGGCGCGGAGGTATCGAAGACCGCACTTTGAGGCGGCCTAAAGCTTATGGGCTTTACGGTGACGTTCACGCCCATGTAATCGCCCTGCCTGCGGGCTGACAACAACACGTTATCCATCCATATGTCCCCTTCGTAGGCGGTGGAGGAACCGGCAATGCCCACCGTAAGGCTCTCAAGGGTCAGGTCGGACACGAAGCCGATCTCATAAAGCAGCGTGGCAGTGCCGTCCCCATTTTCGGTGGTCTTTGCGGGATAATCGTTACCCAGCGCCTTGTAGCTGCCGCCTAACATGATGGCAGTGGGCTGTACCCTAAAATCTCCGCCGCCCAGGCGGTACGATTCGCTGTTAACGGTCAGTTCCACTAAGAACAGGCCGTACCCTTTCAAATTCAAGCCTTGCATGGGCACGTTCAGCTTGATTTCGGACCAGTCGCGGCTTTTGTCAAAGTGTAATCCGTTCATCTTCAAAGCCTTGTGTTGTGGATCATAGGATATTTGATCCAGCGTAAAGCCGCTGGGATATTCCCAGGAACCTTCCACGCCCCATTCCCCCAAGCCGATTCCCGCATCCTCAAAATCCCAGAACCTCGGTTCCACCGGTGGGACTTCCTCCGCAATTTCCGGGATGGCCGTCAAGGTGATATTCTCAAAGTAGATGTCTCCGTTAAAATCCGTGGCTGCCCCCGCTGCCACCAAAATAAGCTGGCTGTGGATGGCCGCGCCGGGCAGCTTTTGCGTTACATGAGCAAAGGTACCACCCGATTGCATGGGGATCTCCGTAATCTCACCGTCCGGCACCTGATACCAGGAGGGCGTGTTCAGGCACGTCTGCATCTTCACGCTGCCGGCCGCACCCGTACCCTCCCTGGGCACAAAATACACGTCGTAGGAGATGCTCTCCATCTTGTGAAAGGCGGTGGAGCCTATTGTCTTGATGATAGCGGCGTCGCACCACCAGCTTTCCTTGTCAAAGGCGGCGGCAAGGCACAGCGCCTGATTCCCCGTCACAGGGTTCACAGCAGCCTGCACGGCGGTGTCCTTTGCGGCCTTGCCATATTCCGCCGTCACATCCCGCCACTTGTCCGGGGAAACCGTCCCGGCCCGCATTGCAAGGGCGGAAAAGCCTGGCATGATCATGAGCAAGGCAAGCAGGCAACAGGCGATCCGTCTGATCAGCTTCATGGAAAGGCCTCCTTTTTTATCCCTTCACGCCGCCCAGGGTAAGCCCGTGGATGAAGAACCGCTGCAGGAAGGGGTACACCATCAAAATGGGCACGGTGGCCACCATGGTCATGGCCGCCCGGGTGGCCTGGGGCGTCACCGTCTTGGTGCCCGCGCCCATGGCGCCGGCCATGTAAGCTGCCGTCTCACTCTTGGCCTGCTGCGTGGACTGCAAAACCTTTTGCAGCTCAAACTGCAGCGTGGACAGTGACTGGATGGAGCGGTTGTACAAATTCACATCAAACCAACTGTTCCACTGGCCCACGGCCACAAACAAAACGATGGTGGCGATCACCGGCAGCGACAGGGGGAATACGATGCCAAAGAGGATCCTATATTCGCTGGCCCCGTCGATGCGGGCCGACTCGATCAGGGAATCGGGGATGGAGGAGGTGATGAAGGAGCGGATGATCATGATGTTCCAGGCGGACACCAGCCCCGGCACGATGTATACCCAGAATGTTCCCACTAGTCCCAGGGAGCGCATGAGCAGGTAATAAGGGATCAGGCCTCCGCCAAAGTACATGGTCATAACCAGGATGCGGCCGATGAGGAGCCTGAGCACATATTCCCTGCGGCTGAGTGCGTAGGACACGCACAGGCAGGAAAGCAGGCATGTCACCGCGCCCACCGCCGTTCGCAGGACGGAGATGACCGTCGCCTGGATGATGGTGGCATCCTTAAATATTTTTTCATAATTGTAGGTGGTGAATATCCGGGGCAAAAGCGTGATGCCACCGGCCACGGAATCCTGGGCATCGTTGAAGGAAAGGGCAACGGTGTTCAGAAAGGGATACACCGTGACGATCACCAAAAAGGTCAAACAGATGAACACTGCCCCGTCAAAGGTGAAGGTTAAAAAGGAGGGCGGGTTGAGCATGTCCCGCTCCTGCCGTTTGCGGCGGGGCCAGTCTTCAAACGACTGCCAAACCAGCATGACCGCCGCCAGCACGGGCAGGGAGGCCTGAACGTAGGATATGGGCAGCGCGTGGATGGTGGCTGTATACCCAAAGCCCAATATCCCGGAGCACATACCAAAGAGCGCGGCCACAAAAGCCGGGCATTTTTTGATGATGGCCAGCAGCGCCGTCAGAAACAGGCATACGATACCCAGGATGAAGGGTACGTCGCCGCGGCTGACCACTGCCTGGGTGCGTTCCGCGTAGATTTTTTTGTCGCCGGGCTTGGGGGTGGGCGTAGGGGTGAACATTTCATTCTTCGTATCCACCGTCACGCCAAAGGCGTTTTCCATGCCGGTAAATACCCGGCCCCGCACCACCTGCTCGTGCTCCGGCAGAAACAGGGGCGCTTCCACACCCTCCCACAGCGTCATTTGAACCGCCGGCTTGGGCGTGACGCCGGGGGAATAGATATACCGGTTGCGGATGTAGTAGTCATCCGTATATCCGCCATAGGGAAGGAACAAAAGCGCGAAGGACACCGCGCACAGGAGGACCGCAACGATACGTCTGGTCATTTTATCACTTCCTCCCCTAATACCAATGAGAGACATGAACGCATCCAAAGCCGCGAGAGATTTTCGTTAAGGACAAGGAATCGGAGCGACGCGTAGCAGCGCTACGTGGGGTTCCGTAGCCCGGCTGCCGCCGGTGGCGGCAATAAGCCGGGCGGAGGAAGCTTGCGAAACTAGCGATGCAAGCGCAGCGCAGCAGCGCGCCGATTGAGCAAGCCGGGCATGAGAATGACGCAGTCATGCGCGAAAAGATCCGCGGCAACGATGCGTTCATTTTTTGAATTGGTATTCATCAAAATAATTTTTCGCCGTCGATGGCGGCGGAAGCCCGGTTGGCGGAGAATACCAGGAGGAAGGCCACCAGGGAGTTCATGATCCCGGCCGCCGTACCCTGGGGAATGCTCTTCTTCAGATCGCTGCCCTTTACGTCGCCCCAAACCAGGTTATATATGAAAGTATCCAGCGTTTGGGAAAAATCATAGGTCACCGTGCGCTGCAATAGCAGGATCTGCTCAAAGCCCGCCGACAGAAGCGAGCCCAGCGACAGGATCATCAATATCTTGATGGTAGGCATGATGGAGGGGATGGAGATGTGCACGATGCGCTTGAACCGTCCCGCGCCCTCGATGGCGGCCGCCTCATACAGGCCGTGATCCACGCCTGTCAGCGCGGCCAGATAGATGATGGCCCCCCAGCCCACTTCCTTCCACAGTTCCGCCAGCGCCACGATCACATAGAAGGTGGCGTTGTTTTCCAGCAGCACGGATTTGTTGCTGCCGCCCCTAAGATTCATCAAAAACCTACCCAGTATTCCCTCCGAGGGGGAAAGGATGTTGATCACCAGTGTGGCCGCAACCACCCAGGATACGAAGTGGGGCAGGTAACTGATGGTCTGCACGCCACGCTTGAACCATTTGACGCGCACCTCGTTCAGGATCAGCGCTAGCAGGATGGTACAAAAATAGCCAGTGACCAGCTTCAGGGAAGAAATAGCCAGGGTATTACGCACGGCATTTAAAAACGCCGGCCGCGACACCACGTTTTCAAAGTTGTTCATGCCCTGGAAGGCATTCAAATTCAAACCGAAGGTGGTGGGATCGGCCTGGAAAAAGGCGTAGGTCCAGCCCCACAGCGGGTAATAATTGTTTACCAGCACGAACAGCACAAAGGGTACCGAAAGCACCAGCAATTGACGCTGTTTTTTGAGCACCTTGAAAAGGCTGCTTTTTTGCAAAAGAAGCTGTATCTCGGTCACACGCCTTTTCCGGGTCGCAATAGTGTCCGCAAGGCACATAAAGGCCGCGGCCAGCGAAAACGCCATGGCGGTGTACAAGCCGAAGCGGATGTCGTTGTACAAAAAACCGTACCTGGTGATATCCACCGTATAGCCGTACTGCTGCAGGATGAAAAAGAGCAAAAACAAAGCGGAAACAAGGCTCAAAAAGAAGGAGACCGTGGCGCGAAGCCTTGTAATGAACAGCAGAATCCCGCAAAGCGCCAGGCAGCTAAGGCTGAAGCATAGATAGAAGTTGCAGCGGGCATATTCCCCGGCCTTCACATAGTCCTCCAGCACCTTGACAAAGCTCTTGCGGGAGGTTCCGGACATGCCGCTGTAATCGCTATGAAGCGCAATGGAAAACCCGCTTTGGCCATCCACACGCAGGCCGTCGGGATGATGCCGCATGCCCACAGGCGAAAGATACGTCAAATTCACCTTTTCCAAAGCCGGCGACACCTTCGTCATGTCCGCAAACGGCAGCGCAAAGGCGGTGGCGGATAACAATACCAAAAAAAGTGCGATGATCCGGCGTATGCTTAACATGATTCACCTCCAATAACAATGAACAGTGAACAATGAATATTGAACAATGAACAGTATGAGTATGTTCATACTGGGACCCCTATTCGAAGGAGCTAAACAATGAGTAGTGAAGGCTAAGCTGGGAACAAAATAAATGGAATAACAAACTTATACTGTTCATTGTTCATCGTTCACTGTTCATTGTTCATTGGTATCCCCGCCCGGCTTTATAGCCGGACGGGGGGCATGCAAAGTGCACTTGCCTTATTTGTTGTAATCAACGCCTGTGCTGATCAGCACCCTGGTGCGGCACTGCCGGGTGTAGTAGTCCTCCAGCAGCTCGTAATCGATGGCTTCATAGGCGGCTTTAAATTCGGCGTAGATATTCTCAAACTCCTCGTCGGATTCCGCCATGATCATCTTGAACCAATAGGTATTGGGCTTCAGGTCGTTCAGCTGCTGCTTGACGGCCATCAGCGTTTCATCCGTAGGTTCGGGAATATCCCAGCCGTAGCCGTAGGGGCTCAAAAACACATCGCCCACGAAAGGCGCCTGGGTGAAGGACATTACGCCCAGTTCCTCGGCAATGGCTTTGTACTCGGGGCTCACGGCATCGGCCATGGCGATATCGGTATAGCTGAAGGTGCAGGGGCCGGACCCGTCGGAATACAACTGTGAGGCGGAAGGCAGCCTCGGGAAGCACTGGAAGAAGCCCTGCCAGATGCCGGTCTTGGCACCATAATCATCGCTGTTTGTGTAGGTCACGCCGTTTGTGGGCAGGGTACCGCCCTTTTGGCGGGCTGTGAACTGCTCGTCGGTATAGGTGATCTTGCCATCCGTCAGGTTATAGTGGATGCCTTCGATGCCGTAGTTCCACAGCTTCATGACCTCCTCGCGGCACAGGTCGTCAATAAACTGAACGGCGCGGTCGATGTCCTTGCAGGCGGTGGTGATGCACAATCCCTTCATGGTGCCCGTCACCGAAAGGCCGGCATAGGTGTTGGGATAGCCTTCGTTCACAAGCGGCAACGGAATGGGCAGCTGGTCGTATTTAGCGTTGGTGGTCAGGTTCTGCATCTCGTTCCACTGCACGCGCCACAGCTCGTCATAATAGCCCACCAGCGTGCCGGATGACTTTTTGGCGATGTAGTCATCGTCGCTTTGGGAAAAGCTTTCCGGATCGATCACGCCTTCCCGGTAGTACTTGTTGAGGAGCTTTGCCCATTCGTAGCGGATGGTGAGCATTTCCCGGTCGTAGGCCTTGTAGTCTTCCTCGGGGTTGAAGTAATAGCCGCCGGTATTGTGCATGCCCACCAGCCGGTCGCCGGCCTGCATGACCCAGGCAAAATCGGAGAAGGGGTTCAGGGAGAAGCCGATATAGGGGGTGCCGTCCGCTGTTACGGGATGTGCCGCCAGGAAAGCCTTGATGGCCTCAAAGTATTCGGTGGCATCGGTGATGATCTTGTTGCCGTTTGCTTTTACCGCTTCCCGGCTCATCCAGAAGGCAGCGTTGGGATAGCCCACCGCGGGGGCAGCCACAAAAGGCGAGTAGCCGCCGTAGAGCGTGCCGTCGTCATTGTATTGCATGGCCAGGGTATCACCGTAAAGCTTCACCAGGTTGGGCATCTTGCCGGCTTCCACGTAAGGTGCCAGGTCCACCAGCACGCCGGCGTCCTTATACACGTTGTAGGCATCGTGGGCGTTAATCAGGTCGGGCAGGCTGGAGCTTGCGATTTTCAGCGTGGCCTCGGATTTTTCTTCCGTGCCGACGATGTATTCCACCTGAAGCGTCACATCGCCCACGATCTTTTGAATTTCGGGCCAGATCTCGGTATCGCCAGGCTGCACGGGATTGGTTATGGCGTTGGAATCGCCATGGAACACCGTGAAGGTGATGGGCGTGCGCGCTTCCTCGCCGATGGCAGCGGGAATAGTCGCAAGTGTGAGCAGCAAGGTCAGCGTCAGCACCGTAGCCAGGAACTTCTTCATAGGCCTTCCTCCTTTTATTTTGATGCCGCCGGGAGAAACACTTTTGCAGCCGTTGCCTGCTTCAGACCTAAATCGTTTTAGGACGTGCAAAAAAGGTTTCTGCCTGCAGCAACAAATACATATGGCATGCCGGAGAATGGGATTTTAATACGTTCAATTTTATTAGCTAAATAATACTATTCTGTAAGCTTCGCGTCAAGTACCAATTTCTTAAAATTGGAAGAAAACATAGAGCAAGTCAAAGTATATAGATTTTTTGTCGATTTCACGTGGATATTTATATACATATCGCCTATTATCGCTTCTATTTATAGATTAACAACGCATCCCGATTGACTTTATTCGTAATTCTATCTATTTTTGTTACCTAAAATTCAAAGAACGTATCCGAAAAAACCCGCTCCTTTCCATCTGCAGATGGTTGAAGCGGGTTTATAAAGACGTCAATTCACTTTAGGGATAGCATCCCCAAATTCTCCTATCCGTTATCCTTGATCGCTACGCACTCCATTTCAATGACCGCGCCCAGGGGCAGCTTGGAAACTTGAATACATGTGCGGGCGGGAAAGTCTTTGCCGAAGGCTTCTCCGTATAGTGTGTTCACAGGGGCGAAATCATTCATGTCGGTCAGATAAAGAGTCGTCTTCACCACATTTGCAAGGGTGAGCCCCATTTCTGAAAGCACCGTGCGGATATTCTCGAACATTTGGGCGGCCTGCGAAGTAATGCCGCCTTCCGCAAGCTTGCCTGCTTTGGGATCAATGCCCAGCATGCCGGACAAATACACCGTGCCCGATGATTCCACCGCGGTGGAATAGGGTCCGACCGCCTTGGGTCCCTTTTCCGTAAGAAAGTGCTTGATCGCCATGATGCCCCGTTCCTCCTACTCTCTTTCCAATGTACCCACATAGATCCTGGCCGCCCGGGCTTTGTAGGTATCCTCCGCCACGGGAGTACGCTCCACTTCCACGCCATTTACCTTCTTGATAAGCTCCGAGGCCACCTTATGGCCATCGCGGGCTTTCATAGTCTGGTATTCATCCCCTATATATTGTGTGTATTTGTGCTGCTTATCCTTGATGATCTCCGGATCCTTGGGGGCGGGAATCTTTTCGATTTCCCTGGTAACAAGCTCATAACTTACATCACCCAGCGAAGGACCATAAATGGAAACCTCGCAATAGAAGCGTTTACGGTTGGCCGGATCTGTTTTCACGGCGGCGGTGATATAAATCATCCCGTCGGTATTGTTCCTGAACACAAAGTCGATCTTCCGGTTGCTGGACATATACACCGTGGCATCCTTACCAAAGGACGTATAGCTTACCGGATCGGAATGGGGTTCCCGGTCGATGATCTCAAGACCGGCGTGGATGGCCGCCAGATACACAGTGCTGCTGGCCTGGCATACGCCGCCGCCGATGCCCGTCTCCAGTTCGCCGTAGGCATATTCCGGTGCCGGGAAGAAGCCATTCTTTTCGGTGCGCCAGCCCACAATGTTATTGAAGCTGAATTTTTCCCCGGGCTTTAACATGGTACCGCTGATTTCCTCGAAAGCCCGGCGGATGTTGTTGGTGCGGTTAACCTCGCTATCGGGAGAAATAGGGGTGGTAGCCGTATAGCGAAGGGTAACGGTTTCCCGGAGCATGGCCTCCGTAATCTCCGGCTGTTTAAAGATGGGCACAATTTGAATATCGCCGCTTTCCATTGCGGATACCTTTTCGTATATCTGCTGTTTCAGCGGCTCAATATCAATGCTCACGCCCCGCTCCTCGGTTACAAAGGTAAAGGGCTGGGTGGCGTCATCGTTGAAAGCAAAGGAAGCGTCTTTCGGTGCGCGGTACAGTTCATTTTTCAATTGCACCAGCAGCGCGTCAATAGGCTGCGTATTGGCGCCGGGCGTTGCAGAAAAGGCCTTGAAGCCCTGGGTGCGGGCCATATCGATATCCCGTTTCCTGTCAAACACCGTGCCCCTGTGCCCGATGGCCCAGGCCTGATTGAGGGCGGTATCGGTATCGTAGGTGATCCCCAGCATGGCGCTGTTGATGACAGCCAATTCCCTATCCCCGGCCATCAGGCGGATGGACAGGCTATCCGCCCTGTTTTTTGCACCGGCCCGCACGGTGGCCACCCCCTCGCTGGCCGTCATGCCCTCCAGGGGGATATTGTCCACAAATACGTTGGGGACGAACAGGGTGTCATAAGGCCGCACATCCAGCCACGTCTTTAAATAAAACGCACCAAAGCTCAATACGCCCAGGGCCAAAATCAAAAATAGCACGCGCCCGGCGCCGGATCTTTGCTTTTTTTGCCCCACCGCTACGCCATTCGTGGAAGGCCTGTAGCCGGTCGTTACCGGCTGCGATGCGGATTTTTCCCGGGGGGCAGGTGCTTGCGGCCGTGGTCTTGTCTTCTCCGCCGGCTTTTTTGCCGCACGGTTTGCCGCCGGGGTAGAGGGACGGTATCCTTGCTGATACATAAGGCTTCTCCCTGTTTGCAGGTTCATCTATGGTGCGGGTCATGTATATAACGAATGAGGCGGCCCAAAAACTTCCAGCAATTTTGAAGTGTCCTCTGCCGCGCTTGGCCAGTGAGGCAGCATGGCACCAATATCCATGTGCCGTCCGTCCTGCCCGTGAAAATCGCTGCCGCCTGTAACCAGCAGATTGAGATTTCGGGCCAGTTCGTCCCAAGTCCTTGTCATTGCAGGCAAATGAGCGGGATGGTAGGCTTCCAGCCCCATCAGCCCTTCATCCTTCCATTCGATCAGAAGAGGCCGGATATCCCCCGGATCCATTTTCAAGAGCCCGGGGTGGGCAATCACAGGCACGGCGCCTTCTTCCCGAAGCAGGCGAACCACCTGGGAAACCTTGCGCTTGGGCCGGGGCTCAAATCCCGGCCGGCCGGGGGACAAATATTTCTCAAACGCGTCGTAAAGGTTGTCCGCCAAGCCCTTTTTCACCAGCGCCCGGCCGATATGCGCGCGCCCCAGGCTGTCTGCCTGAGGCGATGCGATTTCGCTTAAGCCAATGGGCATGCCAAGCTTGCGCAGCTTTTCAATCATCCGCCGGACACGTTCTTCCCTTTCCTTGCGCATGTCCTGCAATAGCGAAAGCAGCCGCTTCATGCCCTCATGTATCCCATAGCCCAGAATATGAACTTCATTGTCACCCCCGGCGCTGATTTCCACGCCGGGGAGGATGTCTATAACCGCTTGGGCAGCTTGTTCCCGAACCTTATGAAGGCCATCCAGCGTGTCATGATCGGTAATGGCAAGAAGGTTCACGCCCTTTTCCGCGGCTAAAGCAATCACTTGCGCCGGGGAAAACTGCCCGTCGGAAGCGTCGGTATGCACATGAAGATCAGGTTTGATTGGCTCTGCACCGGGCTGCATGAAGTGCCTCCTTCCGGGTAATGAGGGACGGGCTATATCTGCCCGCCCTGGTCCCCGGTAAGGATGCGGCGCATGTCGGGCTTGGGCTCAGGCTTGAATGTGGCAGGCTTTTCAGCCTTATCCCCGGTCATGTCGGGCTCGGGGCGCGCAGGCTTGGGCTCGGGATCAGGCAGATCCTTGCCATCCATCAAAGCAAGGAATTCCTTGCGGGAAAGCGTCTCGTGCTTTAAAAGCGCAGAAGCCAGGGCGTGGAGCTTGTCGATGTTGTCCCGGAGGATCTCACGGGCTTTTTCGTAGCTTTCGTCCAGCAGGCGGCGGACTTCCTTGTCGATCTGGTAGGCCACTTCCTCGGAATATTCCCTGGTATGGCCAAACTCCATGCCCACGAACACCTCCTGGTCATTGCCCAGGTAAATGGTGCCCAAGGCGTCGCTCATGCCAAACTGGGTGACCATGCGGCGGCACAGCTCCGTGGCGCGCTTTAAGTCTGAAGAGGAACCGGTGGTGATATCCTCCAGCGCCTCCTGCTCGGCGGCATGACCGCCCAGCATCATAGAAATGGTGTCTTTCAATGCGTTACGGCCCATATTGTCCCGTTCCTCGGTGGGCAGGGCCAGGGTATGGCCGGCGGCCTGGCCGCGGGGCACAATGGTAATCAGGTGCACTTCGTCACAGCCGGGAAGTTCATTGCCAACGATGGCATGGCCGGCTTCATGATAGGCCACCTGGCGGCGGTCCTTCTCGTTCACCTTGTGGCTGCGCTTTTCCGGCCCCATTTGAACCCTGGCGATGGCGTCGATCAGCATCTGCTGGTCGATTTCCTTCTTGCGGCTGCGGGCGGCCAGGATGGCGGCCTCGTTCATTACGTTTTCCAGGTCGGCACCGGTGGCATAGGGCGTGCGCTTGGCGATGTTTTCAAGATCTACATCCCGCGAAAGCGGCTTGCCCCTGGAATGTACCTTCAAAATATCGATGCGCCCATTCATGTCGGGATAGTTTACCGTTACCTGCCGGTCAAAGCGGCCGGGGCGCAAAAGTGCGGGGTCCAGGATATCCCGGCGGTTGGTGGCGGCCATGACAATGACGCCCTCGTTTGAGGTGAAACCGTCCATCTCCACCAGCAATTGGTTCAAGGTCTGTTCCCGCTCGTCGTGTCCGCCGCCCAAACCTGCGCCGCGGTGACGGCCGACTGCGTCAATTTCATCGATAAATACAATGGCGGGGGCGGCACGCTTGGCCTGGTCAAACAGGTCTCGGACACGGCTGGCGCCGACGCCAACGAACATTTCCACAAAGTCGGAACCGGAGATGGTAAAGAACGGCACGTTCGCCTCTCCCGCCACAGCCTTGGCTAAAAGCGTTTTGCCTGTGCCCGGAGGGCCTACCAGCAGCACGCCCTTGGGAATGCGGGCGCCCATTTCCGTATAGCTTTGGGGGTTGCGCAGGAAGTCCACCATTTCCCGCAGTTCATCTTTTTCTTCATCCGCCCCGGCCACATCGGCAAAGGTGATGCGGTTTTTGTTTGCATCCACCATGCGGGCACGGCTCTTGCCAAAGTTCATGACCTTGCTGTTGCCACCGCCCTGCTGGCGCATGATAATAACCCAGAAAAGGACAGACACGCCGATAATCAACAGGAAAGGAAGAAAATCAAGATACCAGGGTGTCACGATGGGAGCGCGGTAAGCGATGCTGAAAGACAAATCGCTGACGGAAACCTGTTCGATAGGTACGTTCCGTTTGGTGGCCTCCATCTGGCGCACGGTTTCGATAAAGTCTTCGCCGATGGTGGTCTCAAAGTCATAATTCCTGTCGGGGAAATCGCTTTGCGCCACTCTTGTTTCGCGCAGCATGCCCACCAGGCTGTTGTTGCGGATGGCCACCCTATCAACCTGGTCATTCTTGATATATTCCAGTAATTTCGGATATTCGATCCTTTTGTTTTCTGTAAAACCAAAACCGCCGTTGAGCAGAACGGCGATGAGTATGAAAGCGCTGATGAGCACCACATAGCCCATAAAGCCTCTGGATGTCCGCTTCAAAACAGGGTCCTCCTTCTGTCAAATTGAATTATTATTATAGCACAGTCAATGAAGGAAAGCAAATTCACGCCTGATCATTTGCTGTAAATTCTGGGGTGCAAAACGCCGATATCAGGCAGGTTTCTGTACTTCTCATCATAGTCCAGGCCATAGCCCACCACGAAGGCATCGGGGATTAAAAAACACCTGTAATCTGGGGAAAGCTCCACCCTGCGGCGGGCAGGCTTATCCAACAGCGTGACGATCCTGATGGAGGCGGGGCTGCGTTCCAGCAGTGCCCGCTTCAGGTAGGAAAGGGTGAGCCCTGTATCCACGATATCCTCCACGATCAGTACATCCTGGTTCAGGATGTCCCTGTCCAGGTCCTTCAAAATTCGCACCACCCCGGAGGTCTTGGTGGAGCTGCCATAGCTGGAAATGGCCATAAATTCCGTTTTTAAAGGCAGGTCGATCTCCCTGATCAGGTCGGAGTAGAACAGCACCGCGCCCTTTAAAATGCCGATCATCACAGGCTCTTTCCCGGCATAATCCCGGGTGATGGTCTCCCCCAACTTTTTGACGGCTTCATTAATTTGATCCCGCGTAATCAGGATGGATTCCAGATCGGCGTACATTTGCGCGTCGCTGTGCATAACGTAATCTCCTTTTCATTAAATCGCCTGGTCGTCTTTTGAAATATCCCAGGGGAACGGCCCTGTCAGTGTAAGCATTGTGCCATTTTCAGTGCCGGGCCGGATGGCCGCCGTACCGGACGGGCCCACGCCCGGGATCCACAATACCTCCGGCCCAAGAGCGAGTATGGGAAGCATGTCCCGAAAGGGCCTGTCCACGCGATGATCGATCAATACTTCCTTGAGCGGCTTTGATCCTTCCCCGTTCAGCAGCCGGAAGGTATCGCCCGGACGCCTTGTGCGGAGCACGGCGTTTGAAAGCTCCCGGCTGTCCAGCGCCTGGTGCCGGATTCCATTCCCCAGCTCCATCCCGGGCCTCCAGGGTGTGGCGGTCATGCGGAAGCTTTCAAATTGCGTCTCCCCCGCAGGGGATAGGGGCACTTCCATCATCGGTGCCTTCTTTGCGGGCGGGATAAGGAAAAACCGCTTCGCGCTGCGCTCCCCCCGCACATTTCCCGGCAGGTTGACGGCATTTGAGCCCCGTCCGGCGATGAAGTCCAGCAGCTCTTCCGTCTTGTCAAAGCTTAAAACCGTCATGTCGCCATCCCGGGGAAGAGCCATCATGGATACAGCTTGCTCGAAGAAGGCCCTGGTCATCCTCCTCCTAAAGGCGGGATGCTGCTTTATAAGCGCTTCCCTGTCAAAAAAACATAAGTCAGGCTCCATACGGGCGTTTACCTGAAGCCACTTATAAGCCTCCTTCTGCCACCAGTCTTCTTCCGCCATCATTAAAATTGCCGCGCGGCCCATGGCTTTTGTGCACCCGGGGGCCAGGTTTTCCAAAGCGGGCATCACTTTAAGGCGAAGCTTGTTGCGCAAACTGTCGGGCCTTACATTGGTCTCATCCTCCCGCCAGGAGAGGCCTTCCTCTTGAAGCGCTTGTTTCAATGTTTCGTGGCGGAGGGATAGGAAAGGCCGCACCAGCAGCCCGCCTGCAAAGGGAGTCGATGGCGCCATACCCGAAAGCCCCGCGGGGCCGCTGCCGCGAATTAGATGCATCAGCACCGTTTCCGCCTGGTCATCCCCGTGGTGGGCCAGCAGCAGCGCGTCGCCGCCACATTCCGCCATGGCCTTTTTAAAGCAGTCATAGCGCAGGATGCGGGCTGCTTCCTCCGCGCCGCAATGCTTAAAGCGCATCGCAGCCGGAACATCCACCGAATACAGAAGAAGCGGAACATGTTTTTCCTGGCACAAATCCTTCACAAAAGCCGCGTCCATTTGGGATTCTTCACCCCGCAGGCCATGCTCCACATGCACCGCCGTCAATGAAAAATCATGCGATTCCCTTAAAAGTGCCATCCCGTGCAAAAGGGCCACGGAGTCGGCACCCCCCGACACGCCTGCCAGAAGCGTCTTGCCGCCGCCGAGTAAGTGAAGCGGCTGAAGGATGCTGGCCAAAGGCGGTAAAAGCTGGTTTCGCATGATGGTTTTCATGCGCCTATTGTACCTATTCCAAAGCCTTTAAGCAAGTGTTTGACCGCAATTTTTATGCCTTCTTTACATTTTGCCGCCTCTTTTCTCCGCCTGCCCAAAGCCGGCAGCGAACCCGTCCCATTTTCTTGACCTTTCACCAAAAATATACCCATGCCTAAAAGGTTCGAAACTTTTTGAAAATCATAGAAAATCGAAGATATTTCAAGATCTCGGCTGAAAACGTGCGCCAAGACGCACGTTTTTGCCCATATTTTACTTTGACCTTCTTTGACCTTCATTGTATAATCAGGCCATGGAAAGGGAACCGATATAAAAAAGGGTTCCCAACCAACAAATAAGCAAGACGATATTGAAGGAGGTTTACGTATGTACACCATGATTCCTTTTAGGGGCCGCAGGGATTTGGGCCGGACCTTTGGCAACAGCCTGTTTAACGACAACTTCTTCCGCCCCTTTTTCGATATGAGCGACTGGATGGGAAGCGCCGGCTTCCGTGTGGACGTCAAGGACAAGGCCGACCACTATCTCCTGGAGGCGGAGCTGCCCGGCGTGAACGAAGATCAAATTGATCTGACGGTGGATAACGATGTGCTCACCATTACCGCCAACGCCCGCACCGAGCACAAGGAGGAAAAGGATAACTACCTGTACTGCGAGCGCCGGGCCGGCCGCATGGAGCGCAGCTTCAGCCTGGAAGGCATCCAGCAGGATAACATCAGCGCAGACTACAAAAACGGCGTGCTTACCGTAAAGCTGCCCAAGAACGCTCCCGAACCAGTAAAGTCCCAGCGGAAGATCGCCATCGGCGGAAACGGCCAGGGCAAGATCGCGGGGAACAACTAAGGTTTTGTGATGGCATGCGGGGAGGGGACTTTTTAAAAAAAATTCCCCTCCCCGCCCCCACCCAGAAAAACTTTAATAGGAATACTCTATTACGAATATCCTAAAGAAGCATTCTGCTTTACAATAGATAGGCGAAGGGCGGGGCACTCCCCCGCAGCCCAGACAAGGAACGGGCCCTTCCCCATTCCTTTGCGACCGCCTCCGGCTCAAGCACCGGGGGCGGTTTTTTCATAACAACATCTCATTCCCACGGTAATGTTTCTCATCGGGCGGAAATGTGGGGGCGGGGCTTTGCTCCATCCGCTACGGTTATGTCTCTCATTGGGCGAAGCAGAGCCCCACCCCTACGTGTGCCCATCATTTTCGGTCGTGACTTAATACCGTACGGAACCGATGTAGGGGCGGGGCTTTGCTCCGCCCCTACGGCTATGTCTCTCATTGGGCGAAGCAGAGCCCCACCCGTGCCCATCATTTTCGGTCGTGACATAATACCGTACGGAACCGATGTAGGGGCGGGGCTTTGCTCCGCCCGCTACGGCTATGTTTCTCATCGGGCGGAGCAGAGCCCCGCCCCTACGTACGGAATGCCCCAATCCAAATGATTTCTGTCGAAAGCAATTGACGAAACGCCATCTTCAAGTTACAATTTTTAGAAAAAAGCCACCTTGATCATTGACTTCATTTCGTATATTCCCCAGACTTTATACTGCTTGTCCCTAAGTAACAAAGGAGAACTTTTGGCGGCAGACCCGAGGCTAAGAAAAGGAGGAGAACTTTTTGCACATAGCAAATGGCAATAAAATGGTTTACCCAAACGCAAAAAGATGCGGTTGTGTGGATATGATTATAGCCAAAATGGCAAATATTTCATCACAATATGCACAAAAAGCAGACGTGAAGCATTGTCAGATATTTGTAGGGGCGGGGCTTTGCTCCGCCCGATTGGAAAGATATCAGAAACAGAGATAAGAAATCTATCCGAACAGTCCAATATCAATGTTGACAAATATGTCATTATGCCAAACCATATTCACATGATCATCACAATACAGCGAGTTGAGCAGAGCCCAACCCCTACGATTGCGGATATTATTTGTGCATTTAAATCTATAACAACGAAATCGGCGAATAAATCCAATTCTATTCCGGGGCGACAAATCTGGCAACGCTCCTACCATGATCATATCATCCGCAACGAACAGGAATATCAAAGGATATGGCAATACATAGATACAAATCCATTGATATGGGAAAAAGACTGCTATTACAGCAAATAAAGTATATATCTGGCGAGGTATAAGATTTGAAACAAATCAGGGATCATCCGCCCTAATAAAGGATAAAGCAAAGCAGGTCGCCCTGGATCAGCCAAAAAAACTTGCAGTCTGTTCATTCACGTGTTTGCCCTGACAAAAAACCGCAAACGCTTGCAGGTATCCTGCGAACATGGTATTATTTCTCCGCATGCTATCGTTGCGGAGAGGAAGTCTCATATGCCCAAGACGGCCCGGCAAACAGTCCAGGAATACATGCTTTTGACGTTCGGCACGCTGTTCATCGCGGTAGGGGTGTATTTCTTCAAGTTTCCCAACCACTTTTCTACCGGCGGCGTCAGCGGCATCTCCATCATCCTGGGCTATTATGTGCCGGGGCTGACGGCGGGATCGTTCGTGTTCCTCATCAACGCCGCGCTTTTGATCCTGGGCTTTGCGGTCTTCGGCCGGTCTTTCGGCCTGCGCACCGCGTATTCCAGCACGCTGTTTTCCAGCGTGATCTGGGTCATGGAGCGGTTGCTGCCGCTTACCCAGCCGCTTACCTCGCAGCCCTTGCTGGAGCTGATTTTCGCCGTGGCGCTGCCGGCGGTGGGCTCGGCCATCCTCTTCAACATCGGCGCCAGCAGCGGCGGCACAGACATCATCGCCATGCTGCTGAAAAAATATTCCTCTCTGAACATTGGCAACGCGCTGTTCGCAGTGGATTTTATCATCACCGTGGGCGCGTTGTTTGCCTTCGGTGTGGAAACGGGGCTGTTCTCCATCCTGGGCCTGCTCATCAAGGCGTTGCTTGTAGATCTGGTGCTGGAAAACATCAAGACCAACAAGTGCTTTCACATCATCACCGCCACGCCGGAGCCCATATTGCGCTATATCGTGGACAACCTTCATAGGGGGGCTACGATTCTCAACGGGGAAGGCGCCTATACCCACGAAAACCGCACGGTGCTTTTGACCGTGGTAAACCGCTCCCAGGCTGTCCACCTTCGCCTGTTTGCCAGGGAGGTGGATCCCCGCTGCTTTATATTGATCACCAATACGGGTGAGATCATTGGCAAGGGGTTCAGGGGCGTTCTATAATGGAGGTGTTTTCATGCCAGCGGTGCTGGGCGCAGTCGCCGGCCTCATGTATTCCGTTATGAACCTGTTCAACGCGCAATTAAGCCAGGTTTACGGCAATTCCTTCGCTACGGTGCTCATACATATAGTGGGCCTTCTATGTGTTCTGCCGCTGACCATCAAGCATCTGTTCAAAAAACAGCACGCCCCCTTCTGGATGTACATGGGCGGCGTGCTTGGCATATTTACCGTGATCACAAGCAATCTTGGCGTGACAATGCTTGGCGTTACGGCCACGCTTTCGCTGACGCTGCTCGGGCAAATGGCGTGCAGCATGGTCTTTGACCAGTTTGGCCTGTGGGGCTTTGTAAAAACAAAGTTCAAATGGGAAAAGGTCATAAGTTTGATGCTGATCGGCCTGGGGGTGGCGGTGATGATGCTATGGTGATCGCGGTTTTAGGCGCTGTGTTCAGCGGCATCACCATTGTGCTGGCCCGTATGTTAGGTGCCAGGCTGGCGCAAAGCTGCGGCGCGCCATACAGTTCGCTGATGAATTACATCACAGGATTGACCGGCTCCCTGATCGCCTTTCTAGTGACCGGTGCAGTGGTAAAGTCCACCTTCCCTGCCCCTGGCGGTTCCTTTACCATGTACTTGGGCGGTGCTCTGGGGCTTGTGAGCGTATACATGCTCAACAGGATCACCCACCGTCTGCCCGCCACGCAGCTGACGCTGCTGATCTTTATCGCCCAATTGTTTTCCGGCTTGTTGCTGGACTACTTTGCCATCCACAAGTTTTCTCCGGGGACGCTGGTGGGCGGCCTATTGGTGCTGGCCGGGCTGGCGGTAAACATCTGGGGCGACAGGAGGGGCAGGGCGTAGGTCCGCCCTTTTGTTATAGTATCCCCCGCAGGTCAAGCCGGCTCATATCCACCCGCATAATGCCGATATCATGGACTATACCCCCCGGCACATTGTTGAAGCCCCCATGGCCGTCTCCGCCGCAGGTGATGCGCAGGTCATGGGCACGGCAGTACGCAACGCAAAAGTCCGTCATCTCCCCGGTGTGTTCAGGGTAGTAGCATTCAATCCCTTCCATGCCGCACCGCCGAAGATCATTCAGAATATCCAAAAAGTTTTCCGGCATTACGGGCCACCAGCCGCCGGGATGTGCCAGCACCGGCACCCCGCCCGCCTGGCGGATGGTTTGGCACGCCTCTTCCATCGAATAGTAATCAGGCTTGTAGTCACCGTATTTTTTGTAGAAGGACAGCCCTTCCATCAGGGAAGATGTCAAGCCTCTGGCCCTTAAATAATGGATCCCCTTCCAGCCGCCTTCCCCCGGCGCATAGGAAAAATCTGCATAATCTTCCATGCTGAGGTTCTTATAATCCGCCAGCATGTTCTTCACCAATTCCACGCTGACCCGATCCAGTTCCCGGCGGCTTTTCTCCATCAGCTTTAACATCTGTACGTTCATTGGATCAAAGGCGTAGCCCAAAAGATGCAGTACCCTGTCATGCCAATATACGTCCAGCTCCACGCCCTGGATGAGGCGGATATCCGCCACTTCGCAGATGGGGCGGAGGCTTAAATAGGCATCAATGGTATCGTGGTCGCATATGGAGATGACGGAAAGTCCTCTTTCCACAGCCGCGACCACCACCTCCTGCGGTGACTGGACCCCGTCTGAAAAGCAGGTATGGATATGCAGGTCGGCAATCATCTTGCGGTCCCCCTTTTTTACCCCTTGGAATGTTTTGACAGTATATCGGCTCCCTCATGATTTGTCAACCATGGTGCTCAGGAGATAATAAGTGCCATGCTAGATTTTCATCCGGCATGGCACCTTCTTGTTACGCTTTGCTTTTTGCCTGTAGTTTACGCTGCCAGCGGCCCCGTTCCGCTTTCGATGACCTTCAATATTTCCCTCTCCTCCCCCGTCAGCGCATCGATATACACCAGGTACTGGGAATCGTCCCAGGCGCCCGAAAACTCATAGCACAGCTTTTCCGTGCCGCGGAAGGGGATCACGCACAGCCGCGTCTGCAGTATCTCCAGCCTGCTGCTTACCATGTCCCTGGCATCCGTCTCGGTGATTTTTGGTTTATCCAGCTCCCGCTGCCGGTGGTTCATCCAGTAGTTGTTGGCCTCGATGCCCACGATATCCCCGGTATCCATGCGCACCTGCACCTTCACAAGGTCGGGGTACAAAAGCACGCCGTCCTGCACGGAAGCATAATTGATTACCGCCAGGCCGTTGTACACCTGGTAATAGCTCTCGATCATTTCCCCAAAGTCCCTGCTTGAAAGAAAAGCCTTCGCCTTTTCCTTGCACTGGTCCACGGAAAGCGTTTGGCTGAATTCCGCATGCTCGGGCATCATCCACAGCACCTTGCCGCCCTGTCGGGTCACCTCCACGGTAAGGGTATCATCCGGGATGGTGACCGTAACGCCCCAGGCCGGTATCGCGCCCTGGATCGCCGCGGCCTCCCTGACATCCATCACCCGCTCCGGGCCTACAAATTGCCTGGCGATTTCCAGCGCCTGCTCCTTGGTGATCTCCCCCTGGGGCAGTCCCTGTGGCGCGCCCATATGCCTGGCATCGGAAAATGCCCCGTCGTAGATCAGCGTGGGATAGTCGATGCCATTATCCTTATCCCCCACCTGCTCCATGGGCCGTGCCTGCGCCTGCATGTCCTGATAAAACATGGGGCTTTCCGCTGAATACCGCATGCTTTGAGCGATCATCTGCTGCTGGGCCGCCTGCAATTGCCCCGACAGCAGCACGCAGTTTGTGAGAAGCTGGCTCAGTTGCTGGAGATCTGTATCAGAAAGCGGCGTGCCGTTGGCCACCTTGAGTACCAGGGTATCGGTATAATCGCCCACCTGCCCAGCAAACTTCACCGTGGGTTCCATGGCCTCGTGCGAAAGCGGCAGAACGGTCAAATTGTTCTGTACTTCCCACGCCTGGCGGCTCAGATCAGACAAAAGGTCCACGCCCGTTTGCGGTGTTCCCGACACCAGCAGCTTATTCATTTTGATTTCCATGCTCTGCAATTGGCTGATGGCTTCCAGTACAGAGCTGTAATACACATCCTCCAGCGTCCTTGAGATGCGCGCAGCCCTCTGTCCCTGATAGACAGCCGTGCCGATGGCCGCCACCAGCGCAAGGGACAGGAAGGTATACAGCAGCATGTGATGCTTTTTCTGCATGCGCTTTCCCTCCCTATATGGCAAAATTGTGCCGGCCGATGGACAGTGTCACCTGCCGTGTCCATATCCATCTGTTGGTGGCGGTGGCAGGATTGTAGTAGTATATCGCACCGCCGGTGGGATCCCAGCCGTTCATGGCATCCCTGGCGGCCCGTATGCTGTCCTGGCTTGGCGTTAAATTGATCTGCCCGTCCCACACCGCGTCATACGCGCCCGGCTGGTAGATGACACCGCTGATGGTATTGGGGAAAGAGGGGCTTTTGACACGGTTTAGGACCACCGCTCCAACCGCCACCTGGCCGATGTATGGCTCGCCCCTGGCCTCGCCGTTGATGAGCCGGGCCAGGGTATATACCTCGCTGTCGTTGAAGCTGCCAACGGAAACAGCTCCGCCGGCCAGCGTGATCCCCAGCGCCGCCGCCGTAGTCGGGCCTACCACCCCATCTACCTTCAGCCCGTTCTTGCGCTGAAAAAGGACCACCGCATTGTAGGTTTCCTGCCCAAAATATCCCGTTACCGAACCGTCAAAATAGCCCCATTGCTTCAATTTTCTTTGTATGTTGCCTACCTGATCACCCTGGGAGCCCCAGGCCACCACCTGGGCAAAGGCTATCTGCATGGTGGCCAAAAGTAAGATGCCCACCGCCAGTGTGGTCAGTGCCGATATTTTCCCGCCTTGCCTGCGCACGGTATTTCCCCCTTTTTGTTACCCGTTCAGGCAAAGTATGGCGTTCTTTCTAAAAAATCATACGGGCGTAAACAGGGGCCAGCCACGAAAAATGTCCTCGAACCACCAGGAAAAGGCGGCCTCTGCATCACCTTTCGTCTGTTCCGCGGGCAGCGGCTGTTCCGTTAAAATTGGCTGCTCATTGGATGAAAGGCTCAAACAGAGGCTGGGAAAAAGCACGCACCACCAGTTTTTGCCCTCACCTTCCCCCAATACGATGCGCAGCGCTTTGTATTCCCCCGCCGGCACCAAAACGTTCCCATACCATCTGTCGGGAAAGGAAAACACGCCCACCTGGGCCGATACTTTTCCAAAAAATCCTTCTTCTTTTGCGGCGGATATGGCCGCATCCTCCAAGGCCTGCTTGTTGTACTCAAGATAGGCCAACATATCTCCCGCGGTTTCCTGCCGGGAAAGGGCATCCCGCCAGGCTAAAAGCACCTTGTCCCGCACGCACAGCTTGATGCGCTGGTTTTCATCGTCGTCTCCCGCCGCTACTACGTGCAGGCGGATGATCTCCCCCGTTTTCAAAGCCTCCCGTAGTTTCATTTCCTCGGTCTGGGCAAAGGCCGTGCGGCCCAGCAGAAGCAATGCTGCCAAAGTACATAAAAACACCCTGCGCATGCAGTACCCCCCTTAACGGTTTCTGCATACAGGGTGTCCAATGGCAGTATATTTTATGTATGTCACTCTTCCTGGAAAATCAGCCCTTCCAGGCAGGTATGGGTCATAAAGCAGGCCGGCCACCGCCTTTTCAAGGCGCCCAAAGCCGAACGGGCATGCACGGCGCTGGCGAATACGCCGTACACCGCGGAACCGCTGCCCGTCATCATGGCCTGCCGAGCCCCCGCAAGGCGCAGCGCCTGCACCGCGACACGTATCTCCGGGCGCAGTGTTTCGCTGGTGGGCTGCAACGCGTTGCCCATGGCATGGCACAAAACAGTGAGATCGCCCTGCTCCAGCGCCAGGATGGCTGACTGCGTATCCGGCCTGGAAGACTCAGGTGTCTTCTCCCATTCCAAGGTTGTGAATACCTTTTTGGTGCCCAGGCCCCGGCAGGGCTGCACCACCACCAGCCAGAACTGCCGTGCGCAGGGAAGAGGCTCCAATATTTCTCCAATGCCCCTGGCGCGCATAAGGCCGCCCCGCAAGCAAAAAGGCACGTCAGCCCCTGCCGCAAGGCCTATTTTTTGCAGTTCCTCCACAGACAGCGAAAGCTCCCACAGTTTATTCAGCCCCGCCAGCACCGCGGCGGCGTCTGCGCTGCCCCCGCCCATGCCGGCCCCGATGGGAATGTTCTTTTGCAGGTAAATGTCCGCGCCTTTTGTGCATCCCGTAGCCTCTTTCAATGCCTTGGCGGCCTTCAATACCAGGTTGTCCTCGGTGTCCGGAACCCTGGCCCCCTGGGACAGGCGAAGCGTCAGCGTTTCGCCGGGCGCAAGCATGATGGTATCACAAAGCGCCACCGACTGCAAAAGCATATCCAGCTGATGATACCCGTCCGGCTGTTTCCCCAATACGTCCAGCGTCCAGTTGATCTTAGCCCGGGCCATCACCTGCATGTCCATCCCCCCTGGGTGCTATTATAGCAGAGGGGCAAAGCCCCATCAAGAAAATAACATTCGTTTTCATTCTCAGGTTCTTCATGGTATAATGATAGTATCCATTAGAAAGGGGATGATGTCATGCGTACACCTTCCATCCCCGTGCTATTATCCGTCACCGGGCAAAGCCAGCAGGATGGCCAGCAGGAGGAGCGAATCCACCTGGTCACCACTGGGCACCTGAACAAGACGGAGCGGGGCTTTTCCCTGCATTATGAGGAAACACAGCCCGACAGCGGCGAAACCAGCCACATCACCCTGGATATGGAAAGGGGAAGCGTCACCATGGTCAGGGACGGCTCCTACGCCACCAGCATGGTGTTTGAAAAAGGCCGCCGCTTTCAGGGCAATTACCGTACCCCCATGGGCGATCTGGAAATGGGGATATATGCCACCAAAGTGCAATACTCCGCCAATGAAGAAAAGGGCGACGTATCGCTGCAATACCAGCTTGACCTGCAGGGCCAGTTTGTGGCCATGCATGAACTGAAGGTTCTCTTCGTGCGTCAGGATGCGCCTTCATGATAAACCTGATACATAACCTGCGAAGGGAGGCCAATGATCTTTTTGAAAAGGCGTGCCTCCCTGACCGCCCGCCTTTTTTGCGCCGGGCCCAAAGCGATGATTTTCTTTTGTGCAGCGACGCGCCAAGAAGGCTTTCCGATGCCGCCCACGGGGCACAGCTTTTTCTTGAAGCCGGTCTGATATTGGCGGAAGGGGACGGCCTGTGGTTCCTGGATGCGCGGAAAGCGGATTACGGGCGGCTTGACGCTTCCCTGCCCATGGACATGCCCCAAAGGCCAACGGACGAAAAATACCTGGACCTTTGGTCGCTGTGCCGGATGCTTTGCGAGCATCCCGGCGATGCTGCGTACCAGCCCTTATGGGCCGTACGCCGCACGGTCAAGGCCATTGAGGCGGGCGAGGCATCAGTCATTTCCCTGGCGGAAGATCTGCCGCCTTATTTGGCAGAACTGCTGCGAAAAAAAGAATCCCTGCCTTCCTTGGCAGGGAAACTGCTGGCCCAGTGGCTGAAACAGAAGATGCGAGAGGAGACGGTTTGATGCTCATCACCTATTACGGGCACGCACTTTTCACCCTGGAGACGGCGGATGGATACACCCTTGTTACCGACCCCTACGATGCGTCCATAGGTTACCCCATGGGCCGGCTTCGGGGAGAAGTGGTCACCGTCAGCCATGAGCACCACGACCACAACAACATTTCGTTGGTGGAGGGAAATCCCATCGTATTAAGGAGCGAAGGGACGTCCGAACCCCTGCAAGGCGTGCGCGTCACCGGTTTCCCCTCCTTCCACGATGAGGAGCAGGGCGCCCGCCGGGGCAGAAACATGCTGTTCCTGATGGAAATGGACGGCTTGCGGCTTGTACACCTGGGCGATCTGGGCCACGAGCTGAACCATGCAGCAGCAAGCGCCTTAGGCCGGGTGGATGTTTTGATGGTGCCGGTAGGCGGCTACTATACCATCGATGCTCATCAGGCGGTGCGTTTGTGCCAAGCCTTGCAGCCCCGGATCATCCTCCCCATGCATTACAGTACCGCCTTAAGCAGCAGACTGCCGATCGCCCCGGTAGAGGATTTTTTGAAGGCGCTGGATGTGTACCCCGCTCCCATGCCCCTTTTGCGCGTTACCAAGGAAGATCTGTCCGCGCAGCCCCGCGTGGCGCTGCTTTCGCCGCGTTCCCTGCCGGTATCGTTCGGGGGCTAAAAAGGTACAATATGTTTCGCATGAAAAGAGGATGGCTAGATGGCCGGACGAACATTCGATAAAATCTTCGGTACAGTCATCTGGGGCTTTATGCTGCTTGTGATCCCCTTTTGCATCATCTGGTGGACAGCCTATATGCTGACACAGGAGACCTCGGCCATTATCATCGGATGCATCCTGGGGGCGGCAGCAGGAATTGCCTGCAACATTTTGCTCTTGAGAAAATTGGCAGCCCGGCTTTATTCCCAAAGAACATGGGTTGCCGTTCTCCTGCTTGTTTTGTACTCCGTGGGGATTTTCGGCTTTTTTATGGGCGTTCCTGTATTCAACCTTCTGGCCGGGGCGCTGGCAGCCATATATATTGGCCGCCAGGCCAAGGTATGGGCCATGACAGCGGATACTTTTTAAAGCGGCTGAGACAAACCCAAAGCCTGCTGTTTTTTGTACTGTTCGCCATTTGCGGAGCATCGGCCTATCTGGCGCTGTCAGATACCCATACGGCCGCCAACCTGGAAGGCATGCTCTCATTGGGCTTCCCGCTGACACAGCCCATGCTGCTGGCCATCATTCTGGCAGGCGGCGCCTTGCTCCTTGTTCTTCAGGCCGTCCTGGTAAAGGGGCTGGCTTCCTTGGCCTATCGCAGATAAAAGAGCTTGCCGGAAGGCCCGAAAATGGTTGCTGGAAATCTCCTACCAACGGCGATTTTCCCTTGACATGTCCTCACCCAGCTATTACAATATACGCATTGTGTTTTTGTATCTGCCGGCAGCGTCCGCTGGACCGGCGTTTCATTATGCGTAAAAGGAGCGTCCCTTATGGCTACGAAATTCGTGTTCGTCACCGGCGGCGTCGTATCCTCCCTTGGCAAAGGCATCACCACCGCTTCCCTGGGCCGCCTCTTAAAGGCCCGCGGGTTCAAAATTTCCCTCCAGAAAATCGATCCTTATTACAATGTGGATCCGG
Organism: Bacillota bacterium; assembly: GCA_023413135.1. Lineage (GTDB taxonomy): Bacteria > Bacillota > Clostridia > Christensenellales > Aristaeellaceae > JAEWAH01. The sequence goes on from JAEZQK010000041.1 coordinate 31,113, forward strand.
GGTTACTCAGCCCCCTGCAGCACGGTGAGGCCTTTATTACCGACGACGGCGTGGCTGCCGACCTGGACCTTGGCCACTATGAGCGCTTTACGGATGTGCTCCTTACGGGGGAGGCCAGTGTCACCACCGGCAAAATCCATAAGCTGGTGATGGAACGGGAGCTCCGGGGCGAGTACAAGGGCGGTACCGTACAGGTAGTGCCCCACGTGACCAACGAAATCAAGCAGGCCATCTGGGCTGCCGCCCAGGATAGCGGTGCGGATATCGCGCTGGTGGAGATCGGCGGCACGGTGGGCGATATGGAATCCGCTCCCTTCCTGGAGGCCATCCGGCAGATGCGCTGGGATCTAGGCGACCAGGATAGCTGCTTTATTCATGTGACGCTGCTTCCCTATATTTCAGTGGCGGGAGAATTAAAAACAAAACCCACCCAGCACTCGGTGAAAAATTTGCGGGCCATCGGCATCCAGCCGGATGTGATCGTCTGCCGCACAGAAAAGCGCATTACCAGGGAAGCCAAGGAAAAGATTGCGCTGTTTTGCAATGTGAAGGCCACCCACGTGGTTCAAAATGTGGATGTAGCTTCCCTGTACGAAGTGCCCCTGATGATGGAGGAGGAAGGCTTGGCCGACATCGTCTGCGAGCAGTTGGGGCTCGATCATCCCGTCAGCGACATGAGCGGCTGGAAGGCCATGCTGGAACGCTACCGCCATCCCGAATCCCAGGTGAAGATCGCGCTGGTGGGCAAATATGTGGCGCTCCGGGACGCCTACCTGTCCGTGGCTGAAGCCCTCACCCACGCCGGGATCGCAGGAAAGACCGCTGTGACCATCGAATGGTTAAATTCCGAAAACATTACGGATGAAAACGCTGCCAAGGTTCTTAGCGGGTTTGACGGCATCATCGTCCCCGGCGGCTTTGGTGACCGGGGTGCGGAAGGCATGATCGCCGCCGCCGCTTACGCCAGACTTAAGCGCATACCTTTCCTGGCTATCGGCTTTGGCATGCAGCTGGCGGTGGTGGAAGCCTGCCGGAATCTGCTGCATCTTTCAAGCGCCAATTCCGCCGAGGTGGACCCGCAGACGCCCCATCCCGTGGTCTATATTCCGGAAAGCCGGCTATGCCAAAACGGTAACCGCAGCGCCGCACGCATGGGCACCGGCACCGTGCTTTTGCAGGAAGGGCTGATCCGTTCTCTGTATGTCAGCGATACCATCAGGGAGCGCCACGGCAACCGCTACGAAGTGGCTCCCATCTATGTAGGTGCGCTGGCGGAAAAGGGTTTCCTGTGCGTAGGCCGGTGCGAAACGGAAGGATATCCGGAGGCTTTCGAGATAAAGGACCATCCTTTCTACGCGGCGGTTTTATACCACCCCGAGTTCCTCTCCCGCCCCGACCGGGCCCATCCCCTGTTTTCAGGCTTCATCCGCGCTGCGTTGGAAAAATAATCGTTATAAGAATACCCCCGCTGCCTGCTCTAGGCCGCGGGGGTGTTTTTTGCTTATTCCTATTCGATGGTATCGACCTTCGTTTTCAGTTCGGTGAGCAGCGTCAACAGCTGCGTTTGCGGCTCCTTTGTCTGCTGCCCTGTTTGCAGCCTGGCATCGAACGTATCGATTACCGTATAAATAGCGTCAAACACGCTCGCATCCACCACATGCTGGCCGTTCCCTTTCAGTCCTACATGGATCTGCTGCAGCGTTTGCATGGCGTATACATGCTGCCTAAGTTTCCCCAGCAGGTTAGCGGTGTTGGATCCCCCTGTGCGGGACAGGTTGTTCACCTGGGTGATGGCATGGCCTGCCTCGCTGCGCATGCGCTCCCGGTAAAGTGCCTGCTCCTTTCCCTCAAACCGCATGGCGTTGCCGCCAAGGATGCCCAATACCACCACTGCGATGACCAGCAAGATGGAAAGCACCTTGCCAACCTGCTGCCTCATGCGCTGTGCGCCCGTGTTGCCCCGCATTTGCTGCGAATACCGGTACATGATTTCCCTCCTTGAAATTAACCACTGATTTGTTCAGGTGGCACATACGATGTCGTTTTTTCGTCCTACGGCTCCTCCGCCTTCATGAAACCATCACTTATTTGCGACTGTATCTGGGCCGGCTGCCATGACAGTTGGTCCTTTATTATACCACAAATCCATCAGGTGGTAAAGTACCCGGAAAAATGGCAGGAGAAACATGGTAAAGTGGTTTTATCTTACCCCATTCTTACCCATTTTTATGCAACCGGGGAGAATGGGCTCTTATTGGTGCAATGCGCATGCAACGGACGACAGTATAATCATACAACGATATAGAATGCCATGATTCATGCGAAACTATGAATCGGCATAATAGCAAAGGCCCTCCTCACGGAAGGCCATTAGCAGGCGCAGTGAACTTATTATACTGTTCACTATTCATTGTTCATCGTTCACTGTTCATTGGAAATCTCATATTCACGGACCCTATCCAGCCACTCCAGCGTAAGCGCACGGAACAGCTCCGCCTGCTCCACTTGCAGGTTATGCCCGGCCCTGTCCAGTATGGCAAACGATGCCCGGGGGTAGTTCTCCAGAATACGCCAGGCATCCCGGTAACCAACGCTTGCGTCCTGGCGGCCCAGCAGAATAAGCGCCGGATTGGGATACGGCGTATCCAGCTGGTCCACATCATAGGTAAAGGCGTACCCGTTTGCACGGAACCAATCCAGAAAGGGATTATCCGCGATGCGTATTCCCGACAGAATCTCGTCGCGGAACCTTTCCCATACTTCCTGCGTTTGAACAACATTGATGCCTGTAAAATCCTCCACTTCGGACGGGGTAAGCCTCGCAAGCAACGCCGGATCCGTTTTCAAAGCCACATGCTTGGGCAGCGTCCGCCGGGCTATATCCGTTTCGATGGCGGGGCATAGGAGAAGAAGCCCGGCTACGCGGCCGGCCGCGCGCCGTACCATCCCCCTTGCCAAATATCCGCCGTAGGATTCGCCCGCAAGCAAAAAGCGTTCGCCGGGAATCACCTCATCCACAAAGGCCAGCAAGATGTCCAGCATCACGTCGGAATTAATAATCCAAGGCGCGCTTTTCGTTTTTCCCATGCCCGGAAGGTCCATATAGATTCTTCTGTATCCATGTACCTCCTGAAAAATGGGCTCCAGACAACCGCTCATAAGTCGGTGGTCCACATGGTAACCATGAATCAGCAAAACAGGTTGGCCCTGCCCGATGGATTCATAGTGGATGGCTAGATTCTTGACTATGCATTCCATGGTTTTCAATCCTTTCCTCCGGAACAGCCGGCGGTATGGAGTGTATCAGAATCCCACTATTTGTCAATACGCTATCCTGGAATAAATGGAAATGCACACAAAAACGAAAACAGCGCATGTATTTGACCTCGTATGAATATTTGGCAATGCTTGCCGGGCTGGTTTATATATTCAAAAACCAAATAAACTGAATTCGTAATCCCCAGCAGAGAAGCCAATAAACAACGCCGTAGGGGCGGGGCTCTGCTCCGCCCGATGAGAAACAGTGCCTACAGTAGCGGGCGGTTAAGAAGCCCTGCCCCTACGGCGTTCAGACAAAAGTGAATGGGTTTTCCAATCAATCACAATCCCCGGCGGATAAGCCAACAGGATACCGTTATATATCTGCCCAGGCCGGCAGCTTTTTCATAAGCCGGATGGCCGTTTCCCGGGCGGCCTTCTCATCCAGCCCCTGGGTATTCATCAGAAAATGGGTGGTCCCTTCCAATTTTTCCGGGTAGGATTGCATGGTGCCATCCGGCCGCGCGCAGTACAGGCAGTAATCCTTCGTCTCGTCCCCTTGGGCAAAGTCCTCACGCTTGGTCATGGGCATCCCGCAGGCAATGCAAGTCTTCATGGTCTTTTCTCCTTTCGATATTCAGAAGTCTCAAATAGGAATCTATCAGCATATCGCCGTGGCGCGCGATCACGCCGCCCTCCGGGGCAAACAGGTCGCCATTTTGCAAATAGTGGTGCAAAAGGCCAATCCACATGGAAAACAGCACATGAGCCGGGATACCGGCCTTCTCCTCCGCCTCCTCCCTCTTAAGTGCCTTTGTAAAGTGCAGCGAAAGGACCGATTGTATCATCACAAAGCTGTCCCGTGCCGCTTGGGGAATCAGCCTTGCTTCCATCAAAAGCCGGGTGTAGAAGCATTCGTATTCCCCTATCCCCTTAAGGTGCGCGTGAAGCACCTCATCAAGGCTGCCCCCGCTTTCCGAAAGGTCATGGGTTCGCGCGGCAATCTCCTTTCCATAGTGGCTGACCACCGCCTCCGTAAGCTCCTCCTGCGACTTGAAATGCACGAAAACCGTGCCGTGGGATACGCCCGCTTCCCTGGCGATGTCCTCCATGCGGCTTTGCATGATCCCCTGCCTGGAAAATACAAGGTAGGCTGCCTGGAGCAGCTTTTCCCGCGTTTGCTCCTTTTGCAGTTGGCGATTGTTTACTTTCAATCATTGACTCCTTAATCATTGACTTTAAAGTCATTATAATCTTCACATCTGTCTCTGTCAATACTCTTTGCAACATTTTTGATGCGCTTGCAAAATCCTGCTTGACAAACGGCGGTTGCTCCGCTACAATCTTTCCAATTGAAAGCAAACGCCATGACTGGGCTAAGTAACCCCCAAACCTCTTTCAGAGAACTGCCGGATGGTGCAAGGCATAAGGGTTTTCGGGCGAACCTCACCCACGAGCGGCCGCTTGAAAGCGGGGTTACCCGCAAGTAGCAGCGGACGGGACCGGCCCGTAACAGCCCGGCACAAGCGGGGGCTTCGGCCCCAAGCAGAGTGGTACCGCGGATGTTTTTATGCCTCCGTCTCTGATTTATCTCAGAGACGGGGTTTTTTTATGATAGGAGGCGGTTTTCATGGCCATCACTACGCTGAATGACTACACCATTCCGGGGCTCTTGCGCAAAAACGTACGGGAGATCCCCGATAACGACTGCATTGTCGCCCCGGAATACAACGTACGGTGGAGCTGGCGGGAGTTTGACCGTCTGACCAGCCTGGTGGCAAGGGGCATGCTGGCCATGAACATCAAAAAGGGTGACCATGTGGCCATATGGGCCACCAACCTGCCTGAGTGGATGCTCACTATGTTTGCCACGGCCAAAATCGGCGCGATCCTGGTAACGGTGAACACCAATTACAAGCAATTTGAGGTGGAGTATCTGCTGCGCCAGAGCGACGCCAAAATGCTGGTGATGATGCCTGAAAACCGGGACAACCATTACCTGAACCACATCCTGAACCTGATGCCCTCCCTCAAGGAAAAAGCGCCGGGGGATGTAGGTGATCCCGGTCTGCCGTTTTTGAAATCCGTGGTGCTCATCGGAGATCATCCCGACTGTCCCATGGGCGCGCATCGTTTTTCGGAATTTTATGAACTGGCCGAAACCGTGCCGGATTCCAGGGTGGAGGATCTGATTGCCTCCGCCGATACCCACGACGTTATCAATATGCAGTATACCTCTGGCACCACGGGCTTCCCCAAGGGTGTGATGCTGACCCACCACAACATTACCAACAACGGCCAGTTCATGGGCGACCGCATGAAGTTCACTCCCAATGACCGGCTTTTGATCGTGGTACCCCTGTTCCACTGCTTCGGCTGCGTGCTGGGGGTGATGACGTGTTTGACCCACGGCACCACCATCGTTTTGATGGAGCGGTACAACCCCCTCAGGGAAATGGAAATGCTGGTGGCAGAAAAATGCACCGCCGTGCACGGTGTGCCCACCATGTTTATCGGCATGCTGGAGCATCCTGATTTCAGCAAGTTTGATTTTTCACACCTGCGCACAGGGATCATGGCCGGCTCCCCCTGCCCCATCAAGGCCATGCGGGATGTGAATACCAAGATGCACATGAGCGAGATCACCATCGTGTTCGGGCAGACGGAGTCCTCCCCCGGCATGACGCAATCCTCCGCCGACGACCCGCTGGAGCTGCGCGTGAGCACCGTGGGCAAGCTTCTGCCCTGTACCGAGGGCAAGATCGTAAGCCCCGAAACCGGCCTGGAGCAGCCCCGGGGCGTGCCCGGCGAGATCGTAACCCGCGGATATCTTGTTATGAAGGGCTACTATAAAATGCCGGAGGCCACCCGCCAGGCCATCGATCCCGAGGGCTGGCTGCACACCGGCGATATCGGTACCATGGATGAGGAAGGCAATTTCCGCATCACGGGCCGCTTGAAAGATATGATCATCCGCGGCGGCGAGAACATCTATCCCCGGGAGATCGAGGAATTCCTCTATACCCATCCCGCCATCCGGGATGTGCAGGTGGTGGGCGTGCCCGATGAAAAGTACGGCGAGGAAGTGCTTGCCTGCGTGATCCTGCGCGACGGCATGGAAGCCACCCAAGAGGAGATCATCCAGTTCGTGAAAGGCGGCATGTCCCGCTTCAAATCCCCCCGCTATGTCATTTTCATGAACTCCTTCCCTATGACCGCCAGCGGCAAGATACAAAAATACAAGCTTCGGGAAATGGGCGTGCAGGCGCTTAACCTGCAAGCCGCGGACGCGATCGAGACAGCCTAGGGGCTCTGCCCCTAGGTACCCCGATCAAGGGATACATCCCTTGATAATCCCCATTTTCCATGAAGCATAATAATCGGTAGTTGTTCTGGAAAAGCGATGCCGATATGATCCTATAGCAAACGGAAATTGATAATCGCCCCTACAACTGTATGGTGTTTGTTGTCTTCTCTGCCCGGGCATGTACAAGCCGGAAGAAAAGCCAATAAATCCCTTATAGATGTAGGGGCGATTATCAATCGCCCGCCGAGTACCGGCCATCGGCAGGCCGGAGGGAGGCATGATATCCGGCAACAGTTTTATCAATGCATTCATGCTATAATAAATCTACATTTTACTGGCATATCTCATATTTATCTCTTTTTATTCCCTTACAAAAATAGGATTCTGAAAGATTTTGCGCAGAATTCCCTTACATAATCCTTACTTGACATATACTTTTCGACTATCTATATTGGTTTGGGCGCATCCTGAATACCGTCCGGTTAGCTTTATGCAATGAACCGGAAAGGTCCATGTAAGGATTTCAACAGCTTCTGCTTTTATATACATACACAAGGCACAGGCAAAATGTTTTAAGGGGTTTTTTATGAGTGTAGATTTGGGCCAGTTTATGCAAATGCTTGTCTCAAGCCCGCTCCTTTTCGTCACCGTGCTTTTGACGCTTGGCGTTATTCTCGTCAACGGCTGGACGGATGCCCCCAACGCCATTGCCACCTGCGTTTCCACCAGGGCCATTAGTCCTAGGTCAGCTATCATCATGGCCGCCATATTCAATTTCTTTGGCGTACTGGTCATGACGCTGGTCAATTCCAAGGTCGCTATGACCATCTACAAGATGGTTGATTTTGGCGGAAACACGCAGGAGGCCACCGTTGCATTGTGCGCGGCGCTGCTGGCCATCGTGATCTGGGCTACGGCGGCGTGGAAATTCGGCATCCCCACCAGCGAAAGCCACGCGTTGATCGCCGGGCTGTCGGGGGCGGCCATCGCGCTGCACTCAAGCCTGAACGGCATCAACGGTTCCGAATGGGTAAAGGTGCTTTACGGCCTGGTGCTTTCCACCTTCCTGGGCTTTGGCTCAGGGTATGTGGTCACCAAAATCACCGAAGCATTGTGCCGCAACATCGAACGAAGGAAAACGGTCGGCTTTTTCAAAGGCGCTCAAATCTTTGGCGGCGCTTCCATGGCATTTATGCATGGGGCACAGGACGGCCAGAAGTTCATGAGCGTCTTTTTGCTTGGCATCTTTCTGGTAGGTGGCCAGGGCAATGTGACCAGCTTTGATATTCCCATTTGGCTGATGATTCTCTGCTCCCTCATCATGGGCCTTGGAACCTCCATCGGCGGCTACCGCATCATCAAATCCGTGGGGATGGACATGGTCAAGCTGCAGCCTCACCAGGGCTTTTCCGCCGATCTGGCCGCGGCGGGCTGCCTTTTGTTATCCTCCGTCACGGGGATGCCGGTGAGCACGACCCATACCAAAACCACCGCTATCATGGGGGTTGGCGCATCCATGCGCCTGTCCGCTGTGGACTGGTCCATTGTGAAGGACATGGTGCTCACCTGGATTTTGACCTTCCCCGGCTGCGGCCTGTTGGGATTTTTGATGGCCAAGCTGTTCATGATGATCTTTTAAGATCACTCCATTTTGAAAGGAAGATGCGCCATGCCCAAACGGACATCATATGACTATTTTCAAAGCTTTATTGACTATGCCGACTGCGCGCTGCGCGCAGCCGAATACCTGAATGAAACCATTTTGAACTTTGATCCGGAGACGCTGCCCGCCAGGATGGATGCAATACATAGCATCGAGCATTTTGCCGACGGCATCAATCATAAGACCCTGGACCACTTGGCCAAGGAATTTCTCCCGCCCATCGATCGGGAAGACCTTGCACATCTTTCTCAGGAGCTGGACGACCTGGTGGACGCCATCGATGACATTATGCGCCAAATGTGCATGTATAACGTTACAAAGCCAAAGCCTGAGGTGTTAAAGCTGTGCGAGCTGCTGGTTCGCTGCTGTTCCGCCGTCAAGACGCTCATCCATGAATTTAAACATTTCAAGAAATCCTCAGCTATCAAGGACTGCCTTGTCACAATCAACTCCCTGGAGACAGAAGGCGACACGCTGCATTTTGCCGCCGTCAACAAGCTGTTTTCCGCTCCCGAAAACCCGTTGGATGTGATCATCTGGCACGATATATTCGACGGCTTTGAAGCCTGCTATGACGAATGCGAGCATGTGGCCGAGGTCATCGAAAGCGTAGTTCTGAAGAATAGCTGACAAGACTTTAGTCTATATCAAGAATTGATAAAAGGACCCGCCCTGAGTGAATGCTCCAGACGGGTCCTTTTAATAAGTCAGGTTTTGTATCTTTTGCCTATTCCAAACGCACCTGCATATGATCCGCGTCGAAGTGCACCTCAATGGTAAATACATCCCCAAAGCATGTGCAGCATGCGGTGCCACCATCGGCAGCGACGCTTCCTTTAGCGTCAGGCGCATAAACAGTGTACCGGCAGACAAGCCCCGCAAATCCGTTAAGTTCAAGAACCAGGCCGTTTCCGTACCGGTTCGCTGCCTTCACGCTCACAACATCCATGGTCACATGCCGGTCAGAACCTACCAGGCACGGCTTTTTATCGGTGATGTCGTACAGACCTAGTACCGTGGTATCCCCCAAAGGCAGCGCGGGCAGCAAAATCCGCCCGTCGGATACGACGCGTCCCGTTTGCGCCCAGAAATCAAAGGCATAGTAGATACGGTCCTCAGGAAGACTCAAAGCCTTCACACAAAGCGATACCTGCATGAGCGGTGTCACCGCACAGCGCTGCATAACGCACCAGCGACGGCCCGATTGCTCAAAGTGGGTACACCACAAGGAGGCATAAGGCGTTTCTTCCTTTTCATAATGGCCGATTTCATAGCTGCCCCGATTCAATTCCACATCCTTGCGGATACTGTAGCAGGCTGGGCTTTCATAGCAGATGGGGCCAGTTTCCGCCGTCCGCACGGTGGCGCCGGGCAGCGTCCTGCGTATCAGGTCCAGGCGCTGCTCGTCATAGGATTCAGGCTTGTCGGAGATCATGTACAGCCCGCCGGTGAGTGTCACCATGGACAGCATCATCCGCACCCAATTGAGCTCCCCACGGACGCATACATGATCCGGGTCCACGGTGAACAAAATCCGCTGGGCAAAGAACCAGCGCGCCGTTTCCCTTAGCTGCATGCTGTAAGCATGCCAATTAGCGTTGGCATCGGTGGCCACGCGCATAGCGTCGCACACTCCGATGGATTGGGTCAAAACGCCCCAGCAGGAAAGATAATAGGCGTCCTCGCCGATCCCTTTGCGGGCCGCCTGCATGTAGGATATCATCCGCTCCTGGGCCTCGTCATCGGTCATAAGCCCCAGGCGAACAGCTTCCTGCAGGCCGTCAAAGATCAGGTGACGGATGGAGTCCGATTTAAAATAATCGTATCCCGCTTCCCGCAGCGCCTTATAATATGGTGTGATTTCATTTTCCAGCATCGTGGGTGTGCAGTCGATCACATACTGTATCCAGTCGCCCAGGATCAATTCGCCGTCCGGTTTGCGCAGCATGTAGGGAAGCGCTTGGCATGCCTCACGGTTGGTCAGCGTGGCGTTGGTCCAGATACCGGCGCGGAAACCTGCTCCGCGGATGGCTGACACGATCCCCGCATGGCCATCCGGGAATTTCTCATTTGTTTTAATCCAGCTTTCTCCGATGGGCTTCCCTGCCGCCGGAGGGACCAGCGGGTTTTGATAGCCGTCGTCCAATTGCAGGGTATCCAGACCGTACTTTTTCAAAGGCATCAGGGTTTGTGCTGCCTTTTGCACATGCTCTTGCGTCACCTTGCCATGATACGCCTCCCAGGAGCACCAGCCGGACACGGCCTCCTCCTTGGGCCTTCTCAGCCAGGGTTTATGGTTCTCATATCCCAAATGCATGCTGTAGAACCTGGGCCTTAAAAGAATCACAAGGGGCTTGGCGTTCAGCTTTACTGTAAAGGTGGCGGAATAGACGGCGCCCTTCTCCCGGATGGCGCCGCCCAGCCAGGAAAAATCATAGCCGTGCCAGGAAACAAAATAATCCCATACGAGGGAATAAAGCCCGTTGACACCCTCGATCAGCGGATGGCCCCACTGGCCCAGGATGGCCTGGCCGCTTTGGGCGCGCCCGGGCCGCAGCACCGCCATCTCATGGGGGAAGGATACGGTAACATAAAGCTCCGTCTCCCGGTCAGCTGCGATAATAAACTGCTGGATAAAGGGCCGCGACTGAAAATCCCCGTCTGAGTGAAAGCGCAACGAGGGCTTGCATGCATCCTTATACTGCATGCGGATCACATCAAAACCATTGTAGGTCAACAGAAAAACCATGTCCTCCGGGTCTCCGGACAGCCTGGCATGGCAGATGGGCGGCACATCCAGTACCGGGTACATACGCTTTTTCAGCATGCTTTGAAGGCTGGGCATCGTCATGGCAGCAGATTCCTTTACCGTAGCTGTCGGGGATACCTTGCCGTTTAAGTCGTTCATTCGGTTTGCTCCTTAGCCCTTTACGGCTCCCAGTGTGATTCCGCCAACAAAATACCGCTGGAAGAAGGGATAGATAAATAGGATGGGGACCACCACGATCACCGTGGTCGCAGCCCGCACAGTTTGAGGCTGAATGGTGCGCATGCTGGCATACAATTGCTGCTGGTTCTTGATTTCCGCCAGCGCCGTGGCCTGATTGAGAAGCCGGTAGAGGATGATTTGCAGGTTATCCCACTCACCGTTCTTGGAATACAGGGATACATCGAACCAGCTATTCCACTGGGCCACGCCGATATAGATGGCGATGCAGGCCAGCATGGGCATCGCCAGGGGGACGGCCACCTTGAAAAAGGTTTTCAGCTCGCCGGCGCCGTCGATCCGGGCCGACTCGAACAGCGAATCGGGGATGCCCTGGATATAGCTGGCGGCCAGCAACATGTAGTAGCAGGAAAAAAGGTTGGGGATGATGTACACCGAGAAGCTGTTTTGGAAACCCAGCCGCATCATTAAAAGATACGTGGGGATCAGCCCTCCGGTAAAGTACATGGTGATGATGAACAATATCCGCATGAACCTGCGGCCCAAAAAGGTGCGGCAGGAGACAATATATCCCAAAAGTGCATTGCACGTAACGCCAAGGGCGGTGCCCACCACCACACGCAGTACGGATACCCACGCCCCATGCAGCAGGCTTTTGTTTTTAAATACGTACTCAAAATTGGACAAAGAAAATTTCCGGGGCCAGAAGTAAAGCTTGCCCAGCACTGCATCGCTGCCGTCATTGAACGCAAAGACAAGCACATTCCAGAAGGGATAGATCATCAGGAACATCAAAAGCGCGATCAGGATTGCGTTGATAAGGTCAAAGGTCCGACCCGCAGGCGTTTGCTTGATATAAAAGGCTTTTCTCATGGTGATCCCTCCCTAAAACAGCGCGACGTCGCTTACCTTGCGGGAGATAAAGTTGGTAACCAATACCAGGGCGAACCCAATGACCGATTTCATAAGGGTGACCGCCGTGGCCATGGAATAGAAGCCCTCCTGTACGCCGTAGCGGTAGGTGTAGGTGTCCACCACATCCCAATACTTCTGGGTCAGGGGATTGCCGATGATCAGATGCTGGTCAAAGCCCGCGTTGAGAATGCCGCCAACACCCATGATCCACAAAAGCACAATGGTAGGCAGTATGGAGGGCAGCGTGATATGCCGTGCCATTCCCCACCTGCCCAGGCCGTCGATGGCGCCTGCCTGGTACAACTCCTCATCCACGCCGGACATGGCGCTCAAATAAATAATGGCCGACCAGCCCAGCCCCTTCCAGATGTTGATCAGGGTATAGATGCCCCAATACCATTCGCCCTTGTTCAGAATATTGGTGGGTTTTGTGAACAGCCCCAGACTTATCATTAAATCGCTGACCACGCCGTCGGAATTGAGCAGCGCCTTGAACATGGTTCCCGCCACCACCCAACTGATGAAATGGGGAAGGTAGCTGGCGGTTTGGATCAGCTTTTTCGTGCGGAGGCGGCCGATTTCATTCAGCGAGAAGGAGAACAGAATGGGCGTGATAAAGCCTACCGTAATGCCCAGCAGGCTCATGGTCAGGGTGTTTCTAAGCAGTTGTCCGAACACCGGGTTGCTTACAAACTGCGTGAAGTACTTCAGCCCCACCCAGTCGCATTGCCATATTTCACGGCCGGGGACGTAGTTGACAAACGCCATTGTCAGGCCGTACATGGGATAATAGCAAAACAAAAGAACCCAGGCGATGATGGGGATGCATAAAAGCCACATCTCCCGCTGGCTTTTGAAGCTGTGCAGCAGTTGATTGCGCCTGCCGGTCTTCCTTGCCTGTTTCACAACCAGCATGTGCCGTCTCCCTCCTTGCCTTACGAATGTAACCCCAAACCATGCACTCAAATGGGGGAGGGAAACTCCCTCCCCCATGATTAAAGATAGGCATCCGCGGTTATTTGCCCATGAGCGCAAGGTTGGCCTGGTAGTTTAATTGCCACTCCTTGGTCATCAGTTCCACATTGGCCGCGGTAAGGGCATCCTGCAGGGCAACCCAGGCGGCTTCAAAGGTGTCGTCGTCCTCCGACATGCAGACCAGGGGGAAGTACTGCTTCCAGGCATCCTTCACGGCAGCTTCCGCCATGGTGAGCTCTTCGGACTTGCTGCCCATGGCTAAAAGCGCGGTGGCGTCCACAATGGTGTCCTTCATGTTTTCAAACATGATCTGCTTCCACTTGTTTTCGCTGTACCACATCTGGTTGGGCCAGACGCAGCTTTCACCGTCCGCCCAGCGGCCATAGTAGGCGACCCAGCTTAAGAAACCGGTATTGGCGCCGAACACACCTTCCTCGTTGTAGTCCCAGTTCTCGGAAAGAAGCTGCTGCTTGGAAGTTTCGTCAAACTTCCATTCGGTAGGGCTTGTGATATCCCAGATGGAAATGGTCTTGGCAGGATCCTTGTAGGATGGCACAGGTCCCGGGATGCCCCAGTTGCATAGCGCGGAGCCGGCATCCGTCTGCATGAAGTCGATGAGCTTCATCACCGCTTCGGGGTTCTTGCACTTGTCGGTGATGATGGTCCAGGCGGAGCCCAGGTTGTTCTTGCAGGTGACGGTAGCCTTTTCCACGGCGGGGTCTTTGAACCCGATCTGGATATAGCGCTTGTTCTCTGTCCAGGTGGGGTCGGTAAGGGACCAGATTTCGTGGCCCGCGTTATAGCCGATCCACCATCCGGCCATCATGCCCACCACGCGCTCCTGGCTGATCTTGGTGCGCAGGTCATCCCAGGCGTTGGTGAAGGAATCGGGGTCCATGGTGCCGGAACGCCAGAACTTGTTGATGAACTGTGCCATGCGCTTGCCTTCATCGGCAAAGGCCCAATAGGTAAGCGTGTCGTCCGCGTTCACCTTCCAGCCCTGCTGCAAGCCGAAATAGCCGCCCAGATAATATTCCGGGTAACCCTGGTTGTACAGGCCCAGGGAGTAACGGCTTTCGCCCGCCGGTGTGGTGGGGAACTTTTCCAGAATGGCCATGACGGCGTTATAGTAGTCATCCGGCGTCTCGATCTTTGGGCTGCCGATGGCCAGCCACTCGTCATAGCGCAGGTGGGCGCTGTAATCCGGTAGGTCCATCAGGTTGCCGAAGGATGTGGGCAGGTAGAAGAATTTTCCGTCCTTGTCGGCGTACATGGGCAGGTAGTCGCCCAGGCGTGCCTTCAGGTTGGGGGAGTTCTCAATGTACGAGGTCAGCTCCACGGCACGGCCCTGATCCACAAACTTTTGCCGGGCGGCAGTGGAGAGGTCCTTGATCACGTCGGGATACTCACCGGAGGCCAGCATCAGGTTGACCGCCTCTTCCTCATCCCCGTCGGTGGTTTGGTAGTTGAGTTCGATGTTGAAGTTTTTCAGCAGGTAGTCCTTCATGTTTGCGATGCCCTGCTTCTGTTCTTCCAGCTCGGTCCAATTGTCGCTGGCGATGAAAACGGTGACCTTCAGCGTTTCAGCAGGCACCTCCCAACCGAGCTTGTTTGGTTCAGCCAGCGCGGCACCCGCCAGGGACAGGAGCATCGCCATAGCCAAGAGCAACCCCAATACCTTTTTCATGTGTCCGCCTCCTCTTTTGAATGCCCGTGCATGCAGATGATTGCACAAAATCTATACAACTTGCACACACCCGGCATTCATTGTGACATCATCATAAACAATCAAAACCACCAAAGTAAATGGACGGATGGTAGAGGAACATGGACAAATGTTAGTTTTTCTTAATTTCAAGGCAAATTGCGCACATACATGCATCAGTAATGTACATCATTTTTGGTTGCTTCCGGGCAGTCCTCCAAATATTCACCGCTGTCCTCCCAGCCTTCCCGCTGTTCCTGGGCAGCCCGGTAGGCATGGGGAGACACGCCATACCTTAATTTGAACAGCCTGGAATAATACAGCGGATCGTTAAAGCCGCTCTCCAGCGCCGACTGCTTCACCGTATAATTGGCCCGCTGCAGCCTTAAAATGCTTTGCTGCAGCCGAAAATCCATCAAATATTCCTTGATGGACATGCCTGTATGCTCTTTAAACAACGTGGTTAGGTAGCTGCGGTTTAGCCCCATGCGGGAGGCCATCTCATCCACGCTCAGCCGCTCGCGGAAAGAAGTCTCGATGATGGAGGTTACAATCCGCACGTATTCGTTGCCCAGGGGAGTATATTTTCGTTTGGGACTGTCGAGCCTGTCTTCCACCAAAGAGGGATGGGAGATCAAATGATGCAGCGCCTGCTGGAGCAGACCGCCAAAATACAGCGCATTGTCGGCCCGCATGCCAAGGTTGATGCCGTTTTGCAATAGAACGAACAGCTTCTCCTCCTCCTCAATGGAGCGTACGATCAGTTCCTCCGTAAAGCCGGCAGCCTGCATCAGCTCATTGCTCCAGCCGCCTTCAAACCCCAGCCAGTAATACTCCCAGGGGTCCAACTTGTCCGATTCATAATAGGCAATCTGATGGGGGAAAAACGCAAAACATTCCCCCGGCCCCACGTGATATTCCATATCGCTGGCCAGCACCCGGCCGGTACCCTTCACCACAAAATGGATCAGGCAATGGTCTCGCACCATGGGTCCATAGCCATAACCCCCGGCGGTTTGATGCCAGCCGAACTGCACCAGGGAAAGGGGCGCATCGCCGCCCTGGTGGGAAAAGTGAATATAGCATTCGTTTTTCTTCTGGGTAGATTCCGCCACCTGCAAAAATGGATATGGCAATTTGATTCCCCTTTCCAGGCCTGATTATTAAAAGCGTAGCATGGGAAAGAAACAGTGTCAATGTACCGTATCCTCAAGCGGGCCTTGCGCAAGGCATACGGAAGGCTTCCTCTTGCGTTTCTCCCTGTTAGCTTCTATAATGAAGTCGCCAAGAGCAACCCGGCCCTTTTTCCCTGCCTCTTCGGTGAAAATCACGAAGGGGGTTTTGTTATGCAATCCGGCGTACAATTCCATTCCAGCGATCCTGTGCTCAACACCCGCTTTGACTGGGCCCGCAAGCAGGCATTGGCATATGTGCACGATCACGCGCCCATCGGACCCGTCTATGAGGCGGCCCTGCCGGGCAGGGAAGCCTTCTGCATGCGGGATGTGGCCCATCACGCGGCGGGGGCTCACGCCCTTTCCTTGGATGAACACAACTACACCATGCTGCGCCGGTTCGCCCTGGGCATCAGCGAAAGCCGCAGCTACTGTTCCTATTGGGAAATTACGTTCGACGGCAGGCCCTGCCCGGTGGATTACTTGGACGATACCGATTTTTGGTACAACCTTCCCGCCAATTTCGACGTAATGGATGCATGCCTGCGCATGTATAACTGGACGGGGGATAGCCGGTACCTTTTCAAGGAAGAATTTCGCCATTTCTACCGCATGTCGGTAGAGGATTATATCCGCCATTGGGACCGCGACCATGACGGCGTTATGGAGCGGCAGCAGGGTACCGGCCGGTGTGGAATTGCCTCCTATGACGAAAGCCCGCGGCAAAAGGGCTACAAGGTGGCAGCCGATTTGCTGGCCGCTGAGTTTCGGGGCCTTTTGACCTATGCCGATATGCTGCATATCGTCGGCGAACACGTCAGGGCAAAGGAATACGAGCAAAAAGCGCAAAGGCTGCAGGACTGGTTTGAAGATGCCTGGTGGTCGGAAAAGGAGCAGGCCTATGCCGCCGTGTGGTTTGGCGGGGATAAGTTCGGCTTTGAGTATATGGGCACCGTGGAAGGCATGCCTTTGTACTTTGGCCTGATCCGCGACCCGAAAAGGCAGCAAAAGCAACTGGACTATATCCTCAAAAATTCCGCCGACTGCGTGGAGGAATTCAGCTACCATGCGGAAATCTTCTGGCGCTACGGGCTGAATGGCAAAGCCCGTGAAGCCTTCCTTGCCATGACGAATCCGGATCTGAAGCGCAGGGAATACCCGGAGATTTCCTACGCCGCCATCGGCGCAATCGTCACCGGCCTGATGGGCATACGCCCCAACGCGGCGGAAGGAGTATTGCATACCCGCAGCACATTGAATAGCGGCGAATTCGCCCAGGTGAACCACCTACCCCTGTGGGGCGGTGAAATTTCCCTGCTGCATGAGGGCCGGGAGCGTTCCACCCTTTTCAATCAAACGGCAAGGCCTGTTTCCTGGATGCCGGAGGGGGCAAAAGCGCCCATTGCGGTAGCCGCCGGGGAGACGAAAGCCAGCATTGGCAGCGCACAGGAGGCAAACGGCTGATGAAGAAAATCTACCTGGCCGACCAAGGCATTCTGCCCGGCATGGACGTTGCCGGGCAGATGAACGCCATTCTTTTTAAAAACTCGCAGGATACGGAATTTCACTTTACGCCCGGCGTGTATCATTTACTTTCCCAAAGCGCCGCCCCGTTTTCAGCCTCCCTTTCCAACTCCGACCAGCTTCCCGTGCTAAAGGCTGGCCTGCTGCTTTCCAATATGCACCGTATCCGCCTTGTGGGCCATGGCGCGACGCTGTTATGCCACGGGCAGCTTTCACCCCTTGCCCTGGTGGACTCCACCCATATTGCCGTCGATGGGCTGACCATTGACTACTCTCCCACCCACAATGGGGAAGGGGTCATACTGCAGTCCACCCCCGAATGGGTGGACGTCTCGGTGGATAAAGCGAAGTATCCCTGCAAAATTCAGGAAGAGCGCCTCTTCTTTTGGAACGGTGAGGAATATACCCCCTATTTCGGAGCCATCGAGTTTGACGCGGACACCCGACGCACCGCCTACCGCACCGGGGACACATTCCGTTCAAAAAAGCAGGAGGAAATCACCGAAGGTGTCATCCGGTTCCACGGTACATTTGATCCTCTCCCCACCGTGGGCAATTTCCTGACACTGCGCTTCAGTCCGCGCATCCACCCCGGGATCCTTACGCACCACTGCGAGGACGTATCACTTGACAATATTACCCTGCACAATACCTGCGGCCTGGGGGTGCTGACCCAGTTCAGCCGGAATTTGCATTATTCCCGCATCGCTATGCGCCCCAACGAGGCAGCCGGCCGCCATGTGACATCCTGCCATGACGATGGTCTGCACTTTTCCAACAACTCTGGAAAAATCATCGTCGATGGCTGCCGCTTCCATGGCCTGATGGATGACCCCATCAACGTGCACGGCACCGCGCTGCGCATTAGGGAAATCACAGGCAAACGCTCGCTGGTTGCGGAATTCGCCCACGGCCAGTCCGCCGCCTTCCCCCTCTGGGCCAAAGCCGGTGACGAAGTTTCCCTGATTGAGCACAATACGATGAGCTTCCTTTGTATGCTAAAGGTGGAAAGCTACAGCCTTCTTGCCGGCAGCGCCTGCGCCGTTGCCTTTGCGGGTGAACTGCCTTCCTCGTTAAAGCCTGGCGACGCGCTGGAAAACCTTGATAACACGCCGGAAGTGGATATCCGAAACTGCTGCTTCGGTTCCTGCCGGGCCAGGGGCATCCTTGTTTCCACACCTCAAAAAGCCGTGATTGAAAACAATGTGTTCGAATCCTCCGGCTGCGCCATTTTGATCCCCGGGGACGCCAATTATTGGTTTGAGTCCGGGGCTTGCCATGATGTAACCATCAGCAAAAATCACTTTACCGACGGCTGCATGATCTCCATGTACCAATTTTGCGAGGGCATCATCAGCATCTGCCCCGAAATCCCCGCGCCGCAAATAGATCTGCCCTTCCACAAAAACATACGTATTGAGGAAAATATGTTCCACGCTTTTGACGCGCCAATACTATACGCCCTTAGCGTAAATGGCCTGACATTTACAAACAACACCATTATACGAAGCCATGCCTATGCGCCCTGGCATCCCCGCCGGGCCATGGCTACCTTGAAAGCCTGCATGGATGTGCAGATAGCGGATAACGTGTTTGTGGGGGATGTTCTCTCCACCGAGGTTGTTCAGGAAGCGTTATGACCTTTACGCGCCCCCCTCCGACATGCTACAATATTCTTTGCCCATGTATGGAGGAGGATTTTTTTGCACCGCTTTTCCCATTCTCTGCGCCCCGTGTTCCGCTGGGATGCCGCTTTCACAAAGCGCCTTTTGCTGGTAGCCCTGCCCATTATGTTTCAGAACCTTGTCGCATCGTCTTTGCATATTATCGACGGGATCATGGTCAGCGGGCTCGGCACCGCGCCTTATGCCGCCGTGACGCAGATGTCACGGTTCATGTTTCTGTTCAACCTTACGCTATTTGGCGTTATTTCAGGCAGCAGCATCTTCCTGTCCCAGCTCTGGGGCAGGAAGGACATCGCCGGCATGCGCAGCGTCATGGGCATGTGCCTGCGCATCACACTGCCTTTGGCTATTTTGTTTGGCGGAGCCGCCGTTCTGCTCCCCCATTTGGTGGTTGGCTTTTTCCTGCCGCCGGGGGAAAGCGCCGGCTATGCCCGCCAATACCTGAACGTAGTGGCATTTGGCATGATGATTACCGCCGTGGATACGGTATACGCCAGCGCCATGAAATCCAGCGAGCAGACGTTTGTGCCCATGCTGGCGGGCATTGCCGCCATCCTCACCAATACAGTTCTCAACTATATCCTGATCTATGGCAAGCTGGGCATACCCGCCCTGGGGGTAAGAGGGGCGGCCATCGCTACGGTCATTTCCGCAGGCGTGTCCCTGTCCGTCAACGTCGGGGTTTCCTATACTTTGAAGCTGCCGTCGGCGGCAAAGTTGTCTCAGCTTTTAAGCTTTGACGGCGCGTTTTTCAAAAGATACCTGAAAACCGTCTTCCCCGTTATCCTCAATGAAGGCTTCTGGGCGCTGGGCTACACCATGTACAGCGTTTTCTTCGGCCGGCTGGGGGATAACGCGGTAGCCGCCCAGGGCATCTACAATACGGTGGATCAGCTGATCTTTGTCATGATCTACGGCCTGATGCACGCCACCGCCATCGTGGTGGGCCGGAGTATCGGCGCGGGAGACAGGGAGGAAGCATACCTATATGCCAGGCGGCTGCTGCTTGCCGCCGTGTGCCTGGGCATTGCCATGGGAACCGTCATGCTTTTGACCCGCCACCGGCTGGTGATGCTGTTTCATGATATATCCCCACAGGCGCAAAGCCTGGCCACCGTCTTTCTGGCTTACGCCGGCTTTTTCGCCTGGGCCAGGGCCTTCAATTGCGTGAATGTGGTGGGTGTATTGCGTTCCGGCGGGGATACGGTGTTTACCATGCTGCTGGATGTGGGCAGCATCTGGTGCATTGGCGTGCCGGTGGTAGGTTTGGCCGCGCTGGTTTTCCGCTGGCCGGTGGAAACCGTATTCCTTTGCACCGCCGTGGAAGAACTGCCCAAGATCATTATTGGCCTAAAGCGCATGCTCAGCAAAAAATGGATCAACGATCTGACCCGCAGGCCCCAAGAGGATGCGGCCTGATCATAGTGGAGGAGACCACAATGGAATTTGAACTCGTAGGCAAAATCGGCTCCATGGCACTGATCCGCAAAGAGGACAACGACATCGACTACAACATTTTTTCCAGGCTGGGCGCAGAACTTACGCCCGGCATGATCTGGGTCACCTCCGGCGCTACGGAGATCGGGCGGCTGGACTATATGAAGCGCACCGGCCGGGAATTGAGCGGCGACCCCGAGCAGGATAAGACCGACTACGCCGCCCAGGGCCAGTCCATCCTGATGCAGAACTACCGCCAGTTCATCCGCCCGGAATACAGCGTTCGGCAGGTGCTGGTGGAGCATACCCATTTCAACGACCCGGAGAAGCGGGAGCACATCCACAAACTGCTGGTAAGGGCTGCCCAGCAGGGGGCCATCCCCATCATCAACTATAACGACCCCGTCAGCGACGAGGAAAACCGCAAAATGGAGCTGGCCCACCGCCGTCAAAGCGGGGAGCCTGTCTATGAGTGTGTAGATAACGATGAGACCGCCGCGGTTATCGCTGGCCTGGTCAAGGCGAAAATGCTGGTGCTGCTTACCTCCACCGAGGGCATCTATCAAAACCCCGCCGATCCCAATACCCTTGTGCGGGAAGTTACAGGCAAGACCATCGAAGAAGTCGTATCCGCCGTGCGGGCGCTGCAACTCAATTGTGTGGGCGCCAGCCGCGCCGGGGCCAACGGCGCCCGGGCAAAGCTGGAATACGCATTGGGCCCCATCCAACGGGGCACCACCGTCATCATCGGCCACGCCAGGCACCACCTGCGCGACCTCATCAAAGGATCCGTACCCTGTACCAGGCTCGGGCTTGAGTAGCCAGGGGACTCTGTCCCCTGGACCCCTGCTCAAGGGATAAAACCCCTTGAGAATCCCCATATCAATAAAGAAAATTATGCTGATACTTTGAAAATTATGGAATGTGGATGATTACAAATTGCATACCTGTTTCATCCCGGCTGCCAAGCCTAAGTGGGAGATAGATAATCAAACTGCAAAGCCGTATGCTATTGGCTTATCTGCCGGAGATTATGATTGCATGGAAAACCCATTCACCTTCGCCTGAATGCCGTAGGGGCGATTAGCAATCGCCCGCCAAGTGACATATCCTGACCGCAACATGCGGGCGATTAATAATCGCCCCTACGGCGTTGTTTGTTTATTGACTTCTCCCCCAGGGATTATGAAATTCGTAGCTTCTGTAGTTGGCAATCCGCTAGCAACCTGCTGAAAAGTCCACATTATTGCCCAACTTTTAGATTACCCATTTCTGCCTTGTCCGCCGAACCATCCCCCAAAATGAGAAAACCCCCTTGACGCATTCCCTATTACTCCTTATAATTGCTTTTGTAAGTAATTATAAGGAGTAATGATTATGCCTGAAAAATATTACACCGCAGAACAGGCGGCCGATCTTTTAAAAATACATATCAAAACCATCCAGCGCTACATCCGGGAAGGCAAGCTTCGCGCCAACAAGGTAGGCAAAAGCTGGCGCATCACCGGTCACGACCTGAGCGTTTTTGCCGAAGGAACACAGGAGCGCGCCGACAGCCCGATGGATATGAAAATCACGCCGGCGGAGCGTATCAAAATCTCCGCCGTGGTGGATATTGAGGCTGCCGGCAAGGAGGAAGCCATACGCATCATGAACACGCTGACCGCCGTCATGAACGTCAAACCTCCGGAATATGGCGCATCCTCCTTAACAGTGCAATATCTGGAGCCGGAGCGAAAAATCCGGATCATGCTGTGGGGCAATCCCCCCTTCATGGAAGCGGTGATGTCCTGTATCGCAGCGTTGACGGACTATAGGGACTAATATAAGGGGATCGATCGTATGACCTATATCATAGAACAGGGAATCAAGGCAGCGGTGCTCGCCGACCAGGAAAAATGGAATACCGTGCAGGATGCTTTGGACTGCATGGCGGCGGCCTCATACGATGGCTGTATAGGAGTCATCGTACCCAAGGAATGCCTTCCGGAGGACTTTTTCTGCCTGCGGACAGGACTTGCCGGCGAGTTACTGCAAAAATTCACCACCTATAATATGAAAATCGCCGTTACCGGCGATTTCAGCGGCTATTCAAGCCAGAGCTTAAGAGACTTTATCTACGAGAGCAACATGGGCCGCCAGGTGTTTTTCAAGGCGACGGCAGAGGAAGGGATGGCGGCGTTCATAAAGGCAATTGCCCGCTAAACAGCAGCCCACACGGTCACCGCTTGCTTTCCTCCTTGAATACCAGGCCGTGCTCCATGAGCACGGCTTTTAAAATGCGCAATGCCTTGGGGCCAAAGCCATGCAACGCCAACAGTTCGGATTCTTTGAAGTGCTTAAGCTGCTCCAGCGTTGTGATGCCCGCGGCTTGCAGCGCACGATGGGCCGGCGCACTTATTTTGATGGAAGACAGTTCAGGCAGCATAATACCTCCGGCATATCAGCGCTATACTTCACCCATGAATTTCAAAACCAGTTTTTCCAGGTTCATGATGCCGTTGGTATAGCCCTGTGAGTTGTCCAGAATGGCGTCAGCCACCTTGCGGTAGGTGTCGATGCGATTTTCGTACAGCCGCACCACCTCATCCTTGCCTTTTAATGCCAGCATGGGCCTCCGGTCCAGCTTAATGTCGGACAGGATTTCCTCCAGCGGCCTGTCGATTAAGATAATAATGCCCTGGTTGCGCATGATGAGCCGGTTTTCCTCACGCATCACCATACCGCCGCCGGTGGAAACGATGGCCGGGCTCTGGTCCGCCAGGTACATTAAAATGTTGGTCTCCGCGTTGCGGAAGGCCTGTTCACCCGGCCCGTCAAATATCTGCTGCACGGTCATGCCCGTCATATCGGTGATCATGGTATCGGTATCCACATACGGCACACCCAGCCTTCCCGCCAAGCGCTTGCCCAGGCTGCTTTTGCCGCTGCCGGGCATCCCAATCAGGAAAACGTGACGGTCCATCATAGTGCATCACCCCGATTCAGCATGCTCTCCTGCGCAAGGCGGCTTAGGCGCATAATTTCTATAAACAGCGCCCTCACGCTTTGCTCCAGCGTTTTATCGGAAAGCATTTCCACCCGGGTCAATAAAACCTGTTCCTCCCGGTCCGCATCCAACACAGGTAAATTGTTTTCCCGCTTATATTCCGCTACCCGGCGGCTTACCTCCATGCGCCGCTCGAACAGCTTCGTAAGTTCCCGGTCGATTTCGTTAATCTCCCGCCTAAGCGCGGCAATATCCCCGCTCATGGGGTTTCCTCCTCCTGTTCCGGCTTATCCCGGCCGGCCTTGTCCTTCCCCTTTTCCAGGGTGAATTCGAAGGCGGCCCCCCTTTCCGTGGGCAAAAGGCGGATCGTTTGCCCGTGGGCTTCAAGAATGCGCCGGCAGATACTCAGGCCCAGCCCCGTGCCCTTGCCCGAGGTATGAGCCTTGTCCGCCTTGTAAAACCGTTCAAAAATGTGGGGCTGGTCCTGGGGCAGGATGCCCGAGCCGTTATCGACCAGGCTGATAAATGCCTGCCTGCCTTCCACACGCGTCCGCCAGGTGATTTTTCCTTTTTCGGGAGTGAACTTCAGCGCGTTATCCAGAAGATTCACCACCACCTGCTCGATGCGGTCGCTATCCCCCCAACAATAGCACTGTTCCTGCTGAAAATCAACATCCACTTCCAATTGTTTGTGATCGATATCCGATATACGCCGGATCAGCGCCCGGCGGATCATTTCATTGACGTCAAAATTCTGGTAATTTGGTTTGGCCTCCCCCTGCTCCATGCGGCTCAAGTCCAAAAGGTCGGCAATGAGCTTGGTAAGGCGCTTGGCCTCATCCCCCACGATTTTCAGGTATTTGGGATGCTCCTCCGGGGGAATGGTGCCATCCTGCATGCCTTCCAGAAAGCCTTGGATGCTGGTCATGGGGGAGCGCAGCTCATGGGATACGTTGGCCACAAACTCCCTGCGGGAATCCTCCGTGCGCTTTAGCTGCCCGGCCATGGAGTTGAAGGAGGCTGCCAGTTCCCGGATCTCCAGCACGCCTTCCGCCTCTGCCCTTACATCAAACTTGCCTCTGGCCATTTCCCTTGCAGCCTGGGACATACTTTTCAGTGGGTTCGTCAGTTGCTTGGTGATGAAAAACACGCTCACCACCCCCAGCAGCACGGCGATACCGGCCCCGGCCAGCACCTGCCAGACAAGGTTTTTGAACTCCGCCTCCACCACCTGGACGCTGGTGTGGATAAATACCGCTCCAAGTACAGCTCCATTTTGCTCCCAGGGTACCGCCACGGTGAATACGGGGCCACCCAAGCCAGGCACATAGGTGCGCAGCTGCACTTCCTTGCCGGAGAGTACCTTGCTCATGGCATCCGCAATCTCCTGATCGCTTAATGTCTGCGCAATGTCGATATTATCCCGCAGGGTCGCTATCAGATTATGCAGAACGTTCCTGTACCGGTCCACCACCAGAATGAAGGAGCCGAATTCGTCGTATACCTTCTTCGCCTTCCATTGCATGTATTGTTCCACCGGGGATTCCAGGC
Source organism: Bacillota bacterium (assembly GCA_023413135.1). Lineage (GTDB taxonomy): Bacteria > Bacillota > Clostridia > Christensenellales > Aristaeellaceae > JAEWAH01. The sequence continues at coordinate 56,244 of JAEZQK010000041.1, forward strand.
CGAAAAACCTGTCCCAATCGTCTATATCGATCTGCCCGGCCAGGTAGGCGATCTCCTGAGCCTGGCTTTTCAGCTCTTCCATGCGGGCGTTGATCCTGTCATTCTTGATGGTGACATAGGAAAGCATGGCCCATACGGTAATGAGCGTAAGCAGTAGCCCAAGGAACACGGAAAACAGCCGGGCAAACATGCTGCGGAACATGGACGCCTCCGATATTTCAGCGGTATTACTTCACTTCAAACTTGTATCCTACGCCCCATACGGTGCGGATCTGCCAGCCGTACTCCTCGCAGCCGGGCAGCTTTTCCCTCAGCCTTTTGATATGCACATCCACCGTGCGGCTGTCGCCGAAGAAGTCAAACCCCCACACCTTTTCCAAAAGCTGCTCCCTGGTAAACACCAGGTTGGCGTTGGAAGCCAGGAAGTACAATACCTCCAGCTCCTTGGGGGGCATTTCCACAAGCTTGCCCTGATAGTGCACCTCGTATTGGCTGAGGCTTACCGTGAGGTTGGGAAAAGCAATCACATCCCCCTTTTCTTCCACCCCTCCCGGCTGGGTGCGGCGCAGGACCGCCTTGATCCTGGCCACCAGTTCCTTGGGTTCAAAGGGCTTGGTCAGATAGTCGTCCGCCCCCAGTTCCAGTCCCAACACCTTGTCAAAGGTTTCATCCTTGGCGGTGAGCATAATGATGGGGATGGCGCTGAACTGGCGCACGGCGCGGCATACCTGCCAGCCGTCCATGCCGGGGAGCATGATATCCAATAGCAGCAAATTGGGCGGCCGGCGGCGGAAAGCGGCCAGGCCCTCGTCGCCCCGGACGGCGCTTTGTACTTCAAAGCCTTCCTTCTCCAGGTACAGGCGCACCAATTGGCTGATGTTGGGATCATCGTCCACCAGGAGGATCATGGGCTTGTCCTTCATGATTTCCCCTTCTTTCTTCGATAAAATGACTTCGTTATTTTATCGAGCCTGCACGATTTCCTTGTATGCCCTGCGCGTCCGCGCAGGGCATACGGCCAGGAAATCGCGTAAGGAATGTTTGCTTCGCACACCCCGCCCGTCCGGCGAAGCCGGACGATACGATTTCAAACGAGGGCGCTGCAGCAACCCCGACTGGCTCAATCGCCGCGCTGGTTCGCTACCGCTCCCATCGCTTGGTTCGCCAGTTTCCTCCACTCCGCCCATATCCGCCACAGGCGGGGGCGGAGTTCCGGAACCCGTTACACCTAGCAAATTTGCTCGTAAAAACTTCATTTCAGCGTAACCACGGTAACCCCGCTCTCCCCTTCCCCAAACACACCCAGGCGGAAGGATTTCACGTGGGGATGGCGGCGCAAATGCTGCTGGATGCTGGCTCGAAGCACCCCTGTACCCTTGCCGTGGATGATGGATACTTCTCCCAGGGAGGCCAGCACGGCTTCGTCCAGGTATTGGTCCACTTCGGGCAGAGCCTCGTCGGTGGCCTTGCCCCTTACATCCAGCTCCATGGGCACGGTACGGATGGCTGCACTGGTCTTTGTGCTGACCCGGGCGGCCTGTTTCTTGGGCGGTTCCTTTATAAGGCGAAGCTGGCTGATATGCGCCTTCAGCTTCATGATGCCGGCCTGGAGCTGCACCTCGCCCTTGTCGTCGGGCTTGGAAAGAACCGTGCCCTTGGTATTCAAATGGACAATCTCCACCTCGTCGCCGACGCGCAGGTCCCGGGGCGGTTCGGTCACGCGAAAGGAGGGTGTGGAAAGCCCTTCGCTCAGGGACTCGATGCCGTCCTGCATGCGCTTGCGCAATTGCTGCACCTGATGCTCCGGTGTAGACGCCCCTTCCTTTTTCAGGCGTTTGAGCTCGCTTAAGATGGTTTCCGATTCCCGGCGGGCGTTTTCCAGCACGCGCTTGGCGTCATCCTTGGCCTTGCGCATGGTGGTCTCCCGCTTTTCCTCCACCTCCCGGCGCAGCTTTTCAGCCTCGTCCCGAAGCCGTACCGTTTCCTGATGGGCTTCCTCGGCCAGCTTCCGCTCCTTTTCCGCCACCTGCCTGTGGTATTCGGCGTTGGCGATCACATCCTCAAAGCGGATGGCGTCGTGGCTTAGCAGCTCCTTCGCGTCGCCAATGAGCGCTTCCGGTAGGCCCAGCTTGCGGGAAATTTCAAAGGCATTGCTCTTGCCCGGCACGCCGATGGACAGGCGGTAGGTGGGCCTGAGTGTCTCTACATCGAATTCCACGCTGGCGTTTTCCACGCCCCGGGTGGAAAGGGCGAAGGCCTTCAGCTCGCTGTAGTGGGTGGTAGCCAGTGTGCGCACCTTTTGCATAAGAAGATGGGAAAGGATGCTCTGGGCCAGCGCAGCTCCCTCGGTGGGATCGGTGCCCGCGCCCAGCTCGTCAAAGAGCACCAGGTCTTTGGGCGTAACACTGCGCACGATACCCACAATGTTGGTCATATGGGAAGAGAAGGTGGACAGGCTCTGCTCAATGCTCTGTTCGTCGCCAATGTCGGCATGCACCTGATGGAAGATGGCAAGCTCCGTGCCCAGATCGGCAGGGAGGTGCAGCCCGGCCTGCGCCATCAAGGCAAAAAGGCCTACGGTCTTGAGCGTCACGGTTTTACCGCCGGTATTGGGGCCGGTGACCACCAGGGAAGTGAATTCCTCGCCCATCCACAGGTTCATGGGCACCACCTTCTGGGGATCGATCAAAGGGTGGCGGCCTCTGATGATCTTTACAAAGCCACGCTGGTTGAGTTTGGGCGCGCAGGCACGCATCTCCCTGGCCAGCGCCCCCTTGGCAAAAACGAAATCCAGGCGGCTTAGGATACGGATGTTGTCCAGCATCACCTTGGCATAGGGTGCCACAGCGGCGGAAAGCGCCATCAAAATACGCTCGATCTCCTGCTTTTCCTTGGCGATCCACTGCTTGATCTCATTGCCCAGTTCCACCACCGCCATAGGCTCCACAAAAATGGTGGCGCCGCTGGAGGACTGGTCGTGGATAAGGCCGGGGACGTTGGAGCGGTATTCCTGCTTCACCGGCAGCACATACCGGTCATTGCGCACGGTAATGATGGGGTCCTGCAAGTATTTCTGGAAGGCCGTGCTGTGGAGCATGCTGTTGAGCTTCTCCCGCACCTTGTCATTGGCGATGCGGATATGGCGGCGGATGTTCGTAAGCTCCACGCTGGCGCCGTCGGCGATCTCCTCCTCGCTGATGATGGCGTCGGTGATCTCCCGCTCCAAATGGGGCAAAACGGTGAGCCCGGATGCCTGACCGGTAATGAGGGGCGTATTCTCCCGGTCTGTGACCAGCGCGGAGCGGGCCGTCCTGGCTGCCCTAAGGCAGTCGGCAATGTGCAAAAGGGACTTGGGGGATAAGGTGGCGCCCTTGTCCGCCAAGGTCAGGTAGGATGTGATGTCCTCAAAGGTAATGAGAGGATTACCGCCCAGGTAGGTCAGGATCACTTGGGCTTCCTCGGTCTCCTGCTGCCACTGCGCAATTTCCGCCGGATTGCCGGAAGGAACAAGTTCACGGCAAAGCTGCGCGCCCATAGGCGTCAGCGCCATGGATGAAAGCTGCTCACGTATCTTTGTGAATTCCAGGACACGTAGGGTGCGCTCGGTCATATATTTCATCCTCAACATTTGATGATAGCATTTTCATTCTCCCTGGCGGGATTGTGATTGCTCGGAAAGCCCATTCATCTTTGCCTGAACGCCGTAGGGGCGATTATTAATCGCCCGCATGTTGCGGTCGGAATATCAAACTTGGCGGGCGATTAATAATCGCCCCTACGGCGTTGTTTATTTATTGGCTTCTCTGCCGGGGATTATGAAATTCGTAGCTTCTGTAGTTTAGGCCAAACAAGGAGATTTCGCGCCTGCGGGCGCGATCAGGGCTTTCCGGTCGGCCTGGACCTTCGGAAGCATGTCTTTCCCTAAATAAGGGATTTTTAAGGGATGAAATCCCTTAAACAGGGGTCCAGGGGACGGCGTCCCCTGGTCATTCCACGCCCCGGCGGAAGTGCCCGGCGGTGCCGGCGGGCAGGGAGGTTTCGCAGGGCCAGCCCTTGCGCAATGCGGCGAAGCAGGCGGTGATATCCAGCTGCTCCCCGGCCGTTTCGGTAGTGAACGTCAGAAGCCAGCCAATGCTGCGCAGCTTGTCCGCCTGGGCGGAAAGGTTCAGGGGCAGGGTGTTGTACAAATGAACGATGCAGCCCTCCGGAAGCCGGGTTCGCAAAAGGGGAAACTCATGGTCCAGCCCATCGGCAAAGCGCTTGCCCCGCAGGCTGTCGATGGAATCCTGCTCGCATAGGCGGCAGTTTTCATGGCTGGTGTGAAGCCCCAGGGCGGTGCGGGCCGGGCAATGGTTCAGCGTCATCAGCCGGGTGCGCCCATACATGGACAACACAAAGGGGATGTTGCTTAAGGGAAGCTGCCGCATTTCCTTTTCGTTCAGTTCCGGCGACACGGTCTGCCACTTTAGGCCCAGTCGGCCAAGCTCCGCCGCGGTACGGCCGTTCATGACAGGCACGCCATCCCCCGCCGCCATGGGCAGGGCAAATCCGGCGCTTGCCTGGCCGATGCTCCCCAGCACCACGCCGGAAAGCAGCTCTTTATGATCATTTGCCCAATCCTTCAAAAATTCCAGCGTATCGGCCTGAGCCTGAATGGGCAGCACAAGCCATGTGCCCTTGGGCAATAGCCCGGCAGCCTGGTCCAGTGCAGATCCGGTAAACACCTCTGGCGCGTATAGAAAGGCGTCCGCCCCGGCATCCAGCAATTTTTGTCCCATGGACGCATCGGCGCTTTGGACGAGCAAACCCGGGGCGTCCAGCTTTTGATCGGGAAAGACCGCCTCCGTAAGTGGATAAGAAGTCATATTACGCTTGTTAAAGCTGGCAGCCCGCTTTTTATACAGGTCATCCAGCGCTTCCCGGCGCAGGGCATTTACAGCCGACACAGGCAAAAAGCCGTTATCCCCGATCAGGCGGAAATCACGAAGCTCGAAAGGCGTATCTCCCGTCTTGTTCAGCGCCCGCCGGGCGTTTTCCTTCGTCAGTGGCTTTGACTGGGCCGCGGCCACCGCCTCCCCCATTACCTGCGCCGCTACCTCTCCATCTGTCACGGTCAACATGGATGCTTCCCCCGGCAGAGCATGAAGCACGGCGTCCACAAGAATTTGGGATGTCCTGTATAGCATCGCCTTCATAAGCTGGGCTGCGTCGGTTAGGCGTGCCACCTGATCGCCAACCTGAGGCTGGGCGCCCTCCCGAAGCCTCACAAGGGCCGTATCCCCGGCCTTTTGCTCCGGCCCGGAATAGGTGACCTCCTCCTCCCGGCGGCCCCGAAACTGCAGGCCATCCCCATCGTGAAGGTCCTTGTCCAGCTTCACCTGGGCAAAACCAGGCTTTACGCCCGTTACGCGACCGATCATAATTCCTCCATGCCCCGGGCGGCTGGGATCAATCACGCCCGCATCCTGGCTGCCGCCCACATACCCGGTCATGAACCCGCCCCGGTGAAAAATCTGCCGGAGGGATTCCTTTTCGCTTTCACCGGCAGGATCAAATCTGCCTTCCGCCAAAGCGTCCAGCGCCTGGCGGTATGCCCTGGTCACCACCGCTACATACTCCGGCCGCTTCAGCCGTCCCTCGATTTTCAGGGCATGCACCCCGGCAGCGGAAAGCTCCGGCAGCTTGTCCCGCAGCATGATGTCCCGCGGGGAAAGCCAGTAGCCCCGGCGTCCATGAAAGTCATAGAGCATGCGGCACGGCTGGGCGCACCGGCCACGGTTGCCGCTCCGGCCGCCAGCCATGCTGGAAAAGAGGCATTGGCCGCTCACGCTCACGCACATGGCCCCGTGGACGAATACTTCGGTCTGAAGGCCCGTATCCGCTACGCGTTTGATCTCCGAAAGGGTGCATTCCCGTGCCAGCACCACCCTTTTGAAGCCTTCCTGCTTCAAAAAAGAAGCGCCTTGCAGGTTGTGGATGGCCATCTGCGTGCTGGCATGGCGGTTAAGGTCCGGAAAGCAATCCCGCACGATGCCGCTCGCGCCCAGATCCTGCAGGATCACCGCGTCCGCTCCCGCCCGGTTGATGATGGAAAGCACCCGGTACACTTGGGGTATCTCCGTCTCCTTCACCAGCGTGTTCACCGTCACGTGCACCCGTACATGATACAGGTGGCATAGCTTCACAGCTTCAAGGAGACTGTCCTCATCAAAGTTCCCGGCCCCTGCGCGTGCGCCAAAGGCGGTGTACCCAAGATACACCGCATCCGCGCCGTTATGGATTGCCGCAAGCAGGGCATCCCTGCCGCCGGCCGGGGCCAAGAGCTCCATGAATTACTTGGCCTCCCTTTTTCGGCTTTCTTTTGCGCCTTGACGCGCCATTAGCAGTTCCCTTCTTAAGCGCGTATTCTCATCGTGCGCTTTTAAAAGCTCGTCGGCTATATTCAGGGCGGCCAATACCGCCACCATGTTGGAAGGCAGATGGCTGGCGGTCTCGATCTCCTGAATCTTGCGGTCCACGTAGACGCCTACCCGGTGCACAAACTCCGGTGGCTCGATGGACAATAGCGTATAATCCCTGCCTGCCACCTTCACGACGGTCTTGTGTTTTTCCATGGGCACGCCCCCCCTTATTCGCATGTCTCATTATATGCCATTTTTAGGCGCTAATCAATGTTCCGGTAAGATAGATGTTCCGGCAAATAGAAAGGGCGCAGAAACAAGCCTATTGGCCGTCGCCGCGCCCTGTGAAAGACCTGATCCTCTTAGAGCTGCTCGAAGGGATAGGTTTTCCCAAAAGTTTCCACACGGATAGACTTGATCACTTGGGGGGTGAGTGGCTTATCCTGCCTGTCCCGGGGGGTGGAAACGATGGCATCGGCCTGCTCCATGCCGGAAAGCACCTTGCCGAAGGCGGCATAGGCACCATCCAGATGGGGTGAAACGCTTGTCATGACGAAAAACTGGGACCCGGCGGAATCGGGCATGCTGCTCCTGGCCATGCTCAGAACGCCGTTGGTATGCTTTAAGTTGTTGGCAACGCCGTTTTGCTGGAATTCGCCCTTGATGTGATATCCGGGTCCGCCGGTGCCGATGCCCTTGGGGCAGCCGCCCTGGATCATGAAGCCGGGGATGACCCGGTGAAAGATGAGCCCGTCATAGAACCCGCTGTTGGCCAATGCAATGAAATTGCCTACAGACTGGGGTGCGATATCGGGATACAGCTCCCCCCGCATTTCATTGCCGTTTTCCAGCGTAATGACGAAAATGGGATTCCCCGCTTGCTTTTCCTGTTCAGTCACAACAATCTCCCCTTCCTTGTACACGTTATTCCCGGTATCCCAGACCTCCTCCGCCAGGGCAAAAGATATGTTTGCCATGGCCAGAAGGAGCGAAAGAATCAAGCTGACCGTTCTTTTCATGCGTTTTCCTCCACATGTGCTTTATTGTATCCAATTTTTCTGAAGGATGCAAGTTTTTCCTTACTTCCACAGCATACTTTTACGATCCAGCATATCCTGTAATCTTTCGATGTACACACCCACATTGCTCACGTTGGGTGCCCGTTCGATGCGCCCCTCGCCGCCGAAGACACGCTTGGAGATGGCGCCCGCCCCTACCGCCAGGATGCTTTCAGTCTCCTCCATGATGTCCACATTGTACAAACATTCATGACCGGGCAGCGCATAGCCCACGTTCTCCTGGTTTCCGGCCATGTATTTTTGCCGGTAGAGATAGTAGGGCTTATGGCCCATCTCCCTGGCCGCCTCTGCACCCAAGCGCACCATACGGGCCGTTTCCTCCCCGTCGGGCAGGGGCGTTTCCCAAAGCCGCAAGAGACTGGCCCGCTTTAATGCCAGGGTGTGGATGGTGAGGCTCTCCGGCATAAGTCTGCGTGCCCAGGAGAGGGTATATTCAAAATCCGAAACCGTCTCCCCCGGCAGGCCTGCGATCAGATCCATGTTGATGGAGGAAAAGCCCATCTCCCTGGCCAGTTCGTAGGCCTCCACCGTTTGCTCCGGCGTGTGGTCCCGGCCAATAAGCTCGAGTGTCTTAAGCCGCATGGACTGGGGGTTGATGGAGATGCGCCCAACCCCCGCATCCCGGATGGCCTGAAGCTTCCCACGGCTGATGGAATCGGGCCGGCCGGCTTCCACAGTATATTCCATGGCATACGGGAAATACGACGCCATGGCCATAATCACTTGTCGAAAGACACTTTCCGGGAGTGCCGTGGGCGTACCGCCGCCCATATATACCGCCCTAAGCGTAAGGCCCGCATCCTTCATCAACCGGGCGGTGAAGGCCATCTCCTGTATAAGCGCGTCGATATAGGGCGGTACCTGAAGACCTTTGCCCAGTTCGCCGCTTAGAAAAGAGCAGTAGGCGCAGCGGGTCCGGCAAAAGGGGATGCCGATGTACACATCCACAGCCCCAAGGTCAGGCGGCGTCATGCCCAATTGAACGTTCACGATATCGCTCAGCAGCAGGGCCTTGTCCTTATGAAGATCGAAGGTGGTTTCCACCTGCCGGGCGGTTTCCAATGGCGAAAGTCCATCCCGCATGGCCTCATAGACCAGCCGGGTGGGCCGGATACCCGTCAGCGATCCCCAAGGGGGATGAAAGCCTGTTTCCGCCTTCAAAAGCTCGTACAGCGTCTGCTTGCACAACCTTTTTCTAAGCCGCTTTTGAAGCAGCGCATTATTCTCGCCCAAAGGGATAGGTGCCGTTTGGTGCATGGCTTTCCCGTTCAGGAAAAATGAACATTGCCACGATCCATCCTTCTGCGCAAGCTCATGGCGCAGGCACATATCCGCTTCCGTCTCACCGCCGTTTACGGAAAAGCCGATTTCTCCATAAAACAGGCGGAGGACGTCCGCCATCTCCGCCGCAAGCTCCGGAACGGGGGTTAAAAGGGCCACATTCATTGAAAATACTCCTGCTCCCCGCCGATGGTGGTGGAATCGTCATGGCCAGGATACACTTCAACTTCCTTTTGCATAAGCAACAGCCGCTTCATGGATTGATATAAATCGTTCCAGCTTCCACCGGGTAAGTCCGTGCGGCCATATCCGTGGCGAAACATGGTATCCCCGGTAAACATCGCATTTTCCGCCTGGTAGCATACGCTGCCCGGCGTGTGTCCCGGCGTGTGCAATACCGTAAAGGTAATACCTGCGGCCGCTATAACATCCCCTTCCTTGACGGGCGTGGCCGGGGCCCTAATAGCAAGCTCCTGTCCGATCATCACAGCCATATTCTTATTGGGATCGCGCAGCATGGGCTCGTCCAAAAAGTGGATATACAGCAAGGTATCAGGCGCAAGCACGCCCTCCACCCCGCCAATGTGGTCAAAATGGCCGTGGGTCAATAAAACGGCAGCGATTATTTTGCCCTTCACAGCCGCAAGGATGCGCTCCGGCTGAGCCCCCGGATCGATCAGCACGCAATCGTCCCGGCCCGGCAAGGATAGAATATAGCAGTTGGCGCGGATGGGTCCTACTACCAACGTTTGTATTTGCAGTTTGCTTTGCATGTATGCCTCTTCAAAAATTCTTCCTGCTGTCCAGTAATATTGTTACCGGGCCGTCGTTGACAAGGGATACGGCCATCTCCGCCTGAAAAACGCCTGTTTCCACGGTGAGGCCGGCATCCCGCCAGCGGCGCACCAGGTCCTCGTACATGGGATTGGCGAAATCAGGCCGGGCGGCCTCAATAAAGCTGGGCCGCCGTCCGCCCCTTGCATCGCCCAACAAAGTAAATTGGCTCACCGCAAGGATGGAGCCGCCCACATCCCGAAGGGATAGGTTCATTTTGCCTTGTTCATCCTCAAAGATGCGCAGATTGGGCACCTTGTCGGCCATGTATTGAATGTCTTTTTCCCCGTCTCCCTGGTTAACGCCCAAGAGCACCATGAGCCCTTTATCAATTTGGCCCACTGTCTGACCATTGACCGCTACGGAAGCGGAGGATACCCTTTGTACAACGCAACGCATGGTAAGGAAAAGCCTCGTTTCTTCGGTTTGATGGATGCAGATGCTGTAGGGCGGGGGCTTGCTCCCGCCGTCTGTACCTTGTATAGATCAAGACACATGGCACCGTTACATGCGGCGGGAGCAAGCCCCCGCCCTACGGACGCTGGGATTTATCTGCCGTGCAGCAGGACTGTTATCGGAACAGGGCGGGCGATTCATAATCGCCCCTACGGCTGCAAAAGTGTGTTGGCTTTTCTTCCGTTTCCTATGTGCTCCGGCTGACAAAACAGCTAGCATTATACGGCGTAGGGGCGATTATCAATCGCCCGCCTGCCGCATTGTCAGCCAGCTTTCGGGAGAGATATTTCATGATGCCGCTTTCTTCCTATGCATAACATGCCGCAACGGCGTCCGTCTTCAATATCCCTGCACGCATCAGCTCGCTCCGCGATACACTTCCACCACATCCGAGCGCCGCTGCAATTGCTTGATCACTTTATCCAGCTGCTGGCGGCTGGTTACCTGGATGACCAGGGTGATGGTGCTGGTCTTGCTCTTGGTGTTGAACTTGGCACTGACAGCGCTGATAGGCACGTTCATTTCCCCGATATACGTAGCCAGTTCGCCCAGCAGCCCTACATGGTCATAGGCAATGATCTGTATGCCGGCGTCGAACGTACCGGCGTTTTCCTCCGCCCAGCTGACCTCCACCATGCGCTCCTGCTCGCTCGTGCCCACATTCACGCAGTCCGCCTTGTGAATGGTGACACCACGGCCACGGGTGATGTAGCCCACGATATCGTCGCCCGGCACGGGGTTGCAGCATTTGGCGAAGCGCACCAGCATCCCCGATTCGCCCTTGACGTAAATGCCATGGGTTGGTTTGCCCGTCTGCTGCTTTTGCAATTCCTGGGGTGTTACATCCGGCAGCTTGGGAGTAGGCGGCGCTTCCCTTAAGCGCTGCTCCTCAATGAGCTTGGTGACCACATAGGTCGCCGCCATGCCGCCGTAGCCCACCGCACCATAGATATCTTCCAGCTCAAAGAAGCCGTACTTTTTCAGGATTCCTTCGTAATATTCGGGCTTGGTAATGGAACTTAAAGCCACGCCTCGGCGTTTGGCCTCCTTTTCCACCATGTCCTTGCCCTTTTCAACATTCTCGCCCCGAAGCTCACGCTTGAAGAACTGCCGGATCTTCGCCTTGGCCTGCTGGGTCTTGACGATTTTCAGCCAGTCCATGCTGGGGCCTTTGGAAGCGGAGGAGGTGATGATATCCACCCGGTCGCCCGTATCCAGCGTGGTATCCAGCGGCACGATGCGGCCGTTCACCTTGGCGCCCACGCAGCTGTTGCCCACGGCGCTGTGGATGCGGTATGCAAAATCCAGGGGCGTGGCGCCCTTTTGCATATTCACCACGTCGCCCTTGGGCGTAAACAGGAAGACTTCCTCGCTGAACAGGTCGGTTTTCAGGGAGTCGATGAATTCCCGGCTGTCACGTGTCTCATTCTGCCAGTCCAGGATTTGCCTAAGCCAATACAGCTTGTTGTCCAGGTCCGTGGCGGTTTGACTGCCTTCCTTATAGCGCCAATGGGCGGCAATGCCAAACTCCGCCACGCGGTGCATTTCCCAGGTACGTATTTGAACCTCAAAGGGGAAGGGCATCTTCCGCCCGCCTACCACGGTGGTATGCAGGCTTTGGTACATGTTGGCCTTGGGCACGGAAATGTAATCCTTGAACCGGCCCGGCATCTGGTTCCAAAGCGTGTGCACGATGCCCAGCACCGCGTAGCAGTCGGGCACGGTATCCACAAGCACGCGGATGGCGATCAGGTCGTATATCTGGTCGAAGGGCCGGTTTTGCAGCACCATTTTGCGGTAGATGCTGTACAGGTGCTTGGGCCGCCCGTCGATGTCGTAATGGATATGCTGCTCATCCAGCTTGGCGCTGAGCTCGGAAATCACCAGGCGGATGTTCTCCTCCCGCTCAGCCCGTTTCATGCCTACCTTTTGCACCACATCCTGATAGCCCGCCGGGTCGATGTAGCGCAGGGACAAGTCCTCCAGCTCCTGCTTGATGGCAAACACGCCCAGCCGGTGGGCCAAAGGCGCGTAAATATCCAGTGTTTCCCTGGCGATGACCACCTGCCTTGCTTCCGGCTGGTAGCGAAGCGTGCGCATGTTGTGCAGCCTGTCGGCCAGCTTAATGAGCACCACACGGATGTCCTTGGACATGGCCAGGATCATCTTGCGCAAGCTTTCCGCCTGCTGTTCCTCCCGGTCTACAAAGTCCAGCTTGGAAAGCTTTGTGACGCCGTCCACCAACCGGGCTACTTCCTCGCCGAACTCCTGTTGCACATTGGGCAGGCAAACGCCCTCGCAATCCTCCACCGTGTCGTGCAAAAGCCCGGCAGCAATGGTGGGGGCATCCATCATCAGTTCCGTCAGGATGCTGGCCACGAAGGCCGGATGGATGAAATAGGGCTCCCCGCTTTTGCGAAGCTGGCCGGCATGGGCGTTTTCCGCATATTCGTAGGCTTTTTTTACCAGGAGATAGCTGTCTCCCGGATGGTACTTCTGGACACGCGCCAGGATTTGGTCCAAAGGCATGCATTCACGGCTGATGTACGCGTACATATCCGGCCCTCCTTTCGCATTAGATGGAGAATGTTTTCAGCGTCTTTAGCAAATGGCTCTCGTCGGTGCTGCACTTTTGAGCAGGAAGCATGGTCAGGGAAAAAGGTTCTTCCTGAAAGTCAAGCAGTGCCATTTCCATTAGGATGTGCAATCCGGCCATAAGCTGCGCCACCGTCAGGCCGGAAGCTTCCGCAAGCCTCGCAGAAGATGCGCCGGGATGGCGTCTAACAGCCTTGTACAGCCTGCGCAGCGAATCGTCACAAAGCGTCAAGGGCTTTAAAAAGTCTGCCAGTTCTTCGCTTCGGGGAAAGGCGAGAATCCGGGCCCGGGGGCAGCGCTCCGCTATCAGGCATGCTTCCCCCGGCATCAGTTCTCCATCCGCCAGGATCACCGTGCGCCACATGTCGGTAAGCTCAGACATCCGGGCCGGATAAAGCAATGTGTGGAAGCCGCGCCTGTCTGAAACCTTGTCCGTTACCAGCAGCCTTTCCCCATACGTAAGGCTTATGCGCCGGGCGGTTTTCGGTGCATGGGCCAAGATCACCGTACCCTGGGCGCCATCCAGCGCCTCTAAAAGCAGCGATTCATCCGCTTGCGTTAAAGCAGGGTGAATCTTAAAATGATTCGCCGCGATTCCCCGAATTTCCTGCAAAAGGGCCATTTGCGCAGCCTCCTCCCCGTCCGGAATTTGCGTGCCTGCGGGGTGAATGGCCTTTACGTTGCATTGTACGGATACGGTACCGTTCCACTCGTTGAGCTCCGGGGAAAACAGAACATCCGTAAACTTCGGCATAGCCTCTGCCATTTTGCCCATTTGAAAAGCGATGGCGGAGCGCAAGGTCCCCTCCTTATACAGGCTGCACTTTAAATGCGCTCCTTCCCGGCCCACGGGGCGCATATCCTGCACCTGGGCATTTTCAAGCAGGAACACAGGCTCGGGATTGCCAAAGCCTGTGGGCTGCAGCGCCTGAAGCATTTGCACCATGGCCGCTGTTACTTCACAAAGGGGAAACGCCAAATCGTACTCCCGGACGGGGATAAAAGCTTGCGGGTCGCACTTTTCCTGTATGACCTTATTCAGCCGCCGCTTCAGCTCCTTAACATTTTGAGCGGGCATGGTGAGCCCTGCCGCCTGTTCATGGCCGCCAAAGCGCAAAAACAAATCGCCGCAGGCGGACAGCATTTCATGGATGTTCACGCCGGGAATGGACCTGACGCTGCCCACGCATTCCTCCCCGGTCCTTAATAAAACGATGGACGGATAATGGAACCGTTCGGTCAGCCGGCTGGCCGCCAGGCCGATGACGCCGTGGTTCCAGCCTTCCCCCATGGCGATCAGGACACGGTCTTCCAAAAAATCGGCTTCCGCCTCCACTTGTGTAAGCGCCTGTTCAAATATCTCCGCCTCCAGCTTTTGCCGAAGCGCGTTCTCCCTATTCAGTGTTTCCGCCAACTCCATGGCCCGGATAGGATCGGTTGTAAGCATCAGCTCCACGCCCAGCGACGCGCTTTTCAGCCGCCCCCCGGCGTTCAGACGGGGCGCCATCTGAAAAGCCACCTGCCCTGCTTTCACGGCTTTCCCATCCTTTATATCGATGCCGGCCACATCCATCAGTGCTTTGAGGCCAAGCCGCTTCGTGTCCGCCATTTTGTCAAGGCCCAACGCGGCAATAACCCGGTTTTCCTCCGCCAGCGGAACCAGATCGGCAATGGTGGCGATGGCCGCCATATCCAGGTATTCCGCAGCCGTATGGGTGCCGCCCAGCGCCTGTATGAGCTTCAATGCCACGCCGGCGCCGCACAGGCGGCGGAAGGGATATTCCCCCATCAGCGGGTTGAGTACCGCATCCGCCAAAGGCAGCTCCGGTCCCAGCTGGTGATGGTCGGTGACGATCACCTGCATGCCCAGCTCCTTTGCCAGGGAAACCTCCCTTACACTGGTAATGCCGCAGTCCACCGTCAAAAGCAAACCATATTCCTTGGCAAGCGCCCTCACCGCCTGTCCGTTCAGGCCGTAACCCTCGTCATGGCGGCTGGGAATGTAGTAATCCGCCCTGGCGCCCATGCTCCTGAGCATCAGAAGCATCATGGAGGCGGCGCACACACCGTCCACATCGTAATCGCCGTAGACCACAATGGGATTTTTCTGGGCGATGGCGGCGAGTATGAGCGAAACCGCCGTATCCATGCCCTGCATCAAAAAGGGATCGTGCAATTGGTTCAGGGAAGGGTGCAAAAACCGCTGCGCCTTCTCCAAAGTATCCACGCCTCGCTGCACAAGAAGCGCCGCAAACCAGTCAGGCAGCCCTTCCAGCGTTCCATTTTCCGGCGTAGTACGTTTGACAAAGCGCAGCATGATCTTCCTCCTGTTTGTAATACTAATGGAAAACATTATTGCGTCCAAAGCCGCGAGAGATTTTTGCGCAATACAAGGAGACTAAGCGAGGCGTAGCAGCGCTACGCTGAGCGGCAGACGACGCAGTAGTGCGCGAAAAGATCCGCGGCAACGAC
>JAEZQK010000047.1 GCA_023413135.1 Bacillota bacterium
CTCTGCTATACCTGGCAATCCGCTCTTAACCATAATTGATGCCGCTCTTCCTAAACTTATTTCCTTTGTTTTTCAATGTTAATTCTACACTCTTCCCACTGTGGAACTTACTTTGGGAATTTACGGCAAAAAATTAAGTCTTTCGGCTGACAAATCCTGGGCTGTATCATGCCGAGAAGGGGGCTCCCCTTTTCTATTCTGCACATATAACAGAAGGGATGCCGTGTGGCATCCCTCCTGGAGGCGATCGATTTCGATCAGCTTTGCCATGTGGAGCGGCAGCTCTCAAAGGTAATGGGGGCCACAGGGGGCGACGTTGCCGGGATGGTGTCGGGATTCTCCCGGCAGAAGGCGGGGTTGACTATGCAGGTGCTTCCGGCTACCTGAGCGAAGCTGGTGAGCTGGTGATGGTCACTTCTACATCGTCAAGCTGCTCCTGTCGAAGGCAGCTATCGTAGACGCGCTTCACCTGGACGCAGATTTTCTCCTGCAGACCGTCCAGCGCATTACCGGAAATAGTGCCGGGGCAACTGCTGGGGTTTGCGTTCTTATAGCTGAAAAACGCAATTTCTCCTTTTCGAAGCCGCCCACCCTTGATATTACTGCATTTTATGAAGGATGCGAAGTTTATCCAGTAGCAATCCAGTAGTAAAAGTGAAAAGCGGCATTTCTGCCGCTCCTCAATAGTAATGAAAATAAGCTCTACATGGCATCTATGCAGAAGGGATGCCCTTCCGGATCAAGCATAACCGTCCAATGTTCTGAATACTGCTCGTCAGCTACTCTTGCGCCCAATGAAACAGCTTGCTTCACCCAATACTTTTGATCTGTCGGATCAACAGCGAAATCTAAATGAAGCATTTGCTGCTGTTTGCCATCCTTTTCCGGCCAGATTGGCTGGACATAATCCGCATTTATCTGAAAGCCAATATCAACATTACTGAATTCTGAACCGATAATGACAAAACCGTCTTTGTCATATCCTTTGTGCCAGCCAAGGAGCTTTATATAGAAATCAGCAAGTTTTTGAGGATCAAGGCAATCGAGCACAACTTTATCAAACTTTATTTTCTTTACGGTGCTATCCATAATTATCTCCCTTTCATGGAGGTTCAGCCTATTGCTGCCCTCCCCTTCTTACTTTGTACTGATGGTTTTATGTGCTCGATGCAAACAATGCTCATATTGCCACTTCCTTTCTTATGTAATCGAAAACAGTATAAAACAAGCAAATTCTTAAGTCAATTAACCTATGGTTTAGTCGATAGTTAAAAACCAAATCCCGATTACCTAGACAACGGGATAATGGGAAAACATGGTGTACTTAATGCTTTTTCTTCTATAAAAAGATTATTTCACCTTGAAAAGTCAATATCCATAGCAACAAGTCGATCAGCCATCCAAAGAAAAGCCAGTAAATGATGCTATGATGCTTCGTTTTCGTTATGGATACAGCCTGCACATTTGTATTTCTACTCCCGCACCGGGGGCACTTCATACCCATTGGGGCATATCCTTGACTGTTCATGAATAGATCATCCTTTCAACGGCTTTTCACTATATGGAACTAAGTAAATGGCGCTAAAAATTCGGAATAATGAAACTCAATGAAATCTTCAAAAACGCGGAAAAACAAGACTTTCGATATACAATTTCTGGCCTGCATTTATTGTGCAAGGGTCTCCCCATTCCTATCTGCCCAAATGACAGGAGGGATGCCGTGTGGCATCCCTCCTGAAGGTGACCGTTTTCGATCAGCTTTGCCGTGTGGTGCGGCAGTTGCATATTCCGCCACTGAGGTTGATGTTGGAGGGGCTTGTGGCTCCCTCGTTGCACAAAGACATGGGCGGGAACAGGGGCAGGCTGAAGAACTCGTCGCAGACATATGACGATAGATGATAACTATACTTTACTCTCCGTATAATCTAATGAAGAAACGACTCCACCGAGCGCAATTTAGTTTAGCGCATTCATTGGCTTCCATGTGCGACTTACGGCGTGTTCATCTACATCTTGCAGCGAGACAAATTGTCTGCATAGTCATGTATTATGACGAATAGGCTGCATGCATCATATTGGTAGTACGATCCTTGCCTAAGTCTTCGATGAATTGCAAACAGTCATCTTTATCGCCTATGTAGCCGTAGCTCAGAACACTTTTAGAAATGTCAACTTCTCTAAACTCTGGAACTATATCGAACTTATATCCTTTTTTCACCTCCGTTAGCAAGGTAGTAAATGGATTACTAACAATTGGTGAATCAGTATGTAAGTAAGTATCTATTGAATCACTGCCATCAGGACATCTGAAAAATGCGTTTTGTCCATAGTAATCAATTCCATTTATTTTCATTCGCAACCATCTTGGTTCTGGTGAATGATACAATCCCTCCTTATTGATAATAGTTGGTATTTTATATAGTATCCGAAATTCATTTTCAAAATGAGTATAGAACTTATCTGTCTCGCGTGTGAATAATCCGTATAGAATATGATACATAGCTCCTGCATAGGTCGCCACTTCATCAACGGGGGGACTCTCAACCAAATCCTCCTCATACATACACAAAGCGCCAGTTGTTTCAAGAACAAAGTCATTCGGAGAATATTCTCTAATATTTGGAACGTACTTCATTTTTCTTCCAAGCAAATGTTTTCCCAGCATGTTATTTGACAATTTGTCAATCTTAGGCTCTATAAATATGAACCTTGCCTCTTCACCAAACGATTCAATCCAAGAAGCTGTATCTTTGTTTACGACATGAAAGTATGTTGCATAGCAAAAAGGTACAACAGGATTCAGAATCATCCTCAGTCGTTTTGCATCCTCTAGTGATATGAATTTTTCATAATCAGGATCCCGCATTGCATCATAGATAATTTTTTTTAGCCTTTTCTCATCAAATGATGAATATGCATAACCGGTATTTACGGGATCAATTAAGGTGGATAATAGGTCGCGAAATCCAACAACGCCGTTTCGAATCCTCTTAGCATATTGCTCTCCCATAATTCCTCTTAATAGTAGCACTTAGCATTCTCCTCTTTTGAATGAAATATAGAACAGCCGAAATTTCCGATTTTTTTGGTGCAGAAAAATTTAAACTTCATATTAAGGTATTTCATATTGTACAGCGAATTATGGAAGGAAATCAACTTTTTTATTTCAAAAACTAGGGAAAAGTCGGGGTCGCCAGCGCCGCATGCGTTTCCCTCAGCGGCACAGTACCTTTTTATCTAGTACGATACCGTAGGTTTTTATTGCGCGCGCGTGATAGTTTGATGCATGCATGATGTCATCACGTGAAGAGCCTCAGGCTGTACCCACTGTGCTGCCCTCCAACCTGGTCAGGATCGCCGGCCGCTGCTGCTCTTCTCCTCCAGGCCACCGGGCCGGCCGCTGATGCTCATCACCTGGCCAGGGATCGCCAGCCGCCGACGCTGCTCTTCATCCATCCGACCGGGCCGACTGCCGGACCCATCAGAACGAGCGCGGTTGGAGGTAAGATAATAAATTATTTATTTACATACGTGTGCACGCGCGTTGCGGCTCAAAAAAATTTTTCCCCCGTAGGGGGACTTTTTCAGTTTTGGATGCTCTTCCCGTACAGCCTCAAAAATCGTGCTATCATTCTGGCCATCGCCAGCCGACAGGCCACGACAGGGGGCCGGGCCCCAGGGGGAAACACCATGACGCATTTTTATCCGGACCATGTTTTGATTGACGGTCAGGCCGTCGCCGCTGGTTACAGCCTGAGCAAGAAAACCCAGCAAATCACCGTTTTTGTGGACCTTCCCACAGGGGAAAATGCAAAGCTCCGTTTTTCGGTGGAGCATGAACAATACGACGAAGTATACGCCGCCTGGCACGAATCCCTGCACTATGCCGAAAAGAACGCAGAAACGCCGGACCTGTTCGCAATGCTGAATGAATCAATCGCCCGCCCCGTGTTTGATCCGTCAAAGATGGCCGAAGACATGGAGCCCATCACCCGGCCGGCTCCCGTTGAACACAAAGAGCCGGCCACGCCTACCATTTACGGCAAAGGCTTCAAAATCGTGTTCAATGAGGAGTTAGGGCGCACCCAAATCATTTTCCGCAAATACCCCGGCAAAGCAGCTATCGAGCTTGTATCAAATGCCGGTTTCTTCTGGTCCCCCAACAATCAAGCCTGGCAAAAGAAATTGACCACCAAGGCCCGCCGGGCCGCTGAGGAAGTAGCCGCCAAGCTGGCCGGCATGAAGCTGGCCGCTTGATCCCCGCCTGATGATGGCCCGCCGGCAACGGGCCGAAACGCTGGAGCCCTTCCAGCCTCGCGGGATGCCAAATCCCCCACAAACGATAAACAGCCGCACCGCGGCCATTTTGAAGGGAGCATGAACCATGTACAACCGTCAAGCCTCCAGCACCTCCACCCAAGGGAACACCAACGGGCATAATTCCAGCGCCAACGATGCCGTTTATTTAACCGTCCGCGATCGAATCATAGAACAGCTTGAAAAGGGTGTTATCCCCTGGCAGAAAGATTGGGCAGATGCATGCATCAGCTACACAAGCCGCAAGGGCTACCGCGGAATCAACGCGCTTTTGTTGGATCGCCCCGGCGAGTATTTGACCTTCCACCAGGTCCAGCAGCTTGGCGGCAAAGTCAAGAAGGGCGCCCGGTCCTATCCCGTGGTGTTTTATAAGTTCTACGCCTACACCCAGCCGGATGGAGAGGAAAAACTGATTCCCCGCCCCTGCAAATATTACCGCGTTTTCCACCTGGAGGATACCGAAGGCATACCCTCCAAACTGCCCGAAAAACAGCCGGCGCCCGCTATGGACATTGAGCACGCGGAAAGCATCGTACAGGACTATATCCAGCGGGAATGCGTCACGCTCCACTATTCCGCGCAAAACAGCGCCTTTTATCGCTCCACTGATGATTCCATCACCATGCCGACAAAGGAACAATTCCAGGACCAGGCCCGCCGGTATGGCGTCCTCTTCCACGAAATGACCCACAGCACCGGCCATGCTCGCCGCCTGGCAAGGGAAGGGATCATCGAGCACCACCGCTATGGTGATCAAACATACAGCCGGGAAGAGCTCATTGCAGAAATGGGCGCCGCCATGATGTACAGCCATGCCGGCCTTGGCACCATGGCTATGGTACAAAACAGCGCCGCATATATCCAAAGCTGGTTGCATGCCATCCGCAGCGCGGAGCCCTCCCTAATCACCAAAGCCGCCAACGCTGCACAAAAGGCCGCTGATTTTATCCTTGGCTGCACCTTTGAAGAGCAAGAAGTAGGCATCGTTAAAGAAGCGCCGGAGGAGCCTGAAATTGCCTAATGATACCCGCCTGATGATGGCCAGGCCGGTGCCTGGTCGAAACGTCGGCCGGCAGCGGTCGGCGTCGCGGGAAGCCGAGGCCGGCAGGCCACGCAAGGGGGCCGGGCAGCAAGGGGAAAAACCATGGCAGCAATCAAGGGCAAAGTGTATACCATCGCCACCAGCAGCGGCGTTTATCGGTTTGCCGATTTGTTGGAGCACCCCACCCATTACAGCGCCCGGCAGGTCCTGACTGGAAACCGCGTCGGGCGCATGATCCACCGCATCAGCAGGAGCGACATTGAGCGGGCCACTGTCACGGAAGAAGAATTGCATTGCAACCCATAACCCGTCTGATAGTCCCGCAACGGACCGAATTTGACAAAGGAGGCGCCCATGCAGACAATACACCTCCAAGGCATCGGCCTGGTCCAGGCCAAGCCGGCCGCCGAGCTCAAGCCCGGTGATGTGCTCATGTGGAACTACGGCTTCACATGCACCGTGCTGGCGGTCCTCAGCGAAACGGCTAAGTCTATAGTCATACAAACCCGTTGCGAGGGTGGCATATTCCAGCGCCGCCTGATGAAAAACAGACTTGTCGCCGTGTATTGGCATGAACCCCTGTTAAGCTTGGCCATGTAAACACGGCAATAACGCCGGGCCAACGGGCACTTTTCCTGCCCCTCCATCGCTAAAAAAACCGTTTCCCTCCCGCCTGTCCGTGGGCCTTTTCCCCCCAAAAGTGTGCACCCAATATTTCTCATTGCAATTTCATTTTCGCCTGTGCTATCATACGCTTGTAATAAGAACATTTGTTCTCTTTTAATTGGAGGCGCATCCAATGCAAACCTACCGCGTCATGCTGCATGTGGATATCAATAGCTTTTATGCTTCTGCCGAGGAGAATGAGGATCCTTCCCTGCGCGGCAAACCTGTTGCCGTATGCGGCGATCCTATGATGCGCCACGGTATCATTCTGGCGAAAAACTATTTGGCGAAACAATACGGCATAGACACTGGCAATCCGATATGGTTTGCTCTGCAGCGTTGCCCCAGGCTCATTCTCAAGGTAGCCGATTACGATAAATACATGCCCTATAGTGTAGGCGTTTACAACACCCTTTGCGAGTATTCCCCGCTGGTTGAGTCTTTCGGCTGCGACGAGGCGTGGCTGGAGATCACCAAACGCGGCATAACCCTGGAGGATGGCCGCAGGCTGGCAAATCACCTGCGCCTGGTCATTTGGGAACGGTTTGGGCTCCCGGTCTCCATCGGCGTGTCCTTCACAAAGACGTTCGCAAAGCTGGGCTCGGATTATAAGAAGCCCAACGGCACCACCGTCATCACGCCCGAAAACTACAAGGACATTGTATGGCCGCTGCCGGTAGGTGATTTGCTGTACATTGGTGCAGCGACGGTTCAAAAGCTGAAAAAGTACTGTATTAACACCATCGGCGATCTAGCCAACACCCCGTCCGATTTTCTCAAGCGCCTGCTCGGCGTCAATGGCCTCAAACTCTTGTATTCTTCCCAGGGGGAGGAAACATACCCGGTCCGTCCGGTGGGTGTCAACGACGTGGCAAAGAGCGTTGGTCACTCCATCACCTTCCCCCATGACCTGCATACAGCGGATGAGGTGGCTGCCGGCAGCTATGTCATAGCGGAGTCCGTAGCCTCCCGCCTCCGTGCGCAGGATAAAGTGGCCAAGGTCGTTCATTTTGGCCTGCGTGATGCGAAGCTGAACTGCGCCTCGTGCCAGCGTACACTCCGGCATACCACCTCCCTCTCCGGGGAAATCGCTGAGATGGCGCAAACCCTCTTCCATGAGCGTTATTCCAACATGCTCCCCCTTCGTTCCCTGGGCATTTTCTGTACATCCCTTTCCTCTGCCTCCGCACCACAGCAACTGGATTTTCTGGATCGGAAGCGCGACAAGGAGCTGGCATTGGAGCGCGCAAAAGACTTAATCCGCAACCGCTTTGGCCCATCCTCCATACTGCGCGGCACGGTGATGCTAGATAACAAGCTTGCTTCCCTGTCTCCCAAGGATGACCACATAATCCATCCCCAGCCCTTCTATACAGGCAAGTAAGGTGATGCGTAATGACTTTAAAAGAACTTTCCCTGGCATGTTTCACGGCGATTTTTTCAGAAAAGGTTCAACAACCGCGCCACTGGGATCTTGCGGCGGCCGTGAAAATGCGCGCTGCGCTGCTGGCGCTTCCAGATCAGCCTGTCCCGTCATCCGTGACGGTAGATGATATATACAATGCCATACTGCCCATGTTTGATCTCAAGACCACGGATGATGATGATTGCATGCCCACATACCATCCACCCACCATGGAGGAATTGCATGAGGAGCTGAAATCCGAAAACACGTCAAAATCATACCCATCGGGAGCAGTGAAAAACATGGAAAAGGTACGCCTGAAGAAAGTAGAAGGCTATTATGACGTGGATGGTATCTTCACTCCGACCGCCATTTACTTGGCTGATGATATGCGCTTTATAGTTTCCAGGGTTTCAGAACGCCGCACCGGCCACAGTGACGCTGGCGGCATAGGTTTACGGTATTTATGCGATATTTCAACAAGGAACCGCACACATAAGCGCGTCCTGTTTCATGATGAGAAATCCCTTTGGTTTGTGGAAAAAGCAAAATAGCACTCGTCTCATGATGTAACTCCCATCCTGAATCCTTTGAACACCGGCTGCCGCATACCGCCTTTGGTGGTGCGTTTCATATATTTCACAGTGCAAAGAGGCATAAACGCAAGCCATTTGGCATCTTCATTCCCTGGCGGAACTTGCCCGAACGGACAATTGGGGCTGGTATCCATTTTTCGTACTTGTTCCCGCGATACCCCAAGCGTTACATGCCCCTCATATCGCAGCATGCCGCCTTCTTGCCTTCCAAGTACAAGGCTGACCACATTACCGGATTTTTGAATGTATCCCGCAGCAATAAAATCTTCCTCCTGCATATATTTTATCTTTATCCAATCCTTTGATATCTTTCCTGGATGATACAGGCTGTCGGCCCTCTTGGCTACGATCCCTTCCAGGTCCATCTCTTTTGCCAGGTTGTACAGGGCAATACCTTGCCGCTCCATCACCCTCGAAATGGCAATCCGCTCAGTTTCGTTTATAGCATCGTTAAGCAGGCGCTTTCGCTCCCGCAATGGTACACCATATAGTTCCCGCCCATCCTGATAGAGGATATCAAAGGCAACATATGTAACTGGATTGGCTGCCGCTGCCAACCGTATTTTGAAACGGTCCGACATCACCGCTCGGCGCAGTAGCTTTTCAAAGTCCGGCTTTCCATCCGATACCACTACAAGCTCACCGTCGAGGATAATTTTCCCAGCCACATGTTTGTGGATGTCTTCAAGGTCAGGATATATTGACGCCAAAGCGATATTCCCTTTGTTTCGAAGGTCACTTCCGGCCTTGTCCAAATAAGCCAGGCACCTTATGCCGTCCAATTTCAACTCATAAATATATTCAGGTGAATCAAACGGGCTTTTCTCTTCTGATAAAAGCATTGGTCTTGCGCTCCGCACATCAAATATATCCATATGACCTCCAGTAAAAAGAACCTATTCTTAATATGCATCCGCCTGAACAAAAAAATCCCCCCGGTTGATTACCGGGGAGGTTTTATAATCCTTTATGATATCGCTCATTCTGTTCCCTATAATATCGGCTGATACACTCCGCCTTTGCTCGTTCTCCTCACAATGGCCTATTGTATATGAAATGTGAATCGTTCCGTATATCAATCAGTTTACTTAGTGGTGAAAAAAAGCAATCAACAAACTCTCCTCCTGGAGTCATTCCATTACCATGTCTTTCCATCATCATCATATTATTCGGCATAAAATAGGTTTCCATCAACAACTCCACATCATCACATATTCTACCTTTCAGTCTTGTTTTTGAAGAGACTCCAGTTCTGATACATTCTAATAGATCAGGAACATAACCAACAAGCTCTTTAAATTTTGAGTTGCATTGATCCCAAAAAGTATATTTACTCTCAAAATCAGCTACATACCCCAAAAACTCATCTATACCATCAGTCGTAGGAATGATTGATCCAATATCATCAGCTATCGCACGAAACAATGAACAAATATCTTCTGAGTTTTTTATGTTCATCGCTTGTAACAACTTAAAAGGCAATGGTAATTGACTTGGTTCCATTCCAGAGTGACAAAGTGGGATCGTAGGTATTCCTCTTATCCAACATGCTCCTGCTTCAAAGTTAATCCATGGTCTAGTAATCGAATTATGTGAAGTTATTATGATAGCTATAGTACATTTCTCTAGTGCGCCTGTAATATTGTCAAGCCAATTTGAACCCAACGGATTACTAGAAACATCCGATGATACAAATATGTTAATCAGTCTAGAGAATTTCGTTTCTAGCATATCCTTCAATTTCAATGCCAAATCCTGTTCCTCGGTGATATGTGATATAAATATCGTATGTTTCTCCATATCTCCACCTCCACACTTGGAAATTATGGCATATATAGATATTATTTTCAATAGTTCCCACAAAATAATAAAAAGCTCCCCGGCACAAAGGCCGGGGGTTGCTATGTAAAATTTGTTTCTGTTCATCACCCGAAGGGCAGCGCCTCCACCGCTTGCGCTTTCAGCGCCGCCTTTTTCTCCTCCACCTTCTGTATGGCCTCTTTGTAGGTTTTCATCGCTGCCAGCGCCACCAGGAAAGCATAGGCAATGCACTTGGGGAGGATGGCCCACGTAAAACTATTGAATCCGTATAGCATTGCCTGCGCCAGCACCTGGGCGATCAACGCCACAATATATACAATATACTCCGTTTTGATATGGCCCAGGGCATTGTCAATGGGCAGCTTCAAAAACTGCACCACCAGCAGCACGAACGTCACCTGGCCCGCAAAGGAAGCAAACTCCTCCGGCTTCAGGTAGTCCGTAATGTTTGTCCCGGTGGTGCCTGTCTCCTCCGCCAAGGCCAGCAGCGGATAGGCAACACATACAAGCAGCATGCAAATCAGAATACCAAAAAGGATCCTTTTCATCCGATACCATTTCCTTTCGTTTTATCGTTCGTTATTGTTTCCGCCTCTGTGGGCGGTTTTGATATGATCCCCTTGTCCCGCATGACCTCCAGCATCTTCCGCAGCGGCGGGGGTATCCATATCCCCAGCAGTTCAAAGTTTTCAAGGATGGAAAGCAGCTCATTGCCCATATAGCAATAGCAAACCACGTCCCGCCATGTCGTTATTCCAGCGCCTATTCCCTTGTCGATCAGGTGGGCCATAACCACCACGCATATGATAAGCCCCTTTTTGATGAGCCCGCGGAAACCCGCCGCGCTGGATAACCTGCCGCTTTTTGATTTTTTGCTTTTACCGAAGCATGCCACCGATAGGCCTGTCAGGTAATCTATTGCCATGACATAGGCCAACGATTCCGGGGCGCCAGTCCAGCCTCCGATAGCCGCAACAACAAAACTCGCAATCCCCAAAGCTGCTTTCATGAGAAATTCTCCAAGCATCCGCAGGAAATTCCGGCTTTTTTCGCCATGCTCGGCTTGCAAAAAAAGAACCGACAGCACCATCCCTCCCGCCCACATCGCCGCATATCTCCATTGTTCTCTTTTGTTCATGCGTGCCTCCGTCAGTTCTTTCCCAGGATATTGCCCACGGTGATGTAGATCGCCTCCAGCGTCAACCTCGGCACATTGACCATATCTACTCCGGTATTATCCGTAGGGAGGGACGGTGTTCCCGGCGTTCCCCCGGCTGCCAGGTATTGGCCCAAAACCCAACCGGTTTCCCCGTTGTAGATGACCCGTGTCCATTCTTCGCCCCTGGTTTCCAGCACCTCCACCGCGGCGCCTTCCGGAATCCTTGGATTTCTTGCGCATAAATCATAATTCTTCCCAGGCCCCTGCCGCATGTTCAGCGCCCCGGCCCCACCCGTGGTCACGGTTGCCGTCTGCATAGTTTCACCTCCTTCCGTTCCATCATCCGGCCGGGGGCTTTCCCCCGCCGCATTCCCATAGTCTACCGCCACAATGTCCGCCACCCATTCCCAAGCCCGCCAATTGGTGCTGATGGCCGGGCCGTCCTGCGTAGCCGTTTTATTACTGTCCACAATTTGACCATTCCCGCAAAACAGGCCAATGTGGTGGTAGTCCCGATAGTCCCCGGTATCGCACGCTCCTCCTGTTTTGTATCTAGCCGGCAGATTGTACCCTTCTTCATCCGGTTCCCGGCTTCTGAATAGAGCCTTACCCGGCGCAAGCTGGCTTTCCTTTGTGAGCCGCTGAAGATTAGCCACCTCAAACCGCACAAAGTAATTGCTCCCGGTATAATCAAACTTCTTGCCGGCCGTGTTCAGCGGAATCGTGATCACCCGTATGCAATCCACCTGCGCATATTTG
Source organism: Bacillota bacterium (assembly GCA_023413135.1). Classification (GTDB taxonomy): domain Bacteria; phylum Bacillota; class Clostridia; order Christensenellales; family Aristaeellaceae; genus JAEWAH01. The sequence continues at coordinate 11,766 of JAEZQK010000047.1, forward strand.
AATTTCCCAACCATGGCCAGCGCATCCCGGCATAGATTCCGTGCGGTGATGTATGTCCTGCCCATCATTATCCCTCCCCAAAAATGCGTTCGGGCGGCCATTTGCCGCCCGCTCTCGCTTATTCCATAAGAATCCAATCATCCGCCAGCATATAGGCTCCCGGATGGTTTCCCCAAGCCTTCCCCTTGAGGGGAAGGTGCCGCCGCAGCGGCGGATGAGGTGGCTCCTACAGGCTCCCCACCATTCCCCTCACCTGATTGATAACCCCCGCGCCTTTGGCCGCTCCCGCAGGAGCGAAATCCTCCCCTACAAGCTCCCCACCATCATCCTCACCTGGTTAATTACCCCCGCGCTCGGCGCATTCCTCACCCTTGTCACCCTGTCCGGCGCCACCGCCCCGCTCACCGCGCATGCGTCCGCCAGCCCCTGGTACAAAGCCCCCATATTCTCCATCCACGTGTGCGCGTGCCTGATGGAGTTTGATCCCGTTGTCCCCTCATACGGAAGGCTGATAGGCGCCAGCCCGTAGTATGACCGCATCTGGTTCACCCGTGTTTTCAGTTCCAGGATTTCCGGTACATGCTTGACGCTGTTCCCCTCATCCCATAGGAGTGTTCCAGGGAAAAAGATTCTGTCATAGGTGTTCTCGGCTACAGTGACCGTCACTTCCGCCACCCCGGATTCCGCTCCCTGGCTGTCCTGTAACCAGAAGCGCAAAACGCGGCTTCCTTTGGCCAGCGCCGGCAGCTTCAGCTTTTTGGTTCCCGCCGTTACTGCCCCGGCATTTTGCGCTGCGCCTCCATCCACGCTGTAGAAAAGCGTCTGCGTTTGTGCGTCCGGCTCCGCGCTTATGGAAAGCCCCACATACGGCTGATTGCTGAAGGTGGTTTTCCCCGCCCCGGGAAACAGGATCACCGGCGTAACCGGCGCGGTGTTCTGTAAAACCTCGTTGGACTCTTTCCATCCCGATGCCTGCCCCATTGCATCCACCGCTTGAATCCGGTACCTGATCCTTGTACCGTCCGCCAGCGTTGGCGTATGGGAATACGGGCTGGCCGTATCCATCCCCAGCGTGGTCCAGCTTCCGTAACTTCCCCCGGCCGGTTTTATGCAGTATTCAAGGTTAAAGTGATCAATGTTCCCGTCCGCGTCCCCCTGCCCGCTCCAGGTAAGAGAAACGGCCCCGCTTTCTCTCAATGCTGGCGTGGCCGTGAAGCTGGTAGGCGCTGTAGGGCTGCTGTTCTGTACGACCTCGTTGCTCTCCTTCCACCCGGATGCCTGCCCCAGCGCGTCCACCGTCCGGATCCTGTACTTGATCCTGGTACCGTCCGCCAGCGCCGGCGTGTGGCTGTTCGGGCTGGCCGTGTCCGTTCCCAGCGCAATCCAGCTCCCGTACGCTCCCCCGGCCAGCCGGGTAGCATACTCAAGTTCGAAGTGGGCAATGTTCCCATCCGCGTCCGCCGCTCCGCTCCATACAAGAGAAATGGCCTCGCTTTCTCTCAGGGAGGGTGTTGCCGTAAAACTGGTCGGGGCTGTGGGGCTGCTGTTCTGAACAACTTCATTGCTTTCCTTCCACCCGGATGCCTGCCCCAGCGCGTCCACCGTCCGGATGCGGTACATGATCCTGGTACCGTCCGCCAGCACCGGCGTGTGGCTGTACGGGCTGGCCGTATCCGTCCCCAGCGTGGCCCAGCTCCCATAGTTCCCCCCGGCCGGTTTCGTGCAGTACTCAAGGTCGAAGTGGTCAATGTTCCCGTCTGCGTCCCCCTGCCCGCCCCATGTCAAAGAAACAGCCTCGCCCTCCCTTAAAGTTGGCGCGGCCATGAAGCTGGTCGGGGCTGTGGGGCTGCTGTTTTGTGTGACCTCGTTGCTTTCCTTCCACCCGGATACTTGCCCCAGAGCATCCACCGTCCGGATCCGGTACTTGATCCTGGTACCGTCCGCCAGCGCCGGCGTGTGGCTGAACGGGCTGGCCGTGTCCGTCGTAAGCACCGTCCATGCACCATAGGTTCCCCCGGCCGGTTTCGTGCAGTACTCTAGGTCGAAGTGGTCAATGTTCCCGTCCGCGTCCCCCTGCCCGCTCCAGGTAACCGTTATGGCCTCGCCTTCCCGCAGGGATGGCCCGGCCATGCAGGTGGTTGGCGCCGTGGGGCTGCTGTTTTGCGTAACTTCGTTGCTTTCCTTCCACCCCGACACCTTCCCCAGCGCGTCCACCGTCCGGATCCGGTACTTGATCCTGGTACCGTCCGCCAGCGTCGGCGTATGGCTGTACGGGCTGGCCGTATCCGTCCCCAGCGCCACCCATGTCCCATAGGTTCCTCCGGCTGGTTTTGTGCAGTACTCAAGGTCGAAGTGGTCAATGTTCCCGTCCGCGTCCCCCTGCCCGCTCCAGGTGACAGAAACAGCCCCACTCTCCCTAAGAGATGGCGTGGCCGTTAAGCTGGTCGGTGCCGTAGGGCTGCTGTTTTGCGTGACCTCGTTGCTTTCCTTCCATCCGGACACCTGTCCCATCGCGTCCACTGCCCGGATCCGGTATTTAATCCTGGTGCCTTCCGTCAGCGCCGGCGTATGGGAGAATGGGCTGGCCGTATCCGTTCCCAGCGCCACCCATGCACCGTACGCACCCGCGGCCGGCCTGGTAGCATACTCAAGGTCGAAGTGGTCAATGTTCCCATCCGCATCCCCTTGTCCGCTCCATGCAAGATTAACGGCCCCGCTTTCCCTAAGCGATGGCGTGGCCGTGCAGGTGGTAGGCGCCGTGGGGCTGCTGTTTTGAATAACCTCGTTGCTTTCCTTCCACCCTGATGCCACCCCAAACGCATCCACCGCCCGGATCCTGTACTTGATCCTGGTACCGTCCGCCAGCGTCGGTGTATGGCTGTAGGGACTGGCCGTGTCCGGCCCGAGTGTTGCCCATGCCCCGTAACTTCCCCCGGCCGGCCGGGTAGCGTACTCAATATCAAAATGGTCAATGTTCCCGTCCGCGTCCCCTTGCCCGCTCCAGGTGACAGTTATGGCCTCTCCTTCCCGTAGGGTGGGCCCGGCCGTGCAGGCGGTCGGCGCCGTGGGGCTGCTGTTCTTCCGTATGGCATTTGCTTCACAGTACCCGCTTTCCACCCCGTAGGCGTCTATCGCGCATACGCGGTATTTTTCATAGGCTCCGCGTCCAATGCCAGGCGTGTCCGCCGCGCTTGTCCCGGCATATGTCCCCAGCGTGTTCCATGCGGACCAACTTGCACCATCGCCCGATGTGGAATACTGCACCCTGTACCCCGTCACATTGCCTTCGGCGTCACTCGCCGCGCCCCAGGTGATAGATACCTGTCCGCTTTCATACAGCGAAGGGGATACGCTGGCCCACGGCGGTGTGCCGGGTGCCGTGTTGTCCAAATACGTTCCTTCAAAGCTTGCCGGGTACGTTCCATGGTATCCGTAAAACTGCACATACACGGAAGAGGCGGCGAACAGATACCATGTGCCTGTGAACTGTGACAGGGTATTCATCATACCCTGCGTGAACGTGAGGGTTTTCCACCCGTCCCCTGATCCCCAGCCTGCAAGGTCACCGATGTACAAGGCGCTTGTGGCGCTGTCCGGAGGTAGGTTTGCATCAGCGGATGCATACAGCCGCAGCGTGCCGCCGCCGCCAGTGTTGATCTTCCGGAATCTGAATGTGAGCGCGGTGATCGGCTGCCCTCCGGAAAGGGAATTGAATTGGAACCGGCCCCAACGGCCATAATTTCCCGTTAGCTCCATGGTCATATGGGTGGCCCATACGTTGCCTCCATTGTCGTACCAGGAGGAGATGGCAACTTGATTTATTGCTCCCAATGTGTATCACCGCCCTACTCTTCAAACCGGAGCCCGTGCGCCACCCCCGTTTCCGGGTCTATCCATCCGCACAGCTTGTCCAGCGCGTCCTTGTCGGCCGCCGCCATAAACCCGTCCGCCGCGTCCGTGGCATTTTCGTGCCTGTGGTCATAGTCCGCCCATAGAAGCCCGCCCATATCTATGGTCACATTCCCCTCCGGGCTGATTTCATAGGCCCAGCGTATCCGCCCGTCCATGCTTACGTTATTGCTGTTCGGGTCCACATGGATGCCGCCCTCATCATTGCAGGCGGCCGAGAAGCAAATTTCCGCCCCGTCCTCCGGCTTGGCAAAAACCACAATTTCCGTCAGGTCATACCCCGCTTCCAGATCGTCAGGCGTTATGCCGCTTGTGACGGTCACCTTCGTGCCGCTCCTCAGCTTGCTTTCGATAGGCAGCGAATACAAAGCATGAACAGCATCCGTTGCACTGGAAAACCCTGTGCTCCTGATGCCGTCCCCGATAACGATCCTGGTGAAATCAATCCTTGTTCCAAGCAGCGTCTGCGCAATAAGCTGATATCCCGCTTCCGTAATCGCTTTGTTCCATCCCATGGGATCACTCTCCTATCATGTGTACATCCATTCCCGCCCCATGTAGGGGCGAACTGTGTTCGCCCGCTCACCCCCGGCCGGTGTCACCGCAGCGCCGGATGAGGTGTCCTCCCCTTGAGTAAAGCCTTCCCCTTGAGGGGAAGGTGGCGCCGCAGCGCCGGATGAGGTGTTATCCGCCCGCAGGCGGCGGAAGGAGTAAACCTCACCCCTCCAGTGTCACCCGCACGGCCACCTCCAGCGCGGAGGATACCTGCACCTTGTCCGCCTCCGTTGTCTGTATGATGAACCCGTCAAAAACCGAGCGCAGCGGCTTGAATATCTCCACAGCCCGCTGCGCCCACGCTTCCATTTCCCCGGCCCGGTTCCCCATGACCTCCACCCGGAAATGGTACGGTTCCCCTCCGTAATCCGGTCCGTTCAGTATGTGCACCGTTTCAAATACCGCCTCCAGCATGTACTTCAAAAGCCCCGGCGTTCCAATCCCCTGGCTGATGGCTTCCGCCCGCCTCACCATCTCCCGCTTGATCTCCACCGGCATGCTGAAGTCGTACCATACCATGTTCCATTCCCATGCCATATCGTCAAGCCGCCACTCCGGCATGCTGTCCACATCGTACAGGTACTTGTGCGCCTGCTCGATGTCTGCCAGAAACCTTTTGTTCCCCGCCTCCAGCGCGGCTTTCAGTGCATGCCCGTTTTTGTCCTTGTCAAGAAACAATGGTACATCCAGCTTCGCCTCCGGCAAGCGTATGGTCATGTAAATCCCCCCAAAAATACGTATGGGCGATTATCAACCGCCCGCAGTGCTTTTCTTCCGGCCTCTATGCGCTCCGGAAATGAACCCAACAAACTCCATCAAATGTAGGGGCGAACTGTGTTCGCCCGCTTCCGGAGGATTGTCACTCCTCCATCTCCGTCAGCGTGACCGTCCCCTTCAGCCTTTGATTGTCCGCAATTTGCGTGAACTCCACCGCTCCGCCATTCACATGGCTCCCTTCCAGCCATGCGTGCCTGGTCGCTCCCGCCGCATACATCAGCGAAAGCAGCTTGTATGGGTCAAACGCCCGCTTGACGGTATTTTCCTGCCATGCCTGGTATTCCGCAACGGCGGCAAGCAGCTTGGCCGCTTTATCCTCCGCCGTTACACCGTCCGCCCTGTACCCCACATTCAGGGTGTACGGCACTGCCTCCGCTTCCTCCGCCTGCACCGTATCCGTCAGGATCACCATTTCCTCATCGTTCAGCGTGCCCTCCACCTCAGAAAGGATGGAGCTCCGTTCCGTTTCCGTAAGTCCCTCCTCAAGGATCAATGCGATGCTCACAACCCCGGCGCTTGCCCTATATGCCTCTGCATCCACAATGTTGGCGGAAACCCCCATGGCCAGCGTTTCATAAGCGCTTTTCGATCCCACGTTCAATCCGCCTACCCGTATCCGCTCCCGGTAAGCCTCGTTATCCTCCTTGTCCACTCCGCCCGCTGTCGCCTGCGTGACCGTCACGGTCTGGATCCTGGCTTTTTGCTGTACCGGATATAGCTCCATACCCACAGGCAGCGCGTTCCCCACCGTTCCCTCCTGTGTGCAGGTGATGCCTGTCTCTCTCGACGTTGTCCCGGTCCCGGCCGGTACCAGGATCTCCGCTGCCGTTTCATACGTCCGCGCCCCATCCGTCACCAGCATGCCCGCAACTACGGCATAGGCGGCCGTTTCCCTCTTGAACACGATAGCCGCCTTCCCCTTAGCCTTAACCGCCTGGATCCTGAAAACCTTACGCTTTTCACCGATCACATCCAGATACTCGTTCACCGAGTACCTTAGCGTCTGCATCCTGGCTGCATGGTCGTGCGCGGCATATGCCTGGGCAAAGATCGGCAGCTGCCCCCGCAGCAGCATTTCCTTCTCATCCCCAGGATACAGCGGATCGCCGCCCGCCTGCATGTAGGCAATGTGCATATCCGTCCACATGGCCTCCGGGTCAAATGTCAGGTAGTGCAACGTATCATCCATTCCCATCACCCTCATTTCTCAATCCCTCATAGGGCACTCCACCTCGCGCCCGAAGATTTCCAAAGGGCGACCGGAAAGCCCTTTGGTCGCTCCCGCAGGAGCGAAATCCCTTACCTCGGTGCTCTCCCTTCCGGTTCCTCCTTAACCTCCACCTCGCATACAAACACGGTCCCGTCCTTCTCCTGCCTGATATCCACCCTGATCAGGCGCACGTCCGGCTCCCACGCCAATACTCGCGCGATTTCTTCCGCGATATGCGCCTTCACAAAGGGAAGCGGTTTGTCATACACAGCCGGATTTAGCCCCCGCATCCTGTCGTACGGCACATCGCCCATCCTGGTTGTCAGCAGGTTTTTCGCGTTCTGCAAAACCCGCCCCTGTGCCGTCTCGCACTCAAATTGTACAGGGGCCATCCTGGTGTCAATAAAAAATCTTGTCGCCACTTAACCCCCTCCTAATCCTGTATCGCAGGCGTGAACACGCTTTGAAAGTTCTTTGCATCGTTTCTGATGTCGTTGGTGGCATTACTCAGCGCGGTCTTGTAGTCGATACTCTGCTGCGTGATTTTGATCTCCACAGTCTTGCTCTTGCTTTTTGCTTTTCCCGCCCTCCCCTGCATGAAGGTGAGCTTCAATTTCGCCCTGCTGATAATTCCCGCCCCATCAAAGCGCATCTCCGTGGCCTGGCACGCTGTCAGCGTCATGTCCAGTCCAAGAATGTCATTCCCGGCAAAATAAATGCGGGCGCTCTGTCCGTCCACCAGCGCCCGCCATCCTTGCATTTCCTCCAGCACATCGGTCCCCGCGGCTTGTGAAAGCTGTACCTCGAAGCTTACGCTGTCCGCCTTGATCCCTTCCACCTTGGCATACCCGGCCTTTGGCTTTCCGTTCCCCGCGTCGCCCTCCTGCTCCTTCACCTTCGCTTCCCGGGTGAGCTCCACTTCATCAAAAGTCTTTATGACCTCGCTGCTTACTTCCAGCGTCCGCCCCCTGAACGTGAGAACAATCATACCCCATCATCCTTTCCGAATTCCAGGGCCCCGAAGGTTTCCAAAGGGCGACCGGAAAGCCCTTTGGCCGTCCCGCTCCTCTTCCACGGTCCCGAAGGTCCAGGGCGACCGGAAAGCCCTGGTCGCTCCCGCAGGAGCGAAACCCTCTCAAGCACTCCTCTTCCACGGTGGCACCGCATCATCATTCGTCGTGTCAACCTCCGGCACGTTGATGATCTCCCCACCCATAAACCTCAATAGGTGGCATGTATCCATGTTCGCCGCCAGCAGCTCCGCCGCGTACTTCTCCTGTCCGTACAGCTTCAAGGCCAGGCTGTCAAATGTCTCCCCGCGCACGGCTATGATCGTGTTTTTCATGATGACCAGCTCTTCCTTTCTTCCTCTTCTCTCAGTTCCCGCATTTGCTTCACGAATTTTTCCCGTTCTTCCTCCAGCACCTTTTTCACGCCCGTTGCGTCCGCCGCGGTGATCACCGGTGCGAACACCACCTTCATATTGTTTTGATACGTGGTCCCGCCCCCCAGCCCCCCGCTGGCCTCTATCAGCTCCGCCCACGAAAAACCGCTGGCCAGCCTGGCTCCGTTTAGCAGTTCCGCCGTCCGCTGCGTGTGGCTTTCCGGTATCGCCCATTCCGGCCCGGCCTCCCCGAAGATGGAAGCCTCCACCGCCCGGCCGCCGTCAGCGAATTTCGCCGTTGGGATTCCACCCACTATTCCGGCAATATCCAGCCCCGGCCTGCCTCCATCCCCTCCGGTTACGCTCCCGGGACCAATATTTTGCTGAAAGCTTTGATTGAAGGCATTGGCCGCTTCCGCCCCCAAGCTTCCCGCCTGTGCTACAAGGCTGCCGAATGCGTCACGGATCAGGCTTCCGTTAGGCGCCACCATCCCGATTTTGTTCATGTATTCTTCCATTAGCAAATCGGTGATGTACCGTTCCATATATTCCGGCGTGATGAACTCAGGAATATCAAATTCCCTTCCGGCTTGCTCTTCGTGATACTCCGCAAAGCCCTTCCAGAATTCTGTGTCCTGTGTTTCTCGTAATTGCAGCCCCCAGGCCGCGCTTTCCTCCAGCCACTTGTTAAGCGCCTGGGCGTTGATAATGGCGGCATCTGTTTCCTTCCGTTCCTTGAACTGGCTTGTATAGTCATCTCCCTGTCCTAATCCCAAAGCCTCCCCGAAGGCGTGTGTTAGCAGGTTCTTTGGTTCGCCGCCCAGAATGATCTGCGCCATTTCCTTCATTTGCTCAAGGCTTGCGATCCACTCCGGTATTGCCTCTCCTTGCCCGGCATACCAGTTTTTTGCCTCTTCCGCGTCTGGAAGCAGCTTTTCCATCAACGGCCACCAAGCCTTGAATGCCGTGAAAGCACTTGCATCAACCTCCGGCAGATTCCCTCCAACAATTGCGTCCGCCAGCAGATTTTCAAATGACTTCCCCGGATTTTCACGCATGAGCCGCGACACTTCATCATCCAGTGCCGTTCCGTAACCCCACAGTTCATCAAAATGCCCCTGGAATACCGTTTCCATGAAGCGAACAGCAGCGGCGGCATTGTTTTCATTGTTCTCTATGATGAGCCCCTGGCCTCTTTGCCTGGTCTCCTGAACAATGTCCTCCAGTTCCTTGTCGGTATACTGCCCTTTACCCTCCTTGTCAGCCGCACGTTCCGCAGCTATGATATAACCGATCGTTTCGTCAAGATACGCATTCGTGGATTCAGTGACTTCCGCCCGCTGTTTTGCAAACTCCTCCATGGTTGTCTCAACAGCATCGAATCCCAGCCTCATACCTCTCTGAAGTGTTGCCTCCACTTCAGCGGCATTGATAATACTTTGAATCTGTGCGTTGATCTGGTTCAGCCTGTCTATTTCCGACCGAATGGCTGCCCATTCTTCATTGCTTAGTTCGTTGTCCCCTTCAAGCCCTTTAGCAATTTGGCTTCTGATCGACTTCCCTACATTTTCCGCTTCTGCGTAAAGGCCAGCAAAGTACCCGTCAAGCGTTCCTTTGATGGAAGCGGCTTGCGTAGGGTCATCAGCGAACAGCAGGTCGACAAAACCGGTTATCTGCATCTGTTTGCTTTTGATTCCCTTTTGTACCTCCCCCACCATCTGATCGCCCAATGTAAAGAGCTTACCTGCTGTATCTGGATCGATGGTCTGCCCGAACACCACCGCGCTTTGAATATCCCCCGAAAGTTGCTGCAGCAGCCCCTGATACTTGGTCCCCGCATCCTCCGAGGCCTGTCCGTACTTGTCCAGGTTGGCAAGCGCCGTGCCCATCCCCCCGTCCAGGGAGCTTACCGCGGTTTTCAGCGCCTCCGCACTGACCCCCAGCACACCGAAATGCCGCTGTATGGCGTTATACCTTTCCGACCTGGCCATCAGCTCCAGGTTGCTCACGATCAGCCCAAGCACCACCGCCCCGGTCACCACCGCGCCGAACGGCGACCCGATGAATGCCAGGATCCCCGCCAGCCCCTTCAGCGTCAGCCCCGCGAACATGGCGGCCGGCCCCATGAATCCGATGGCCGCCGCCACGTCTATGAGAAAGTTTTTTGCTTCTGGCGGCATTTCCGATATGGCCAGCGATAAATCCCGAACAGACCCCGCCCATAGCTTGATCCTGTCATCAAGCTCCTCCCCGAAGGAAAGTTTCAGTTCATCGGCAGCATTGGTTAGCCTGCGCAACGCACCGCCAATCCCGCTTTCCCTGGTATCCGCCATGCGCTTGGCCGCGCTCTCTGTGTGCTCCAGCGCTTCCGCGATCCGCTCATAGGAGATATCCAGTTCACCCATCAGGTTGGTGGCAGCGGACAGCGTGCGTTTGGGGAAGATGTTCCCCAATACTTCGTTCCGCTTCTGCTCCGTCATGGCATCGGTGATGGTCTTCAGATCCCACAGGATGTCGATCATCGGGCGAAGCTTGCCCGTTGCCGTATCGTACACCCGCAAGCCCATTTCATCTATCTGCTTTGATGCGTTTGTGAGGTTGACGCCCTCCAGCGCCTCCTCCATCTCCTCCTCCGTGAAGGCAAGCTCCTGCATCACCTGGGCGGCGCCTTTGGTGGGAGCCACAAGCGCCAGCATCACGTTGCGCAGGTAAGTACCGGCTTCCGAGCCCTCTTGACCGCGCTGGGCCATCATGGCCAGCATGGTCATCAGTTCCGTGGTGCCGCCCTTGGCATAACGGCTGATGCCGCCCAGCCGCTCCACCGCTTCGCCCATGCTCTCTATGTCCGTTTTGCTGCTCGACGCGGCCACGGCCAGGTGGTCTATCAGGCTCCCGGCCTCATTGAGCGGCGTGCCGGTGGAATACAGTATCGTCAGCAGTTGGTCCATGGCCGTTTCCAGCGCCATGTTCCCCGCCGCCGCCATGTTTAGCACATCCGGCAATAGCTCAATGTTTTCTTTGTATTCAAGGCCTGCCTCCGCGCCGTAGGCCAGCGCCTCCGCCGAGGAGGTGGCGGAATACCGGGTGGTTTTCCCGGCATTCCGGGCCGCTTTCTCCACCGCCAGCAGCTGATCCTCCGTCAGCGTGGATACGGCCTGTATGTACCGCATGGCGTCATCAAAGCCCGCGTAAAGCTTCGTGACATCCTTCCCGGTCCTCAAAATGGGCTGGCTCACCTGGTTCACGCTAGCAGCCACCGCAAGTGTTTTGTTCGCCAGCCCGTCCAGCGCCGCGGCCAATGGCCCGAAGGAAGAATCTATCCGTCCGGATAATACGATTTGAGTCTGCAGCTGCTGTTGGGCCATTCTTACCGCTCCCTTCATTTGCGCATAAAAAAGCCTCCTTTTGAAAGGAGGTGGCGCGAGGCGCCGGAGGATTGTCCTAAAAAAGCGCAGCAAAAAAGGAAGGGGCTTTCGCACCTTCCTTAAAGTTATCTTTCCTACAAGCAGCCGATAGCGTTACACCGTTACAGCCTTGTCCAACCCGCCTTGCGGTGTGGCAAGAATCATGTCGCACTCCGCCTGTGTAATGTATAAAGGCACATAGCTTCTGACCTTAGATTCGTTGATCCGTGCCATGATCCACATGTTCAAGATAAACTGATACATTAAAACATCCCTCCCATTTGTAAGTCCATCAAAAAAAGCAGCGCGTCTTCGGCTGCTTGTAGGCGGGTTTTCAACTTTTCCTCTAAAGTTGGCTCCGGGGATGGAAGGGCGGCTCTGTCCTCTTCGATTTCCTCCGTTGTGCGCTCCACCACCTTCTCACCATCCCATTGGTAGCACGGAATGCCTTCCTCAGTAAGTGTTGGCCCAGGCAGGTAATTCCCTTGGGCATGGGCGTAGCGGTCACCCTCGCCTTCGTCAATCTGCGTCCATCCATTCGGGTCTAGCAGAAATATGCTGCTTTGGGGCCCATCAACGATCCGGCCACCACCATCAACCTTCGCATATACAATAGCCACGCGCTCACCTCCTTAATAGATTTCAGCGTCAAGTAATAACTTACAATTCTCAATGGAGCCAGTAATGTTTGTTCCTGCTGGGAACAGTGTAGTGTTTGGGTTGGGAAAACTTACAATAACGCTACCGTCACAGATACTGTACATTGTATATACAGTTCCGGCGTTTGTTGCTTGCCCGTTTTTTCCACGCAGGTATATTGCTCCTGAGCTATCGTTGATCAAACTAGGGGTAACCCTCATAGCTGTTGGAATTGCAAAAGACAGGTATATGGGAGTGCCGTTCGCGCTGACCCCGCCAACGCCCATAACGCTTGCTGGGGAGACCAACTTTGTAGTGTACCTTTGGCACATCGCCAATTCTTCTGCATATGAGCGGGGAACAAAAGGAGTTGCTATCCCACCTACTTCGACCTTTGCCCACATAATATCTACAATACTTCCTGGAAGCGCGGCTATTGCAAAAAATGATGATGTTTGCGTTCCGTCAAGGTATACCGTAGTAGAATAAGCCTTATAACCCGAACCGTCTGCATAAAAATTAACATAACCTAGTGTCGTTTCGCCATTGTTTGCATATACACCTATAGTCCCCCCCGCTGCTATTTTTGCATAGAAAGTAAGCGTGTAATACCCAACAAAACTTTTAGGATCTTCCACACGCTGGATTAGATAAGAAGTACCCCCGGATGTTGGCGCACGCAGTTCAATATACCCATTCGGGTCGGCGTATAAATGGTATCCGGTACTCCCTGCTGTCACTGTTAATAACCATCTATCAACGGTGTATTTGCCGGTTACATTATAGTCGTAGGCTGCACGCTGATTAACGAAATTACGGAAGTTCCCATTGATCAGCAGGTTTGGGTTCGATGGCACCCCGATTACTTGTCCTTGATACTCAAAGCCCCAGCCCGGGGGCAGCATGAACCGGTTGGCGGTAGCGGCGATCCGCCCCAAAGCGGCCCGATCATTGCGGAAATCGAACAGCTTTGCGGAAGGCATGATGCTGGTCTGATAGGTCGATGTCTGCCCCACGGTGTCCCTCAACGTAATAAGCACCTCATAGGCATACGCGATACTTACCCCTGTCGCAATTACTGACGTGGCTCCACTTGTCAGCGTCGTTGCAGTGCTCCAGGAGGACGCACCAGACTGTCTATACTGTGCCTGCTTCACAGTGATGGCGTTTCCTGTCAGAGATGTGATGGCAAATGTGGCACCCACAGTAATGCACGTAC
>JAEZQK010000058.1 GCA_023413135.1 Bacillota bacterium
CTCTGCTATACCTGGCAATCCGCTCTTAACCATAATTGATGCCGCTCTTCCTAAACTTATTTCCTTTGTTTTTCAATGTTAATTCTACACTCTTCCCACTGTGGAACTTACTTTGGGAATTTACGACATTTTTCATACCGTAATATATCAGGCCGTCAAAATAGAAGCTATTTTGACGGCCTGATACGCCTTGTATAACCCAATTTCTTTACAAGGCGGTCGTTGCCTTATTTCTTTTTGCTGCCCTTGTACATGACAAAGATCAAAATCATTACATAGATGACCGCAAGCCCCAAGGTCAGAAAGAGCATGGCTTCGGATTTGGCTGCCAGGCCGATGAGGATCAAAAGCGGCGCGCCCAGCACGATGCCGAAGCTGGAGCCTGTGATCAGGTTGTTGGCGGCCGGCGTCTTGAAGGTGGGATCCAATTGGCGCAGGAGGATCACGCCGGAGCTGATGGTGCCCGTCAACATGCCGTACATGGACACAAAGGCTTCCTCCGCGTAGCCGGGGTACACCACCTTGCAAAGCCAGCGCAGATAATAAAAGGTGGTCACGCCGCCCGTCACAGCCATCAAAAGGAAGGGGATCCACAGGCCCGAAAGCTCTGAAAAGTTGATGGAGGAAATGCCGGATACGATCATCAGGTCGAAAGCCAGGCCGGAGATGCGGCTGAGCAAATAGTTGTTTTGATATTGGCGGGTCATTACCCTTGATTTGCGCAGCGCCTTCATAATAACACGGATGAGCAGCGCCAGCATGGAGCCGGTGATGAAGTTGAAGCCCCACAACAGCGGCGACAGCGTATTGCCAAGGCTTTCAGAGGCGCTGCCTAAGGCTTTTGTCAGTCCAAGGGTCACAAGATAGGTCAGCAAATACGCAAGAAATACCAGCGCCACCTGGATGGACAGCCGGTCCACCGACTCGGACAGGGGGGCTTCCCCTTTATCTTCAAAGGTGTCCACGGTGACGGAGCCGGACAAAAGGTCCGTGTCCCGGCCTACTTTCAGCCCCCTACGGGAGCGTACGTTCAGATAAATGACGCCTACCAGGCAGGCGCAAAGGTAGCCCGCCGCCGCCAGGGACAAGCCGAAGGACTGCCCTCCCGCAAACCCCAGCGCTTCATAGGTGCTGCCCACGTTGTTGGCCTGGCCTGCCCCCTGGCCGTAGCCCATGGGCAAGAGGATTCCGGAAGCCTTAAAAAGCTCCGGCATAACTGTATAACCCAGCGCAATGGAAATGAGAAGCCCTGCCACCGCCTGCATCATGTAGGTGCTGATGATCAGAGCACCGCTTTGAAATCCCTTGCCCTGGCTCTTATCCCCTTCCCCGGTGCTGCGCAGGGACAGGGCGATGAAGCCGATGGCGATGCCGTGATACGTGACCATTTCCAAGAACGCGGCCGGAAGGTTCAAAATGCCAAGGCTTCGCAAGGCCAGCAGCAAAAAGCCGGCCAGCACCGCGGTGGGCATCAATGTCTTGCGGATGAGGGTGCTTTTGCGCAAAAGCACATTGGATATAAGCAGCGCGCCGGCCAAGATGCCCATGTTGATAAAAAAGTTCCAAAGCCCTGTGTTGGCGGCGGAATAATCCACTTTAATCGCTTCCTTTCCGTTCTTGTATTATGAGGCGGTACGTATCCAGGTATTTGAGCCCGCTGCGTTCCTTTTGGGAACGGAGTTGATAATGGTTGCCCCGGTCGTCGGAAAAGACGACTTTGTTTTTACCGATCACTTCCATGCCCAGCACCTCGTGCCATTTCAGCAAGAAATCACCTAAGCACATGCCATTCCGGCTCACTGACAGCGTGCCGCGGGTTACAAGCGCCGTTTGGTGGCCGGGGAGGATGCGGATGATTTCCTGATCCTCGTCATAAAAAAGCTCCGCCGCGTCCCCGCTTTGAATTATTTTCCGCAGCTTTTCCTTTTGCCAGGCGCCCCATTCGTCGGCGGTGCGAAAGGTCCCGCCGGAAAGATAGCCCATTTCGTCAAGCTTCGTTTTTAGCCCGCAGGTGCAGGAAAATGTGTCTTCCTCCCCGTGAAGCGTGCCGACTTTTCCGCAATTGGGGCACATGTACAGCGCGTTTTCCAGCCCCTGGGCCAGGCGGTGGCCGCGGTAAGCCACAGGGTCCTCCGCCTGGCGCCGGTAGGCGTCCTCCCCGATGTCCGTTGCGATGGCTTCGTTTACTTCTTCCGGCGTCATTTGGGCAAGTTCTTCGGGGGAATAAACGCGGATGGGGTAGCCCCTCATCCGGCCCCGGCGGAAGGTGTGGGCCCAGCGGGGGCTGGTAAAGTAGCCGCCCTCCAGCCGGTAGGTGACAAGGGATGCTCCGGAAGCTTTCACCAGGCCTCCCGTGGCCGCAACTACCGGGCAGGGCTTGCCGTGGAAGGATTTGCTGCCCTCGGCGAACAGGCCGATGTTGATGCCTTTTTTCAGCCGCCTTACCATCTGCATGGCGGTGCTTATGTCCGCCCCGCCTTTTTGCTTGGGGATTGGGTCCAAAAAATATTTTAATAAGCCGCCCAATACGCGTGTACGGAAAAGATGCTCGCTAGCCACAAAATACATGTGTCTGGGGAAGCTGATGCTGACAAATAAGGCGTCCAGGTCGGTAGTGTGGTTGGCAATAACGATATATGGCCCGTTGATTTGTTGCGCGGGCTGCGCTTCATAGCAAAACAGCCGCTTTAAAAGGGGACCTAGTACCGCCCTGGCCCCCCTGTAAAATCTTACGTGCCGTTTGTAGGACTGCATGTATTTCCTCGCTTTCAAATTGCGTGGACGAATTATATGTTCCAGTATTAAAATATAACATATAATCCATACTTTCGCCAGATTGTTTCGTAGGATAGACCTGCAATATTTCAATGATTTGTATGATGATTCCGCAAGTGGCTCACCTGTGCTTTTGCATGCGGGCAAAAAAAACGCCGCTTGACAAAACGGCAGCGTGGGGATATACTATTTTGCCGCCTACTAGGCATTTCAACTACTTTAAATTTAATAATACCACAGATCGCGATATTTGTCAATAGTGAATTTGATGGAAAGGAGAAATTTCTTATGGAATTTTTTATGGATGATCTGCTGGCGCTGATGAATGGGTCCCCCATGAGGCGGGAATCCGTATCCGACATTCTCGGTGTCAACGACATAACGGCGCAAACGGGGCTTGTTTTTACGCCCCGCCAGGCCATTGCTCTTTTACATGCTCGCGACCTGGCGCTTTCTGACAGCGGGCGGCTTGAGCTCGGGAGCGGCATTGTGAAGAAGATGATCCTTGCTTTTTACGAATCGCCTTTTTCCAAAACGGGCAGGCGGTGGATATGCTGGAAGCGCTGATGGAGCTTTTCTATCACATGAAAAACGAAACGTTTGACACCATCGGCGATAACGAGTTGATTTCATTTCTGAGGGAGCGCTTCGACGGGGAATGCCAGGGTTCATTGGAACTATTGCGGGATGCTGCCTTTAGGCACCTGGCCAGGGAAATGCACGGAGCCGTGAAGGAAGAAGAGGAAGCGGAGGACGATAGGGAGGAAGAAGCGGATGAATGATCTTGTTGGTACGGGTGAAGTCGCGCTGCCGGCTGGGAATGCGAAAGATGCGGAGCGGCACAGGCTTTTGTGGCTCCGCCTTCTGCAAAGGCAAATGGAAAAGTACACCCATGAAGAAAGCAGCTCCGTGCCGTTGGAAACAGCGGGCAGCTTACTTAGGTGCATTCTGTATACCGCAGCCCTAAAGCAGAACGGAGATATAGGGGATGAAAAAGAGCCGGAAGCGCTGTATGAGGAGGGCAGGGGAATCCTTTTAAGGCAGTTCAAAAAAGCGCAGCGGCTGATGTATCTTGTTCAAAGTACGATGCTGCCCGTGGATGCGCCATGCTACCGGGAGGCGATTGAAATGGGCATACCAGGCTTTTTCCGTGCCTATGACATGGAATTCGCGGCACAGGATACACCGGGTGATTTTGATTACCCCGCCAGCATTCCCTGTGCCCAAACGGGGATTACCTGGATGCTTCACTTCCTGGAAACCTTGTACTGGGAAAACATATTTTGCCGCCGCTTCCCTTTGAAAGAGGTGGAAGGAACGCTCAGAGCCCAGGGGGTTTGGGGCGCCGCCCTACCCGTCAACGTGTTTGAACCTGTTTTTGCCGCTGCCCTTCATGGCTGCCTGCGCAAAAGCGGGCGGGCATCCTCCCTTGCCGTTCACGCGGTAGAAAACGGGCAGCTGATAGAGTCGCTGGCCCACCTGCCCCGGGATATCATCTTTCAAAGGGTGAAGGAAGCATGCGGAAAGCTGATAGAGGATATGGACGTTAAAAGCGCTTCCTTCCGGGCGCTGCTTACCCACCAGACGGATGCGCTGGCCCGGCATCTTGTCCCGGCGCTGAAGCACGGGGACGTGAGCGGCGTCTTCCCGCCCTGGGAATCGCCGCCCCTGCCGGTGATTATGATGGACGGCGACCCCATGGAAGATGAGGATTTCCGCGCGCTTAGCAATGAACTTGCTGCCTGCCGGTTTTTTTCTGACAAGCTGCTGCTTATTCGCCGCCGTGTGCACAGCCTGTATGATTTGACCGGGCTAATGGAATGCGGCTGTTTTATGGAACAGGAAATGTTCCGGCTGTTTTCGGTGCTCGGCAAGGAGGAGCTTGCAGCCCTTATGCGTATGGGACGCGGCGGACTTAAGATGCAAGGACGATGGAATTTTCCGGAAGCAGGGGCGCTCCCTAAGGATGTGCCCCTGTGGGAAAAACGCCTGTATGGCTATTTAAATGGCCTTGGCCTGAAAAGGTACAAGGAGATCGTAGGCATCGCCGGGCAGATGGTTACTTGACGGCAACAAAGACGGTGGTGCTTTCCCATTGCCTTGCGATGCGGATGTCCGTGAAACCCGCATCCTTCAAAAGGCTGATCTCTGTTTCCGTTGTGAAAGGCGTATCGTAATGGTACGAGCCGCCGGGCAGGTTTTCCCCGCTTAGGCGCAGGCTTTCACTTAGGTAAAAATCTTCCTCCTCCTGTGTTTTCACCGTGTAATCCCCCAGTACGAACATTCCTGCAGGCTTCAGCGCGCGGTGGATCCTTTGATAGAGGTTAAGCTTTTGATCCTTGGAAAAGTGGTGCAGAGAGTAGGTGGATAGGGCATAGCTGTAGGCACCGTCCGGAAGGTCCAAGTCAAAGTAGGAGCCGCAGATCAAATGAAGATTTTTTTCGGGATATTTGGCTTTCAGCACCGACAGCATGGCATGGGAGACATCGATGCCTGTTACTTGAAGCCCAGGGTATCGATGAAATAGCCTTTCCAGCTCCAGCCCGGTGCCGCAGCCCAGGTCCAGAAGGCAGTCCGTATCCTTCAGGCTGCTTAACTGTCCGGCGATTTCCTCGTAAAATTCCTCTAAGCCCAGGTCTTTGAGCATATGGTCGTCATAGCTTAATGCACGGGCATCGAAAAATACATCCATATTTTCCAGGGTTGCCATAGAACGGATCCTCCATTTCAATGAACAATGAATATTGAACAGTGAACAGCAAACGTTAAGAAATGGAAAACAGATTTATACTATTCATTATTCACTGTTATCTTCCCACCAGGTTTCGGTGTGGATAGGGTCAAAGCCGATGTTGTAATAAAACTGCTGGTTGGAGCCCACCAGCGCCTGGGCGGCGCCGAGCCTTCCACAGCGGATTACCGCCTCCAATACCGCGGCGCGGCCCAGGCCCATCTTGCGGTAATCGGGGTCGGTGGCCACCGGCTCCACCAGGGCGAACGCGTCACCTGATATGTACCAGGTGCCGCAATGGGACACATAGTTGCCGTCAGGCGCGACGACGCAGATCACGGTTTCCGGGTTGACGCCGGGGCCTGACAGCATCCGCTTGCGCATGGCGATCTGTTCTTCCGATGCGTCGGGCCTTCCGGGGTGGTCAAAGCCCCGCCACAGGCACCTGTTGTATTGATACCAGTTCCAATCCTCCGCCATGCTGACGATGGAGAACCCCTCCGGCAAGTCGTAACGCAGGCTGCCACCTAAGTCGATAGCGGCCATATGCTCCACCTCCCGGGTGGGGGAAAAGCCCATCTTCCGGGCGATGCGCTGGAATTCCCGGTCGTTGTCGGCGATGATGGCGCGGAACTTGCCATCCTTGTGAAGGTTTTTGCGGGCGTAATCCAGCATTTCGGCCTTCAATCCTGAAAATCTTTCTTCCAGGCAGAAGAACCCGTCACCCAGCCCGCTTTCATAGGTGGCCAGGCCCACGATTTCCCCGTCCGACTCCCAGATGCCGATTTTGTCCAGGTACCTGTCGTCCAGCCAGCCGTGGCCGATCATCCATTCCCAGCGGCCCCAGGGAAAGTTGGGGGATTGAAGCTTGCCACGGTTGAGGCGGATGAGAAATTCCCGGACCTTCAAATAGTCCTTCGTATACAGTTTTTCACCGGAGTAATTGCGGAAGGTTACAGGCATATGGACTCCTCGCTTTCTTATTTGGAATAAAGCCGATAGTAATGGAACGCGGTCGAAATTCCGTTGTGGGGCAGTTTCTTTTCGCCTTCATAGATAAAGCCCAGCTTTTCCACCACCCGGGCGGAGGCTACATTGCTGTGCTGCACGATGGCGGCCATGAATGGGATGGATGTCGCATCAAAGCACCAGCCGATGAGGGCCTTTCCCGCCTCGGTAACGTAGCCTTTGTTTTGATGCTCGTCTGAAATGGCGTACAGGATTTCCACTTCGTTATCCAGCGTGTCTTTGGGGTGAAGCCCGATATAGCCGATGGGCAACCTTTCCCCTTTTGGTACGACGGCCAGAACCACGCAGGGTTCCCCGACATTACAAATACGGTCCAGCATCAGGATCCATGCTTCCGCCTTTTCAGTCGTATCGTAGATCATATCTGTCATGTAGCGCGATACATTGGGCCTTGTGGTGATTTCCGTCACCGCAGGCACATCGCTAATGGCAAAGGGACGAAGAATAAGCCTTTGTGTCTGAAGGGTCAGTTCCATACTTTTGATTTTCCTTCGCTTTTGATGGGTAACAAAAAATCCTTCCCGTTTTGCCGGAAAGGATCATACGTAAGCGAAACAGCAAGGGCGTTATCGCCCAGCCGCGTGATGCCTATGCCGATCCAATTCCAACAAAACCAAGACCCTCTTGGGCCTTAAGCTTCCTGCTGTGAATCGGATCAGTAAATCATCACGACACCCCTTTTATTTGATAAGTGAATTATATCCAATGAAATGGGAAAATGCAACGTGAATTTTACAGGAGGAATATTTTGGGTGTCTTGTCCCTCTGGACTTAGTCTATGCATGCTGTTACAATAAAAAAATCTTCCATTCTTTATCAAAAACGGGATTACAAAGGGATAAAATCCCAATGGCTAAGTGCAGGGGCAGCGCCCCTGCAGTAAGGAGGAAAAGGTATGGAGCTACCGCGCATGGGCCAGGGGACCTGGCATATGGGCGACGATCCTGCAAAAAAGGCAGAAGAGATCGCCGCGCTTCGGGAAGGCATCAATCTTGGGATGACGCTCATCGACACCGCGGAAATGTACGGCGAAGGCCGTTCCGAAACGCTGGTGGGCGAGGCTATAAAGAGTATTCCCCGGGAGAAGCTGTACCTGGTATCCAAGGTATACCCCCACAATGCGGGCAGGAGCCGCATCTTCCGCTCTGCAGAAAACTCCCTGCGCCGTATGGGCGTGGAGTATATGGACCTGTACCTGCTTCATTGGCGGGGCGGGGTGCCGCTTGCGGAAACGGTGGAATGCATGGAGGAGTTGAAGCGGCGCGGGCTGATTCAAAATTGGGGTGTCTCCAACTTCGACACACCGGATATGAAGGAGCTATTCTCCATTCCCGGCGGCAAAAACTGCACTGTGAACCAGGTGCTGTATCATCTGGGTTCCCGGGGCATTGAGTACGATCTGTTGCCCTTGTTGAGGGAGCGTCACGTACCCGTGATGGCCTACTGCCCCCTGGCCCAGCAGAGCCTGCTCAAGCCGGAACTGTTCTCCAGCAAGGCGGTGCGTGAAGTGGCTGCCCGCCATCAAATTACGCCCGCCCAGGTGCTGCTGGGCTTTATATTGCGTGATCCGCTTTTGATTCCCATTCCCAAAGCGGGCAGCGTGAAGCATGCCCGGGAGAACGCGGCCATGCTGAACACGCCGCTTGCTCCGGAAGAGATCGAACTTTTATCGAAGGCCTTTCCCGCCCCCGGATACAAGACGCCATTGGACGTGGAGTAGCCTATAAGGAGCTGTTACCAAACAGAAAAACGCGAGGAGGAAACCGCCTTGTATAAGGTGTTGCTGGTGGACGACGAGCGGCACGCCCGGGCGGGTTTGCGGGATTTTACGCCATGGCACCAGTTGGGGCTGGAGGTGTGCGGGGAGGCGGACGACGGGGACACGGCGCTGCCGCTGATCCGGAAGCTCAGGCCCAATATCCTGATTACGGATGTCCGCATGCGGCGGATGGACGGCATCGAGCTAAGCGAGCAGGCCAAGGCGCTTTTGCCGGGGATCAAGATCATTTTTGTCAGCGGATACAATGATACGGAGTATTTGCGCAAGGCATTGCGCATGGAAGCAGTGGATTACATGTACAAACCCGTTACCCCCGGCGAGGTGACGGAGGTGATGGGGAAAATCGTCGCGCAGCTTGATGCGCGCAAGGATGAGGCTGAAAAGGTGCAAAGGCTTCAGCGCATGCTGGAGGAGAGCCTGCCGCTACTACGGGAGCAGTTCCTGCATGAATGGCTGGACGGCCTGTGCGACGATGCGCAGCGCATTGCCCGGCAGGTGGAGTTTTTACAGCTTGGCCTGCCCCAAAACAAGGCCGTCATGCCGGTGGTATTTTCTCCAGATGAAGCGGAGGAGGGTGAAACGGCCGCCGGATACCTTGCCGTGTCCATGCGCCAGTACATACAAAGCCGTATGCCGGGTACGGCCATATGCGCCCAGGCCCGGACCATGGTGGCGCTGGCGCCTTATGAGCAATACAGGGAGCGGCAGGCCTTAAAGAGCATCCTCCAGGAGATCTGCGGCTATATCCACCAATTGCACGGGGTACAGCTTTCCGTCAGCATCGGGAATCCCGTGGACGACTGGACGGAGGTGCCCGCCTCCCTGCAGCAGGCTTACGATGTTTTGGAAAACCGCCTGTATTCCGAAGCTGGCTGCATCCTGTTCTGCGACGCGCCCCAGGAGGAGGGCGTCATCCCGGGTGTAAAGCTGCACGCCGCACTGCTGATGGAGGCGGTCCGCGCGGGCAATGAGGCCATGGCGGTTAAGATGCTGGATGAGATACGGGAGGAGGTCTGCCATGGGCGCATGTCGCTTTTCCAGGCCAGGCTCCATTGCATGACCATTGCCCTGCTTACGGAGATGGAGCTTAATGCCATGGGTGCGCAAAGCGCCGAGGCCCCCGCCTTCGTCAAGGATGCTCTGGACATGATGACCTACGATGGGATCGAGCGGGCCTTAAAAGCCGTACTGGCGGCTGCCTTTGAAAACGTCAGGCTGCTGCGCTCCCGGCAGTATGACCGGGCGGTGAGCCAGGCCTGCGCTATCATCCGCCAAAGATACTTTACGCACCTTACCATTGAGGCCCTGGCCCAGGAGGTGCACTATTCCCCCGCCTACCTCAGTGAGTTGTTCAAGCAGGAAACCGGTCAAACTATCGGCAAGTACATGTTGCAGCTTCGCATGGAGCAGGCCATGGAGCTGCTGCGTGCCTCCAAGCGGAGCATCTTTCAAATAGCCGGGGATGTGGGGTACGCGGAGCAGACGCATTTTACGCGGCTGTTCAAGAAATATACCGGGATGACGCCGCTGGAGTACAGGAAGAAGGTGGTCTTATAAACCGCAAATTCCTGTTTGGCTTTGTTTTCCCGGTAGTATCCGCGCTGCTGCTGCTGGGCCTGTTCCTGATTATGACGCTCAGCGGCCAATTCACCCAAAGCGCCAAGGAGGAGGTGCTCTCCTCCCTGCAGCAGGCGCTGTATCAGGCGTCCGTCAACCTCAACGAGAGGATGGAGGCCATCGAATCCGTTTCCGCACTGATCGCCTATGACAGCCGCCTGCAGACCGCCATCGGCCGCAGGGACGGGCCTGGCGCGCTGGCCGGCATGATCAAGGATATTACGGAGCTTCGGGAAATGCTGGAGCCGGTGCTGATCCGCCAGGATATCGCCGGGGTGCGGATCTACCTTCCGCAGGAGCAGCTGCTGTCCCGGGAGGGCGTCTACTTCTACTCCATGGAGGACGCCCGGGCGCTGCCGGAATATGATATGATCCTGGCCTCCGGCGGCGCGGGGGTTTGGATCGGCGAACGCATGGTCTCAAGCCCGCAATTCAAGGGGCGGGTGATTTCTTTTGCCCGGTTTGTTCGCAACCCCAACAATTTCGACGAGGCTGCCGCCATCCTGCTGCTGGACATTCCGCTTTCAAGGCTGCGGGGCGTGCTCGGCTCCCTGTCCATGGCTCAGAGGGAAAGCCGGCTTTTTTTGCTGGACAACCAAGGCGGCCTGGCGCTGGCGGCGGGTGAAGCGCCTGTGGAGGAGGAGTTTGTCAAGGCAGTGGCGGCCCGGGACGGGGCGGCTCAGGCAACGGCCGTGTGGGACATCCGTCAGGTACCATACGTATTCATGCACGTGCCCCTGTTAAGGGGCGGGTGGGAACTGGTGGCCGCGCTGCCCGACACGGCGCTGCTGGAAAAGCACGCGCTTATCAGCCATGTGCTGCCCACCATCGTATTGGCGGTAGTGGTGCTCTGCGCCGCGTGTATCGCCATGCTGCTGGTGGTGGTGTACACGCGCAGCATCAAAAAGCAGATCCGGCAGATGAACGGCGAGCTGGCGGCCTCCGGGATGGTGGGGCTTATCGCACAGCCGGTGCGGCAGGACATTTTTCACCTTCGGGCGGGGGTAAGCCAGCTTCTGGATACCGCCACGGCGCTCATCGACGATGCGTATCAGGCCCAGGTCCGGGAGCGGGAAGCGGCCTTTAGGGTTTTGCAGGCGCAGATCAACCCACACTTTCTGTATAACACCCTTGACACCATCTATTGGATGGCCCTGCGGCAAAACGCCGCGGATGCGGCAGGCATGATCAAGGCGCTGTCCGATTACTTCCGCCTGAGCCTGAGCAGCGGGCGGGACATCGTTGCGCTGGAGGAAGAGGTGTGCATGGTGCGCGCCTATCTGGCCATCCAGGCGGAGCGGTACGACCATGAATTTGACGTGTCCTGGGACATTGCTCCGGAAGCTTTGGGCTGCCTGATGCCCAAGCTTACATTGCAGCCGCTGGCGGAAAACGCGCTGCTGCACGGCGTGCGCCAAAGGGCGCAGGCAGAGGGCGGGCTGCTTAACATCCGGGCCGGATTGAAGGACGATATGCTGGAATTGCGCGTTGAGGATAACGGCCCGGGCTTTTCCCCGGCGGCCCGGGCGCAGCTTGATGATTCCGGCGGCGGTCAAAAGGCGGAGGGCAACGGCGGTCAAAAGAAGGAGGAGGGCGGGTACGGCCTGCGCAACGTACGTGAAAGGCTGCGCCTGTTCTCCGGAGGGCGGTTTGAGCTGCGCTTTAAGGACGGGGGCGGTTTGACCACGGTACTTGTCAGGCTTGCTGTCAGGCTTCGGGAATCAATATAATACAGTGTTGTGTATGATCGGAGAATCCGTCAAAAAATCGTCGGATTCTCCAGTTCATTTTTACCGATTTTTGGGCTAGACTTGCATTAATAAACTAATTCCAAACATTAATGCATCGTTGCGGCGGCTCTTTTCGCGCGGGTCGTCGTCGCTCTCCGCTCAACGTAGCGCTGCTATGCCTCGCTCCGGCTTCTTGCCCCGCAACGAAAATTACTCGCCGCTTTGGACGCATTAATATTTTCCATTAGTATTAGAAGGTGTTGAACATATGCAGCGTATTCGCCCGCGAACCTCGTTTCCGGCGTATTTTGCCAAGAATTGGTCGCTTTACCTGATGTCCCTGCCGGGCCTTGCCTTTCTTGTGGTGTACAAGTTCCTGCCCTTGTTCGGCTTGACACTGGCGTTCAAGGAGTACGACATGTTCGCCGGGAACGGGCTGCTTGATTCCATGGTAAAAAGCGGCTGGGTGGGGCTTGCCTATTTCCGGAAAATCTTCGGGGGGCCACAGTTCTGGGTGCTTTTGCGAAACACGCTGCTCATCAGCGTCTATAAAATCGTCATCCTTTTTCCGCTGCCGATCCTGCTTGCGCTGCTGCTAAACGAGCTGCGCGGCCGGCGTTTCAAGCGCGTGGTGCAGACCACGCTGTACCTGCCCCATTTTTTGAGCTGGGTCATCATCTACGGCATCTTTTTTACATTGCTTTCCACAGACGGGATCGTGAACCAGTCGCTTAACCGGCTGGGCCTTAAGCAGGTGATGTTCTTTACGGACCAGTCGCTATTCCGCTCTCTGCTTGTGGCTACGGAAGGATGGCGGGAGGCGGGGTGGGGCACCATCGTGTACCTGGCCGCGCTGACCGGCATTGACCCGGCCCTGTATGAGGCCGCCCTGATGGACGGCGCCAACCGCTTCCGGCGCATGCTGCACATCACCTTTCCTTCCATCGCGCCGGTGGTGGCCCTGATGCTGCTTTTGCGCGTGGGCAACATCCTGCAGGCCGGCACCGAGCAGGTTCTGGTGATGTATAACCCGGCTGTTTATCCTGTGGCGGATATTCTGCAAACCTATATATACCGCATCGGCTTGGGAAAACTGGATTTTTCCACCGGAACGGCCATGGGCATGTTCGAATCGGTGGTCGGCTTTGTGTTGGTGGTGGCGTGCAACGGCATCAGCCGCAGGTTTTTTGAAAGGAGCTTGTGGTAAGCATGCTCAAGCAACAGCAAAGCACCCTTGTCCCAGCCGGGGCGGCCGCTCCCGGAAGGGTGTTTCGGGCTTTGAATTACACACTGTTTATTTTTTTGACGCTGATATGCGTGCTCCCCTACGTACACCTCATCGCCAAGGCCCTTTCGTCCAACACGGCTGTGGTGTCCGGCTTCGTGTCCTTCTGGCCGGTGGAGTTCCAACTGGATGTGTTCGGCTATGTGCTCAGGAACGGCATGTTCTGGCAGGCCTTTGGCAACAGCGTGTTCGTCACCGCCGTGGGCACGCTGATTTCCATTACCGTGACGGTGCTGGCGGCCTATCCACTGTCCAAGCCCGATTTCCGTGGCCGCAAATGCATCCTGCTCCTGTATGTGTTCAGCATGCTTTTTTATGGCGGGACGGTTCCCATCTACATCCTGATGCAGGCTCTGGGCCTGATCAACAGCCTTTGGTCCATCATTATCCCCTTCACGGTATCGCAGTTCAACCTGTTCGTTATGAAGACCTTCTTTGAGGGCATTCCGGAATCTATTGAGGAATCCGCCCGCATCGACGGTGCGAAGCACCTGCGGATTCTGACAAGCATCATCCTGCCGCTGTCCCTTCCCTCCGTGGCTACCATCGGCTTGTTCTACGCGGTCAACTACTGGAACGGGTATTACCATGCCATGCTGTTCATCACCAAGCCCTCCGTTAAGCCGCTGCAGCTTTACCTGTATGAGCTGATCAGCACCGCCAGCAAAATCAGGGAACTGGAGCCGGATCAGGCCATGAACCTGTCCAGCGTGGGCGTCCAGGCCGCTTCCATCGTGCTGGGAACGCTGCCGATTCTGCTGTCGTATCCCTTTGCGCAAAGGTATTTTATCCACGGACTGACTATTGGCTCCGTCAAGGGCTGATGTGTCCGGGATGAAAATAGAAAAGGAGGAACCTCCAATGAGAACGAAGCGTTTCCTGTCCCTGTGGATGGCGGTGC
Organism: Bacillota bacterium; assembly: GCA_023413135.1. Lineage (GTDB taxonomy): Bacteria > Bacillota > Clostridia > Christensenellales > Aristaeellaceae > JAEWAH01. The sequence goes on from JAEZQK010000058.1 coordinate 13,849, forward strand.
TGCTGGTCATGGGCGCCGTCTGCCTGCCTGCGGCCCTGGCCACCGAATCCCTGCCCACGCTCAAGGTTCTGGGCACCTACAACGGCCATGACCCCAACAATGACCCCACCGCCGCCGCCATCACCGAGAAAACCGGCTATCAGGTGGAGTATTCCATGCTGCCCTCGGAAAACGCGGCCCAGAACCTGTATATGCAGATTGCCTCCGGCGCCGCCTTTGACATCGTACGCAGCGGGCCTGACGAGTTCCGTACGCTGGTGGAAAAAGGCGCGCTGCTCCCCCTCGACGACCTGCTCAAGCAGCACGGCGATGTGCTTAAGCAGGTCATCGGGCAGGAAAGCTGGGAGTTGGCAACCTATAACGGGAATATCTACGGCATTCCCATGATGAACGAGCGCCCGAACATCGAATCCACCATTCTCATGCGCGAGGACATCCTCAAGGAGCTTTCTCTTAATGTGCCCACCACCCCTGATGAGATGTACGATGTGCTCAAGGCTGTCAAGCAGGCGCATCCCGATATGATCCCCCTGTGCATGAGCGGCGGCGTTTACAGTGAGACGCTGATCTCCGGCTTTGGCTTCTATTTTGACTGGAACGAGCGGGACGGCAAGCTGGTACACTACGTCGAACTGCCGGAGTATCAGGAATACCTCAAGTACATGCTCAAACTGTATACTGAAGGGCTCATCGACCAGGATCTGGCCATCAACACCACCGTGACCGTGGAGGAGAAGTTTGCCTCCGGCAAGGTGTTCGCCGTCGCTTCCGGCTGGTTCGACGCCTCCACCCAGGTACCTGCGCTGTATAAAAATGTGCCCGCCGCCAGCGTTACCTACGTGGACCCGCTCAAGGACAAAAACGGCAAGGCCTCCATACGGGCGAACCGGTACCTGAACAACGTCAGTTACATTCCCAAAACCGCGGAGCATCCGGAAGACGCGGTAAAATTCATGAACAAAAAACTCAGTGAGGACGTGTTCACGTACATCACCCTGGGTGTGGAAGGCACGCACTTCACCAAGGAAAACACCAGCTACTATCCCATCATGCCCATCTTCACCGAGGTGCGCAGCAACGCCTGGTGGTACCTCAACGGCATTCGCGAGGTGGAATACGCCGATATGTGGCTGGCCCGCACCCGCCGCAACCCGGAACTGGGCAAGGCCTTTGACGCCGCCAACTTGAACTATGACAAGTATGCGGTCTTCAGCCCGGCAGCCACCATGCCCACCATGTCTGCCATCTCCAAGTATAAGGCGGCCCTGTCGGAGCTGATCAAGGATTATACCATCCAACTGATGGTAGGGGTGGAGAAGCCGGAGAACTATGATGCCTTTGCCGAAACGTGGCGCACCAGCGGCGGCGCGGAGTGCACCACGGAAATCAACGCCTGGTACAGCGCAAAGTAAACTCCAGGGAATCGGGGGCTGCCGCGTTGGCCGCATGGATGCGTCCGGCACGGCAGCCCCGTTTTTCGCAGCAAATAGAAAAAGGGAGAACCGTATGAGAACCTATCAAACGCAACTGCCACAAATGCCTGCCTGGGACGTACTGGTTTGCGGAGCCGGGCCCTCGGGCATTGCCGCCGCCGTTACCGCCGCGGGCCAGGGGCTGAAAACCGCGCTGCTGGAACGCTACGGCGTTGTAGGCGGGAACCTGACGCTGGGAAACGTCACTACGATCATGGGGGCGGTGGCTCCGGGAACCATCAGCGCGCGCATATGCCGGCTGCTTAATGCGCCCAACGGCGGCACGGCCATCGACCCGGAATTCGCCAAGCAAGAGCTGACGCGGCTGTTGGAGGAGGCAGGCGTCCGCTTGTTTTTGCAGACGCCCGCGGTGGATTGCGCCGTGGAGGAAGGGGTAATCAAAGGTATCGTGGCCGCAACGCCAAGCGGCCTTGCGTATTTCCCGGCCGGTCGCGTCATCGATGCTACCGGCGACGGCTATGTGGCCGCTGCGGCGGGCGCTCCGGTAATGATGGGCCGGGACGGCGACGGCCTTGTTCAGCCTGTTTCGCTGATGTACCACATCGATGGGGTGGAGCCCGGCGTCACGCTGGCCTGCCGCCATGAGGAGGACCGCACCGTGCTCCCGGACGGCCGGGAATACCTGCAAATGTGCAGGGAAGCGGCCCGTTCAGGAGCGCTGCCGCCCAACGTGACCATCGTCAGGCTATATCCCACCCTGCGGCCGGGGGAATACCTGGTAAACGCCACACAGGAAAACGGCATAGACATCACGCGTCCCGGCGATCTGGAAAAGGCGGAGTACGCATTGCGGCGGCAGATTGAGCTGGTGAACGAGTTTTTGCGCACCCAGGTGCCGGGCTTCAAGCATATCCGCACCCGCATTTCCGCCTCTACCATGGGCGTTAGGGAAAGCCGGCGCATCCGCGGGCAGTATGTGCTGCATGATGATGATCTTGTTTCCGGGCGCCGTTTTGACGACGTGGTTGTGCACAACGCCAACTTTGTCATCGACATCCATAACCCTGTGGGCGGCGGACAGGCAGAAACAGAGGGCTGTCCCCACAAGGCGCAGCTCTACGATATCCCCATGCGCAGCCTACAACCCTTAAAGGTGGAAAATTTGATCCTGTGCGGGCGCTGCATCAGCGGCACACACCGCGCCCATGCATCCTACCGGGTGATGAACATCGCCATGGCCCTGGGCCAGGCGGCGGGGATGATGGCCGCTTCGTCTATCGCGGGCGGCATCCCTGTAGCCCAATTGGATGCAAAAGATATTCAGAAACGTTTGGAAACTGCTGGCTGCGTGCTATTTGCATAAAGCGGTCCATGCTGCTTTCAGATACAAGGGACAAGTTTTTTCATGCCTCCGGCAATGAAAAGAATTCTTCCGTCAGCCTGCCGGCATACGCTTCGATTTTGCCCTTTTGATTCAGGTAGCTGGCCAGTGTATATCGGATTTCGGGGCGGGCCGCATGGAGAATCCCTTCCCGGAACACTTCCCGGCTGATGCCAAGGGTCTTTATGCTGCTGTAACCCCTCAATTGCTTCAAAAATCCCTCCATCTGAGCGGAGGATATCTGTTCCTCACCTGATGGCAGGTCAAACTCCTGCCCGGCCAACTCATACAGGCGGCATGCAACAAGCGCGCCCAGTCCCACATAATTGCCATGCAAGCTATCGTTCGCCCCGGCCTTGATGGCGGCTACTTCCCAGGAATGGGCGATTTGATGCTCCAGTCCCGCGGCAGGGCGGGAGGTGCCATACATACAGATGGCGATGCCCGCCATGGTAAGGGAATCCATCATTTCATGTATGGCCGCGTCCTCCCGGTCAAACAGCCGGGGCAGGCTGCCGGCGCAGCGGTCCGCGGTGGAAAGAACAAGCTCCGCAATGTAGGGGCAATAATATTCTCCCGTCTCCCTTTGGGCCAGCTTCCAGTCGCGAAGCGCCGTATATTTACCCAGAATATCGGCTGCGCCGGCGGCCAGCATGCGGTCCGGCGCGGTCTTTATAAGGCCGGTGTCCCCGACGATGCCATAGGGCGTCGTAAGGGGCACCGACTTTTTGCCTCCGTCCATGACCACGGCGGAGGTGGAGGAAGCATAGCCGTCCATAGACGGTGCCGTTGCCACAATGATATAGGGAATGTTGCAGCGTGCGCCGACCACCCTTGCCGTATCGTTCATGGTTCCGGAGCCGATGGCGATGATCAGCCCGGTTTCTGGGGCCATGTGCAGCAGCATGCTGCCGGCCAGCCGCTCATCGGTGATGAGGTGCTTGCCTTCTTCGCAGGGGAAGGTGTATTCCGTAACATCGCATTGGACGCCGTCAAGGCATGTGCGCACCGCATCCCTGCCCAGCGCCATGGTGTTTTCATCGCCTACCAAATATACCTTTTTGCCTTGGAAGGCGCAAAGCATGGGCGCAAGGCCTGCAAGCGCGCCCTTGCCGGTGACGATACTTTGGATTGGGATGCGGTGGGTATGGCCGCACGTGCATGCAATGCTGCGGTTGGCCATTGCTGAAATATCCTTTATATTCTGATCGCTCATGATATTCCTCCCATCCCGACCGGGGGATTGATTTTATACCAATCCAAAACTAAATGCTTTAATGAATGTGGAAGCGCCGTTGACGATGTAGGGGCGGAACTCTGCTCCGCCCGCTACGATAGGTAATGTTTCCTATCGGGCGGAGCAGAGCCCCGCCCCTACGGCGTTATTTGTTTATTGACTTCTCCGCCGGAGATTATAAAATTCGTAGCTTCTGTAGTTGAAAGCCACTGGCGTTCATCGGTGTTGCTCCGATTCCTTCAAGGATATAGGCATCAACGTTATAATAATTTCGAATTGGTTTCACCCGGCGGCTGTCAGGCGCGTCATTGCAAGGCGCGCAAGTGATGGAGCGCTGCTTCCGCTTCGCTCTCAAAATCCTTGCGCACAATGGCTTCCAGGCTGATGCAGCCGTCGTAGCCGATCTTTTTGAGCGTTTGAAACAGCAATCCATAATCCTCTTCGTCTCCGGGGCATGGCAGTGACCGGCCCAGCGTACGGGCTATATGCACGTGGCGCAAGAGCGCGCCGTCCTTCAAAACGTCATCGTATGTTTCTCCGGACAGATTCATGTGGAACGTATCCAGAAGCGCGGCGACATTGGGATCATTTACCCGCCGGGCCAGAGCGCAGCCCTCCGTAAAAAGATTGATGAGGTTGGATTCCAGCTTGTTCAGATGCTCGATGGCGATGGTGATGCCATAGGCTTTGGCCATGGGAGCCAAATGGGCAAGGAGCGATGCAAGCTGGTCCAACCCATTTTGTTTTGTTGTGCCGCAGGGCCTGTTTCTGGCGCCGGAGGAACCGAACACGATCACCTTCACTCCCAGCCGTGCCGCACGTTGAAAGGCGGCCTGCGCGTAGCTTAGGGCGCTGTCATGGTCGGCCTCGGGGCCGGCCAGGCGGCAGCTTCCGGGAAAGAAATTGTTCATGCGCAGGCAGGGAAGGCCGCACCGCTCCACCATGGCAAGCGGGCCGGAGCGGAAGGCCTGCTCCCCCAGGTTCATGACCTGGGCCAAAGGCATTTCCACATAATCAAAACCCAGCTTCCGCAATGCGGGGATGCGTTCATACCCAATGCCTGCGGGATCCTGCGCCCCCATGCTGATGCAATAGCCAAACTTCATATTCTCTTCCTCCTCGTTTTGGATGCGGGAATGGATAACGGGATCATTTGTTTTCTCTTTTTTCTTCTATGATAACAGAAAGCTGAATATATTTCCATGATAACAAAAAGTTGATTTTTTTTCAACATGGTTTCATTTGTCTGTTCCCAAACACAGCCTACCGTGTTATAATGCGGAAAAAGGGAGATGCACCTGCTTTAAGGGGGTAGGTCTACCTCCCATCAAAGATCGGGAAGTGTTGTATGATGAGTAAGGGCCTTGCAGGAAAAACCATGGGTATTATTCATGCCGCGGTATTTACGGCACAAGTTGTAGCACCATATGCACAAGAAATCATCCCAGAGGTGGAAATCATGCATTTGGGTGACGATACCATCCAGCGGGACAACTTTGCTGCGCCCGTAGGGACGATCCCCAAGGTGAATTTCTTCAAATTTGCAACATATGCCAGGTTTTTGGAGGAAGCAGGCTGCGATTTGATCATGCTCGGTTGCTCCACATTCAACCAGGCAGTGGAACATGCCCGCCGAATGATCGGCACCCCCCTTTTGAACATCGACCGCCCCATGATGGACCTGGCCGTGCGGGACGGAAAAAGGGTGGGGCTGTTGGGTACACTGCCCTCCACCATGCCCTCCTCGGAAAGGCTTTTAAGGCAGGCCGCCAAAGAGGCCGGCCGTGAGGTGGAGGTTTTCCCGGTTTTGTTAAGCGAAGCCTTTACAGCGCTGCGGTCTGGAAATACGGCGCTGCATAACCGGATGCTCATGGAACAGATCGAAGCGCTCTCCCGGAAAGTGGACGCCATCGTGCTGGCACAGGTGTCCATGTCCGCGCTGGAAAAAGAGTTGAAGAATAATACTGCAGTACCTGTGTACAACAGCGGCCGCACGGGGTTTGAGCGGGCGCGGCAGATGCTGCTGGAAATGGAGTAATACTAATCGTGTTTTCATTGGTATGAACCACCCGAAAAGGGGGGCAAACCGGTTTGAAAATTTTGCAGGCGGGAAAATATGCGCTGTTGACCATCCATGCGGCGTTGTTTTGTTGGATATGCATAGCAATCGATGAAGCGCTTCGCATATGGGCCGCCTGGGCCGAATGGGGGAGCGGCGCTGTCCGCAGCCTGCAATATACCGTGCTGGCGCTTTCACTGATCGGCGTCCTTGTCCTGGTCGGTCTTTTGGACAAACGCTTCAGCCGTGCAAAGACTCCCGGCGAACTTAGATACAGGAGCTGCCTTGTTTTGATGATCCAGCTTTTTGCACTGGGCGGGGCGGCTGTGATACCGGCATTGGCCGGTATGCAAAGCTGGCTTTTGCCGGCGGGAGGGGCGCTTTTGCTTTATTCCCTCTTGAGGGGCCGGGCGGTGCGTAAGCATCAAATGGGCGGAAAGTGAAAATATTGACGATATATTGACAATTCAACAAGGTTGAATTATAATAACCTCACGGAATGACAGCGCGTACGAAAGGAAACGGATTCCCGTATCAGGGAGATGTTGACAAATGCCCTATCCGGTTCTATGCTGAAAAAGCAAAGACCACAAGATAGGAGAATAACGATGGAAATAGGCAGCAACATCCGCAAGATCCGGCTTGCGGCGGGGCTTACCCAGCAGGATCTGGCCAATGGCTGCGGACTGACCAAAGGGATGATTTCCAAGGTGGAAAACGGCGTGGTGGTGCCGGCTCTGGGTACGCTGACCCGCATCGCCGCCGTATTGCAGGTCAGGGTGGCCACCCTCATGGAAGCAGGCGACGGCAACGGGACAGTGATGACCATCAACCCCTTTGCGGATCCCAGCCGCTTTGTGATGACGGTGCTGGGCTACAGCATCTTCAGCCCGGCTGCGGGGAAGATGGATAAAAGGATGCAGCCCATTATGATCTGCGCCAGGAAAGCCGAGGTCAAGCGCCATCTGGTATCCCATCAGGGCGATGAGTTTCTTTTCATCTTTGAAGGCGAGATGAACTTCAAGGTGGGAGAGGAGACGTATTTGCTGCGCCAGGGCGACAGCCTGTATTTTGACGGGCATCAAAAGCATGGCATCGTATCCGTGCCCGAGGAAGTGAAGTATCTGGACCTGTTCGTAGGTCATCAATATACCGCGCCCACGGAAGCCGGCGGGGAGATCACCGAGTAGGAGCCGTCTTATCCGGCGAAGGGTTCTGCCGCAATGAAAAGAGAGCAGGCGCGCGTATTTTCCAAACTGATTCGGCAATTCCACGCCGCAGCCCGGCTGGATTGAATATACCGAAAAAGGAGGAACCACAAGTGAAAAAGCTCATCTCTCTTGCGCTGGCGGCAATCCTTCTCCTTGGTTTGATCCCCCTCGCCCAGGCGGAGCCCGTGTACGGCGAAGCGCCGCAGCTTAGCCAGAAGGTGGCCGCAGGCGAGCTTCCCCCCGTGAAGGACCAGCTTCCCCTGGAACCGTATGTATCCAAAGCAGCGGAGATCGGCGTGTATGGCGGAACGTTCCGCGGCGCCGGATTCGGCCCCACCCACGGGCAACTGGACACGGAAGGCATGCGTTTTGTCGGCCTTTTGCGGGTTCTGCCCGATACCGCCACCACCGAGCCTTTCATCATCAAGGGCTATGACGTTAACGATGACTTCAGCGAGTACATCCTGCACCTGAGGGAAGGCATGAAATGGTCCGACGGAGAGCCTTTCACCGCCGACGATTTCGTGTTCTGGTATGAAGACATCACCATGAACCCAGAGGTCACCGCAGCCGTGCCTACCCTGTGGCAAAACGGCAAGATCGAAAAGGTGGACGAAACTACCGTCCGCGTGGCCTTCGCTTCACCCATGCCCTCCTTTGTGGTAAAAATGCAAAAGGGCGATCCGACCAACTGGATCTGGGCCGCCAAGCATTATCTGCAAAAATGGCACATCAAGTACAATCCCGACGCCGACAAGCTGGCCAAGGAAGAAAACTACGAAAGCTGGGCGCTGTGCTTCAAGGCCCATGCCGACCGCGGGCAGACAGGCACCGATTTCGGCCCGGACATCACGCCTTTTGTGATGTACAATATCGACACCAATGGCAACAAGTACTTTACCCGCAACTCCTACTATTTCGTTGTGGATACCGCCGGCAACCAGCTTCCCTACATCGATGAGCAGATGTGCGTAATCGTGGCCGACGCCCAGACCCGCACCCTGAAGCTGATCAACGGCGAACTGGACGCGGCGGGCGAGAATCCCCTGCCGGTGAAGGACTACACCCTGTACAAGGAAAACGAGAACAACGGCAACTACAACGTGTACCTGTTTGATAACAGCCGTGGTTCCGACGCGGCTTTCACCTTCACCCAGACGCTTACGAACGAGACGCTGAGCAGCCTGTTCACCAACGTAACATTCCGGGAAGCCATGTCCCTGGCCATCGACCGGGATGCCATCAACGAAACGCTGTATTTCGGCCTGGCCACCGTAAGGCAGGCCGTGCCCCCGGCCAACACCAGCTTCTATGAGGACTGGATGGGCGAATATATGGTGCAATATGATCCCGACGGTGCCGCCCAAAGGCTGGATTCCCTGGGGTGCGCATGGGATGCTTCCAAGACCGTCCGCCTGATGCCAAACGGCCAGCCTTTCAACATCATCGTGGAATCCACCGAGGAATTTGCGCCCGTGGGCGAAATGGTGGCGGAAATGTGGACCGCGGCTGGCGTAAAGACCACCTTTAAGCAGCAGGAACGCTCCTATGCCCGGGAACGTTACGCTTCCAACGAGCGGGACGCCCAGGTGTTCACCTTTGACAACGTGGCTGAGCCCAGCCTGTATGCCCAATACTTTGACAAGATTTATCCTCCCTTCTCCGAGAATAGCGAGATCGGCCAGGCACCCCTGTGGGCCGAATGGTTCAACACCAAGGGCCAAAGCGGCATGGAGCCCCCGGAGAATATAAAGAAGCTTCGCGCCGACATCGACAAGGCGGTCACGTTAAAGCAGGGCAGCGAAGAATACCTTGCGCTGGGCAAGCAGATCCTAACCGATTTCACCAATCAGCTGTACTTTATCGGCATCACGGTGGCGCCCCGCGTTATCATACTCAACCGCAACCTTGGCAATGTCCCCACCCAGGGCATATTCGCCAACGACTACAACTTCTGGTATCCCTTCAATTGTGATTCTTGGTACTTCAAAAAGTAAGAGCTACGTGCTTTCGACGAAAAAGGGAAGCACACGATTCTAAGGAGAGCAACGAGGGGACCGCGGTCCCCTCGTTTGCAAATCCCAAATCGGTGACATAACCAGTGGTTTTTCAACTGAAGAAGTAACGGGGCTCATAATCCTCGGCAAAGAAGCCAATAACCAAAAACGCAGTAGGGGCGGGGCTCTGCTCCGCCCGATGAGAAACATTACTTACCGTCGCGGGCGGTTAAGAAGCCCCGCCCCTACGGCGTGTAGAGAAGGTTGTCCTTCCGCCCGGCTCACGAGTGCCTCGGTATAGATGACAACAAACACATACGAATGTAGGGGCGATTTGCAATCGCCCGCATGTTGCGGTCAGGATATGTCACTTGGCGGGCTCCGGAACACCGCCCCCGCCGGTGGCGGAAATGGGCGGTGTGGAGGAGGCTGGCGAAACGAGTGGAGCAAGCGGAGCGCAGCACCGCGACGATTGAGCCAGATGGGCACTTAATAATCGCCCCTACGGCGTTCAGGCGAATGTGAATGGGTTTTCCAAGCAATCACAATCCCAGGCGGAGAAACCAATAAACAAACCCCGCCCCTACGGCGTGTAGAGAAGGTTGGCTTTCCGTCCGGCTCACGAGCGCCTCGGTATAGATGACAACAAACACCTACGAATGTAGGGGCGATTTGTAATCGCCCGCCTAAGCTTGGCATCCTGAGCGTAACAGGTGAGAGATTTGCTGCCGCCCACATACCGTATTTTCTGTAGTTGATACGATACCAGGAAATTCTGCGAAGACCCGTTAAGGGGGTGCGCCCAAAATGAAAGCATATATTGCCCAGCGGCTGTTTTACATGGTGGTGCTGCTGGCAGTTGTTTCGGTGTTCGCTTTTATCGTCATCCAGCTTCCGCCGGGGGATTATCTCACCACCTACATTGCCCGATTGCAGGCGGAAATGGGCACGGTGGATCCCGCCACCATAGAAAACCTCCGCGTATCCATGGGGCTGAACAAAACGCCTGTGGAGCAATACTTTCTGTGGATCGGCAATATGCTCCATGGGGATTTCGGCCGGTCATTTGAATGGAAGCGGCCCGTGGCAGACTTGATACGCGACCGGCTGCCCGTCACGCTGCTCATTTCCATCCTCACGACGCTTGTTACATATCTGATCGCCATTCCGGTGGGCATCTTTTCCGCCCGCAAGCAATATTCCATCCGGGACTATCTATTTACGGTGCTGGGATTTATAGGCCTTGCCACACCCAGCTTTTTTGTGGCGCTTGTTTTGATGTTTATTTCCAGCACGGTGTTTGGCGTGAGCGTGGGCGGCATCTATTCCACGGAATTTGTGAACGCGTCCATGAGCTGGGCCAAATTTGTGGATATTTGCAAGCACCTGCCGATTCCTGTGTTCGTGATCGGCTTTGCGGGCATCGCCAGCACCATGCGCATCATGCGTTCCACATTGCTGGATGAATTGAAGCGCCCCTATGTGGTGGCCGCCAGGGCCAGGGGGTTGGAGGAGGGGCGGATGATCCGCCGCTATCCCGTGCGGGTGGCACTGAACCCCATCGCTTCCTCCATAGGCTGGATGCTGCCCAATATCGTGTCCGGCATGACGGTGACGGGGATTGTTCTGAACATTCCCACCATCGGCACGCTTTTGTACAACGCATTGCTTTCCCAGGACATGTACCTGGCCGGCTCCTGCATTATGATCCTGTCGTTTTTGACTGTGATCGGCATGTTCGTTTCCGATATGCTTTTGATGCTCATCGATCCCCGCATCCGTATCGACCAGTAGTCCACGAAAAGAGGTACGCCTATGCTTGAGCGGTGGACCCAAAGAAAGAAAGAAGAGCATTCCGCCCAGGAGCGGCTGTTTATGGCCACCCAATGGCAGCTGATGATGCGCAAGTTCCGCCGCCATAAGCTGGCGCAGGTTGGGCTTTGCGTGCTTGCCGTTTTGTATACGGTGGTTTTGTTCAGCGAATTTTTCGCCATCCAGGATTATTCCAAACGGGAAACGAAGCACATCCTCCATCAACCCATGGCCATCCACTTTTTTCATGAGGGGAAATTCATCGGGCCTTTTGTGTACACCTATGACCGGGGCAACAACCCTGTTACCCTCCAGCGCACCTATACCCAAAACAAGGCGGAGGTCCACAGGCTGGGCCTTTTTCAAAAAGGCGACAGCTATAAGCTGTGGAATCTGATCCTCTGGGACGTGCATTTTATCGGCACGGTGGACGGAGCTCCCTTTTACCCCTTCGGAACCGACGCCTCGGGCCGCTGCCTTTTCTCCCGCACCATGCAGGGCCTTCGCCTGTCGCTGACGGTGGGGCTGGTGGGCGTATTCTTCACCTTTATCCTGGGCTGTGTTCTGGGTGGCGTTTCTGGCTTTTACGGCGGCATGGCCGACATCATCATCCAGCGGGTGATCGAATTTCTGTCCTCCATGCCCTCCATCCCCCTGTGGATGGCACTGGCGGCGGCCATGCCTAAGGAATGGTCTACGGTGCAGGTCTACTTTGCCATTACCATCATCCTTTCCCTCATCGGCTGGTGTTCGCTGGCCCGCACCGTCCGCGGCAAGATCCTTCAAATGCGGGGCGAGGATTATGTGACGGCGGCCAAACTGGCCGGGGCTTCCGACTGGTACATTATCGCAAGGCATTTGCTGCCCGGCTTCGGAAGCTACCTGATCGTAAGCATCACGCTGTCGGTGCCCAGCATGATCCTGGGGGAAACGGCGCTGTCATTCCTGGGCATCGGGCTGCGCTCCCCGGCCGTATCCCTGGGGGTGCTTTTGAAGGATGCTCAAAATATCAGCGCCATTGCCGTAAGCCCCTGGCTGATGATTCCTGGCATTTTTATCATCCTGACGGTGATGGCCTTCAACTTCCTGGGGGACGGCATGCGGGACGCCGCCGACCCCTACAAATAGGAAAGGAGGGAGGGCGCTTATGAAACAAGAAAACATATTGGAAGTCCGGGGCCTGAAAACATATTTCAAGCTGCCTGAAGGCTTATTGAAAGCCGTGGACGACGTGGACCTTGACGTAAAGGCCGGCGGGACCTTGGGCATTATCGGGGAATCCGGCTGCGGGAAGAGCGTAACGGCCCACTCCATCTTAAATACCGTGCAGACGCCCGGAAAAATATATGGCGGCAGCGTTACATACCGCACCCGGGCGGGGGCGGAAAAAAACCTTTCGCAGGAGGCCCCCAACAGCCCCTTTATGCGGAGCATCCGGGGCAGGGAAATATCCATGATTTTTCAGGAGCCTATGAGCAGCATGTCCCCGGTATACACCATCGGGCGGCAGATCACCGAAGCGTTTTTAACCCACCAAAGCAAGGTGGACAAAGGCGTCCGCCGGGAGGCGGAGGAGCGGGCCATCGCCATGCTGAAAAAGGTGGGTATGGCCAATCCCCAGCAGCGGATGCTGGATTATCCCCATCAATTGTCCGGGGGCATGTGCCAGCGGGCAATGATCGCCATGGCCTTGATGTTGGACCCGGCTATCCTTATTGCCGATGAGCCGACCACCGCCCTGGATGTAACGGTGCAGGCGCAGATCACTGATTTGATGCTCGGCCTTCAGGAGACTACGGGCATGTCCATGATCTATATCACCCACGATATGGGCGTTATTGCCGAAGTCGCCACGGACATCTGTGTCATGTACCTTGGCCGGGTGGTGGAATACGGTTCCAATCGTCAAATCTTTGAAAATCCCGCCCATCCGTATACGGTCAGGCTTTTGCGCTCCATCCCCAAGCTCGGGCGCAAGGTACCCGGCGGACGCTTGGACGCCATCCGGGGCAATGTGCCCATGCCGCTTGATTTAAAGCCGGAATGTGGCTTTTATTCCCGCTGCCTTCAGGCGGAGAAGGGCGTCTGCGACGCTGCAGTGCCTGCAATGGTGGAAGTGGAGCCTGGCCATTTTGCCCGCTGCGTGTGCTTAAGGGAAGGGGGCGAAAGCCGTGCCTGTTGAGAAATTCGTTAACACCGGCGAAGTGCTGCTGGAAGTAAAAAACCTAAAAAAGTACTACCCCATCGAGGCCGGCCTTATGAAAAAGCAGGTGGGCCTTGTTCGGGCGGTGGATGACATCAGCCTGTACATCAACCGCAACGAAACGCTGGGCCTGGTGGGGGAATCCGGCTGCGGCAAGACAACGCTGGGGCGGTGCATCCTGCGGGCGGTGGAGCCCACCAGTGGCGAGATTTACTTCCACATGGAAAAGGGCAAGCTCCCGGTGGAAATGGTATCACTAAACAAAACAGAACTGCAAAAAATGCGTAAGCATCTGGCGTTGGTGTTTCAAAACCCCTATTCCTCTCTGGACCCCAGGATGACGGTGCTGCAAATTATTGCCGAGCCCATGCTGCTAAGTGGCATCCCCATGGAGGAAGCGACGGTTAGGGTGAAGGAGCTGATGGAGTGTGTTGGTCTGGAGGTCAAGCATCTGAACCGCTACCCCCACGCCTTTTCCGGCGGGCAGCGCCAGCGCATCGGCATTGCCAGGGCCCTGGCCTTAAACCCCCAGTTCATTGTGGCAGACGAGGCGGTATCGGCCCTGGACGTTTCGGTGCAGGCTCAAATTCTGAACCTTTTGCAGGACCTAAAGGAGACGGTGAAGCCCACCTTCCTGTTCATTGCCCATGACCTGTCAGTGATCGAGCATGTCAGCGACCGGGTAGGGGTGATGTATGTGGGGCGGCTGGTGGAGCTGGCTCCTACCAGTGAAATTTATCTTGCCCCCAGGCACCCGTATACCGAGGCGTTGCTTTCCGCCATTCCGCGCACCGACGGTCAGCAGCGCAAAAAGCGCATCCTGCTCCCCGGCGAGGTGGCCAATGCCGCCAGCCTGCCTTCCGGCTGCTGCTTCCATCCCCGGTGCCGCTACTGTCAAAAGCAGTGCCAGGAGGAAGTTCCCAAGTGGCAGGAGGTGTCCACAGGCCATTATGTGGCCTGCCATAGGTCGCAGGAGCTTGAACTTAACGGCGTAAACGAAGAAAATTCCGGATCTGATCCGGCATAGGAGGGGAAATTTTATGGCTGAAAAGGTATCCGTCCTGGTGGACGCGGGAAAATGGCTGAAAGAGCTTTCGCATACCTGGAACTATATCGGCTATGACGAGTGCAACTATACCCATTCCCCCGGCGGCATGGCGCTGATCGAAAAATTCGGCAGGCTGGAAAAGCCCTACTATATGCGGGCCCACCACATGCTGTGCACCGGCATCCTCCATGGCTTTTACAAGTGGGGTTCCACCAACGCCTACATCGAGGACGAGCAGGGCAATCCCACCTATAACTTCGATCTTATCGACGAGATGATCGGTATCTGGCTGAACAACAACTGCAAACCCTTCTTTGAGCTGGGCTTCATGCCCCGCGACCTGGCTGATCCAAGGGACGCCGAAAACAAAAAGAGCTATCAGGTGGCCTACGGCATCAGCGAATACCAGCGGGTAGGCTGGGCCATGCCCCCCAAGGACTACAAAAAGTGGTACGACCTGATTTATACCCTGGTCAACCACTGCGTGGGCCGCTACGGCGCCAAGGAAGTGGAAACCTGGTACTTTGAAATGTGGAATGAGCCGGACATCTTCTACTGGCGGGGAACGGTGGAGGAATTTTGCAAGCTGTACGATTATACAGAGGCCGCCGTCCACGCTGCGCTGCCCACGGCCCGCTTCGGCGGTCCCGCCACATGCGGGGAAATGGATCCTAATGGCCGGGCCAGCCGGTTCCTGCGGGCCTTCCTTGCCCATATCAAGGATGGAACCAATTATGTGACCGGTGAAAAGGGCACGCGCATCGACTATACCTCCTTCCACACCAAGGGCGGCGGCTACCGCTTTGACACCCTGGCGAAGAAGCAGATCCCTTCCGTCAAGGCGTTGGTGGAAAACGTGCGCACCCAAGGCTTGATCATCAAGGAATTCGGGTACGGCGGCCTGGAATGCGTACTGAGCGAGGCCGACCCGGACGGCTGGGCCGCCGGCGGCAGGTACGACAACTTCAACCTGAACTTCCGCAATACAGAGTATTACGCCTCCTACGTGGTCTCCTCCTACAAGAACCTGTACGACCTGGCGGAGGAAATGGGGATGGACATAAGGCCCCTGGCCTGGGCGTTCATGTTCGAAGGGGAGCGCTGCTTCGAGGGCACCCGCACCTTTTCCACCCAGGGCATCGACAAGGCCGTGTTCAACCTGTTCAAGCTCTATGCCAGGCTGGGCCATCAGCGCATCGCCCTTTCAAGCAGCCGGGATATTGACCCCAGCAAGTTTGAAGACCTGAACGGAACCAAGGAAGGCCCGGAGGTGGACGGCTGGGCCACCACAACTTGCGAAAATGCGGTGCAGGTTTTGCTCTACTGTCACCACGACGACTGGGATGTAAAGGAGACCTTCGATATCGACCTTACATTTACAAACCTGCCCTTTGACGGCAAGGCGATTGTGAAGCATTCCCGCATCGACGAAAGCCACTCCAACGCCTATGCCGAGTGGGTGCGCCAGGGCAAGCCCAATTATCCCAACCCCGGCCAGTACGCGGCCATCAAGGCCCGGGATGGCATAGAGTTTTGCGAAGCACCCCAAACCGTTCTCATCCACGAGGGGCGCCTGGAAAAAAGTTTTTCCTTGCCCGCCCATGCCATTTCGTTTTTGACCATTGAAAAGGTATAATAAGGAATAAGCGCAGGATCGGAAGGAGGCGGCCCATGACAACGGAAGAACTGAAGGCAAAGGCCAGGCAATTGCGCCGCGACATAGCGGCCATGATCGGCCCGGAAAAGGTGGGGCACCTGGGCGGTTCATGCTCCCTGGCGGATATCGTTACGGTATTGTACTATGAAGTGATGCGGCTTCGGCCCTATGAGCCTGACTGGGAGGACCGGGACCGGTTTTTGCTGTCCAAGGGCCACGCGGCGCTGATCCAGTACGCCGCGCTGGGCGACCTTGGATATTTCCCCCGGGAAGAGGAAGGGACGCTGAAAACCCTGGGCAGCCGGCTGCAGGGCCACCCGGACATGCGCAAGCTGCCGGGGATCGAGGCCAATACCGGTTCATTGGGCCAGGGGCTTTCCATTGCGGCGGGGATGGCCGCAGGCCTTAAGCTTGATGGGCGGGATGCCAGGGTCTACTGCTGCGTGGGCGACGGGGAGCTGGCGGAGGGCCAAATCTGGGAAGCCGCCATGGCCGCGGCCGCCTTCAAGCTGGACAATCTTACAGCCATTGTGGATATAAACGGGTTGCAGGCCACGGGAACAGTGCCCGAGCGGTTTGACACAAGGCCCTACATGGAAAAGTGGCAATCCTTCGGCTGGAACGTGATCGAAATCGACGGCCATGACATGGAAGGCATAAGGGAAGGATTCGCCGCCGCCCAGGAAACAAAGGGCAAGCCGACTGTGCTGCTGGCGAAAACCGTAAAGGGCAAGGGGTTTTCCTTTGCAGAAAACGTGGTGGGCTTCCATAACGGCGCCATGACGAAGGAGCAGTTTGCCCTGGCCATGGCGGAAGGCGGGGTGGCGGAATGAAGCTTTCCAATCAAAGAACGGCCTACGGGGAAGAGCTGCTGGCGCTGGGCCGTATCAACAGCGATATCGTGGTCTGCGAGGCGGACCTTGGCAAAAGCACCATGACATATGGTTTTCAGCAGGCGTTTCCCCACCGGTATTTTGAAATGGGCATTGCCGAGGCCAACATGACCTCCTTCGCGGCCGGGCTCAGCTTGACGGGCAAAGTCGCCTTCACCAATTCCTTTGCAGTGTTTGCGGCGGGCCGGGCCTACGACCAGATCCGCCAGGCCATTGCCATCGGGCGGCTGAACGTGAAGGTGGTGGGCTCCAGCGCGGGGCTTTCCGACTTTGGCGACGGGGCCACCCATCAGGCCATTGAGGATATAGCCATCATGCGGGCCATTCCCAATATGACGGTATTGGTGCCGGCCGACGCGCCGCAGCTTCGTTCCATGGTGCGCTGGATGGTGGAAAATGAGGGGCCGGTCTACTTGCGTGTATCCCGCAATGACTTGCCGGAGGTTACGGGGGAGAATCCCGATCCCCTTCTTCCCGCGGTATTGCACACGGGGGAGGATGTGGCGGTTGTTGCTTGCGGCGTGATGGTAGGGGAAGCCTTGAAAGCCGCTGAACTGCTGGAGAAAGAAAATATCAGCCTTCGGGTAGTAAATGTGCCCTGCCTGAAGCCCTTCCCGGAAAGCGCAGTGTGGGAGGCTTTAAGGGGCGTGAAGGCCATCGTTACGGCCGAGGAGCATTCGGTGATCGGCGGGCTTTCCGCCGCTATGGCCTGGGCTCTTCGCGGGGATGGGCGGCCCATGGAGGCTGTGGCGGTGATGGACAGATTCGGCCAGTCTGCGCTTAATCCGGATGAATTGATGGCATATTATAATCTTACCGCGAAGGATATTGCGGAGGCTGTGAAGAAAGTACTCTCAAACTAATACCAAGGAGGTATAAGGATGAAGAAGATAGGCTTTATCGGCCTTGGCATCATGGGCAAGCCCATGGCTAAGAACTTGCTTAAAAAGGGCTATGAGCTGACGGTGTACGATATCGTGCCCGACGCTGTGGAGGCGCTCGCCAAGGAAGGCGCATCAAGGGCCGCCTCCTGCAGGGAAGCGGCGTCAGGCAGCGATATCGTGATCACCATGCTGCCCAATTCCCCCCATGTTAAGGAAGCGGTATCAGGGCCAAACGGCATCCTGGCGGGGGCAAAAAGGGGCCTCATTCTGGCGGACATGTCCTCCATCTCCCCGGTGGCGGCCAGGGAAATCGCCAAAGACTGCGAAAAGGGCGGAGTTATCTATCTGGACTGCCCCGTCAGCGGCGGCGAGCCCAAAGCGGTGGACGGCACGCTATCCATTATGTGCGGCGGGCCGGAGCATGCCTTTGCCCAGATTCAGGATATTCTTCTATGCATGGGCGCTTCCGCCGTGCTGGTGGGGGATGTGGGCAGCGGCAGCATCACCAAGCTGGCCAACCAGATCATCGTGGCCATGAACATTGCCGCCATGGGCGAGGCCATGGCGCTGGCGGCCAAATCCGGTGTGGACCCGAAAAGGGTATATGACGCCATCAAGGGCGGGCTGGCCGGCTCCACGGTGATGAATGCCAAGATGCCCATGGTATTAAACCGCAACTTCCAGCCGGGCTTCCGCATCGCGCTGCACATCAAGGATCTCAAAAACGCCCTGGAGGCCGGGAAGGACACGGACATGCCCCTGGAACTCACCGAAAGCGCGCTGAAGATTCTGGAGGAGCTTAACGCCCAGGGTGGCGGCGCGCTGGACCACAGCGCCATGGTGCAGCATTTTGAGAAGCTGGCGGGCGCGGTGATACAGTCGCCGAAGGCGTAAACATATTCGGGATACGCTGGCATATCACAGTCTGCTTCCGATGAGCGGCGATCCTGCGAGCGGGGCTTTCCCGTTAAACAGAACGTACATTCATTGGTACAAAAAAGGCCTGTCCTTCCCGGCAGGTCTTTTTTGCTGCCCGCAAAACAATGATTTGGAATGGTATCATTTGGCCGTTCAGGAACACTAAGTGTGTCAGTTCTACCCTTTTTGGTGTTTTTAGTGTTTTTAGTGGGGGTGCGTATGGTTGATGTGATTTTAGATAATCTATATAGAAAGGATTAGAATAATAATTATATTATATAATTAAAATATCATTGTTTTTGTTGCCATGACTGGGTTTTGGAACAATGTGTGAATGATTTCTGCCTTCTGTATATAAAAATATGCCAGTACACTATAAACACTAAAAACACTAAAAGCAAGAAGAATCTTCCAATGCAACCTTTCACGGTTTCCATTGCCGCCGATAACCTTGCGCCTGTGCAGAGAGGGTGCCTTCATTGTTCTCCCTGCGCTTCTATCAGCTTATATTGATTTAAAACATTTATGCGGCGATGACGATGTGCTCTGAAAGCGAGTCCAACCCTGGCGGAGTTTACGTGTATTCTATGTGCCGGTGTTCATCGGTGCATTTATGTTTTGGAAAAGATACCCATGATGCAAGCATCACCCCAAGGGATGAAAGCGGATGCCGGAAGGGAATTGCCTGATCCCCCACATGATCCTTGCTACAGATAGGCGGGCGAACACAGTTCGCCCCTACGGCGTAAAGAGTACCTTGGCTTTTCTTCCGGTTCTTGAGCGTCCCGGCTGATAAAATCAACAAACACATGGTTTCGTAGGGGCGAACTGTGTTCGCCCACCCTCGCATGCTTGACACAATCTCGGTTGCCCAGGATACTGTCTCCCCAGGGGACTGTCCCCTATGTCCTCCATGCTGTCACCGGAAGCAAATGCAATGAGTTGACATCCATATGCAGGCACGATAACATGTAATGAACAAGGAGGACAAATGGATGAACGTGATTGATGCGATTTATGCCCGTGCAAGCTACCGCGGCAAGTTTCAAAGCACGCCTGTTTCCAGAGATAGCCTCAGGGCAATCATGGAAGCGGGGCTTGCCGCTCCGTCTGGCTGCAACAAACAAACGACGAGCCTTATCGCGGTGGACGATCCATTGGTGCTTGAGCGTTTAAAAGCGCTCATCGACCCGCCTATATGCGAGACGGCTCCTGCAATGATCTGTGTTTTAACCCAAAAGATAATCGCTTATAAAGACCGCTGCTTCCAAGTGCAGGATTACGCGGCGGCCATAGAAAACATGCTGCTTGCTGCCGTGGGACTGAATCTTGCAAGCTGCTGGATCGAAGGGCACATAACGGATAAGGATAGGATTGGAAGAAAGATGGCGGATGTTCTTGGCGTTCCCGAGGATTATGAGCTGGTATGCTTTCTCCCCCTTGGGTATGCTGCCGGGAAAGCAAAGCGGGTTCCCAAGAAGGCGTTTGACGAACGTGCATGGTTCAATGGCATGGGAGTGCCTGTGCATTGAGAGAAAAAACGGGTGGGACAAAGGTCTCTTGAGCTTATATTCTCATAAGTAACATGCAGAACCATCCCCTGTGGCATGTCCCCTGTGTCATAATGCTGTTGCCGGGATCATTTCGCCTGTTCGGGGATGACCGGCCGTTCCAGTACCACATCCATTTCGCCATCCTGCTCGATGTTGTATGCCGCCCAGGCTTCTTGGTTCCATCGGAACAAGTATAGCCCGGTGATGGCCGTATCTTTGAGAGTTACCTGCCACGGCGCCTGTTCTGTGCCGTCAACCCCCATCAACATATAAATGAACCCGGAGGAGTCCCTGGTGTCAATGTCGGCCACAAGAAATCCCTGCTCCATCTCAAGCTGTGCGCGTATGGGGTGGATTGTCCCATCTTCATCACGGTATAACTTGCGCCATATCACCCCGCCTGTGGCTGTATCGATAAGGAGCAGCATGCGCGTAAGCGGGCTGCGGCTGAGCCCCGCCAGCAGCACGCGATCGCTGCCTGCTGCCAACCCATACATCAGATTGGCATCATATAAGTCCTCCATCACCATAGCCCACAGCACTTTACCCTGGTCATCCATCAGCAGCGCCTTGGCTATACTGCCGCTTGCCCCATCATCCCAGTGACTGCCGTAAAGAAGCGTACCCTGCGGAACTTTAAGGGCGCCCCGATAATTGCTCAGGCCGATACTTTCCTGTTCCATACGCCATACAACCGTACCGTCCGCTTCCTCCAACTGGTAATAGCGCGGTTCGCATTTTGCCTGTGCGTCATGCGTTTCCTTGCGCAGGTAGCGAAAGCCAACCGTATTGATGGTGACATTTATGTTTGGATCTGCTCTGGGTTCGCGCTCGCCCTCCCATAAAAGTGAACCATCCTTCAGGGAATAGATACGCTTTTGCTGGTATTGGCTGTGCTGGTCAATGCTGTAGTACAGATAGCCCGCTACCGTCTCACCGGGCTGCTCCGTTAAATTGCCAAAGCCTAAATTGCCACGATCCTCGCCAAACTCCGTTTCCCACAAGGTGGATCCGTCAGGCTTTAAGCAAATCAGCCATGCCCATGTGTTTGAGCGTTCCGTTTCCGCCTGTCCGTTGCGGCCCCTATGGGTAGAAATGGAGAGCAGCAGGTTGCCGCTTTTCAGCGGCAGCACATCGCCGTTTGAGATGGTGTCGTCGCCCTTTCCGCCAAGCCGGATGGGGCTTTTCGCCGGAGCCGAAGCATCCTCCGCCATTGCTAAAGATAGAGGAAGCAGCAATAAGATCGTCAATAACACAGCAAGCGTCCGTTTCAAGCGGTTCACCTCCGTTAAGTATTACACCGTGTCTTACAATCAGACTACACCACACATTATTTCCTGTCAACTGGTTATTTTGTTTGCAGTTGTAAAATGCGGTAATTAGTACATGTAAACTGTTGACATATTGTAAGACGGCATGTATTATTTATACTACACCGTGTCTTATAAACTTCGTTCATTCTGCAGCGGCCATAGCGCTGAACGCGCTGCAAAGCGGTCGCCTCATCGAAACGGAGCTTGACGGCATGGCCGCCTGGCTGAAGCAGCAGAAAGGGGGCAGCGGCCAATGACCAACCTGTTTCAGGCCTATCTTGCATGTTCCGTAACCATGGCGGTGGTCACAGGGGTTCTGTTGATTGCATCGCCCTGGCTTAGCAGACGCTATAAAGCCAAAACGATGTACATCGCCTGGCTGGTGGCATTGATCGGCTTTCTCGTTCCGCTGCGGATCATTCCGTCTCAGCCGGTGCTTACCGCGCAAATGCCCGCGGCCATGGCACACCCTGTATTTGAGGTGTCAAAGGCTGCGGGCACAGCGCCAAACGATAATGCGGTTTTCAAGGACGATGCCGGTTCCGCGATACAGGTATCAGGCGGCGAGTCTGCGCCTATAGAATCCGGCACATCATCAAATGAGGCGGCAGATATCCATGATGGCGGCATTCCCGCAACACCGCCTAAGCCCGTGACATGGGCATCGCTTGCGGCGCTCATCTGGCTGCTGGGTGCGGCGGTATCCCTTCTGCTTATAGTAACGCGCCACGCACTTTTTCTGCGTACGGTGCGCCGCTGGCAAAAGCCTATCACCGATTCTGATGTGCTCCAAATCCTTGAAGCGGAAAAGCAGAGCCTTCGGATTAAGCAGCATGTGAAGCTTATGCTTTGCCCTTCTGTCAACAGCCCGATGATGATTGGCCTTATCCGCCCGCGCCTGCTTTTACCGGATGAGGATCTGACTTTGGACGAGCTGCCGCTGGTTATACGCCATGAGCTTACGCATTTTGCCAGGCGCGACCTTTGGGCAAAGGCTATCCTGCTGCCGGTGTTATCGCTGCATTGGTTCAACCCCGCCGTTTATGCGCTTTCGCGCGCGCTTGGCTTCTGGCAGGAAAGCTCCTGCGACGAAAAGGTGACGGCTTCGGAAACGCAGGATGGCAAGCAGTTCTATTCCGAAACGATCATCAGGGTCATACGCGGGCAGACCCGTATGCGGTCTCAGGTGACCACCTCCTTTTACGGCGGGAAAAACGGCATGAAGCGCCGAATCCTCGGGATTCTGGAAGGCGGAAAAAAGCGCGCCGGTATCGCTGTATGCCTTGCGACGCTGGCGGCGGTATCCAGCCTTGGCCTGGCGTTTGCCGTAAGTATCGCGCCGGAGCCTATAAAGGATGATGCCGGGCTTCAAATTGCCTATGTGACCCGCGGCGATGCGGAAGGCGCGCCGATGCTCTTTGCACCGACCGCTGCCGACCTTAACGTTCCGATAGCGGCTTACTTCAACGGCGTGCCCGTGACCATCGTTGAAAAGGCCGCCAGCAGCGCGCCCAAGGAATGGGGATACAAAGATGGTGAAACGAACTGGGCTAACGTGCTGGTGGGCGGGGATGGCGCAACAAGCGGCATCAGCGGCTGGATACCGCTTTACTACCTGTCCGCAACGCCAGCGGTGCTACCTACGGCAAAGCTTGCAACCGGTTCGCCCACCGGCCATGTGAACGTCTATACCCTCAACGACCTGGACTCCACGCTCATCAATATCTTCGGAGCCGGCACGCAGGTTACGCTTCTCGGACGTGTGCAGAAATGGTATCAGATCGAGCTGAACGGGGTATACGGCTTTGTGCAGCGCGAAAACCTTGTCCTGGACGACGCTACGCAAAAGCGCTTTGATACCTTCCTGCCCAACCGGTTCTTCGATATGGACCGCACGGAATACCAGCAAACGCTGACATTTGACAGGCTGTATCAGCAAAAATCTGCAGAGTACGGCGGAAAGACCGTGGAGGATTGGTCGCTGGAGGACAAAGCCTGGTACGGCCAAATGGAGGAAACATACATCGGTTCCCACGACCATTACTATCAGCTGCCGCAGGAGGGTGACCTTCAAAAGGATGCTGCCGTGGCTATCGCGTGGAACGATTTCGTCACCTTCTGTAATCTTCAGGATGCGAAACGGGAAGATTACGATTTCAACCTCGGTTTCTTCTCCATCCCCGACATGGAAGGGGACCTGAAGAAATGGCAGATAGAAATCAACTTAAAGGGCTTAAGCGCAAGCTACCGGGTCGTAATGTCATCGCCCGGGGGCGAAATTCTGGAAAGAAGCGACGCGGAAAGCTATCTAATGGAGGCGCAGGGCGAGGAGGAACGCGCAGCCTACAAGCTTGCGCTTGACGAATGGGAGCAAGAGCGTGGAAAGCTTTATTACTACTGGCCGCTGAAAGACAAGGCGGATTTCAGCGCAAAGTACTCAGACGGGCGTACTATTTTGCCGGACGATAAAGCGATAACCCAGGAAAAGGCTGAGGAGCTTGCCCGCAGCGAGCTTATCATCAAGTACGATATCACTGGGGAGGAGATGCAAAGCTGGAAGATTGGCGTGGATTACTCCAATTACGGCACCGTGTCGCCCCGCTGGCGCATTGATTATTTTGATGCATCGGATAACTTTGTGGCCTTCGTTATGCTGGAAGCGTATACCGGGCAGATACTCGAAAGCAGCAAACCCTATGATGTAAGCAACGGGTAAAGGGGAAAAGGGGCTTACAAATAGGCGTTAAGAGATGAATCCTTCCTGCTTTCGTTAGCCGCGGGACCTTTATAAGGCCGCCTGAGAAAGCGATCAAAAGAGAAATACCGGTCCCTCCTCCGGATACACCGGGCGAGGGGCCGGTTTTGTTAGGAACGATGAAGAACAAATACCTTCTATCAAGAATAGAATATCTGGTGAACAGCATATGAAAGGCCATCTTTGGAAAGCAACAAATCCTATCGTTATCAATATTCTGCAAAGGAAGACAATTGGAAGGGTGGAGTATATGAAAAAGGTCAGAGTCCACTTACAGCCCATTCAAACACAAATCAACTTGCCTACAGTGATTAAGACAGCGATCCCCCCGGGCGAATCAAGAGAAAGACTGTTTATCGCAACGCAGGTCGGTGAGATATATTCTCTGGTGGGCGGCGTTCTAAATTTGTTTCTGGACATTCGTCCCCTGGTTTTGCCGCTCGGGCAGACTGCCGGCGGCTATGATGAGCGTGGATTGTTGGGGCTGGCGTTTCATCCGAACTTCCAGCAAAATGGTTTGTTTTATATTCATTATACGCTTGCCGGAAGCCAGGGGCCGGGCGCGCTTCCCGGTAGGTTTACCCCAGACCCATGCGACATCGCTACCCTGAATATGGTGTGGACCGATCGGGAAACACGATATGACCACATCGATACCGTGGAGGAATGGATGGTCCAGGCCGGCGGTCAACCCATGAAAAGGCGCATATTACTGAATCTTAGAAGACCGTTCCTCAATCACAACGGTGTAAACAGCCTGAACTTCTCCCCTGAAACGGGAAGACTGGTATTGACTACCGGAGACGGCGGTGCCGCTTACGATCCTTTCAATGCCGCCCAAAACCCAATGGAAATTGCGGGCAAGATCATCGAAATCGATATAAGGAATTTCCCGATCTTGAGCAGCATGCCGGTTGTAACACGCTTTTTCGAGCTGCCCCGATCTGTTCAAGAAGCGCTCACGCTGATAGCCAAGGGCGTGCGCAACATTACAGGCATCGCTTTCCAAAGCACTAGATGCGGTTATGCCAAATATATCGGAAATGTCGGACAGAATTTGGTGGAATCTGTTTTCCGCTTTGACTGCTACAAGCCTGTTCCCGTTACGGAGGTGGTTGAAGCATCCGCCGGTCCATCCATCACAGATAGGAACGAATTCGTCAACTTTGGTTGGAGAGGCTGGGAAGGCGCACTTCCCACACCCATCATCAACGACTGCCCGTCTAATGCCGCTTTGAGCCTGAAAACCATCGCTTATTATGATAATGCAATCGAAACCTCGGTGCGAAGAATTTACCCATTAACCAGTACTTTCCACCAAGATCCAAGGCTCGATCACTTCGAATCCACTGCGATCACGGGTGTGCAGCCTTATATGGGGAACGACATTCCCGAATTGCAGGGCAACATCATCTTTACCGATTTCGCCAGGAGCGGAGGCCTGCCGCCTCCGGCCAGAGGGGTCTTGGCATACACGCGGCCATGCGCGGATTTGAGGCTGAATGACTATAGCATCATTGAAACCGACTACGATTTTGGCGCTCAATCGGCATATTATGTGAGCCTGGGCGCAAATAGGCGTCAGACCCAGCTGTATTTGGCCGTGTATGCATCGACAAACGTAACGGACTTGAATCAAGGAACAATTTTTGAAATTCTTCCGCAATGTTCCCACGCATGAAAACCACTTTGATCTATTGGAATCAATGCCTTGTATCAACAAAAAATCACCCCTCCGGCAGATTAACCTCTATCGGAGGGGCGATTTTGATTTGGTCTGGGTGAGAGGAATTGAACAACTACATCCGCCATCACATTGAACCGTTTCCTTTTTTTGCCGTTGCTGCTATAATAAAAGCATGAAGTTAAGGGAGGAATCGGTATTGGACATCGGAATCATTGGCGGTGCGGACGGACCTACTTCCATTTTTGTATCATCGGGGTTTGATTGGTCTTTGATAATCGCTTTCATGATCGGCTTCCTATATGCATATTTTGGTCAATAATGAACGCAGGCTATCTGCCGAGAAACGCAGTCTGTCGTCCCCTGTGTTGTCCCCTGTGCTGTGTGCTGCCTTTTCTTTGGTCAATCCTTCTTGATTGATAGACTAACCTATACTAAACTTACCTAGACTAACCTGTGGTTCCACTTTGTATACAGTTTGTATACAATTTGTATACGGATTGTTTCCATAACATCAACACGGATAAGGCTTGATGCCGGAAGGAGAAACCCAAATGCGAGCCCCCTATACCAAGCAGCAGGTGACCGAGGCGGTGGAACGCAGGGCAAAGGATGGCAGGATCCCAACCTTTATGTGCCTTTGGTGGGGCAACGGCCTTGTGGAGAAATATGGCGAGGACGCCTTGAAGCGCCTGGAGCTGGAATATCCCGACGATATCATCGATGCGTTTTACAACGCGCCGGAAGAAACGGTCTCGAATACGTCTAATCCCGAGTACCGCTGGGGCTTCAAGGATTATACCGGCAAAGAGACCCACTCCATCGGCAAAGCGTGCGTGCTGCTGGAGGATTGGGCGGAACTTGATGAATTTGAAAAGCATATGCCCGATCCCATGGAGCCGGGCACTTTCGATAACGTTTCACGGGCGGTGGAAAATGCCGGTGGCCGCTATGTGCTCGGTTGCTTCTGGAGGGTTTTCCATGAGCGGTTCTGGTCGATACGCGGCATGGAAAATTTGATGTATGACTATTACGACGCCATGGATGAATTGAAGCGTCTGGGGCAGATATTGCTTGCCTACTATAAACGCATCATCGACCGCTTTGCAGCTTGCGGGGTGGACGGCATCTTCACCAGCGACGATCTGGGGCATCAAAAGGGCCCCATGATGTCGCCCGCGGTATTTCACGAACTGTACTTCCCGCTGTACAAAGAGATCATCGCCTATACACACGCAAAAGGAATGCACTTTTTCCTGCATTCCTGCGGCGACAATACACTTTTGATGGAGGACTTGATTCAGGCGGGGCTGGATGTGTTCCACCCGGTCCAGGCGGGCTGCATGGATTATGTGAGGACGGCCGAGCAGTTCGGCAGCCGGCTGACTTTCTTATTCGGCATCGACGTTCAGCATCTGCTGCCCGAAGGATCGCTTAAGGAGGTTCACGACGGTATTGTGACCGTAGCAAAAACGATGTACAAGCCGCACGGAGGCCTGCTCTTTGCCGCGGGCAACGGAATCATGCCTGATTCGCCTATTGAAAATATTGAAACCATGCTGAAAACCGTACATGAGATGAATTCGTTGATAAGCGGATGATTATTGGCTTGTCAACCGATGACCACGCGGCCTTCCATCGTATCCCCAAGGACGTTATAGGTCAGTCCGGCCATCCCCACGCATCACGATGGCGGTGGTGAAGGCGCAGCGATTCTTTGTAGGGCGGGGGCTTGCTCCCGCCGAAAGTGCCGGTACCATGCGGCTGGACTGATATGTGGTGCGGACGGCGGGAGCAAGCCCCCGCCCTACAATGGCCATTCCCGGCCTGAAAAAACAAAAGTTTTTAGGGTGGGGTGCGGGGCGGGTGATTTTTTAAAAAAAAACCCACCCCCCAAATAAAGATCCCTTCAACCCCCCCA
>JAEZQK010000083.1 GCA_023413135.1 Bacillota bacterium
CCCCTGCCTGCATCCGTTTGCCGCAACCCGCTGCCAGCAATATCACTTCGGTCCGCATGGCTTTTCTTTCCATCAGTTACGCTCCCGGGCAACCGTCTCATCCTCCTGGAGTACCCGATACATCTCCGCCGCGCCTTCCTTGCGCACATGCTCCAGCACAGAGACGATCTCATACCGGCCGTACCGGTCACCAAAGCGGATCTCCAACAGATCACCCGCCTTCACCTCTGCCCCCGGCTTAGCCGTTTTGCCGTTCAGCGACACCCGTCCCCCGGAACAGGCTTCGTTGGCCACTGTCCGCCGCTTGATAATGCGGGATACCTTCAAATATTTGTCCAGACGCATGGAATACCTCAACCTTCACAGCAATATGTTCCCAATTGCAAAAATCGCACAGCACTAGCTGAAACCTGCAATGGGGATGCATTGAAGAGGGGGAACCCCTTCAATTGTAATCGTCTCGGCTGGCTTTGCCAGCCGGGCGGGCTGCTTGCGTAGCAAGCTTTACTTACACGATTCACTGTCCGTAAGCTCAAGGTGAAGGGATTTATCCCTGAATCTGGAGTTTTCAAATGACAAAGTCATTTGAAAACGGAACACTGGCCAAACGAAGTGAAGGACAGTGCGAGAGCTTACAAGTGAGTCGTGCAAAACTCGAGAAAATGACACAGTCATTTTCTCGACCAAAAAACGCCCATGCGAAGCCGCACGGGCGTTTCTGAGTTGATCTTTACCAAACCGCATCAAAAAAGCAGCATTGGCATTACTCGTTGACGGTGTCCTTCAGCGCCTTGCCGGGCTTGAACACGGGGGCCTTGGAGGCGTCAATCTTGATCTCCTCACCGGTGCGGGGGTTACGGGCTGTGCGGGCGGGACGCTCCTTCACTTCGAAAGAGCCAAAGCCCACGATCTGAACCTTTTCGCCAGCCTTGAGGGAGTCGCTGATGACTTCCACAACAGCGTTGATGACCTTTTCTGCGTCCTTCTTGGTCAGGCCGGTTTTGGCGACGATGGCGCTGGACAGTTCTGCTTTGTTCATGAAAGTACCTCCTCGTTTTTACCAAAATGTATGATGGATTTCGTTTTTTGGGAAACACCTGAACCTATATTCGCCCCCATCCGGCAATTTCCTGCCGGGAAGCGGATATCCATTGAGAAGCGTGGATTTATTACCCTTTTTCCAACAGCTTTCCCTTTTCCCAGTATACATCCATTTCTGATAAAGTCAAGTGTTCCAACGCTTTTCCCTCCGCAACAATTGCTTTTTCCATCCTTTCAAAGCGCCTGATGAACTTATCCACGGCGCCGGACAATAAAAGCTCCGGCTGCTTTTTGCACAGGCGTGCCACATTGACTACAGCCAGGAGCAGATCACCCAGTTCTTCGCCGGGATCGGAACCCTTGTCCAGCTCTTCCTGTACCTCCTGTGCTTCCTCCAGCACCTTCTTCAGTGCTTCCAATGGGTCATTCCAATCAAAGCCCACTTGCTTGGCCTTTTGCTGCACCTTTTGGGCCCGCATAAGCGCGGGAAGGTGCTTGGGCACATCCGCCATAACGGCGGCCTGGGAGGTAAGACCCCGCTCCTGACGCTTTAGCTTGTCCCAGCTTACAAGCACTTCTTCCGCCGTGTCGCATTTCACTTGGCCGAAGATATGGGCATGGCGGGAAATCATTTTGCGGCAGATGGCGGTGGTCACGTCCTTTATGTCGAACTCCCCATGCTGCTTTGCGATCTGCGCGTGGAAGACCACCTGCAACAGTACATCCCCCAGCTCGTCCGCCACATGGTCCATGTCGTTTTCGTCGATGGCGGAAACAGCCTCGTAGGCTTCCTCCAATAGATATGGGCGCAGCGTTTCATGGGTCTGCTCCTTGTCCCAGGGACAGCCATCCGGTGCGCGCAGCCTTTCCATCACCTGCAGCAAATCAAAGAAGTCGTGGCGCTCCCTATGAAGCATCGGTGAGGCCGGCACATAAACGGCGCTGGTATGGTCGTATCCCTTCCGGCGGTCCAAATCGGCAAGCGGAATCTTTTCTACAATGCGCTGCTCTGCCTCCCCCGGCGGGAAAAAGAACACCTCCAGTTCAGGCTCATGCAGCGTCATCAGCCAAACCTTGATTTCCCCAGCTAATAGGCGGCTGTTCAGCTCGGTGATCATCATCGGCTCGGAAGGCACCAATACCGCATTGGAGCACGCGGAAGCCGGAAGGATGCGCATGGGCTGTCCGATGGGCAGTTCCTTTAATGCGTTCAGGCAGGGCGCGGTAAGCGGCACTCCCGCCAGGACCGTAACCTGCTTTTGATGCCCAGCCGTCTTAAGAAGCTCCCGTACCGTTTCATCCGACGTTGGATCGGCTACGCCATAAGCTACCGGGCCCGAGACTGCGGTTTCCCATAATGTTTGCACTGCCCGGGCATTCAATGCGTCAAAATCACCGCATTCTTCGTATAGCGCGTCCAGCGTGGTATATTTGATGTTCCGCTTTTCAAGTTCCCCGCAAGCACCGTGACGGCCTGTGCGCAGGATGACCGTGTGAGCATTCTCAAGCGCGTTCAGCGCGCCCAGCGTAAGAAACTCCAAAGCACCGGGGCCAAGGGGCACGACCGTGATCTTCTGCATATCTCATTCCTCCTTGGGCAGTATCTTGCGCTTGCGAAGATGCAAAGCGCTCAAGTCTTCCGGCGTGACGGCCTTGAGCAGGAATGCCGCTCCCGCATAAACTACAATGCCCAGAACTACCAGAATCATCGTGTAAAGGCGGCCGAAAGGCAGCAATTCCCGCCCGATTAAGATAGCCAAAGACATTACAGCGGCAGCCAGGGCAGGCCGAATCACAAATCCCCTCCAGTCAAATGACATATGGCCGTATTTGAGCACATAATAAACGTTGGGCACCATGCTTACGGTATAGCATACCAGCGAAGAAATAGGCGCGCCATGAATGTTGATGGAAGGGATGCCCACCAGCGTATAATTCAAGATAATTTTGAACGCCACGCCAAGCATCAGGGTATACATGGGAATACGCTGCTTGCGCATGCCCTGCAAAATGCTGCTGGTGGATTGCACTACGATGAATATAACCACCGTCAGACCACTGACTGTTAAGTACTCCGCCGCCAGGGACAGGTTTTCGGATGAAATTTTGCCGCTTCCATAAAAGAAATAAAGCAGTGGCTCTGCAAGAAGGCTCAAACCCATGGAGCAGGGAAAGCCGATCAAAAAGGACAGCCGCATGCCCAGCCCGCTCTGCCTGGCCACGCCCGCAAAGTCCTTCCTGGCAAAATAGCCTGAAATGGCGGGAACCAGGCTCATGCCCAACGCAATGGAAAAAGCGGTAGGTACGTTGATCAGATTGATGACCAGGCCGGCGTACAGCCCGTACAGCTCCGTGGCCCTATCCTGGGTTATGCCGATCTGCTGAAGTCTGGACACCAGCATGGCGGAATCTACAAATGCAGCCAGAGGTACAATGCAGGCTCCCAGCGTGATGGGGATGGCATTTACAGCCAGCCGCTTCATCAGCGTTTTCATAGGGATAGGCAGCTGCGTTTCATCCTGAGGATGTCTGTCCAGGTTCTTTTTTCGGCGGGCATAGGGAATCATGATATAGACCAACGCGATGCCCTCGGCAATGGAGGTGCCGAGTAGGGCGCCTGCCGCCGCGTGAGCCACGCTGACCGTCATTCCCCATGATGCCAACGGCAAAGCTACCGCCACCTTGCCCACCTGCTCGATCAGCTGGGAGATAGCGGTGGGCACCATGTCCTGCTGTCCCTGCATAAAACCTCGGAAGGCGGACATGACGCACACCAGGAATAAAGATGGAGCGATGGCAATAAAGCCAAGTTTCGCATCGGGCTTCGCGATGATCTCGCTTATGAAGCCGCTGCCGGCAATCAGCACAATGGTGGTCACAAGCCCCAGCACAATCAGCATGTACAGAGCGCTTTGAAATACCCGCCTGGCGTTGTGGGGATCGTCCTTCGCCAGGCAATGGGCCACCATCCGGGAAATAGCTACAGGCAACCCCGCAGAGGAAATGGTCAGCAGCAGCGCATAGGTGGGAAAGACAAGCTGATAGGTGCCCACGCCCGCCTCGCCCACAATCCATGCAAGGGGGACGCGGAACAGGACCCCCACCACCTTGCTCATAAGGCCGGCGATGCCAAGGATCGTCACGCCGCCCATGATAGACTTTTGCGTACGGGTCATGATCCACTTCCTTTATTAGGCAAAAAAATTCCGCAACATGCCTATTATAAGCAATCTGTTGCGGAAGCACAAGCAGTAGTGTTCTCCCTTAATGGTTATTGCTCCATCTGGCGGCCCACGATGCCGGCAGCCGTCTCCGCCACTTTCAGTTCCGTGTCCCCCATCTTGACACCCTGCTCCTTGCTCATGAGCACCACAGCGCCAATGGCCTCCCCGTCGGCAATAATGGGCGAAACCACCTGTGCGGTGTAGCCGGACATATCTTCCTCATTGGTAACAGCCACGATCTTACCGCCCACCGAGCGGTTGATGGCCACAGTCTGCCGGTTGGCAATGGCTGCCTCCAAGTCATGGCTGATGGGCTTGTCGCATAACTCTTTTTTCGATACGCCGCTGGCGGCCACCACCTGGTCCCGGTCCACGATGCAGGCGATATGACCAAGGCTTCTGAAAAGGGATTCCGTATAATCTTTCGCAAAACTGGACATTTCTCCGATGGGCGAGTATTTTTTCAGGATGACCTCGCCATCCCGGTCCGTATAAATTTCTAACGGATCGCCTTCTCTAATGCGTAAAGTACGCCTGATTTCTTTTGGGATAACGACGCGCCCCAACTCGTCAATTCTACGAACGATTCCCGTTGCCCTCAAAGATAAGCCCTCCTTGTGTGAGCGGGGCTTCACCGCCTCGCCGTACTCCTATTGTTTCCCCGCTATGCCCTTTTATTCCGCAAGAAACCATGGAAAAAGAGGTGCCCTACTGTCAATTGATGGGGAATCCGCCAAGCGCATGGAAAGGAAAACATGGAATACAGCGCCCCAAAAAGAAGGAAATCGCCCCTTTGCGGCGAATGTTGGATATACGGTCAAACCAATGTCCATCCTAAACGAAAGGGCGTGGTTCCATTGACCCAGACGCACGACGGAAGGCTAAAAGCCGTATAAGCCCTGCCGTGCTTTTTTCATCCCTTGGGGGGGATGAGCCATTAACATAAAGGAGCAAGTGCTATGAAAACGACGATCACCGGAAAAAACATGGTAGTAACGCCGGGCATCCATGACCGGATCATGAAAAAAACAAACCGCATGGAGCGGTATTTGAAACAGGACACCGAAATGTTCGTCAGGCTTTCCAAGGAACGCACCAGCCGCCGCATCGCCGAGATCACCGTACCCTTCGAGGGCGTCATCCTGCGGGCGGAAGCTTCCGCCGAGGATAATCTGTACCTGGCCATCGATCAGGCGCTGGCCAAACTGGAAAAGCAGATTCACCGCCACCGCACCAAGCTGGAAAAGCGGCTGCGGGAGGACGCCTTCAAAAACACCGAAATGGAATTCATCGAGGATGCGGCCACCGGTGCTCAGGAGGAGCGCAGGGTGGTGCGCACAAAGCAGTTTCCCGTCCGCCCCATGTCGGTGGAGGATGCCGCGTTGCAGATGGAACTTTTGGGGCATGCCTTCTTCGTATTTGTCAACAACGAAACCGAGCGCACCAATGTGCTGTATCTGCGCAAGGATGGTAACCTGGGCCTGCTGGAGCCGGAGAATTAATGCCAATAGCAGGTTAAACATGAATTCTATCAGGGATTTCCCTTTATGGGCCGCCGGGCAACCGGCGGCCTTTCACTTGTTTAGGTACAACCAGTATGGTACAATGAGGAAAAAGCAGGAGGGCAATGCAATGGATATCCGTGTTCTGGGCTACAATGGTCCGTATCCTGCCGCAGGGGGTGCCTGCTCCGGTTATCTGCTTTCCGAGGGAGACGACCGGGTCTTGATAGACTGCGGACCCGGCGTGCTTTCCCGGCTGATGGCAAGGCTCGATCCGGCCCGGCTTACTGCTGTGCTCCTTTCCCACGGCCATGGCGACCACTGCTCGGATATGATGTCGTTTCGGTACTATATGGACATCCGCCGCCAGCAGGATAAAGTGGCGCCTCTTGACGTATACGTACCCAGGGATGAAAATTCACCCACAATCCGTTTTCTGGCCGAATCTGACTCCTTCCGCATGCATTGGATTCAGGCTGGGGATACGCTTCAGGCTGGAAAGCTTACCATTGCGTGCGGTCCGGCCCGCCATCCGGTTCCCGCAGTGGGCTTTCGCGTCGGTTCTTTCGGCTATACAGGCGATACGACCGTTCTCCCGGAGCATGCGGATTTTTACAGAGGTGTCTCGGTACTGCTGGCGGACGGATGCTTTTTGAAATCCCAATGGAAGGAAAGCAGCCCCCACATGGCGGCTTTCCAGGCAGCGGAGCTGGCCCGGGACGCTAAAGCCGGGCGGCTGATCATTACCCATCTTCGCCCCGATGTGGATGAAGCAACGCTTTTGAAGGAAGCAGCGGCCATCTTTCCCGAGACCTCTTTGGTCAAGGCCGATATGCTGATACAAGTTAACAGCGGGAAGTGACGCGCCCATGGATGACTCCCCCCATCTACCAACAAAACGGCGCCCACTCCCCTTCTATGCGGCCAGGCCCCTGGTCTGTGCCACGCTGTGCTATGGC
This sequence comes from Bacillota bacterium, assembly GCA_023413135.1. Classification (GTDB taxonomy): domain Bacteria; phylum Bacillota; class Clostridia; order Christensenellales; family Aristaeellaceae; genus JAEWAH01. Next base: position 6,727 of record JAEZQK010000083.1, read on the forward strand.
GCAGGGGTGCTGCTCGGCGCCTCCCGGCCCTTTCAATGGTTGTGGGTGTGGGGGCTGCTCGCTGCCTGCCTGCTGGCGCTTGTATGGTTCCTGTCGGGCCGGAAAACGGCGTTGGGTATATTCCCTGCTCTCTTTTTTCTGGGACTTGTCTGGGCGTCTGTATGTGCCAATCCTGTCCGGCCCCCGGAAGGAAATTATGCTTTTACGGGTATCGTGGAAGGCCGGGTACGGTATAAGGAAGACGGGCAGGTCGCCTGCACACTTTCTCATGTGACCTTGGATGGCTTAAGCCTTGCGGGAAGCGCCTATTGGACATTCTACGCAAGGGAAGGGGAAGTGCCTCCCGTCCTTGAAAACGGCAGCCGCGTTTCCTTTTCCGGAAAGCTCTATCATCCGGGCGGCCTGCAAAATCCCCATGGGTTTGATTTTGACATGTACCTAAAGCAGCGGAATATATCGGTCTGCCTGTACGGGCAGGATGGCCTACAAATCACTCCAACCCAAAGCGTATGGGATGGAAGCATCGCTTATAGGCTTCGCACTGCGCTGACGCAAGCTTTGTACAAAACCATGGGCGGCAAGGCATCACTGGCTTCCGTGATGCTTCTGGGCGCCGACGATCAATTGCCTGAGGAGGCGAGGGAGGATTTCCGCATCACCGGCACCGCCCATGTGCTGTCTATATCCGGGTTGCACGTGGCCTACCTGGCCGCAATGATGGTGTGGCTGCTGAAATTGTTCAGGCTAAGCCCCAAAACGCGTTTTTTCATCGTGGCCGTCTTTCTGGCTGCCTATAGCTGGCTGGTGGGAATGAGCGCGCCGGTGATCCGATCAATGCTTATGTTCCTGGCATACCTTGGTGCCAGGCTATTGGGGCGGGCGCACGATCCCCTCACTTCCGTTTCCGCCGCCTTTCTTGCCTTTTTGCTGGTGAAGCCGCTGGACCTGCTCTCCCCCGGCTTCCAGCTTTCCTTTGGCGCCGTTTTAGCCATGCTGATTTTGGGCGAGCCGCTGTTCAAATGGCAAAAGAAGCGCTTCCCGGGCAAAAGGCAAAGAATGCATGGCCGCATCCGCCGGTTTCTTTACCGGCAGTGGGAAAATATAAAAGCATTGCCCGTCTTGGGTCTCACGGCACAGATAGGCGTAGCGCTCCCGCTGGCCGCATGGTACCACGAAATTTCACTGCTGGGCATTTTCGTGAATCTGCTGGTGATCCCCTATGTGTCGGTATTGATTTTGGCCTATCTGCTGGCGCTTGTATTAAGTCCCTTGGGTATAATCGGTCAAGCGATGGGAACGTTGGCCGGATGGCTTACGGATGCGCTGCTGGTCATGGTGGACATAGCGGCGGATGTCCCCGGCATGGCAGTGACAGTCCCCTCTCCCACCTTACCCGTTGTACTGGGGATCATTGCGTTTTTGCTGCTGCTTTCGCCTTACGTCCTTTGCCGGGGCAGAAAGCGGGCACTTTTACTTGTATCGGCGGCGGTTTTTGCCATGGGTAGTGGGCTGGCTTTCACAAACCGCGATGTCCGCTATATTCAACTCAGTATAGGCGATGCGGACGCCGCCATTTTGGAGGATGGCGCGTACACGGCCGTCATCGACACGGGAGAAACGGGAACGGAAGTGGCCGATTACTTGCGGGGCGAGGGGCGGAGCGTGGATGCGCTGATCCTGACCCACCTGCATATGGACCATGCAGGCGGGCTTGCGCGGCTGCTGGAGGAAGAGATCGATATCCAGTGCGTTTATATCCCGGAAGGCGCGGAAACAGCCCAGCCGGATGCGGAGGGGCTGATGCAGTTGGCTATGATCCGCAATGCGGGTATCCCAGTCAAAACACTGCGCGCGGGGGACAAGCTCACAAGCCCGCGCACCAAGCTTACTGTGCTGTACCCGCAGAAGGGCACGGTCCGGCCAGGGCAGGATGCCAATCATTCCTCGTTGGTTTCCTACCTGCAAATGGAAAACGTAAGCCTTTTAACCACCGGCGACATTACCGGGGAATATGAAATGTACGCCGCATCAAAGGCGGATATATTGAAGGTGCCCCACCACGGCAGCGCGAACAGTACGTATGATGATTTTTTGAATGCGGTCGATCCCAAGACGGCACTGTTAAGCTGTTCCGGGCTGGGCGCGCTTCCTTCCTTAAAGACGGTGGAAAGGCTTACAGGCCATAAAATCCCGCTGTACAGAACAGACCAATCGGGAGCTGTCACATTGCTTGTACAGGGCAATAGTTTCCAGGTCCAGCCCTTTTTGAAGGAGTAGTACCATGAACCATACGGAATTTTTCAAGGCTGTAAAGGCCGGGCAAACCGGTTCCCTGTATTTGATGGAGGGCCCGGAGGAATACATCAAGCAGTCGGCGCTGGAACAGCTGCGCAAAGCATTGCTGCCAGCCGGGCTGGAGGCGCTGAATGAAACGGTGCTGGAGAACCCTTCCCTGCAAGTATTGAAGGCCGCGGCGGAAACGCTGCCCTTCATGGCGGACAAGCGGCTTGTACTGGTCAGGGAATGCGCCCTTTTGCGCCCTTCCCGCAAAGGTGGGGAGGAAGGGGTGGAAGCGCCGGAGGCGGATGACCAAACCCAGGCGTTTTGCGATTATATAGCCGGCATACCGCCTTCCACCTGCCTGGTGTTCTATGAAAAGGGCAAGGCCGACGCCAGGCGGAAGCTGTATGGCGCCATCAAAAAGCATGGAGCAATCGCTCTTTTTGACACGCTGGATAACGAGGAATTGAACCGCTGGATCATTCAAACGATGCGCATATTAGGCAAGGAAATTTCCCCTGCCGCCGCTTCCAACCTTGCCTTCACCGTGGGTAGGGATGCGGCGCTGCTCCGGGGGGAAATGGAAAAGCTTTCTGCCCACACGGGGACTCGGCCGCAGGTAACGGCGGAGGACATCCAGGCAGTAGCCACCCGTTCGCTGGAAGCATCCGTGTTTGACATGGTGGACGCTCTGGTGGAAGGGAAAACACCCAAGGCTTTCAGCCTGTTTGAAAACATGCTGCGCACCGGCGGCAGCCGGTTTGCCATCCTGGCCATGATCCTTCGGCAATACCGTATTTTGTTCCATTACAAAACGCTTAAGGAAAGCAATGCTTCCCCCATGGACATCCGCAGCCGGCTCGGCATCCCCCCCTTTGCCGTGGACCGTGCGGCAAAGCAGGCGGCAGCCTACACGTCAGGCCAACTGCAAGGTGCCATAGCGCTTTGCGTGGATACGGAATTTTCCGTTAAGTCCGGCCGAATGGCGGAGGAGGGCTCAGTGGAAAGGGTGATGCTGATGATGTCGCGGCTCAAAGACGGAGATGTGGAGAACGTTCCATTCGCCCAGGTATGATAAGTCAGGTTATATGCACCAGGGCAGGCGGGCGATTGATAATCGCCCCTACGTCGTAAAGAGTGTATTGGCTTTGCTTCCGGCCCCTAAATGTGCCGGTAGTGAAATCAACAAACAAACTGCGTCGTAGGGGCGATTATCAATCGCCCGCCGAGCACCGGCTCTGTTCATAAAGATTGATTTAACAAAAAACGGAAGGATACCCACCCTTCCGTTTCTATAAGTTTTCCCGCTTACAAAAAACTAAACAGCGTCATCTGGCTTGTCTCCGTCATGCCGCTTAAGCACCCATGCTCCCGCAAAAGCTCAATTACGGCGCTGGACAAATGAGCCCTGTTTTTCAGATCCTCGATGGACAAAAACGGCGTGGACCGCTCCCGGATGATGGCTTCCGCCGCCGCTTCCCCCAGGCCGCCCAGGGAAATAAAAGGCACCCGAAGCTTGCCATCCTCCATCAAAAAGCGCTTGGCATCGCTCTTGTACAAATCTGCGGGCAGGAAGGCGATGCCCCGCAGGTGCATTTCCAGCACCAATTCCAACGCGGTGATCTCATCCTTTTCCTTTTCGGTAAGCTTCTGCTCCTGCTCCTTGTAGCCTTTCAATATGCCGCGGATCACATCGGCGCCCAGCAGCATCCTGGCGCCGTCAAACCCGTCGCCCCGAACGGTAAAGTAGGCCGCATAATAGGCCAGGGGCTGATGCACCTTGTACCAGCCCACCCGCAGGGCCATGGTTACATAGGCCACGGCGTGACCCTTGGGGAACATATACTTGATCTTTTTGCAGCTGTCGATAAACCACGCCGGCACATCGGCAGCATTCATGGCCTCCTCCATTTCAGGCTTTAATCCCTTGCCCTTGCGCACGCTTTCCATGGTGTCAAAGGCCATTTTGCTCTGCACGCCCTTGGAAATCAGGTAGTTCATAATATCATCGCGGGTGCAGATGCATTGGGCGAGCACAGCCGTACCGGAGGTGATCAGATCCTTGGCGTTGCCCAGCCACACGTCGGTACCGTGGCTGAGGCCCGAAAGCCGGATCAGTTCCTCCATGGTGGTAGGCCTGGTATCATCCAGCATCTGGCGCACAAAGCCTGTGCCGAATTCCGGTATGCCCAAAGTTCCCGTGGTGCAGCCCAGTTCCTCCGGATCAACCCCCAGCGCCTTGGGGCTGGTGAACAGGGACATAACGGGCTTGTCATCCAGGGGAATCTGCTGGAAGGAGATGTGGGTCAGCTCCTCCAGGAAGTGAATCATGGTGGGATCGTCGTGGCCCAGGATGTCCAGCTTCACCAGGATGTCGTGCATGGAGTTGAAGTCGTAGTGGGTGGTGGTAGTCTCGCTGCCCACATCGTCCGCCGGATGCTGGATGGCGGTAAACTGGTAAATTTCATATTCCTTGGGCACGACCACCATGCCGCCGGGATGCTGGCCGGTGGTGCGCTTGACGCCGACGCAGCCGGCTACCAGCCGTTCCTTTTCCGCGTTGCCGGCCTGTATGCCCCGCTCCTCCAAATACTTGCTCACATAGCCATAGGCGGTTTTATCCGCCAGGGCGGAAATGGTACCGGCCCTGAACACATGGCCCTTGCCGAACAGCTCCTCCACGTAAGCATGGGCCCGGGGCTGATATTCGCCGGAAAAGTTCAAATCGATGTCGGGTACCTTGTCGCCCTTAAAGCCAAGGAATACCTCAAAGGGGATATCGAAACCGTCCTTTACAAGCTTCTGGCCGCAGATGGGGCAATCCTTGTCGGGCAGGTCAACGCCCACCTTGTACTTTTCCTTATCCACATCAAAGAAGCCCTGGCGGCAACTTAAACAGCGGTAATGGGGCGGCAGGGGGTTCACCTCGGTAATGCCGCACATGGTGGCCACAAATGACGAGCCCACCGACCCGCGGGAGCCTACCAGATAGCCGTCGGATAAGGATTTGCTCACCAGCTTCTGGGCGATGTTGTATAGCGTGGCAAAGCCATAGCCAATGATGGAGCCCAGCTCCTTATCCAGCCGCTTGACGATCAAATCGGGCAGCTCATCGCCATAGAGCTTGCGGGCCGTACTTAAGGCCATGTTTTGAATGTTGTCCGCCGCGTCCTCCCAAAAGGGCTGGAAGGTTTCCTCGCCCTTGGGGTGCTTGGGGAACAAGCGCAGGCTTTCCACCTTGTCGGCGATCTTGCGGGGATTGGCGATGACAACCTCATGGCACTTTTCCTTGCCAAGGTACGAAAATTCCTCCAGCATTTCCTGCGTGGTTTTAAAATACAGCGGCGGCTGCAGGTCGCAATCTTTGTAATCCATGCCCGCCTGCAAGATCGCCCGGAAAATAGCATCCTGGGGCTCGAGAAAATGCACGTCACCGGTGGCCACTACGGGTATGCCCAGCTTATCCCCCAAGGCAACGATCCTGCGGTTGATATCACGCAGGGCCTCCTCATCGGGAACGCGTTCCTCCCTTACCATAAAGGCGTTATTGCCAACGGGTTGTATCTCCAGATAGTCGTAAAACCGGGCCATCTTGCGCAGCTCTTCTTCCGGGGATTCCTTCAAAACCGCCTGGTACAATTCCCCGGCCTCGCAGGCGGAACCCACGATCAGTCCCTCCCGGTACTTTTGCAGCACGTTTCTTGGCACATGGGGAACGCGGCGGAAGTATTTCAAATGGCCTTCCGATACGATGCGGTTCAGGTTTTCCATGCCCGTTTGGGTGGAGGCAAGCAGTATGGCATGGTAGCTTTCCCCTACCGCACCGCCCTGCAGGATGGCGTTTAAGTCATACAGCTTTTCCGCGCCCTTTTCCTTGGCGGCATCCATCATGCGGGCCAGGCATTGGGCGGTGGCGGCGGCGTCATTCACCGCACGGTGCGCATCCTTTAATGATACGCCCAGCGCCTTGCATACCGCACCCAGGCGGTGGCTTTTCAGCTGCGGATACAGCTTGCGGGCAAAAGCCAGTGTATCAATTTGAGGGGCCTGAAAAGCCAAGCCAAGGCGTTTTAATTCCGTGCGCAGCATGGAGATGTCAAAGCTGGCGTTATGTGCGGCCACGGCGCAATCCCCGATAAACTCCATCAATTGCGGGATTGCGGCCTCGGCAGAGGGCATGTTCCTTAGCATCATGTCGGTGATATGGGTAATCTCAGTGATCTTAGGCTTTAGTGGTACACCGGGGTTGACCAGCGTGCCGAAGGAATCAATCACCGTGCCGCCCAAAAGCTTCACAGCACCGATTTCAATCACGTGCTCCCGATTGGTATCCAAGCCGGTTGTCTCAAAATCCAGCACCACAATAGGCACGTCAAGAGGCCGGTCATCCGCGTCATTAACGATCTGCGCTTCATCTGTCAGATAGATTTCCACACCGGGAATCAGCTTGATATTGTTCTTTTTAGCAGCGGAAAACGCGGCCGGGAAGGCCTGCAGCACGCCATGGTCGGTAATGGCCACGGCGGGATGGCCCCACATGGCCGCCCGGGCGATCAGGTCCCCGGCGGAAGCCGTGGCGTCCATCACGCTCATCTGCGTGTGCATGTGCAGCTCCACGCGCTTTTCTTCCGCCGTATCCCTTTTTACTTCCTTGGGCACAGGCATGATATCCCGGATGGTGATGGTGGCCTCCCTGGCAAAGTTGTCGTAGAGGCATTCGCCGCGGACCTTCACCGCCATGCCGGGCTGTATACGGTTGGCCACTTCCATCACCGCCATGCGCTCCTCCTGGGTGATGGGCGGCTCCTCCGCGCCGTCTTCCTCCTTTTTGCGGAAACGGTTACGGTATCGGAAGAAAATCTTGCACTGCACGGAGGAGGTGTAGTCGGTGAGAATAAAAGAAACAAGCAGCATTTCGCCGCCCTTTAATTCCTTTTGCTCCGCCTTGATGATCTCGCCCTGCACGGTAATAAGGCCCGTGTCATTGGTCAGCTCGCGGATGGGCACCGGTGGGTCGCCGATGCTGCGGCCCTTAATGGGCCTCATTTTATCTTCCTGGCCATTGGGCCCTCTGCCCTGAGCGGACGCTGCAGGCTGCTTTGGAGCACCGCTTTTAGAAGCCTGTCCCGCCTGATTTGCAGCGGAACGGGCAGCCTCCATCTCCCGGAGCATTTGTGCTTCCCGCTCCCGCTCCTCCCGAAGCGCCTGGAGCCTTGCCTCCTGGTTGCCCCGCACTCTTAGTTCCACCGGCACACGGATGCGAAAAATATCCCATACCGCCTGGTTAAGCTTGTCGGATATATTTCCGCGCTGCATAAAACGCAACGCAAATTCATCCGGGAAGGTGATCACCACCCGGCCGTCCTGCACCTCCCAGTCCAGCTCGCCGATCCATGTGGCGGAAGCGGGATGGGCCCTTGAAACAAAATCCGTGAACACCTGCTTGTACTTGCCGATGTTCTCCAAAAAGTCCTGAGCCAGCGACGGGCTGGCCACGCGGATGGCCAGGTGCGTCCCCGGATACATATTGCGGATCAGATATTCCATGCGCAGGAATGCCTTTTCCGCCACCAGCACCTGCGATAAGAAGGAAATATAAATCTTGTTTTCCGCCTGCTTATAAATGACCCGCTCCACCGTGAGGTTGCCCGATAATTCAGGTAGTTCCTTGTATAATTGCGCAAGCATTTGGCCGGATTCCATGACCTGCCGCTTCGCCTCCTCCTTTGAAGCCTTCTGACGTAAGGCCTCCATCCTTGGTGCCTCTTATTTCGAGGCCTCCTTCCTTGCGGCCGCTTCCCTGACGGCCGCAATCAGGATCTGCGCCAGATCCCCCTCCACCTTCCTGGGGGGCTGGCCCTTCACAAACAGCGCGCCCGTCTTGCCGCTGCCGGCAATCCCAACGTCCGCCTCTCTTGCTTCGCCGGGGCCGTTGACGATGCAGCCCATCACCGCCACCTTCAAGGGAACGGTGATGTCCGCAAGCTCCTCCTCCACCCGTTTGGCGATGTCCGCCACGGGAATGCAGGTGCGGCCGCAGGTGGGGCAGGATATGATCTGCACGCCGGGATTGCGCAAATTCAACGCTTTCAATATATCCCAGGCCGCCGCAGCCTCCGGAAGCGGCGAGCCGGTCAAAGATACGCGGATGGTGTCGCCGATGCCCTGCAATAGCAGCGCCCCGATGCCGATGGCGGATTTCACCGTGCCGCGGCCGGGCAGCCCCGCTTCCGTAACGCCCACATGCAGGGGATAATCGCACAGCCTGGAAGCCAATTCATAAGCCGCCACCGTCTGGCGGACGTCGCTGGATTTCATGGAAAGAACGATATCATAAAACCCCTGCTTTTCCAGAAGCCGGGCATGATTCAAAGCGCTTTCCACCATGCCCTTGGGCGTTACGCCGCCCTCCCGTCGCAAGATATCCTTTTCGACAGAGCCGCTGTTGACGCCGATGCGGATAGGAATATGATGGGCTTTTGCGCAGTCCGCCAGCGTCTTCACATGCCTGTCCCCGCCAATGTTGCCGGGGTTGATGCGGAGCTTGGCAATGCCGTTTTCCGCCGCATGGATGGCTAGCCGGTGGTCAAAATGGATGTCCGCCACCAGCGGCACGGGGCTTGAATCCACCAGAGTCCGTACTTTGGCCGCGCATTCCTCGTCATAGACGGAAACGCGCACGATGTCACACCCGGCCGCGGCAAGTGCCTTGATCTGTGCCAAGGTACTTTCCACATCCCGGGTGTCGGTATTGGTCATGGATTGTACCCAAACGGGCTGGCCGCCGCCCAGAAGCAGCGGCCCCACCCGCACCGTATTCGTCTGATGCATCAAAATGCCTCCCGATTACTTAAACAGGCGCTGGATATCCTGAAAGGTAAAAAACAGCATCGCCGTCACCAGCAGCGCAAAGCCGGTGAGATGGATCACCGCCTCGGCCTTGCGGTTGATAGGCTTGCGGAAAATGGCCTCCACCAGCATGAACAGAAAGCGGCTGCCGTCCAGGCCGGGGATGGGCAAAAGGTTCACCAGGCCAAGGTTGATGGACAGGATCACCAGAAGGTACAAATAGCCGTCCAGCCCGTACTGCCTGGTTTGTGTGGCGATTTCCGAAACAATCCCCACCGGGCCGGCGGACTGGTCGAGCCCCTCTCCATGGAATATCAGGTTCTTCAAACCGCCCAGTATGAGTTCCCCTGCGTTGACACATGTCTCATAGCTGTAGCGGACAGCCTGGCCGAAAGAAATCCGGATCCTGCCCTCTACCGGCATGTTGGCAACGATCACGCCAATGCGGGCCTTGCCCATTGCTTCGTCAAAAAAGGGCGTCACAGCAATGGTCACCGGCGTCTTTTCGGCCCCGCGCAGCACCTGCACCTCAAAAGGCGCATCCCCCGCCCGATAACTGCCAATGATGTCGACCACCGTATTGGTGGTGCCATCCTGTACGTTCTGCCCGTTGACGGAATAGAATATATCCCCCGCCTCAAACCCTGCCTGGGCCGCCGGTCCGTTTGGCTCCAGGGATGACACATAGGGAACAGCGGCCTGCACGCCGCCGATGTAAAACAGCAGCACCGCCACCACAAAGGCCAGCACAAAGTTCATGCCGGGGCCCATCAGCACGGACAGCATCCGCTTCCATACCTTTTGCTTGTGATAGGCGTGCGGATCCTCATCATGCTTGCCCTGGGCGTCGTCCTCCCCAACAAACATGCAGTAGCCGCCCAGCGGGATAGCCCGTACCATGAACTGGGTATCGTACTTCTTGCTCTTCCACTTAATAAGCTTGGGGCCAAAGCCAACAGAAAACTGCTGGACCGAGATACCGGTCCACCGGGCGGCCCAGAAATGACCAAGCTCGTGCACCACAATCAGGATTCCCAGCAGCAGGATTGCCGCCAGTACCAACAAAAACGTCATGAGGTTTCTCCTTTCAATGAGACAATAGACTGCTGGCCATGCGCCGGGCCGCTTCGTCGGCCTTAAAGATGGCCTCCAGAGAATCGGCGGGCATGCCGCCCACTTTTGCCAGTGTTTCTTCCACCACATCAAAAATGGCGCCAAAGGCGATTTGCCCGTTCAGAAACGCTTCCACCGCCACCTCGTTGGCGCCATTTAATATACAGCAGGCGCTGCCTCCGGCTTGAAGGCATTCCCTGCCCAGGCGCAAGGAGGGGAAGCGAACTTCATCGGGCTTTTCAAAGGTAAGCTGGGATAATGTCGTCAAATCGAGCTTTGCGCCGCCGGTAGGGAGCCTTTGAGGATAGGCCATGGCGTAAAGGATAGGCAAACGCATATCCGGCGTGCCCAGTTGGGCAATCACGGCACCGTCTTTAAAGGCAATAGCAGAATGGATCACGCTTTGGGGATGGATGATAACCTCGATCTGATCCTCCGGCATGTCAAACAGCCACCGGGCTTCCATAATCTCCAATGTCTTGTTAAACATGGTGGCAGAATCAATGGTAATCTTTTTCCCCATCTGCCAGTTGGGGTGGTTCAAGGCCTGTTCTTTTGTAGCATTCCGGATTTCTTCTTTTGGAAAGGTGCGGAAGGGCCCGCCGGAAGCCGTTAAAAGCAGCTTTTCCGGCCTGTTTTCACCTGCGCCCTGAAGGCATTGGAAGATGGCGCTGTGCTCGCTGTCCACCGGCAAAAGAGCCTTCCCTGCCTTTTTCGCCGCCGCCGTCACCAGCGCACCGCCGGCCACCAGCGCCTCCTTGTTGGCCAATAAAACCTGCCGCCCCGCCGTAAGCGCCGCCATCACGCCTTGAAGGCCCGCAATGCCCACCACGGAAACCAGCACCGCGTCCGCCGGGACTTGCGATGCGGCGATCTCAAGCGACTCCTGGCCAAAGTGCCAGTCACAAAAGCGCACATCCTCCGGGATCTGCTCCCAGGGGATAGGTGATGTCAGGCCAGCCATCATAGGCCTGAAGGTACGGACCTGCTCAAACAATAGCGCCGTATTGTGATGGGCGGTCAGGGCGGTAATTCGGAACCGGTCTTTATGCAGCGCCGCTACGCTGAGCGCCTGGGTACCGATGGAGCCGGTGCTCCCAAGGATAGCGATATCCCGCATGATGTATCCTTTCAGGTTTTCTATGTGAGCTATACCCTCGTCCCCCGGCAGCGAAACCGCTTCCGGATTTTTACACCTCATCCGGCGCTTCGCGCCACTATCCATCTGGCTCAATCTACGCACTGCTCACTGCCGTTCGCACTGCTTGTTTCGCCCGCCTCCTCCGCCCCTCCCAGATCCGCAACTGGCGGGGTCGGAGCTTCGGAGCCCCTCAAGGGGAAGGCTCGCCGCTGTTCTTTAGAACCAACGTCATTTGGATTGTGGTGTTTGATAGCGTGAAGCAAACCATTTTCCCATTGTTCCATTTCAAACCCACAGCGACTGAAGGAGTAAAAAGAGATATCATAAGCACAACGGATTACGCCCGTGTTATCATCCAGAAGCAGTACACGACGACGGATGTAAACAAGATGCTGTCCATGCGGTCCAGCATGCCGCCGTGGCCGGGGAAGAGGGTGCCAAAATCCTTGATACCGCAATGGCGCTTGATGAGGGAAGCAAACAAATCCCCCACCTGGCCGGCGATGCCGCCCACAAAGCCGACCATCAGGTATTGGACGAAAGTCGGCGGGATAGTCCCATCCAACGGCGGCCAGATAGAGGCAAGGCCGCCCACCGCCAGCGCCCCCAGCATGCTGCCGATGAGGCCGCCCATGGCACCGGAAAAGGTTTTGTTGGGGCTGACGGCAGGGCAAAGCTTGCGCCCGCCCACCCTGGTGCCCACAAAATAGGCCATGGTATCCCCGATGACGGAAATAGCAAATACCATGCACAAAAGCGTCACCTGGAGCGATTTTGCCTCGATGCGCAAAAGGCTGATCAGGCAGATGCCCGGCAGCAGGATGGTGAACATGGGCATCACCGACACCAGTGCGTCTTCCAGGCGCGGCTGCTCACGAAAGATGACCCAGATGAGCACCATCAGGCAATTGGCCAGCATCAGGATCAGCAGAAGGGACATGAGCCTGTTGCCGGAGGACAGCAGCATCAATGGGATGCTGGCCACCATGGCTACGAAGGTAGGCCACCATACGGGCCTGTGTCCTGCCACGGCCAGCGCCTGAAACTCCTCCCGCATGGCAGCACAAATGGCAGCCATGGCTACCACGGCAAACACCCAGCCCCCCAGATACAGCACCAGTGCCAGCCCAATGATCAGGAGTGATCCCGTAATGACTCGCTGCAACATGCGCCTCTCCCTATTCTTCCCGGAGACAGGAATTTACTTGCGCCCGCCGAACCGCCGTTCCCGGCCCGCATAAGCACGGAGGGCTTCATGATAGTGGTCTACCGTAAAATCAGGCCAGAGCACCTGGGGAAAAAGAAATTCCGCATAGGCGCACTGGTATAGAAGAAAATTGCTCAGCCGCATCTCCCCGCTGGTTCTAATCAGCAGGTCCACGTCGGGAAGCCCTCTGGTATACAAAGCATCCTCCAGATCGGAAAGGGAAATGGCTTCCGGCATAAGCGCGCCGGCCTTGACCTTTTCTCCGATGGCTTTCACGGCATGGAGCAGTTCCGCCCGCCCGCCGTAATTGAGGGCAATGTTCAGCCGGAGACCGGTATTGTCCTTTGTGCGCTCCATCGCCCTTGTCACAGCTTCCCTTTGCGGCGGCGGCAAGCCTTGCACGTCTCCCAGGATGCGGATGACCACGTTCTTTTCGTGAAGTTCATCTATTTCGGAGGAAAAGAACTCCAGCAGAAGCTGCATCAGCGCCGCCACTTCCTCCGGGGAGCGGGTCCAGTTTTCCGTGGAGAAAGCGTAGATGGACAGCGCTTGGATGCCCAAATCGCTGCTTTCCCGGATCACGTCCCGCAGCGCCTCCACGCCGTTGCGATGGCCCAGCGCTACCCTCACCTTATGCTTTTTCGCCCAGCGGCCATTGCCGTCCATGATGATGGCCACATGGCGGGGCAACTGTTCCAAAGGCAGCGGCGCCTGAACCTGTGCTGGCTTCATTTAGGCATCTCCCTGTAATACTATTGAGAAACATTAATGCATCCAAAGCCGCGAGAGATTTTCGTGCAGGACAAGGAGTCGGAGCGACGCGTAGCGGCACTACGTGGAGCGGAAGACGACGCAGTCATGCGCGAAAAGATCCGCGGCGACGATGCGTTAAGGTTTCGAAATAGTATAAGCTATTCCCTGATAATAGACAACATGCGCGTAGCCGTGGCCCGCGCATGTATCCCTCGTCATTCATGCCTGGATCATGCCGTCCAGAAAGCGGGCGGCCACCAGGATGCGGCCATCCTGCCGGAGGGCCACCACCCGGGCGTTTCCCTCCTGCTGCGGGGATTTGGGCGCGCAGGTCCATATCACCTGCGTCACCTCAACGCCCCGCGCAAGCAGAATCTCGCGGGCCTCCTTTAAGGGCAAGCCCAGCACATCCTCATGCGTCATGGTCAAACTTCCATGATTTCCTTTTCCTTGTCGGCGCAGATCTTGTCTACGTCCTTGATGGCGGCGTCGGTAGTCTTTTGCAGCTCTTCCTCCGCCTTGCGCTGTTCATCCTCGGTGATGGCGCTGTCCTTTTTCAGCTTCTTCAGATGCTCCATGGCATCCCGGCGGATGGCCCGCACTGCCACCTTGGCATCTTCCGCGCCCTTGCGGGCCAGCTTGGTAAGGTCACGGCGGCGCTCCTCATTCAGCTCCGGCACGACCAGGCGGATGAGCTTGCCGTCGTTGGTGGGATTGAGTCCCAGATCGCTTTTCAAAATCGCCTTTTCCACCAGGGGGATGGCCTTTTGATCCCACAGGGAAATGGTCAATAACCTGGGTTCGGGAGAAGCGATGTTGGCCATTTGGGTCAGCGGTGTCTCTACGCCGTAATAGTCCACCTTGATCCTGTCCAGGAGCTGCGGATTTGCGCGGCCCGCCCGCAGGGAGACCATCTCCCGCTGGTACACGGCGGCCGTCTTTTTCATCTTGTCCTTGGCGGCGTCAATGACTTCCTTATACATGGGATCATCCTCCATGCGAACATACTTGCTTTATCTATTGTAATCGGTTTGTGCTTATCTGGCAAGTTAAAATTGGCATTTCGGGCCAAGAATACACCATATGCGCCGAGATGTCGTTACGGGTGTACGAATGTTCCCAGCTTCTCCCCGCAGAGAACCTTCAATATGTTTTCAGGCTCCTGGAGGCCGAACAGGCGGACCATGGGCACATTGTTCTCCCTGCAAAGGGAGAAGGCGGCCGCGTCCATCACCTTCAGGCCCATGGCTTGCGCCTTTTCATAGGTGATGTCATGGATGAGTTTTGCGCCCGGCGTAAGCTTTGGATCGGCGTCATACACGCCGTCGATGTTTTTGGCCATCAGCACGGCGTCGGCTTTCAGCTCAATGCCCCGGAGCACCACAGCGGTATCCGTGGAGAAGAAGGGGTTGCCCGTACCGCAGGCAAAGAGAAGCACCGTTCCCTCCTCCAGACGCTCCTGCGCGACAGCGGTATTGTAGCACTGTGTGAACCTGTGCATATCCACCGCGGAAAAGACCTGCGCCTTCACGCCCAAGCGTGTCAGAGCATCCTGCATGCACAGGCAGTTGATGGCGGTAGCCAGCATGCCCATCTGATCGGCGATCACCGGGTCCATCTGGGCGGTGGGGCCTTGGCGTCCGCGCCAAATATTGCCCGCGCCGATGACGATGCCCACCTGCACGCCCATCTCTTTTACCTGACGGATGGTCTCTGCCACGCGGGTAATGTGCACATGGTCGAACACGCCCTCATCCCCACCCAAGGCTTCTCCGCTGAGTTTGAGCAGGATACGCTTGTAAACGGATGACATTTCGATCCTTCCCCCTTGCCGAAATTGGATTTGCGCGCATGAAAAAGGGAACACACAAGCGGTTCATTGCGCGTTCCCTTTGCGATACATCAGATCTTGCTGAGCTGGTCTGCAATTTCCTGAGCGAAATTGTCTTCCCGCTTCTGAATGCCCTCGCCCCGCTCGTACCTTGTAAAGCGGCGGATGCTGATCTTTTCCCCAATGGCCACGGTGGCGTCGCTCACCAGGTCCTTGATGGTTTTGTCCGGATCCTTCACAAAGGGCTGCTCCAGGAGGCAGACTTCCTTGTAATACTTCTCCACGCGGCCTTCCACCATGCGGTCCACGATCTTCTCCGGCTTGCCCTCGTTGAGCGCCTGGGCACGGAAGATTTCCTTCTCCTTGTTCAGGGCCTCCATGGGAACTTCTTCCTTGGTCACGAACAGGGGATTGGCCGCGGCGATGTGCATGGCCACGTCATGGCAGAAAGCCTTGAACTGGTCAGTCTTCGCCACAAAGTCGGTCTCACAGTTTACTTCCACCAGAACGCCGATCTTGCCGCCCATGTGGATATAGGAATCCACCATGCCTTCGGCGGCGATGCGGCCGGCCTTCTTGGCGGCGGCGGCCAGTCCCTTTTCACGGAGATAGGCGATAGCCTTATCCATATCGCCGTCAGACTCGATCAACGCTTTTTTGCAGTCCATCATGCCGGCGCCGGTGCGCTCACGCAAATCCTTGACCATTGCGGACGTAACTTCCATTGGGATTTCCTCCTCACACATCCGGCGGGCTTGCCGCCAAATGATGTCATTTTCAGACTTCCATGGCCTCTTCCGCAGCGGGGGCGGCCTCTTCGGGCTCACTGTCGAGCTGCTCGCCCTGCTTGCCTTCCAGCACGGCGTCGGCCAGCTTGCCGGCGATAAGCTTCACGGCGCGGATGGCATCATCGTTGCCGGGGATCACATAATCGATTTCATCGGGGTCGCAGTTGGTATCCACGATGCCCACGATGGGGATATTCAGGATGCGGGCTTCGGTAACGGCAATGTGCTCCTTGCGGGGGTCCACCACAAACAGCGCGCCGGGCAGCTTTTTCATTTCGCGGATGCCGCCCAGATTGATTTCCAGCTTTTCACGCTCGTGCTCCAGCTTGATGACTTCCTTCTTGGGCAATACAGCGAATTGGCCCGTCTGCTCCATGCGGTCGATGGTGTTGAGCCGTTCCACGCGGGCCCTTATGGTACGGAAGTTGGTCAGCATGCCTCCCAGCCAGCGGTTGTTGACATAAAACATGTTGCAGCGCTTGGCCTCGGACTCGATGCTCTCCTGGGCCTGCTTTTTCGTGCCCACGAACAGGATGCTCTTGCCTTCCATGGCCACATCGCGGACGAACTGGTAGGCTTCATCGATCTTGCGGACGGTTTTTTGCAGGTCGATGATATAGATGCCGTTGCGCTCCGTAAAGATATACGGGGTCATTTTGGGGTTCCAGCGCCGTGTCTGATGGCCAAAGTGGACACCGGCCTCCAGCAGCTGCTTCATGGAAATGACTGCCATGTGGTAATTCCTCCTTG
>JAEZQK010000112.1 GCA_023413135.1 Bacillota bacterium
ATTTCCGGTGGCTATGGCGAAGGGGTCCCACCTGTTCCCATTCCGAACACAGAAGTTAAGCCCTTCAGCGCCGATGGTACTTGGCTGGACACGGCCCGGGAGAGTAGGTCGTCGCCGGATTCCAATATTCCTCAGTAGCTCAATGGCAGAGCATTCGGCTGTTAACCGAAGGGTTGTAGGTTCGAGTCCTACCTGGGGAGCCAGCAGACCCGTCCAAATAGACGGGTCTCTTTTTGCATATTTTGTGTTTTTTAAACAAATAAATTTGGCAACTGCCTTACTCGTTCAGTGTATTATTATATGCCTTCGTAAGGGAAGTAATGAAGAAAAAAAATAACTTAGGGGGATTACATTATTGAAAAACGTATGTAAATTAGGCTAAAGTCTTTGTAAGGGTATGTAGTATGCGAATGCGCCGAAATTCGTACCTGGGGAACCTAATGGAACGCAGAGACTTTCATGCACTAAAACATGAATCCCTGCGTTTTTTGTTTATTTTCTTTAGGAAGCGCAGTACCGCTCTTCGATCTTTCATGTTCTGGCATCGCGCAGGAATGCGTCACAGATAGCGCTTATTGCGTTTTCCCCTTCCGATTTTCGGGTATAATGAAAGTAGCCCTTGTATGATTGATAAGAAACGGCGGCTGGCGAAACTAAAAAATGCACGGAGGCGATACATATGACAGGTGTGGAAATTGATTTTGTGGTAACCGATAGTCTTGCAGCACTCGCGCTGTATGAGAAAATCTTCGAGGTGGAGCGGGTGGAAGTCACCAGCTTTCCCAAGGGGCAAAACGAGGCGGTTTTTACTATCTACGGCGTGCGCTTTCATATGCTGGACGAGAATCCTGCGTTTGCGCTCATAGCGCCCAAGCCGGATGCGCCGCAATCCATGTGGCTTAACGTGTTGGTGCCCGACATCAAAGCGGTGCATCAAAACGCCATGGATGCAGGCTGCGCCGAGGTACAGTCAGTCACTGAGTTGCCCGACTATGGTGTCAGCAACTCCCTGTTCAAAGACACCTTCGGCTATATATGGATGCTGCATCAGATCCACCGGGAGGTCAGCTTTGAGGACCGGGTGAAGATGTGGGAGGATAGACCGAAGGAGGCGTGATACATAAAGCGGGGCAGCCGCAGCCTTGTGGAGAAAGGCCTACTGCCGTTATTTCTCCCGCCATATTCAGATCGCCACAGGTGATCTTATATGGCATGTATAAAGCAAAGAAAGGGGTCTTATCATGGCAGATAAAAAGAATCTTTCTTCAGAACAAATGGAGGAACTGCTCAGAACACTTAAAGCAAGGTTTGAGCGCAACATGAACCGCCATGAAGGTTTACAGTGGCCTTCTTTGCATGCAAAACTGGAAACTGAACCGGAAAAGCTGTGGTCGCTGAATGAAATGGAACAAACGGGCGGCGAGCCTGATGTGATTGGTTATGATCCAAATACACGCGAATACATCTTTTGCGACTGTTCGGCAGAAAGCCCCGTTGGCCGCAGGAATCTTTGCTATGACCATGAGGCTTTGGAGTCCAGAAAGGAGCACAAGCCCCAAGGCAATGCCATGGATGCGGCCAAGGCCATGGGGATTGAGATCTTGACGGAAGAGCAATACCGGACGCTGCAGCAACTGGGGAAATTCGATATGAAAACCTCAAGTTGGATTATGACACCGCCTAATATCAGAAAACTGGGCGGAGCCCTGTTTTGCGACCGGCGCTACGATCACGTTTTCGTATATCACAACGGCGCGGAATCTTATTATGCCGCCAGAGGATTTCGAGGCTCTTTAAGAATATAAGTCTGTCAAATACCGAAGGAGCCAGAATCGGACGTAAAGTGTGATACAATGAAGCCACCGATAAAAGCCGGCGGCTTTATTGTTTTGTTTTAACGCGGCATTTCAAGACAAACCGGAGCGGTTTTTGAAGGTGGATCAAGACAACTTGGGTGTCAAGTCTTGTTTTACGTGAACGGTTGGCGTTAAAATCGGGACGAATCAATAATGCATGGAGTAGGAGCCTGAGAATGAACGATATCAATGCCGAACTGGAGAGCATCTCTGCGCAGGTTGTTCAAAAGCGCCGGCTGACCGCCGCGTTAGAAGCCCTGGAAAAGCAGCTTGACATGCTGAAGGTGCGCAAAGACGAATTGGCCCTGTGCTTTTACAAAGAAAAGAACGATGTCGAGAAGCTTGAAGGCCGGAGTCTTAACAAGCTATGGCTTTCCCTGACAGGCAAGCTTGAAGAGCAGCAGGACGCGGAGCAGCGCGAGGCAATGGCCGCCGGCGTACGGCTGGATGCGGTGGAAAAACAGATCGAAGCATTAACCCAGCAGAAGGAATCGGTCTCTCGCGAACTCAGCAGCCTTTCGGGTTGCGAGCGGCAATATGAGGCGCTGGTCGTTCAGAAGGAAGCGCATCTCCGGAACACAGACCCGGCCAAGGCGGAGCGCTTCCGCGTACTGGACGAGGCAGCATTGAAGCTGGATACGCTCATGAAGGAGATCGACGAGGCGGAGCGCGCGGGCCGAGCGGCAAAGAACCAGATCGGCAGTATCCGTTCCAGCCTGGACAGCGCCGAAAATTGGGGAAAGTGGGATCTCCTGGGCGGCGGGCTCATTTCGCACGCTGTCAAGCATTCACGCCTGGATGATGCGCAGGCAGGAATCAACCACCTGCAAACCTTGTTGGACCGCTTTCACGCGGAATTGGCAGACGTACGTGTTTCCCGGGAGATGACTGCCCAGATTGACGGATTCCTACGCTTTGCAGACTGGTTCTTTGATGGCCTGATCGCGGACTGGGCGGTCCTTTCCCGTATAAAGGATTCCCAGCAGCAATTGTCCCGCGTTGAAGGGGACGTAGTGAAGGTACTCGATCAGCTTTGCCGGATGCGGGAGGAAACCCGGAGGAAAAGGGCGGAGCTGGAACGGGAACGGACCGCACTGATTGTACAGAGCTGATGCGAGGTGATGACTGCAATGTTGTATATTGAAACAGATCGGCTGATTTTAAGAAATGCAAAGCCCGAAGATGCCGCAATCCTTTATCCATATCGGGAAAGCGAATTCGTACAAAGGTATAACGCGATGAGCAGCAGCACACTAGAGAGGATGATGGAGCAGGTGCTCAATGACTCTCAAGACGATCATGCCGCCTACATCGAACGCAAGGATATCCATCAGGCAATCGGGGCCATCTGGTGGGAGGAAGACTCCCTGCGGTACAAGGCCAACTCTGTAAATACATCCTATTGGCTGGGGGAAGAGCATTCCAACAAAGGATACATGACCGAAGCCTACACGGCGTTCATCCATTATCTGTTTGCAGAGAAAAAGGTGGATGTTGTGGTCGCCCGTGTGTTTTCGGACAACATTGCCTCGCGTAAATTGGTTGAAAAGATTGGCTTCATGGAAGAAGGCGTCTTACGCCATGCGGTAAAAGGATACCAAGGGGAAATACATGACGATGTACTGTATTCGATACTCCGGGATGATTGGGTGCGACGGCATCCTCTATAACCAACTAAGCGCCCCCTACCTTTTCCGTTGGCACATTTCATAAGATCCGTCCAAGTTGGATGTGATATATTACGGGGGCGAGGGTAAATTTTCCTGACTGGATGAATCATGTCGCCGCACCGGTTTTCCGGGCGGCGCTTTTCATATGCCGATATGAAGCATTGCCCATATGGAGCCTAACAGGCAGGCTTTCAGGTATGAGAAAAGGCTGGACACAATTCTTCATTCTCCGAATTCGGAAACGGTGATAAGGTGGTGTTCGAGCTCCCACTCTACGATAAGAACGGCGAGGCCGGTCAATCCAAGGATTGCCCGGCCATTAAAAATGTTTTTGATCTCCATAACTTCTGCACATTCGGCTGCTACAATGACTGCAAAATAAGAAAAAGGAGATGTTGGCACATGTCACTTTGGAAAAAAATCAAAATTGCCTTCCATAACTGGTGTGTCAAAATGGAAAAATCAAACAAGGAGACGTTGGGGAGTGACAGGCTCGATTGCTGCAAGCTGAACCATGAGCAATCAACGCAGCGGCGTCAATGAAAAAAGCTGCCGGGCGGCTTTAAGCCTGCATCCCGTCTACAAATCCGTTTGGTATACTGGCATACTAAACGCCGAAAGGAGCTCACGCTGTGGAATCCACTGAAAAATGCAAACGGCTGCTCATTGGCGGCATGACTTGTGTTAGCTGTCAAAATAAAATTGAAAAGAAATTGCGGAACACCGCGGGTATCAGTTACGCGAAAGTGAGTTATCATGCGGGAACTGCCGATGTTACATATGATGCCGATATTATTTCGCTTACAGATATCCATAGGGTTATTGAAAAGCTGGACTATCAGGTACTGACGGGAAACGGACATCTGAAACCGAATGCCAGCCGCGTCATCGGAATTTTGGTTATTGTTGTTTCCCTTTATGTTCTGCTGCAGCAGTTCGGCATTTTGAACCTGCTTGTGCCAAGCCAGCTGGCGGACGTAAAAATGGGATACGGGATGTTATTTGTTATCGGCCTCATAACATCTATCCACTGCATCGCTATGTGCGGCGGAATCAATCTTTCCCAGTGCATCCCACGTGGAGAAGAAGCAGCCGAAAAGAAAGGCAGGCTTGCAGCCTTCGCCCCGGCGGCATTATACAACCTTGGACGGGTGATTTCCTACACGGTGGTCGGCTTTATTTTGGGGTTCGCAGGTTTGATCTTTGGAGGCGGTTCAGACGTAGGCGTGCCTGTCATGGCGCAAGGGATTCTCAAGCTCATTGCAGGCTTATTCATGGTGATTATGGGAATCAACATGCTTGGCATCTTCCCTTGGCTTCGGAGATTACAGCCGCAAATGCCTAAATTTCTCGCCCGTAAAGTCAATACGGAGAAGGCACGAAGCAAAAGCCCGCTGATTGTCGGGCTGCTCAACGGCCTTATGCCCTGCGGCCCCTTGCAATCCATGCAGATTGTGGCTCTGGCTTCGGGAAACCCACTTACCGGCGCGCTCTCCATGTTCCTGTTCAGTTTGGGAACCGTGCCGTTGATGCTGGGGCTTGGTTCCATTGTTTCGGCATTGGGAAAGAAGTTCACCCAAAAGGTAATGAGTATCGGTGCAGTCCTGGTCGTGGTGCTCGGACTGGCGATGCTCTCCCAGGGCGGGAGCCTTTCTGGATTGCTGCCGCCAGATTTATTGCTGCCCGTTGTCCTTGGACTTTCTGCGGTTGGGATCGTGTCTAGCATCCGGTTTAAAAAGCAAGGCTACAAAACCGTTTCTACCGCCGCCGTCTCTTTTGTGGCGGTCATCATGATCGCCGGATGGAGCATAGGCGCTTTAAGCGGAAATTCGAGCGCCCAAAGCGGTGGAGACATCATCATGGAAGACGGCAAGCAGGTTGTTACCAGCACACTTTCTTCCAGCAGATACCCCAATATCACCGTGCAGGCCGGAACGCCTGTAAAGTGGGTGATCGATGCGCCGCAGGGAAGCATCAACGGGTGCAACAACAGAATCAACATTCAGGAGTATGGTATCAACAATTATGCGTTCAAGACAGGGGAAAACGTGATTGAATTCACGCCCACAAGAACAGGACGGTTTCAATACAGTTGCTGGATGGGAATGATTCGTGGCTCTATTACCGTTACGGAAGCGGGCGCGTCAGATGCCGCCGATACGGTTGAACAGACTGCGTACAATGACATAATCAATGACGATACGGAATCATCCGCCCCTGTCCCCGCAGGATATCAAATACCCACAGATCGCATAGCTGTTGCGGCGGAAACATTGTATGAGGATACTTACCCTGTCCAGGAGGTCACAATAGAATTGACTGATGATGGCTTCGATCCTGCCGTCGTGGTTGTAAAGTCGGGGGTGGATGTTCTCTGGGATATTCGATATTCGGCTTCCGGCCAGGAGAACGGCACACAGATTTTAGTGCCGAATTACGCTACGCTAATTCCGCTCGCACAAGGTGAAAATCCTCTGTTGTTCTATCCCGAAGACAGCTTTGATTTCTCTACGGGCGACAGTAGGTTCTATGGATATGTCAAGGTGGTTGATGATTTGGATACGGTGGATATGGAAGCGATCAAAGAGGAAGTAGCCGGTTTTGAAACGCTTATCTATCCTCCGGAAATGTTCCAAACGGATGCGGCAGGTACGGGGGATGCAAGTCAGCCGGTCGAAGCTACGATCAAAGACGGCGTTCAATATGTCACTTCAAATGTAAGTGGCGGGGGATATGAACCTATCAGGGTACAAAAGGGAATACCGGTCAGGTGGACGCTAAATGCGCCAGACGGGTCGCTGAACGGATGCAACAACGCGATCTATATTCCGGAATATAACCTGCAGGTGGATCTGAAAACAGGGGAAAACCTGATTGAGTTCACGCCTGACAAATCCGGAACCTTTGTATTCAGTTGCTGGATGGGCATGGTACGTTCCAGCATTACGGTTGTAAACGAGGACGGCACGGTAGACACCACTCAGAGTGACGGCTCGGATCAGTTGCCTTCGTGCTGCAGTTAATATAGCTGAAAGGAGAATACTATTATGCAATTTTTTCTTGACCATTGGCACTGCATTTTGCCCGCTGCGGCACTGCTCATCGGCGCGTTTATTATGAACCGCGGCAGCAAAAAGGATAAGTCCGGAAATGACGGCGCCGGCTTAAAAATGAGAAACAGGCAGACACGAGAGGAGGAGTAAAAAGGAGGCTTAAAAGCCAGGCAACAAACAGAATCGTTCTTACCCGGCAGATCCGCTTAAATAAGCGGGTCTTTTTTTGCTTTTGCGCTCAGTTTGAATTGTCATAACGGCATGCTTGCCTTGATTATCTGGTATTTGCGAACCACTCATATACCATCCTCCGGCAGTGAGCCGGAGGGCTATTTCAACCAAATATACCTTCAAGGGAAGTGGCGAGCCTGTACTTATGCCAATGCCCGGCGTCTGTCGTTGTTATGCCTTCCAAGAAGTGAACGTGTCCGTCTCCCACGGGGAAGGCTCCGCTGGTCGTGCCCCAACTTTCATGACAAAAGCCACCATGGAAATCTGTGCAGAAGATCACTTCATGAACATGATTATTTTTGCCAAGGGGCTTTGGTTCGCTTGTTACGATCAAAATACGGTGAACATGGGCATCTTTTCCCTGTTGTGCACTCTCCAGAAGACCTTGCACCTCATGGACATGGAGTGGATCGGTCGGGTCGTTTTCACAACAGCACTTTTTCTTTTGTTCTTTAAAGCCATCGAATTTCACCCCGGAACGGGGTGCTTCATTGCTGTCATTCTCCATCAGGCAGGTGGGACCATATGCGTCCTGCTTCATATCGCATGCATGGAAACATTCTTCTGATACCGACTTAACGCTTTTAATATCGTTCATTTCGTTAATCATACGAACGCTCTCCTTTGTTGCATAGGTGTTTGTCATCGTGTATCATTTCGTTTCATGAATTGTTGAGGTAAATGACAATTTTGTGCCCACTATGTAATATTCGGGTCAGGAAGGAAATGTTACAAAGGAAATGTAATGCCATTCACCTTTGGGCGTTTACAACCCGGAGTGCTCACCAATTCTGCGGCCGTCCCATAGACTGTAGAGAATAAGAACGAAGGGCGGACGGCATATGGTTTCCATCTTATCCATCGACGGCGGGGGGATCCGAGGCATTATCCCGGCGACATTTTTGGTTGAATTTGAAAAGCGGACAGGAAAACCGGTTTGCGAGCTTTTTGACCTCATCGCGGGCACCTCAACGGGCGGAATCCTCGCCGCCACACTTACGCTGCCAGACAGCCACGGTAAGCCGAAATACTCGGCGGAACAGGTGCTAGCCGCCTATTTTGAGCATGGCGGAGCTGTCTTTCACCGGAGCATGCTGCGCTCGGTAACAACGCTCGGCGGCCTTTTACGGCCCATCTATTCACCGCGGATGCTGGACTTGATGCTGGAGCAGTATCTCGGCAGCGCACGGCTACATACAACGCTTACGGAGATCCTTGTCACAGCCTATGACATGACGAGCAACACACCGTGGTTTTTCAAGACCTCTTTCGCAAAACATCACCGCGCGCCGGCGGACGATCCCCTGCTGACCCAGGTGGTCCGTGCGACCACCGCCGCTCCAACCTATTTTCCGCCGCTTATGATGGAAGGCCACTGCATGGTTGACGGCGGCGTATTTGCCTGTAACCCGGCGCTGTGCGCATACGCGCAGGCACGCAACATGTATCCATTGGAAGAGGAGTTTCTGGTCGTATCGCTTGGCACCGGATTACAGGTGCAAAACCGGCCTTGCTCAGAAATCGAAAACTGGGGCATTGTGGACTGGGCTGTGCCTATAACCGGTATCATGTTGAACTCTTCGAGTGAGACAGTCAATTATCAGATGCGCGCACTGAACGGCATCAAAAACTATGTGCGCTTTCAGGTGCAACTGGAGGAAGACGCCACGGGAATGGATGATGCCAGCGAAGAAAACATGCGCAAGCTTGAAGCGCTTGCGATAAAAGCCGTCAGGCAGCACTCCGCAACCATTGACCGGCTTTGCCGAGCTCTGAACAAAAGAGAGCAAAGGGCTTTGTACTTTAAGGCATACAGTACCGGCAAAGCGAATCCAGCATAGAAGAAGCCCGGCTTCATGGTGCTGGAAAACAATAACAGGCTGAAGAGCTTCAACCTGTTTTTGTCGCAGGTACGTCAAAGGTTATTCGTAGTTGGTAAACGAAAATATATTTTTCAAAAAGCGCACGAAACTGAAAAATTATGGTATACTAATCTAGTTCTCGTATCGGCTGTTCCAAGTGTACCTCATGGTTTCATGCAACGTCCAGTGACAGCTTGTAGGGCCATTTGAAACGACGAAAATTTAAAACGACTGGACAAAAATCAGGAGGTATTATCCATGTATACCGACAAAACCCTTACCTGCCGTGACTGTGGCACCGAATTTGTATTCTCTGGCTCCGAACAAGCTTTCTTTGCTGAGAAAGGCTTTCAGAATGAGCCGACCCGCTGCCCTTCCTGCAGGGCCAACAAGCGCAATGGTGATGGCCGAAACAGCAGAGGCGGCGACCGCCAGATGTATGAAGTAATCTGCGACGGCTGCGGCCGCCCCACGCAAGTGCCGTTCCAGCCCCGCGGTGATAAGCCTGTATATTGCCGTGATTGCTATAATAGGCAGAATCCCCGGTATTAAGACATTGCATAATAAGGCCCCTTACCAGAAATGGCAGGGGGTTTTTATTTTGCGCCCCTGCTCCACTACATATAAAGGGTAAATGAAAGGGTAAACCCTCATTTCCGAATAACAAAAAAGCCCGGGAATAGTTGATTTCCCTGGCTTTTTACGTGGTCAGACTGTCTGGAAACAGTGGGATTCTGGAGGCTGAAAACCATTTGTAGTATAATAGAACGAGAAGAGAAACACAAATGGCAAGTGAGATGAGGAGAAATGCGGGAGCATCCATACATCGAGGGGCAGATTCCGGAGCAAGGGACGTATCTGCCGGAATGCCTGGATGAGATCATATCACCGGAGAATCCGGTCCGGTTCATCCGTCTATACGTTTTACAGCTGGATCTTGCGAGGATGGGTTTCGTGCGCTCGACACCCAGGGAGACAGGGAGGCCGGGCTATGATCCGGCGGTGCTGCTCATGCTGTATATTTACGGACATCTGAACCGCATCCGGTCATCGCGTATGCTGGAGCGGGAATGCCGGAGGAACATCGAATTGTGGTGGCTGCTTAACAAGCTGCAGCCGGATCACAACACCATCGCGGACTTCCGCAAGGACAACAGGAAGGCGCTCAAAGGGCTGCTGAAGGAGTTCGTCCAGATGTGCGTGGAGATGGGGCTTGTGAAGGGAGACCGCATCTGCGTGGACGGCACGCCGGTAAAGGCGGTGAACGGCTTGAAGCAGGCTACGAGCGTCGAG
Source organism: Bacillota bacterium (assembly GCA_023413135.1). Taxonomy (GTDB): domain Bacteria; phylum Bacillota; class Clostridia; order Christensenellales; family Aristaeellaceae; genus JAEWAH01. The sequence continues at coordinate 9,966 of JAEZQK010000112.1, forward strand.
TTGAGCGAAAAGAAGCTCCAGTATGCGAAGGAGCAGCTGGCGCTTGTGGAAACATACTTGAACGAACTGGACGAGGCGGACAGGATCGACCAGGGACGGCTGGATAAGGCATTCGCGCTGGATATCGACCCGAAGAACCTGCCCGATCCCAATGATATCAAGGCACGGATCAAGAAGCACGAGGACGCGCTGAAGGAAATGCACGATACGGGCGAGACGCAGCTTTTGTACACCGATCCGGATGCCCGGGTAATGCTCACCAAGGATGGCGGGAAGCGGGCGTGCTACAACATCCAGGCGGCGTCGGGCGCGGACAGCCATATGATTCTGGGCTTTGACGTAACCAATGACCGGAACGACATGAACAAGCTCTGCTTAACCGCGAAGATTGCCATGGAGAACACGGGGAAGGAATCCGTAGAAGTGGTTGCGGATAAGGGGTATTCCGCCTCTGCAGATATCGAGGACTGCCTCATGAACGGTATCGCGCCGCAAGTGGGTATGGTGTACGATCGGGAGGAGCGGGTGATCAACCTTACATATCGTCCTCAGGAGATCACGGAAGAAAAACGGGCCAGCCAAAAGGCGGAAGACATAAAAGACTGCCTATACGCGGGCGTACTGCCCAAGTGCTATGAGGATACGGATATTTCCATAGAACTTCAGTACGAGAGTGAGTTAAGCTGTTTCATCCGGCATGAGGACGGAACGGTCACCTGTCCCATGGGGAAAGTCATGAATTTCCAAAGCGAGAAGAAGAACGGCAAGGTGTATGGCACCAAGGATGCCTGCCGTACGTGTCCCAACCGCTGTACGGACGGGAAGACCTTTAAGACGGTGAAGTTCGGGCCGGAGACGAAATATGTGCCGGTGAAGATGTATGGAAGTCCGCGTTATCCCCTTCAAGCCATTCCCAAGGTTACGCAGCCAGACCATTACCATGCCTTCGGAAGGGTTAAACGTGCTCCGGCGCGAGTCATGATTTTCATCCGCCGAAATATGGACAAGCTGAAGGAGCGGTTCCGGGTATCAGAGCATCCCTTCGGGACAATCAAGTTCTATGATGGGGCGTATTACTTCCTATGCAAGGGGAAGGAGATGGTGGCTGCAGAGACGTCGCTGATGTACACTTCCTATGATATCCGCCGGGCGATCTCGCTGGCGGGAGGCGTGCAAAATCTGATAAGGCGGATGATGGAGGCAAAAACTCAAGCCAAAATCCAAGGGATATCCATGCTAATTTGAAGGAAATCCAAGGGGTATAATGCAAAAATATATGAAAAACGGCCTGTTTTCGCATTAACACGGCCCGTTTTTGCATCAAAACACAAAAACCTGTCTCTTTCGAGACAGATTGTGGTGCGATCGACGGGACTTGAACCCGTACCCTCTCGGACACGCCCCTCAAACGTGCGCGTATGCCAATTCCGCCACGATCGCATATCTGTTATCGCGCCCGCTGATGCCACTATCCAGAGTGACGCTTGAACGGGCAGCGATAATTAGTATAACGGTGAAAGGCGTTTCTGTCAAGGCTTTCTGGCAATTTTCAGCGCATTTTCATAGGCATTTTTCATGGTAATCGCTGCAAGGGAGATGGGCTGTTTGCCATGGCCTATCCCCTTGAAAAAGGAAATGCTTCCGGAGCTAAAAATGGATGTTTTTGTATTATTTTCGCTTTTGAATTCTATCCTTAAGCGTCAGCAGGCGGAAGAAGATTTCCCGGGGATTTTCGTCCTCATACAGGAACGCTCCGTTGCCGGAGAAGGAGGGCTCGATGAAGTCCCACCAGGTGAGCGCCTTGATCTCCGGGCGTGCGGCGGCTATGGTGTAAAACTGCTCCATCCAGTCCGCCTGGGTGCGTTCGTTCCAGCTGCCGTGCCAGGTGCCTTCCGACATGGAAAGCTGTGACCAGTTGCTGCCGGCTTGGCCGGGGGCGCCGCGGGTGCCGCCGTTCACGCCCATTTCTGTGATGTGTATAGGTTTACCCAGTGTTGCGAATACATTCAGCATGCGGCTTATCGCCACCATGTCCCGGGCCGGGAAGTATAGCTGGATACCCACCACGTCGAACTTTACATCCGCTTCCAGCAGTGCGCGCAAATATGCCAAGGGGGAATTCAAATGCTCAGGCAGCGCGCCGTAGCAGGTGTACCGGCCCGCCACATATTCGGCAAAGGGCAGGCAAATATTGACGATGGCGGTGGCACGGTCATTGGCCTCATGCAGCGCATCGCAGTTGGTACGCGTCAGCTCAATCAATTGCGGCTGGGTCAGTTCAAAGCAATTAGCCCAGTCGTGGGCTTCGTTCATGGCATCCCATAGTTCGATGCGGCCCTTGTAAGCTTCCACGTGGTGGCGAGCAATGGCGCGTGCGTCTTCTTTCAATGCATCAAAGGGCTGCCCGAAAAGCCAGAGCGGATTGACGCTTTGGTGGCCAAACCACAGGGGATGCCCCTTGGGAGTGATGTTTTTGCTGAGCAGAAAGTCCAGCGCCGCGTCGATATAGGCGTAATCGTAACGGCCCTTTTCGGGCACGGTGCGGCCTGCGTAAAAGGGCAGCGTGGCAAAGTCGAATGCCTGGGTAAAGAATTTGGCATAGCGTGCGCCGGGGGAGGTGAAGCGGGCAAAATTGCAGCCCAACAGAAGGTCATCTCTTGGAGCGGCGAAAGCCTTCTGCTGAGCGCTTTCAAACAGGGCGGCTTCCGCGGCGTAGATGGCGTGGGACAGGGCATAAAGCCTGTTTTCCGGCGTGCTCACACCCCGGTCACTAAGATGGGCAAGCTCCTGGGCAGCACATAGATGGCCCTGGGCGGTGGGGGAAAGGACAATGCCTTCGCTACTTAGTTTTGCTTCCCGAAGGTAGGTGCGGATGGCCTCGCTGACAAAGTCCACAAAATCGCCCGTATACCCTTCACCCAGATTGTCGGCCATGACCCAGATGTTGCCGTACAGCGGCAGGTTGAGCTTGGCATGCACCATATAGGGCGTACGGGTAACCGCCAGTTCCACTGTGCCGTCCGGTAATATGCGCTGCCGCCGCTCGTCGGGCTCAAAATCCAAAGTGCTCGCGTATACCGATTCCAATATGGGTTTGGGCATAGCTACGCCGCCGGGGCCGTCCAGACGTACATGGATCCATTGCATATAGAAACCTCCTTATATTATGCCAACACAAAGCCTTCTGCCGTTTCGTTTACTGGAAGGAAGATGGGCCGCTCCTCGGGCGTATGGTTCGGCGTGTGGATGGCAAGGCGCAGCGCGCCATCTAAGCCCTTAAAGATCATGCCGTGGCCGCCGTCGCCGCTGTATAACGCCTTATCCTGCTGGCGCCAGGGACCCAGGATATGACCGCTTTCACTGATGGAAAGGCCGATAGCATAGCCTGTTTCCGACATGCTGGACCATAGCATCCACAATTGTCCGTTTGCGGGCTTGTACATGAAGGGGCCGTCGGTCACATGACCCTCAATACCGCTAGAATGGCGGATTTTTTTCGTCCAGACAGCATCCTGGGCGGCAAAGAGAGTGTGTGCTTCCCCTAAGGGGCCGGATAGATCCTCCTTCAACCGACGGGCACAGATGGTGCCGCCGCCTTCCTGCACCCATTCGTGGCAGAAGACGATCCAAGGCAGTCCTTCTTTATCCACATACAGCGTGCCGTCCAGGCACTCCCAGCCGGCAGGTGTCGCCGTCTCTTCGCCCCAGGGAACAAATGGCCCAAGAGCGTTATCCGCCTTCAGGATGCTGGTGGCGCGGCGCCGTCCCGGCGCCTTAAAGGAGGCAAACAGATAATAAGCATTTTGAAACTTGTGCAACTCCGGCGCCCAGAAATTTTCCGTGCCCCAAAAACCATCCGACGGGGCGAACGCGCGGCCCATAGGTTCAAAATGCATCAGATCGTTACTTGTATAAGCATCAAAGCCGGCGGCTTTTCCCCGCCAGCAATTGGCATCTGTGGTGCCGTACAGGTAGTACTTTCCGTTCTCCACAAAAATGAAAGGATCGCGTATTTGAATATCGCTGCGCAAAAGCATAATATTGCCTCCAGTCATTAAATTGCGATTGTCCGAAGAATGTTCCCCTGATAATCTGTGACCACCCGGAAACCTGCGTCCCAGGTAAAGGCGGTTTTCTCGTTGACCAAAGCGGTGGCGCTGCTGCCGTTGCACTTTAGCGTATACGTTTTATCGCCCCATACCTGAGTATAGATAAAGTCCTTGCCACCCGAAATGCCCCACCAGATTTCTTCGCCTTCCAAATGAACGCCGTACAGGCGGGAGATGTACTCCAGCGCCGAAAGCATGGTGGGACCGTAACCATCATGGTCGCCGGACCGCCTTAACGTGAACGGGTCAAACTGCTGGGTGAAGATGCAGTCTTCGCCAATGCCTTGAAACAGCTTGTGGGCAAGCACCGTGATCAGCTTTTGATACCCGTAGTTTTCCAGCGCACGGATGGCCCGCTGATAGGTGAGCCCCTGGGGCTGGCCGCTCCAGTCATTTTGGGGCACGTTAGCAAACAGTGGATCGTTTGCGGCCACGGAAGGCAGGGGCATGGGCGTCCAGAACTCGTCGGGGTTCAGCAGATGGCTGGATACGAACCGGTGGGCCATCTCCGCCGAAAAGGAGCCCCAATACATGCACCGCAGGTTGTTGTGTACGAGCGTATCCATGCGTCGGCCCAAATGGTCGCGGTCAAAGCACGCACCGCGCTCCGACCACCAGAAAAAAGTGCGGATTTTGCTTTTGACTTCCTCGGCGGCGCTGCGCCAATAAGCATTTTGATTGTCTTTGAGGATCGTCGAAATTTTTGCCAATGTATCCCGGGCGGAAAAGGAGAAGCTCATGAAGTCCATGGAGGCCATGGGAACGACATCATACCCTTTGGGCGGTGTTTCTTCCTCCCACCAGCAAGGTGCATCGCCATAGCGCTTTGCGTTATCTTCCCCCGTATCGTATACGCACCAGGATTCCAGGCAGCCGTCGGTATTGGAATCCCGCACGCGCCAGAGGTATGCGTCATACCGGGTGAGCGCATTCTTCAAAATTTTTATATATTCCTTGTCCTGCCCCATCCAATAGTACATATTCAGGGCGGGGGCGGGAAAGCAAAAGCCCTGGAATTTGTTGAATTGCGGGATGACCTTGCCGTTTTCCACCATGATGCTGCCGGGCATGCGCCCGTCCGGCCGCTGAAGCTCCATAAACAAAAGCTGGTTGTTGATAGCCGCGGTCATGTTGCGCTTGGCATACATTTCGCCGCCCATTGGCTGCGTTTCCAGCCAGATTTTGTGATATCCGCCGCCTTCGATCAAAACCTTCCGGTCGCCGAAATTTTTGAGGTTGTCTTTCAGCTTCGTTTCCGCCGCATCATACAGCTTTTGTATCAGCGGATCATCGATTTGAAATGCAACGCTCGTTTGAATTTGGTCCATAAAAGCAGCCCCTCTCTACGTACATTTATAGCAGAAAGTTTTATTATGCGATATAGGCAAAATTTTTCACTATTTATATTTCGATGTGAACTATGATATACTTCGTCTACAAGATACACTCACGGAAGGGCGTGGAGTGCGTGATAACGGTAAAGCGGCCGCCTAGGGCATTGTATGGTACCTCGTTTTTAGGGCGGATCGGGCGCCGCATGCGCAATGACTGGCAGATTTATGCCTTGCTGTTGCCTGCGGTCATCTATTTCTTCGTCTACAATTATCTTCCTTTATATGGCGTTCAGATCGCGTTTCGCGATTACAAGTTTGCCTTTGGCATTACGGGAAGCAAATGGGTAGGCCTTAAGAATTTCAGGGACTTTTTCAGCGCTTATTATTTCGGCCGGCTTATGTCCAATACCTTCCTGCTGAACTTGTACAATCTGCTCTGGGGATTTCCAATACCCATCATTCTGGCCATACTGCTCAACCAGTTTGAACGGGCGCGTATGAAGAAGTTTACGCAAACAGCCATTTATGTGCCCCACTTTATTTCCACGGCGGTCATGGCCGGTATCCTGTACCTGTTTTTGTCGCCCACCAACGGCATTGTCAACAAGTTTGTGGAAGCGTCGGGGGGCAAAGCCATCAATTTCATGGTGGAATCCGGATGGTTCCGTACACTGTTTGTCGCTTCGGATATATGGCAGCACGCCGGCTGGAATACGATCCTCTATATTGCCGCGCTGACCAGCATCGACCCGGAAATATACGAGGCGGCCACCATCGACGGGGCTACCAAGCGGCAGAAGATACTGCATATCGACATACCGTATCTGCTGCCCATAGCGGTGATGATGCTGATTTTGAATTGCGGCAGCCTGCTGGGCAGCAATACCGATAAAGCCCTGCTGATGCAGACGCCGGGCAACATGACCACATCGGATATCATTGGCGTGTATGTATATGAAATGGGTCTATCCAAGGCCCAGTTCTCGTATACGTCGGCCATCGGCCTGTTTGTCAATGTCATCAACTTCCTGATGATACTTTCCGTTAACTGGGTTTCCAAGCGTCTGAGCGAAACAAGTCTATTTTGAAAGGGGCCGGGCCATGGATATACATGCTGTCAAGAGAACGACCAGGATCCAAAAGACCCGGGGTGACCGCATTTTTGATGCGGTCAACATGGTGGTCTGGTCTGTTCTGCTGCTTCTGGTCCTATATCCGCTTTGGCTAATCCTCATCGCGTCCGTGTCGAATCCGGATGCGGTGGTGGCGGGCAAGGTGTTGCTTGTGCCTGTGGATTTTTCCCTTATCGGCTTTGAGGCGGTGTTCCAGCAGAAGGAGTTGTGGAACTCCTATCTAAATGCCATTTACTATACGCTGACGGGTTCCGCCATAAGCGTAATCGTCACTATGATGGCTGCCTATGCACTGACCCGCAAGTTCATGGGCAAGAAGTTTTTCAACTTCATGTTCGTGTTCACCATGTTCTTTACAGGCGGCCTGATTCCCACCTTCCTGATGATGCGGGACCTGGGCCTTCGGGATACCCGGTTTTTGATGATCGTTATCAACTGCGTGTCCGTGTGGAACCTGATGGTTGCCAGGACCTATATCAGGACCACTGTGCCCAACGAACTGTATGAGGCGGCTGTGATAGACGGCGCCAACCATTTCAGCTATTTTGTGCGCATTGTGCTGCCGCTGTCGGGTACCATCATCGCGGTGCTGACCGTGTACTATGGCGTTGCCCGCTGGAATGACTACTTCACTGCGTTGGTGTATATCAGGGACCGTGCCAAGCTGCCCTTGCAGACGATTTTGCGGGAAATCCTGGCTACGCTACAAACAAGCACGTCCAGCGATTCCTTTTTCAGCGCCTATGCCGACGATATCAAGGGCATGACCGAAGCCATACGCAAGGCGCAGGTAGCCAAGTATTGCTGCATCATCATCTCCACCGCTCCGGCGGTTGTGCTGTACATATTCATGCAGAAGTATTTCGTCAAAGGGATCATGATCGGATCTTTGAAGGGATAGACAGGGGCAGCGCTCCCGAACAGTGTAAGATTCCTGTATGCCTAAAATGTGCTCGAGCACGGATATTTTTTCCAAAATAGGCTCTCACCATCCATGGATGGTGTACATAGCAAAAAAATAAAAGGGAGGACACGGAAATCATGAAGAAGCTGCTGAGCACCCTGCTGGCCGCCATCATGCTGCTGGCAACTGTCGGCGCTGCCGCTGAGGCTACGTATCCCATCGTGCAGGAACCCCTCACCCTGAAAGTATTCCAGTATTGCCTGGAAAACCAGCAGGTGGATTTTGAAAACCTCTGGTTCTTCAAGGAGCTGGAAGCCAAGACCAACATTCATATTGAATGGGAAGTTGTCAAGGATGCCGACTGGAAGGCCAAACTGAACCTGATGTTCGCTTCCGGCGAGTATCCGGATATCATCATCCGCGGTGAGATAGACAGCATCGAGGAATACGGCGTGACCCAGGGTATTCTGGTGCCGCTGGATGAATATCTGGAAGAGTACATGCCCAACTACTATAGCCGCCTGCAAATGAACGACGCCAATGCCTCCATCCCGGCGTCCGACGGCAAGACGTACTGGATCGGCAACCTGACGGCCCAGAACGTCAACCATGACGGAAACCACTTCATCAACAAGGCCTGGCTGGATAAGCTCGGCTTGGAAGTGCCCAAGACCATCGACGAGCTGACCGAAGTGCTGCGCGCCTTCCGTGACAAGGATCCCAACGGCAACGGCCAGAAGGATGAGATCCCCATGTCCGCCGCCGACCTGATCCATCAGACCCAGGGCGTGTACACTCATTTCGCCAATTTCGGTGTGCCGCTCAACCGCTATGTCTACGCTGCCATCGATGATAACAACAAGGTGGTCTTCCCTGGCTATATGGAAGGCTTCCGTGCCGCCTGCGAATGGCTGAACCTGTGCTACAAGGAAGGTCTCTTGGACCCCGAGTCCATCACCCAGGATTCTAACGTGTGGGGCACCAAGATGAATGCGGGCCAGGTGGGCTACACCACGTATCTGCGCCTGATCAACACCGCGCTGACGCCTGAGATCGCCGGGCAGTTCACCTCCCTGATTCCTCCCGCCGGCGAGTATGGCGTGAAGGTACCCCGCATCCTGGAGGTTCCCTCCATGGGCGCGGCCATCACCACCGCCAACAAGCACATCCCGGAAACGCTCCGCTGGCTGGATGCCCAGTTTGAAACCGAGACCATGATGGTCAGCGTCAACGGCCCCATCCAGGAAGGCGGCCCCATCGCCCCCACCATGAAGATCAACGACAATGGCAAGTACGAGATCGTTTCGATCCCCGAGAACAACGGCTTGTACCAGTACGTGCCGGTATACCATGGCCAGTTCTTTGCCCCCGGTGACTACTACTTTGACATCTATGAAATGCCGCCACACCGGGTGGAGCGCTACAACTACAGCAAGGAGTACGAGGAAGCCGGCGTGCTGGAAAAGAACTCCTATTACTACCTGTACAGGCTGGCCAAGCTGGATAGCGAGAGCCAGTTGGAGGCCACCCGCCTGTTCAACGAAATCGAGAAGTTCATGAAGGAGTCCATCGCCAACTTCATCACCGGCGGCGTGACCGATGAAAACTGGCAGGCCTTCCTGGACACGGCCAAGGCCGTGGGTGCGGACCGTTATGTGGAGCTGTACCAGAAAGCCTATGACGAGTACCTTGCCAAACACTGATACCCCATGCTAATATACTCATAGAATCGTTAGGGCCATGCCGCAGCACTTTATGTGTTGCGGCATGGTTCGCGCGTCCGCGGCAGGGAGCGTGCTTAATGAAAAGGAAGGGCATCATCCATTCCATCCTGCTCCGCTATATGATTTCCTATGCGGCGGTCATGGCGGTGCTCTTTGTTGGCGTAGGCATTTACATGAGCAATACCTATACCAATACCATCCGCGCAAATACGGTGGAGAGCAATATCAACAAATTGGGCAGGATCAGGTACCAGCATGAGGCCAACCTGACTACGCTGCTGCGCGTTGGCAGGCAGATTGGCCTTTCGCCCTACATCCGGTCCTTCAAATTGTCCAAAGAGCCTATGCGGGCTTATCACCTCAAGCTGCAACTGCTGCCCTATACGACCACGATCGACTTTTTTGATCAGCCCTATCTGATCTTCAATGGGGATGAATATTTGTACTCCTCCGCCACATCCGTGGGGCTGGAGATGTTTTTGAATAAACTGATGCTCTTTGAACACACGCCGCCCGAAATGTTGCGTGCGGCGCTGCGCAGGCAGGACAACGGCATGACGATCCTGCCTGCCCAGAACGTGAGCAGTATTCTGACCGACGGCGTCAACAACCGTATGGTGGCGGTCATCGCCCCGTTGAGCATGGCGGATAGGTACAACTCCGGCAACATTTTGTTCCTGATCAAGGAGAGCACCTACCATCAGATGTTCGCGGATGAGATATATGAGCCGCGCAACACCTACATTTTTTTTGGCGATACGACGCTGGTGTTAGGGGGCGGCCTTGAGGTTCCGGATGACGTGGTTCTTTCAGAGGTGAAGGGGAACCAGGACATACTGTCGAGTGATATATCGTATGGCGGCCGGCAATACCTGCTGATCGCTCAGCGCGGAAACAAGTTCAATATGCAGTACGTTACCCTGATCCCTATGGAGACCGTATGGAAGGATATGGGCAGGGCACAGCTTGGCTTGGGCTTGTTTCTGTTCGCGCTGAGCATCCCCTGTATGGCACTGACGATCTACTTTTCCAGGCGGCATGCAAAGCCTATCAAGGAATTGCGTTACCTGTTCTCCTCCACGGCGCCTGGGAAGGATGATTTTGAGGCCATCCAAAGCGGCATCGAGGAATTGGTGGACAGAAATGTGGACCTTAATACGCGTTTGGATCAAAGCCTGCCGGCGCGCAAAGCCAACTTTATCAAGGACTTCGTCAAAGGCCGCTATCCTGCAAGGGATGATGCCGTAAAGGCTGCCGCGCAGCTTGGCATGAGCATCAATAAGGCTTGCTTTGCCGTTTCGTTGATCGGCGCGCCGCTTAAGGATGGAAACCAGCCGGATATGGATAAGGCCGCCGCACAGCTAAGCTGCGATGTGACAGGGTATTATGTGGAACTGCTTGCGCTGGAGCAATTCCTGTTTGTGCTCTTTGCGGACAATGCCGATATGCTGGATGATTGGGCTTGGCGGATACAAAGTGGTTTGACAGCATCGGAAGCGGGCGTGGCTGTGGCAATCAGCAATGTGCATCATGATTTTGCGCATGCAGGAAACGCTTACCTGGAGGCCAGCACCGCGTATGACAATAGGTTTGTGATGGGGAATGCCCATGTGCTGCGCTTTTCGGACGTGTCCGCCGCCGCCAAGGATATTGTACCCTTCACGCGCAGTTATCTGGATGGATTCCGAAAAGCGCTTCGGGCGGGTGATGCCAGGGCGCTGAATGACCGCATGGACGAATTGTTCCATTACCTGGGCAGTACGGAGCTTTCGCTGTTTGCCTTCAGGATGATCTATAATAATGTAATTGACACCATGCTCAGCGAGCATTTTGACAGGCTCGGGGGAAACATGGACGCCATGCAGTATTACGATGTATTCACGCTGTCTGGCTGCCGCTCCATTGCCGACCTGGACGACCTGCTGCGCAAGCTGTGCCGCGATATCCTATCCCACGGCAAGCCGGAAGGCGTTCAAACTCATCCGGTGATACGCGACATTATAGGCTATATGCACCAGCACTACGCGGATCCCGCGCTGAGCATGAGCGCCATCGCTGATGCCTATGGCATTAGCGATGTCCGTTTGTCGCTGGACTTCAAGGAACTCAGCGGCATGACACCCTCGGAGTACCTGCTGCTTTTGCGCATGGAAAAAGCCAAGGAACTGCTCGGCGGCACAAAGATGCCTGTCAAGGACATCGGTCTTGCGGTGGGCTATTACGATGCTTCCGGCTTTATCCGCAGGTTCAGGCAGCATATGGCCATGACGCCGGCACAGTACCGGCAAATGATCGGGCAAAAGGAAGATACATCTGCAAACGTGGCGGAATAATGGATGGAGGGCTTTTATGGAATACGTAAGCGGACAGGTAAAGAACTTGAAGGTCGCTTATATCGGCGGCGGCTCCCGGGGCTGGGCATGGGGGTTTATGAAGGACCTGGCCATGGATGCGCAAATGGAGGGGCGGGTTTGGCTGTATGACATCGACCGTGACGCGGCGGAGAAAAACCGAAATATCGGGGAGAAGATTTCATCGCATCCCGAAGCCAAGTCCCGCTGGCGCTATGAGGTGAGCGGAACGCTGAAAGAAGCCCTTTCCGGTGCAGATTTTGTGGTGATTTCCATCCTGCCCGGAACGTTCAGGGAAATGCGCTCGGATGTGCATTGGCCGGAACGCTACGGCGTGTGGCAGCCGGTGGGCGATACCGCAGGCCCCGGTGGATTTATGCGCGCCATGCGCACCGTGCCCATGTTTGTGAAAATTGCCCAGGCGATCCGGGATTACGCGCCGGATGCCTGGGTGATCAACTATACGAATCCCATGACCGTCTGCATGCGTACGCTGTATACGGTCTTTCCCAAGATTAAGGCGTTTGGCTGCTGCCATGAGGTGTTCGGCACCCAGAAGCTGCTGGCAGCCATGCTGGAGGATCTGGAAGGGATCAGGGGAATCGACCGTACCCGGATCAAGACCGGCGTAACGGGTATCAACCATTTTACCTGGCTATACAGCGCAAGCTTTGAAGGCCAGGACCTGTTCCCGCTGTACCGCCGGTTTGTGGATAAATATTATGAAACCGGCTTTATCAAGGGAAAAGACCAGAACTGGATGAACAATTTCTTTGAGTGCTCCCACCGGGTCAAGTTCGACCTTTTCCGCCGCTATGGCCTGATCGCGGCCGCCGGTGACCGCCATCTGGCGGAGTTTATGCCGCCCTGGTATTTGAAAAATCCTGAGACGGCGCGCTCCTGGGGCTTTAGCCTGACCACCGTGGATTGGCGGGAGGAAGACCTCAAAAAGCGCCTTGCGAAGCGGAGGGCACTGTTAAATGGCGAAGAACCTGTAGTGCTGGACGGCTCCGGCGAGGAGGGGCACCTTCTGATCAAGGCGCTGCTTGGGCTCGGCGACATGGTATCCAACGTCAACATCCCCAACCGGGGTCAAATCGAAAATCTGCCGAAAGATGCTGTGGTAGAGACCAACGCGCTGTTCCGCCGGGATGAAATTGCCCCTATCTTTGCGGGTGCACTGCCTAATGGCCTTGACGCGCTTATCACTCGCCAGGTGATCGGGCAGGAAAGCACGGTGAAGGCTGCCATGACCTGCGATTACTCCCTGGGGCTGGCGACATTTTTGAGCGATCCGCAGCTGGCGGCCGTCAGCCCGCAGGATGGGGAGCGCATGTTCCGGGAGATGCTCCAAAATACGAGGGAATACCTGCCCAAGGCATGGAATTATTGAGACGGGGGAAATACACATGGATGCGGTCATGATGCGGCAGGTAGCCTGGATAGGTGATAGCTATGTGCATGGAAAAATCCGGGGCGTGGCATTAAATTTCCATGGCCTGGGGCATATGAATGAGAAAAAATTCCCCGAAACGATGGAACTGGAATGGGCACGGGCTGGCTGGCTGGTAGTATTCCCTTATTATGGCCCCTGGACTTGGATGAACAGGGAGGCCAGGGCTTTTGTGGATGAACTGGTGGCCTTTGTTTATGATCATTTTGGGCTTGACGGCAGCCTGCCGCTGGTATCCACCGGCGGGAGCATGGGTGGCCTGTCGGCGCTATTGTATACCCGTTATGCAAAAAAGCCCGTATCCGCCTGTTTGGCACTTTTCCCGGTATGTGACTTTCAGTATCATTTTGGCGAGAGGCCCGATTTGCCACGGAGCATGTATCATTCCCTGCGTGGATATAAAGAGGATATGCAAACGCTTTTCGACGAGCATTCGCCGCTGAAGCAGGTGCCCCATATGCCTGATATTCCTTACCTGTTCATTCACGGGGATGAGGACCTGGCCGTCAGTAAAGCCGCCCACTCGGATAAGATGGTGGCTGCCATGAAGGCGCGGGGCCTTGCGGTGGAGTATATACAGGTGCCGGGCATGGGCCATGGAAGCTGTATGCCTGTTGCGGTGCTGCTGAAAATGATCGGTTTTCTGGCGGATTTCCCATCACAGTAAAAGAATGTTTGTGAGTAGTATAAAAGCACGCCTCCGGAGTTTGCCCGGCGGCGTGCATTATTTTGCATGAAAATCAATAAGCGACCCGAAGCGTTTTGATTTCGAAAGGACGGAAGGTGAGGGAAACGGATGAACCGGTGTTAAGAAGCTCCTGCTCCTCCTCCAGCATGTTGGTCAATGCAAGGCCCTTTACATCATGCCCGAAGGAGATAGTGGCGTTCACATACGCGCCGGTGGATTCGTACAGCCGCAGGATGTAGGCGCAGCCGGCATCCTCACAGGGCTTTACCGTCTCGATGATCACATTGGGTTTTTCAACGCTCAAAAGCGCGGGCAGCGTATCGGCGCCATCCTTTAAAAGGGGCAGATAGTTGAAGCAATAGGCGGGGCGCACCACCGTTTGGGCGGAAAAATCACCCTCATGCGGCAATATGGCATACCGGCACACGTGGCGGCCTTTGTCACCCATGCGGTCCGGGCGCTCGCCCCCCTTGTGCAGCGACAGGCGCATCGAGCCTTCCCGCACGGAGAGGCCATACTTGCAATCATTCAAAACCGCCAGGCCATACCCTGATTCCGACAGGTCGGAATATTTATGGTTACAGGTTTCGAAGCGAGCCTTCTCCTGGAGGCTCGAGCGGTGGTTGCTGCGGCGGATGAAGCCGAATTGGATCTCATTTCGCACGCCGTCGCAAAGAAGGGCCGTATCGAAGGCGGTTTTCAGGAACCGGTGGCTATCCTGCCAGTCCATGACGGTATCAAAGGCAACAAGGGGCGTATCGGCGGAGAACACCATATCCTGGGTGACTTGGGTCAGGTCCGTGATTTTGTATACGCTGCGGATGCGCGCTTCCACAGGCCCCAGGGCGACGATCTCCCGGCTTAAAAGGCAGATGGTATCGCGGAATTTATCCTCCAGGTCGGCGTCTATATCCCAGTTATCCCAGGCGGCGGGCAGGTCTTCCGCCACCAGGAAGGTGTTGAAGGCGTAGCCGTCCCGGGCTACCAGATCCCTATCCGATTTCAGATCCACGAACGATGCCATGGCCCCCTTGTCGTTGAAGCGCACCTTGGCAAAAGGAGTGGTGAGCGTATCGCCATCCAGGAGGAAGGGACCGGCATCTTCCTTTACCTCGCCCTTTTCCCAGCGAAGGGTCAAAGAGCCAAAGGCCGGAAGCACGGCGCCCGATACCGCCAGCATCTTAACCCCCTCAAGATCGGAATACTGCTGCTGGGGATACCCGCCGGCAATACGCATACCAGGACGGGCAGGCAGATACACCGTATCCCGGCGTTCAAAGGACAGGGTATTGAATAGCGTGACGGTATCGCCCTCGTCCGGCCCGGCCAGCAGCCGCTTCGCTTGCTCCCTTGCCGACTCGATGGCACTGGAGGTTTCGGCGATAGACTCCGCGTGGGCGCTGTGAATGCATGTTCCAGGCAGGATGTCGTGGAACTGGTTCACCAGCAGCGTGTTCATCAGGGGGCGTATATTTTCCCCGTCTGCAGCCTTTACATGGAACACCGCATCCCGGACGGTGAGCAGTTCCAGATCGTGCAATGCAATCTCCAGCAGCCGGTTGTTGCGCTTGATAGTGTGCTGATTGGTCAGCGTACCCCGGTGAAGTTCCAGGTACAGCTCTCCCGCATACAGCGTGGGCTCCCTGATCTCGCCCTCCAGCCTTTGCATGAAGCGGCTGACGCTGGTATGCTCTGAACGGGGCACGCCCTCCAGATCGTGAAGGCGCTGGCTCATTTCGATCATTTCAAACTCCGGACCGCCGCCCCCGTCACCCTTGCCGTAGGAGAACAGGCGCATACTGGAGGCCATCTTCTCCTCGATGGGATTATTCATGGCAGGTCCCCCACCGGTGATTTCCAGCAGCGTGGAAGGATCCGGCCCCTGGTGGGTAAGGTTCAGGTGGGTCAGCACCCTGGTGCCGTCCAGCCCCTGCCAATAAAACGAGGTATACGGGAAGCGGTTGGTATCGTTCCAGGCCATTTTGGTGGTCAGGAAATATTTCACGCCGCATCCCTTCATAATTTGCGGGATGGCATAGCTGTAGCCAAAGGTGTCCGGAAGCCAGAAGGTATCGGCTTTGTACTGGAAATATTTTTGTGTGAACCGCTGCCCCCAAAGGAACTGGCGCAAAAGGTATTCGCCGCTGGTCAGATTGCAGTCGCACTCCACCCATACGCCGCCGTTGGGTTCGTAACGCCCCTCCTGCACCTTCATTTGTATACGGGCAAAAAGCTCGGGGTAATGCACCCTGATCCATTCGCTGTGGAAGGCGGAAGACTGGACAAAGGTATACTCCGGATACTCGTCCATCAGGTTCATTTGATTGGCATAGGTGCGGGCACATTTTTTCACCGTTTCCGACATGGGCCATAGCCAGGCGGTATCCATATGGCTGTGGCCGGTAAGGCCTACGTAAGGAGCGGTGGGTCCATTCCTTTTTTGAAGCTGTTCAGTAAGCAGAGGATGCGTTTCCCGAAGAGCATTCCGGAAGTCCGTTTCTGATGCATTGTCCGGGTCATAATAGAGTATGCTGTGCACTTTTGTAAGCGTGTAAAGGATATCTGCCCGGCGGAAGCTGTCTTCCTTCAGCGCCTGCGCAAGGGTGGTCAGTGTGCGCAGGTCGAACAGGTACGCCATCAATTCGTCGTCCCGAAGGCAGACATCCACTGGACCGATGGGATAGGTATAGTCGGTATACTTTTCTTCCGTAAGGGGCTGGGTGCCGGGCATATCGTGAAAAGCGTAATATTCCAGGGCAATTTGAACCTTTGCCCCCGCCTTGGCGCTTGCTATGAAGCGGTTGCAGTAGTGGTTGCCATGGCTGCCCACCAGCACTTTGTTGGCAAAGTTGCTGTGGATTTTGCCGTCCACCCAAAGCGTTGCTTCGTAGCCGCCGATGCGGGGGTAAAGGAACAGGTCTTTGCCATCCAGTTCCCGGGGGATCATATAGGTGCCAAGGAACCAGCCGTATTGCGAATCCCCGCCCCAACGGCCATTTTCCGGGAGCGGGCCAAATTGCTTTTCCTCCGGGATTTGGTGCAGGGGACCGGCGGTTTGTAAAAAACGTACGGGGACTTCGTCCACCTTTTGAAATAAAAGATGCGCAAGGGTGGATTCCAATCGTTTCAGCTTAGTCAGCGTTTGATTCATGCTTTTTTCGGCAAGCATCGGTATTCTCCTTTTGCGGTTACTTTCCGTTTTTTAAGCATTCCCCGGTAGTAGTGCCTACCATAAGCTTGGTGGGAACGACAATATTCTGTGCCGGTTTTACTGAGCTGCCCACGCGGTCCAAAAGAAGCTCCGCCACATGTTTGCCAATCCTCTCCTGATCCTGGCGGACGGTGGTGATGGCTCCCGGCAGCATATGGGCCCATTCGGAATCGTCAAAGCCGCACACGCTCAAATCCCTGGGAACGCTGATACCTAAATCCTTGCAGACCATGAGGATCTGGAAGGCCAGCTCGTCGTGTTCCGCCATGATGGCGGTGATACCCTGCTTCATGAGCGATTTAATCCGCTCTCCAAGAGGGCCGGGATCCCCTGCAGTGCTGCCCTGACGCAAATTTTCCACCATGTCGGTGATAATGAACTCGCTGCGCAGCGGAAGCCCGGCCTTCTCATGGGCCAATACATACCCTGCCACGCGGTCGCATACGGTGCGCCGCTCCTCCGGCCCTACGCCGGACAGATATGCGATACGATTATGGCCAAGGGAGGTCAAATGCTCCACCAATTGCATGGAACCGCCCAGGTTGTCGCTGGTGACGGAACTGATGTAAGGGCAGTTGCTGGGAATATCCATGATGACCACGGGTTTGCCGGAGAATACGAGCTGGTTCAGGATATTGATATGAATATCGGATGACTTGGGATAGTAGGCCACCCCGGCCACGTGCATGGCAGCCAGTTGATTTAAAATGGTGCGGCCCCGGGAGGGGGGATCGTCCTCCGTGATGTAGATGGAAGCATAGCAGCCCTGGCCGGTGAGCAGATGATTCGCCGATTGGAAAGCGGTAGTCAAACCGGTGCGGCTGATATTGAAGGGAAAGATAAAGGCAAACAGGCTGTTTACCGCCTGGGGCTGTGTTTCCTTTTGATAAATGTCCCTGGAGACGAAGCTGCCCACCCCGCGCTTGCGGTAGAGAATGCCCTTGTTCTCCAATTCCGTCATGGCCCGCCGCGCGGTGATACGGCTGATGTTGTACTTATCCATCAGCTTGCTTTCCGTGCAGATGGGATGATCAAAGGAAAAAGCTCCGTTCTGGATGCTTTCCAGAATGTCATCGATGACCACCTGGTACAGCGTGGGCTGGGACGTACCTTTCCCTGGCTTCGTAGACAGCATGATGCTTCTCTCCTTGATAGAGCCTAATACAAATACATTTCGTATTTTGATTTATTATAACAAACGATTGATGAGTATGCAAGTATGTCATAAAAAAATGCATACAAGAATATAGGTAGATATAATAGGATCGGCTGCGCGAAGAAATTGATTTGCACTTAATAGCACAAAACAAATAGATGAATTCAAATGTTTTAGATAAATTGTATTGACAACGCAAAAAACCTATGCTAGTATTTGTTATAACAAATCAGACGGGGGATATGTACATGTTGGGCACAAGGCAAATGGCTCCCAGAAAGGCGGGAACCCGGTTTAGTACATTTTTTCGCCAGGTTCTTTCCAGCTGGCAGCTTTATTTGATGGCGCTGCCCACTGCCGCGCTTTTGTTCGCATTCAGTTATATGCCCATGTTTGGAACGCTGATGGCATTTAAGCGCTTCCGCATCAAGGACGGCATTTTGGGCAGCCCGTGGATGAAGCCGCTCTTCCGGAATTTTGAGATTCTTTTCAGGGCCAATTCAGCGGCGGTCAATGCCATCAAAAACACGCTGCTGCTGAACTTTATGTTCATTATCGTAGGCACGGTTTTCGCGCTTATGCTGGCGCTGATGTTCAATGAAATACGGCATAAGAAGTACAAAAAGATCACCCAATCCCTCACCTTTTTGCCCTACTTTATTTCCACGGTGGTAGTGGGCATCTTTGCCGCAGGGCTCCTGGGCTACGACAACGGCGTGATCAACGGCTGGCTCAGCACCATGGGTTTTGAGCGCATCGCCTTCTATATGGAGCCCAAGTACTGGCCTGCCATACTGCTTGTGGTGAACGTGTGGAAGGGTGCGGGATACAGTTCCGTAGTGTATCTGGCCACCATTGCCGGCATCGACAGCTCCTATTATGAAGCCGCGCAGATCGACGGCGCCTCCAAGTGGGCTCAAATACGCTATATTTCCCTGCCGCTACTCAGGCCTACGGTGATCATACTCACGCTCCTTGCCATCGGCAAGATCATGAACGCGGATTTCGGTTTGTTCTTTAACGTAACGGGAGATATGCCAGCCATATACTCCTCCACCGACGTCATCGATACGTTCATTTACCGTACGCTGCGCAAAACGGGAGACCTGGGCATCTCTACCGCGGTAGGCTTGTTCCAGTCGACGGTATCCTTTGTGCTGGTGCTCTTAAGCAATTGGGCCGCCCGGCGCATCGATGACAGTGCCGCGCTGTTTTAGAAAGGGGGAAGGAATATGCTCGCAATGAAAGCCCGGCCTATCTCCGGGCAAAAACAGCGGATATCGGCGGGACTTGTATTTATATACCTGTTCGTGGGCTTGTTTGCCTTCGCCTGCCTGTATCCCTTCCTGATGGTGGTCTCCGGCTCTTTGACCAGCCGTGGCGAGGCGGCGCTTTACGGCTTCCGTCTGATCCCCAGGGAACCCACCCTGGCATCCTACAAAACGCTGTTTGTGAATTCTGCGGCCATCGTGAACGGGTATAAAGTAACGGTGTTTGTGACCGTGGTAGGCACGTTCCTGTCGCTCATTGTCAACAGCATGATGGGCTACGTGCTGGCCAGAAAGCAAATGAAATTCCGCAAGGTGCTGAACTTTTACGTATTGTTTACCATGCTCTTCAACGGCGGCATGGTACCCTGGTACATTGTATGCGTCCGTTATCTGGGCCTGCAGGACAACATCTGGGCGCTGATTGTGCCCATGCTGGCCAGCCCCTGGTATGTGTTTTTGATAAGGAACTATTTTCAGTCCATTCCGGAAGAATTGTATGAATCCGCCAGGATCGACGGCGCGTCGGACTTTTTGATCTTCCGCAAAATCTACCTGCACCTGGCAACACCGGTGTTGGCTACGGTGACGCTGTTTATCGCGTTGGGCTACTGGAACGACTGGTGGCTGGGCCTGATGCTCATTGAGCGCAGCGAATTGCAGCCCCTGCAGATGCTACTTAGAACCATCATCGCCAATATCCAGTTTTTGCAGACCATGGAATCTTCGCCCCAGGTGCAGCAGCTATTAGCCTCCATCCCCAGCGATGCGGTACGCATGGCGCTGGTGATCATCACTACAGGACCCATCCTGTTCCTGTACCCCTTTGTGCAGCGGTATTTTGTCAAAGGCATCATGATAGGCGCTGTCAAAGGGTGAGACATTACTTTGTATTGATTGGGGACAGGTACACACCCCATTCGATAAACATTTGCCGCAATGCGGCGAGTATAAAAGGAGGAAGCCCCATGAAGAAGCTCGTTTCCCTTGCGCTGGTGCTTTTGATGTTTCTTGCGCTGGTGCCCATGACCCTTGCGTCCGCGGAAAGCAAGCTGGAACCCGTGACGCTGCACTTCATCTTCTTCGGCGACAAAAAGTCAGACACGGATACCGTTTGGAAGGCTATTGCCGACAAGTACCGCGATGTGCTGAATGCCGACTTTGATGTGCAATTCATCGCCGGCGATGATTATAAGCAGAAGCTGCTGGTGAAGGCCGCCGCCGGTGATGCCTGGGACATGAACTTTGAAGGCAACTGGTTGGGCTACTACCAGATGACCGCCATGGATGCCTATCTGGACCTGACGGAGCTTTTGCCTGAGTATGCACCCGATCTGTATGCCGCCTATCAGGAAAGCGGTGCACTGAGTGCCGCCACCTACAATGGCAAGGTTGTGGCGCTGCCCTGGACCATGACCATGAACAACCGTACCCACTACCAGTGGCGCGGCGACCTGGCCGAAGCCAAGGGGATCACGGTGGAACCCGATTCCATCAAGACCTTTGAGGATGTGGACGTACTGGCTCACAAGCTGAAGGAAGCCTATCCCGACAGGTACATCCTGGAGGCCGCTTCCCTGGATGGCAGCCTGATCAAGTACAACCTGGTGGATATCGGCAACTCCCTGGTGATTGACCTCAAGGACCCCGAGTACAAGGTGCAGCCCCTGGAGCAAACTCAGGCTTACCTTGAGTTCGCCACCTGGGCCAAGAAGTGGCAGGATGAGGGCATCATCTGGAAGGACGTTCTCACCGACAAGACTGACCACAATGCTTTGATCGACCAGGGCAAATTGATCTCCAAGTGGGGCACCCATGAGTTTGCCCGTCAGAACCGCGCCTGGGTGGAAGAAGGCGCCCGCTGGGACTATAGCGTGCTGAATCCCGATGGCCTGTCCGCCAACCGCACTCCCCTGGCCAATGTGGCCGCCATCCCCGAAACCTCCGAAAACCCTGAGCGCACCTTGATGTTCATGAACCTTTTGCAGACCGACAAGGAACTGTACGACATGGTGCACTACGGCATCCTGGGCGAGACCTATGAGCTGGACGGCGAAGCCGCCGTGTTCCCCGAAGGCATGAACGGCGCCAACTCCAACTACATGGAATGGGGCGGCCGCTGGGCTTACTGGAAACCGCAATTTATGCGTCCCGACTTCTCCTACGGCCCCGGATTCTGGACCGAGGAAGCCAATTTCGCCATGTCCAACCCCAACAACGTCAACTCCCCCTTCGCTTCCTTCAGCTTTGACAAGACTGACGTGTCTATTGAAGCCGCACAGCGCGATCAGATTCATTTCGATATGAACAAGATCATCGAAGTTGGCCTCGCCGGTGATGCCGCTGCCGCCGTGCAGAACCTCATCGATCAGCAGAAGACCGCCGGTCTGGATGTGATCCTGGCTGCCGCCCAAGCGCAGGTTGACGCTTTCCTCGGAAAGTAATACAATCCCTCCAACCTTATCGGCGCTGCACTCCAGCGCCGGTATTGCGCGTTAACAGCCCAAGAGGCATTGGAGGGCCAGAGCCCTCCAATGGAAAATCGCAAATCAGCGACATGCGCGGTGATTTGCGTTGGAATTTCGAAGAAATTCCTTCCTTGCCCGAGCAAACGACCGCACAGAGGCGCAGCCGAAGTGCAGTGCCGCGAGGGAAAAACTCAA
>JAEZQK010000028.1 GCA_023413135.1 Bacillota bacterium
CCTTTATTTTGGCGTGGTCGCCGTTTAAAAGCACTTCGGGCACAGCGGCGCCTTCCCATTCCCTGGGCCGGGTGTATTGCGGGTATTCCAGCAGCCCGTCGGAAAAGGATTCCTCCTGCGGGCTTTCCCCGCTGCCAAGCACCCCCGGAATCAACCGCGCCACGCAGTCCACCAGCACCATGGCCGCCAGTTCGCCCCCGGTGAGGATGTAATCGCCGATGGAGATTTCCTCGTCGACGCAATGATCCAGCACCCGCTGGTCAACGCCCTCATAGTGGCCGCACAGGAGCACCAGTTCCTTTTCTTGCGAAAGCTCCCTGGCCTTTGCCTGGGTGAAGGTCTTTCCCCTGGGCCCTAAAAAAATACGCCGGCCGGAAAAGGGCGCTTTCGTCACTTCCGCCATGGCGGCGGCAATGGGCTGGGCCATCATCACCATGCCTGCCCCGCCGCCAAAGGGATAATCGTCGGTATTTTGATGCTTCTTATCGGAAAAGGGGCGGATGTCCACGCATTGTATGTCCAAAAGCCCTGCTTCCCGGGCACGGCCCAGGATGCTGGCGGAAAGCACACTGTCATACATCTGCGGGAAGATGGTGAGTATCCTAATCTTCAAAGAAGGCCACCTCTGAAAGCTTGTCCGCGTCCAGAATGATCTTTCGTGCTTTCACATCCACCGAGGGGATGGCGGCTTTCAATGCCGGCATCAGCATACGGCCCCTTGGCGTATCAAACACATATACGTCCGTAGGCCCGGGCTGCAGGACATCCACAAGTGTACCTAGTTCATTGCCGCCTAAATCCACCGCTTTGCAGCCGATCAGGTCGCAGATGAAGTTCTCATCCTCCGAAAGCGTCACGGCATGGGCCCTATCCACGTACAGCTTTTTACCCCGCAGCGCCTCGGCCTTGTCCCGGTCGCCGACATCCGGAAACGTCAAAAATACATCCCCGTTATTGACTCTGGCACCGGCAATGGGCCTTGACTCATACCCATCCCCGCTTTGCATATAGACGCTGTCCAGGCTCAAAAAACGGCTGGGATCATCGGTATGGGGCTGTACCTTTACTTCCCCGGCAATTCCCTGGGGCTTTGTAATTTCCCCAATGAGCAGATATTCACTTAGCATCAAATCGAATCCTCCGAAAAGCAAAGGGCCGCCCCATTTTCAGGCGGGCTGCGCCGTGCACAACGCACGGCGAAACCGCCCACGCAAATGGGACCGCCCCAGAAGCTTATTGGATCTCCACGAACACAGGCTTGCTGTTTTTGACCGTGGCAGCCTTGACCACCGCGCGGATGGCCTTGGCGATGCGGCCCTGCTTGCCGATGACCTTGCCCATATCCTCGGGAGCCACGTTCAGCTCCAGGATGATGGCCTCTGGGCCTTCGGTCTCGTTCACCGCAACAGCATCCGGGTTCTCTACCAGGGATTTGGCGACAAATAGCACTAACTCTCGCATGGCGTTCCTTTCCAGAACAGTGCTCAGCCTTCGATGGCGCCGCTCTTCTTGAGCAGAACGCGAGCGGTATCGGTGGGCTGTGCGCCGTTCCCCAGCCAGTATTTGGCCCGTTCATTATCGATCTTGATTTCGGAGGGGGTTTTCATGGGATCATAGTAGCCGATCTCCTCAATGAAGCGGCCGTTGCGGGGGCTGCGGATGTCGGCGACAACGATGCGGTAGAAGGGCTTTTTCTTCATGCCCATCCTTCTGAGGCGGATTTTCACAGACATGGGGGTTCCTCCTTGCAAATTGGGTGTGATCTATGGAAATCATATAAGTATGATGACCAACGGGGTTGAAACCAATGTGGAAGCGGCATCCCTAGAATGGTAAGCGCATGCGGCCCTTGCCGCCGCCCTTTTTCATGTTCATGACCTGCTTCATCATCTGCCGTGCCTGGTCAAACTGGCGGATCAAAGCATTTACGTCCTGAACGGTGGTGCCGCTGCCGGCGGCGATGCGCTTTCTGCGGCTGGCATTCAAAATGTCGGGATTGCGCCGCTCTTTGGCGGTCATGCTGCGGATGATGGCTTCCGGCTTTTTCAGCGCATTGTCGTCAATTTGAACATCCTTCAACTTGGCGCCCATGCCCGGCAGCATGCCCAGCACGTTTTGCAGCGGGCCCATCTTTTTCATCTGCTGCATGTTCTCCAGAAAATCTTCCAAAGTCAGCTCCGTCACCTTGGTCTTGCGGGCCAGCTTATCGACTTCCTTCTCGTCAAAGGCCTCCTGGGCCTTTTCGATGAGTGTCATCACATCGCCCATGCCCAGGATACGGGAAGCCATGCGTTCGGGGTGGAAGGGCTCGATATCCTGCAGCTTTTCGCCGATGCCGGCGAATTTGATGGGCTTGCCTGTGACCGCGCGCACGGACAGCGCCGCGCCGCCGCGGGTGTCGCCGTCCAGCTTGGTCAATATCACGCCGCCAAGTTCCAGCTTTTCGTTGAAGGATTTGGCTACGTTCACCGCGTCCTGTCCGGTCATGGCGTCCACCACCAGGAGGATTTCCTGGGGCTTTACCTCGGCGCGTATTTGCGCCAGTTCCTCCATAAGCTCTTCGTCGATGTGCAGCCGGCCCGCGGTGTCGATGATCAGCACATCCCGGCCATAATACCGGGCCTGCTCCACCGCTTCCTTGGCGGTCTGCACGGGGTTTTGCGTGCCCTTTTCATAGACCGGCACCTTTACCTGCTGGCCCACCACCTGCAATTGCTTGATAGCGGCGGGGCGGTATATGTCGCAGGCGGCCAGCATGGGCTTTTTGCCCTGCTTTGTAAGGTAGCCGGCCAGCTTGGCGGCCATGGTGGTTTTGCCGGCGCCCTGCAGGCCGCAGAGCATATAAATGGTAGGCACGCTGGAAGACCAGGTGAGCCGGGCGTTTGAACCGCCCATCAGGGAGGTCAATTCCTCCTGGACGATTTTAACCACCTGCTGGCCGGGCGTCAGGCTTTCCAATATCTCCACGCCCACGCACCGGGCAGTGACCTTTTGGATGAAGTCTTTGGCCACGGCATAGTTGACGTCGGCCTCCAAGAGCGCCATGCGAACTTCGCGCATAGCCTCCTTCACCATCTGCTCATTGAGCTTGCCCCGGCTGGTGAGCTTTTTGAATGCATTTTGCAGTTTTTCCGACAAGCCCTCAAAGGCCATTTTGTTCCTCCTCGTCCGCCTTATGCCAAATCAAAACATTGTATCGTTGCTGGAATATTGGGTCATTTGCACGCGTAGGGCGGGGGCTTGCTCCCGCCGTATGTGCGGTGCCACACTTGATTCTGCATGTTATGGGCGGCGGGAGCAAGCCCCCGCCCTACGCTGAAACATCCGAAGTCTCAAGTGTCCTCTTCTTCGTCCGCCCGAAGCAACTCAGCGATTTTTTGCTTTGCGGCTGTAAGCCGTTCCTGCCCTGCGGCTTCTTGAACATCATTCAGGCACGCCAGTATATCCTCCAGCCCGCTGTGCATCTTGCGGAATCTTTTGAGCATGCCCAGCTTTTCTTCTAATTGATATAGCTGCTGGGTGGCTCTGTGCAGGATATCGTGCACACCTTGGCGGCTTACGCCCTCCTGCTGGGCAATTTCGGCCAGGGACATATCTTCTTCGCAGCTTAACTGAAGAAGCTCCTGCTGCCGCTCGGTCAGCAGCGGCCCGTAAAAGGCCAGCAGCCAGCCGGTTTCGATCTTCTTTTGGATACCGGCGTTTCCGTCTTCCATGGAAAGCACCTCCGCCGGTTGTGGTGTAAAGTGTTTTTCCTTGACAGCAGTCAATATTATATTGCTAATTTTTCTGGTTGTCAAGCAAGCAATAAACATCAACTTTCTCTGGTTGAAGTATAACAATACACACATGTCACCCTCCAATGTTCTTTTTTGAAGGGTTGAAGGGTTTGACCCCTTTTTTAACCTTTATTTATTATTTTTAAAAATACTATAAGAGAAGTTTAAAATAGCCTTCAACCCTTCAACCCTTCAGCGTCGATTCATTCGTTTCAAAACAGTATTGCCTTTGAAAACCCTTAACGCTCTGATGCCATGGATCTTTTCGTACATTCTGCGTCGATCTCCATTGTGCATAGTACGTCACAGAGTCGCTCCGTTTCTTCGTTCCTAAACAATAATCTCTTGAGGCATTTTTGCATTCATATTTTTCAACAGATACTCATGATGCACGCATCACCTCAAGGGATGAAAACGGATGCCGGAAGGGAATTGCCTGATCCTCCACATGATCCTTGCTACAGATAGGCGGGCGAACACAGTTCGCCCCTACGGCGTAAAGAGTACCTTGGCTTTTCTACCGGTTCTTGAGCGTCCCGGCTGATAAAACCAACAAACACATGGTATCGTAGGGG
>JAEZQK010000037.1 GCA_023413135.1 Bacillota bacterium
CTCCCTCGGCTCCTGCCTGACCTCATCCCCCTCATTTCCGGCTGCTTCTCAGCAGCCTGCTTTGCTGTTCCTTCCTTTTCCGCGCTTATTCAATTGGCTGTTTCAAACTTGCGCTTCTCAGGATGACGGTGCATGGAGCCTGCTTGTATCCAATACGCTAGCGTTCATAGTTGCATTAGTGATTTGGAATAGTATTAAGCCCGGCATGCAGCCGGGCCTTACATATATTCTCGTAGGCTGTTACTTAAGAAGCGCCAGCATCAACCTTTCCGCTAGGGCGACCTTGAAGGCCACGTTTTTTATGCTGGCGAATTCATGCGTGGTATGCATGCCGTCTCCCTCCAGCCCCAGGCCGTCCAGCACGGGGATGTTTGCCAAGCCCGCGATGGAGATGTCTCCCGCCCCGCCGGTGCGCTCGGCACCTATGGAAATGCCGTATTCCGAGGCGATTTCCTGGGCCAAGGCAACCAGTGCCATGCTCTGTTTGGTAGCTTTCAGCGCCGGGTGGGTATTGCCCCAGGTTACCTTGGTGGTGGTGCCGGGGATGCCGGGGGTGGCGCAGAGAACAAGGAGCTTATCCATCAGCTCCTGCTTGAAGGATTCGTCATAATAGCGGAATTCGCCGTGGGCCACAGCCTCGTCCGCAACCACGTTTTCCGCCGTGCCGCCCGCAACGACGCCGATGTTCACGGAAATATCGCGGCTGTCTTCACGCAGGGTATAGATAGCGTTGATCCTCTGGCAAAGCTCCTGGATGGCGCTGGCGCATTCCAGATAATTCGCTCCGGAATGGCCGCGTATGCCTGTGCAGCGGATCGTGAAAGAGGTAACGCCTTTTCTTTCGCAGGTGAGCGCGCCGCCCTTGCGGGCGGGCTCAAAGCTCAAAGCGGTAAAGGAGTTTTGGGCATTTTTCAGGATGATGGGGCCGCTTTCGGGGGAACCGACTTCCTCGTCAGGATTCAAAACCACCTTAACCGTGTACTTTTCCTTATCAACTTTGGGCAGCACGCTTTTTAAAGCGTGGAGCATCACGGCGATGCCGCCCTTCATATCGCAAACGCCGGAACCGTGTGCAATGTCACCTTCCACCTGAAAAGGCTTGCATTCGGCCCGGGGGAACACCGTGTCCATGTGTCCCATCAGCATAAGCTGCTTTTTTCCACGGCCGAAAGTGCATTCCACCACCGGGCCCATGTTCGTGCCGGGAATCAGCTGAACAGCCATGCCCAGATTTTCAAAATCCGTGGCGATTGCTTGGGCCAGTGCGGTGACATCCTGTTTGTCCAGCGTGCCGCTGGGCAGGGATACGTACTTTTCCAATGTTTCCAATACGCTTTGCATGCTTCTCATCCTTTGCGGTTTTATTCTATTTCTTTGGGCAGGTGGCTTTTGAGCACTTGAAAGCTGTGTTCAAGGGCCAGCCGCTCCTGTTTGGTCAGTTCAAACTCCGGAAGGGGTTCCGCGCCCTTCTTTCCTACCCGGCAGGGAACGCTGGCATAAATGCCTTCCCCGCCATAGGTTCCCTTCAGCAGGACGGAGCAGGGGAGTATGGCCTGCTCATCCTGCACGATGGCCCTGAGTAACCTTGATGCGGCGGAGCCTATGCCAAACTCCGTACAGCCCTTGCCCATTACAATATCCCAGCCTGCCGTGACCGTTTCCCGGCAGATTTCTTCAAAATCGATTCCGGGATAGGTGGGCATAACCGCGCTCAAAGGCAGCCCGCCCACCGTGACGGTGCTCAGGGCCGGTACCTGGCTGTCCCCATGCTCGCCCAGGCAATAGCCCTGGACTGAGGACACGTCCACCTTTAGCGCCCTGGCCAGCCGTACACGAAAGCGGGCGGAATCCAGTGCCGTACCCGTGCCGATGACGGTGAGGCCGGTTTTGCTGTGCATGTATTGGGCGATCACGTCACAGGGGTTGGAAATGGAAATCACCATGCCATGGAAACCGCAATTTGTGAGTCCGGCAGCCACATCGTCCGCGACGGCAAGGGTGGGCTCCAGCTCCTTTAATCTATCGGAGCTCTCATACCCTGTAAAACAGGCGCACATCACTGCCAGATCCGCATCCCCGATTTGATCATACCATCCCTCATAAACATGCACATCATGGGATGTATATGCAACTGCATCCTGAAGGTCGGCTGCGTGGCCGCGGGCTTTCTTCCGGTCGATGTCCAGCAGCACCAGTTCCTTCGCAAGCCCCTGGCGGATGCATTCACTGGCTACATGGCTGCCTACATGGCCCGCGCCGATGATGGCGATTTTCGCTGTCGGGATCATTCCTATTCTCCTTGTTTTATACACTGCGGGGCAAAAAGGTTGCCGCCGTATGTTACTATACGGCGGCAAGCGATCATTGTAAAGCTTATATTACTGGGTCAGCGTGTTGTTCAGTTCGTTGGCATCATTAATCCACTTGTCATACATGCCTTCATCCAGAACCTTTTTGATGGCGGCGTTGACGGCATCCACCAGTTCCGTTTCTCCTTTGACCACGGCGCCAACAACGCCTTCGGCCACATGATCAAACGGGGTTTCGCAGATCGCAAGATCAGGATCATTGGCAATGTATTGGTTCGCCACAACGTCGGCCAGGGCGACGCCGTTCACCTTATTAGTCTTTAGCATGAGCACCGCATCCGGAATCTTGGCGATGGGCTCTATCTTGGATTCGGGCAGCTGTTCGGTTGCAAGCTGAAACTGCAATGTACCGTTCTGGCCTGCCACGGTCTTGCCTTTAAAATCGGCCAGGGTCTTGAAGGTTTCGGCGTTTTTCTTGAGGATCAGAATGACCTGGCTGCCGTCGTTATAGTACGAATCGGTGAAGTCCATTGATTCCTTGCGTTCCTCTGTGAGGGTAAGGCCGGCGAGGGCCAGATCCACCTTGCCGGTGGTGATGGAGGCCAGCACGGTATCAAAATCCATGGCCTGCATTTCCAGTTCCACGCCCAGTTCGGCCGCGATGAACTTGGCCAATTCCAGGTCGGCACCTACGATGTTGCCATCCTTGTCCAGGAACTCATAGGGAGCATAGTCGGGGGAGGTGGCTACAATCAGCTTGCCGTCGGCCATGACTTTTTCCAGGCGATTAGCGGGAGCCGTGGCCAGGGCGCCGGTGACCGTAAACAACATGGCCAGGACCATGCATACTGCAAGAAGCTTTTTCATGGGGAAATCCTCCTTATGATCTTTGATGGGCCTCATTGTATACCTCCGCAGTTTAAATGTCAATACAGAATGATGAAAATTTATGCATTTTCTTTTTGGACATGCACTTGTGTTTGAAAGTGTGGCGAATCAAAGAAAATCCAGAGAGAAAAATCCTGTCTCTCTTCTATACAAAAGGTGCCGCCTATGGTATACTATCACATGTTATACTGAATATTCACAGAATTATACAATTGAGGAGCCAACGATATGCCGCAGCTCAGCCATAGGGTCCAAACGTTTACCGATTCCGTTATCCGCCGTATGACGCGTATCAGCGACGAGTGGGATGCCATCAACCTGTCCCAGGGGTTTCCCGATTTTCCGCCGCCCAAAGCGATCACCGAAGCGCTGAAAGATATTGCCGGGGAAGGGCCGCACCAGTATTCCATTACTTTCGGTGCCCAGGATTTCCGCGAAGCGCTGGCGAAAAAGCAGGGCGCCGCCATCGGCCGGGATATTGATCCGGAGCGGGAGATTGTTGTAACCTGCGGCGGTACCGAGGCCATGATGAGCGCCATGATGACGGTATGCAACCCCGGCGACAAGGTGATCGTGTTTTCTCCCTTTTATGAGAATTACGGGGCCGACGCCATCCTTTCAGGCGCGGAGCCCATATTCGTTCCCTTGACGCCTCCGGATTTCAAGTTTGACAAAAAGGTACTGGAGGATGCCTTCTCAAAGAGCCCCAAGGCTATCATCGTATGCAACCCTTCCAATCCTTGCGGCAAGGTGTTTACGCGGGAAGAGCTTTTGTATATCGGGCAATTGGCTCAGCGGTATGACGCATTCATCATTACCGATGAAGTGTACGAGCATATTGTTTATGACCCGTGGAAGCATGTCTGCGTTGCTTCGCTGCCGGGGTTGTATGACCGAACCATCACCTGTTCTTCCCTTTCGAAGACCTATTCCATCACCGGCTGGCGGCTGGGGTATTTGATCGGGCCGGAAGCTGTCATCGAAAGCGCCAAGAAGGTGCACGATTTCCTGACGGTGGGTGCTGCCGCCCCGCTGCAGGCGGCCGCCGTAGCCGGGCTCACCATGGAGCCTGCGTATTATGAAGATCTGAAGCAGCTGTATACCGCCAAGCGGGATTATTTCCTGAAGGGGCTTGATGATCTCGGCCTTAGGCATACCGTGCCCCAGGGATCATATTTTGTGATGGTGGATATATCGCAGTTTCTGGAAAAAGAAACTTTTCAGGGTTGGTCCGACCTGCAGTTTTGCGAATGGATGATCAAAAATATCGGCGTGGCCGCAGTGCCCGGTTCCAGCTTCTTCAGGGAGCCTGTAAACCATTTGATCCGGCTGCATTTTGCAAGGGAAAAGGCAACCCTCACAGAAGCGCTGCGCCGCCTTTCAAAGCTTGCGGAGGTATAAATGGCAGAAGGCATCCAAGATACGAAAAGCGTGATTTTACCCCGCTACACTATCGGCCCGGAATCATATGAATCGTTGGCATCCGCGCTTTGGAAAAATGGCGGGCGCATACTGCTTATAGGCGGGGAAAAGGCGCTGGCAGCAGGATTAAAAACCCTTGAACAGGCGCTTGAAGGAACGGAACTTAAGCTTGCGGACGTTGTGATGTACACGGGCCGTTGCACTACTAACGATGCCCAAGCCCTGGCCGTAAGGGCAAAGGAAGGGAATGCCCAATGGGTCGCCGGCATGGGCGGCGGCAAGGCTATCGATACCGCCAAGGCGTGCGCGCATTTTGCGGGATTGCCGGTGGTGACATTGCCCACCATCGCGGCCACCTGTGCCGCCGTGACGGCGCTGTCGGTGATGTACCATGAGGACGGATCGTTCGACCGGTTCCTATTTTTGAAGTCGCCGCCTGAGCATGCTTTCATTCACACAGGCATCATTGCCGCCGCTCCATCCAAATACCTTAGGGCCGGCATGGGGGACAGCATTGCCAAGCACTTTGAAAGCACCTTTTCCGCCAGGGGCGATGTGCCGGGCTTTACCGACAGCCTGGGTCTTGCCATCTGCAAAACATGCTATGAGCCGCTATTACGGTTGGGAGAGCAGGCTCTGCGGGATTGCGAAAGAAACATGGACAGCCAGGCCCTTCGGGAAGCGGTGTTATCCAATATCGTCAGTACAGGGCTTGTATCCCTGTTGGTGAAGGACTGTTATAACGGCGCACTGGCCCATTCCCTGTTTTACGCACTGGAATCGCTGCCCGAGATTGCCCATGGCTGCCTGCACGGGGATGTGGTAGCCTATGGGGTTCTGGTCCAGCTTTTCATGGACGGGCAGGCGGAGAAGGCTTCAAAAGTGTTTAGGTTCCTTGTACCCTTGGGTGTCCCCGTGAGCCTTGCGGAAATGGGGGTGGATTGTTCATCGCCGGCATTTTTAAAAGCCCTCGATACCGTTTTGGGCCAGCCGGATATGGCACATCTCCCTTATGCCGTTACAAAGCAGATGGTGCTGGATGCGGTTTTGATGACCGAGAAATACGCAGCCGAACATACTGATATAGGAGGGCTGAAGGTTGTTTGAAAACATGATTCCCAACATCGGCAAGGTACTCAGCCGCTACCCCAATTTGTTTTTAAGCGGTTTAGGGTATACGCTGCTTCTGTCGGCGATTACCGTATTCTTCGGTACGATTCTGGGGTCGCTGATAGCGCTTATGCGCAGGTCCCGGTTCAAGGCCATCTCCGTCATCGCCACCGCATATACGGAAATCATTCGCGGAACGCCACTGCTATTGCAGCTTTACTTTTTTGCGTTTTTGCTGCCATCCCTTTTGCCTGCGCTGGAGCTTTCGAATTTCTTCTGCATTTGCATTGCGCTGATTTTAAACTCCGCAGGCTATGTCAGCGAAATCATCCGCGCCGGGATTCAGGCTGTGGATAACGGTCAGACGGAGGCGGCCCGCTCTTTGGGGCTCAGTGCCAGGCAGACCATGTCCCACATTGTTTTTCCCCAGGCTATTAAGAACATTTTGCCTGCATTGTGCAATGAGTTCGTTACCGTCATCAAGGAAACGTCTTTGGCCTCTACGTTCTTTATCGGTGACCTGATGACATCCTACAACGTTATCAAGGGCAGCATGTATCTTGTGCTTGAGCCGCTGATGGTGGTGGGCGTTATTTACTTTGTTCTGACCTTTACATTAAGTAAAGCTGTCGCCGCGCTGGAAAGGAGGCTGAAGGCCAGTGATTGAAGTACGAAACCTGCATAAATCCTTCGGCAGCTTGCAGGTGTTAAAAGGGATCAATGAATTGATACAAAAAGGGGAAGTCATCTCCATTATCGGGCCTTCCGGTTCGGGAAAATCCACCTTCCTGCGCTGTTTGAACCTGCTTGAAAAGCCTACCCAGGGACAGGTATTGTTCCATGGCGTGGATCTGACGCAAAAGGGCATGAACATTGACCAGCATCGGCAGAAGATGGGAATGGTATTCCAGCATTTCAACATCTTCCCGCATTTGACGGTGAAGGAAAACATCACCCTGGCCCCGGTGCTTACAGGCAAGCGGTTAAAAGCCGAGATGGAGGATTTCGCCAAGGAGCTTTTAAACCGGGTCGGGCTTATCGACAAGCTGAACGAGCATCCAAAGCGGCTGTCCGGCGGGCAGAAACAGCGTTTGGCCATCGTTCGGGCGCTGGCCATGGAGCCGGAAGTCATGCTCTTTGACGAGCCCACCAGCGCACTGGATCCTGAAATGGTGGGCGAGGTGCTGGTGGTCATCCAGGATCTGGTGAAAAATGGAATGACAAGCATTATCGTTACCCATGAAATGGGCTTTGCCCGGGAAGTATCCACCCGAGTGCTGTTTATGGATGAAGGCCGCATTGCCGAGCAGAATACGCCGCAGGAGCTGTTTGCTCATCCGCAAAATCCCCGGACACAGGAGTTTTTGCGAAAGGTTCTTAGGTAACAGGCATATAAGAAAAAGGAACGCTTGAAAATAGCGCTCCTTTTTTCGTGATGCAATTGGCTAATTAGCGCCGGACCCGGTTTGCCAGCATAAAGGCGGGCAGGGATAAAAGGCTCCACAGCGCCGCGTATTGGGGGCAGATTTGGCCGTTTACATGCAGCGGAAACCGGGAATAGTTCCATATCTGATGGCGTCTGTTCACCGTGCGGCCCATCACATATTCCAAAGCGGTCAATGCCGCGCCGCCCGCCAGGCATTTTTGCCACAGGGGCCGTCCGGCCATCCGTCTGCTCAGACGGCTTAGCATATAAAGCCCCGTGCCGCCCGCCACCGACATGGAGGGGGCCGTCCGGCCGCGCCAAAAAAGCTCTATCAGCGGGTAGGCCGCCGCACCCAAGGCAAAAAGCTTCAAATCCTGTTTCAAGCGCATGCGCGTCACCTCTCATATAGCATGCGCGTTTTCCAGTGTATTAATCCCCAAAGGAGATGCCGATGTTCCGGGCCAGCTGTACCATCTGGTCGTCCGGATTCACGGGCTTGGCGACCCCGGCAATATCCTTCAAAGGGTTGTGGGTAACGGTGTTGCCCACCAGTGCCACGCTGACGCCATACATATCGTCCCGTATAAGCTGCGCAGCGTGAACGCCAAACTGGGTAGCCAGCACCCGGTCGTAAGCGCTGGGGCTGCCGCCGCGCTGGATGTGGCCGGGAACGACGGAACGGGCCTCCACCCCCACCATTTCAGACAATTGGGAAGCCAGTCGGGCTGCAATGCTGAATCCGGGGCAGGCAGCCCGGGAAGCCTCCCGCTCCTTTTTCTTTTGCTTGGATTCATTAAGGTCCATGGCGCCTTCCGCCACGGCGATGATGGAAAAAGGTTTTTTGCTGTTGGCCCGGAGTTCCACAACCTTGACCACCTTTTTAATGTCGTAGGGGATTTCAGGCAGCAGCACTACATCCGCGCCGCCAGCTACCCCCGCATACAGCGTCAGCCATCCGGTTTTGTTGCCCATCAGCTCAATCACCATGCAGCGGCCATGGCTGGTGGCGGTGGTGTGGATGCGGTCGATGACTTCCGTAGCGATATCTACCGCGGTGTGGAAACCAAAGGTAAAGTCGGTGCCGTACAAATCGTTGTCTATGGTTTTGGGGAGGCCAATGACATTGAGCCCTTCCTGGGAGAGCAGGTTGGCTGTCTTGTGCGTGCCGTTGCCGCCCAGCGTTACCAGGCAGTCCAGCCTCATGGCTTTATAGTTGTCCTTCATGGCGGCCACTTTATCCACATTGTCTTCACCGATGACCCGCATATTCCGGAAGGGCTGACGGCTGGTGCCAAGAATCGTGCCCCCCAGGGTAAGGATGCCGGAAAACTGCTTGCGGTCCATCAGTTGGTAATCGCCCTGGATCAAACCCCGGTAGCCGTCCCGTATGCCGATGATCTCAGCGTCGAACAGCTCATATGCCGCCCTGGCCACGCCGCGAATGGCCGCGTTCAGGCCCGGGCAGTCGCCTCCGCTGGTCAGGATGCCGATCCTTTTTTTCATGTAACAATCCCCCCGCTTCTACTTCCTCTATCCTAATTATACCACAGGGAGAGGGGGGAGAAAACGGGGGGACATCTTCTTTTTTGCCCTGCTTGTACAGGCCCGCTTAATTAAAGTATAATGTGTATATTCTTTCACAGCGGAGGACGGTCATGGACAGCCGGGATATCGTCATCAATACATTGCGGGAATGGGGCATTCCCTTTGATCATCATACCCATCAGGCGGCCCACACCATTGACGATTGTGTCCGGATGGATTTCATCGCGCCGGATGTGGTGATCTGCAAGAATATCTTTTTGTGCAACAGGCTTAAAACGCAGTTTTATTTGATGCTTCTTCATCCGCAAAAGCAGTTTCGCACGGCGGAGGTGAGCCGTGAACTCGGCGTGTCCCGCCTAAGCTTCGCGCCGGACGAGCTCTTGCCTCAAATGCTGAGGCTGCTGCCCGGCGCGGTGAGCCCGCTGGGCCTGTTGTTTGACAGGGGGCACCGGGTTAAATTGGTGTGCGACAGAGCAGTACGGGACTATCCACGCATCGCCTTCCATCCCTGCGTCAACACGGAGACGGTGATCTTTCACCATCATGATTTCTTTGATAAAGTATTGCATCACTTGAATGTGGAGCCCGCCTGGGTGTTGCAATAAACGGTATTAATTCAAAAAAGCAGCTACGACATAGCCTATCCTGTTGCCATAACGCACCTTGACCCAGTCGGTGCCTGGGATCAGCACTTCCACCTTGTCGTTATGACTCATTTGAATCAATACCTTGGCGGTCATGCTGGGGGCGCTGCGCAGGTTGACAAAGCTGCGGTTGGGATGGGTGACGGTCATGGCAGGCGTTTTAGGCAGATTGTGAAACGTCAGGTAGCTGGACATCATGAAGCCTGTTTTGCCGGTCAAATCCACGGTGACATGGCTCCATTCGCTGCCTTGGGCAAGCACGGTCAGGCGCGTGCCGTTCTTGTACTGGCCCAGGACCTTGCTGCCGGTACTGGGGCCTTCCCGAAGATACAGCACCTGGGTGGTTTTAGGGTTCTTGACCAGCGCATAGGGCTCCTTGGGGGCCGCCCCGCCGCTGCCGCCGGATTGCGACATGCCTTCCCGTAAAAAGTCGGTGCTCATATAGCCTTGATAGCCATCGATGGAGACCTTCCACCATCCGTCGCCCCGACCTAATACCATAACATACCGGCCGCCTTTGAACTGACGGATGGAGGAATACTGCATCCCCGGCCCGGTTCTCATGTTCAGGCCCGTGTTGTTGGGGGTAACGATGGTGGCAATGTCATCGCTGCCGATCATGGCGTCCAGCTTCAGGAATTCGCTGCGGAAATAGCCTACCGTGCCATCTACCGACACATGAACCCATCCGCCGGATTGGCCGAGCACTAGCGCCGGGACGCCGTTGTAGTAAATGCCAAGCACTTGGGCAGAGTAGCTGGGTTCCTTGCGCAGGTTCAGAAACTGGGTGGGCTTGGGGTTCAAGACGGTGGCGATGGTGGTGTGTTCGGTGATGCCTCTGTTCAGGAAATTGCGGCTCATATAGCCTGTTTTCCCGTCGGGCGTGACCACGGCGTACCAATTTCCCGGCGCATCGGAAATTTGTATCCAGGTGCCGGGAGGATATGAGCCCAGCCGGGCGCTGTCGGTGCTGGGCCCACTGCGCAGGTTCAGGCTTGTGGTGTTGTAGACGACGGCGAACTCATTGGCGGCCAGAGCTGTGGCACTGGATGACAGGAGCACCAGGACCAATACCAGGGCCGCCCATCTTTTGTGAAGAGGGGAATGGCGTCCAAATATATTCACCATCTACCTATCCCTCCTTCTGGGGCAATGGAAGTTTGCCCTTCACCCAAAAAACGAGGCGGACCCTGGATTTATTCCCTGAATCCGGCATATCCGTAAGCTTTTACATTGCCGGTTTATGGGCGTGGTCCATGGCCCGCTTGCCATATGCAAAAAAAGGATTATGTTAGGATTTCCTGTAGCTGTCCAGCTTCAGTACCCTTTGTACGGCTTCCTGCGCGGCCTCGCTTAAGTCTATGCCGGCTGCTTGTTCCCCCAGTACGACATGCAGAAAAAATTCAAGCGTGCCCTGGTTGCCGGTAACGGGGCTGTTGGTCACGTTCAGGACATGGACGTTTGGCAAGCCGTTCAGATCCCGTATCAGGCTCAGTAACAGGGGAAGATAGGCGTCGTTTTTCAGGACGCCCGTTCGCCGGGCCGCGGCATCCTCCACCTCAAACAGCGGCTTGACCAAACACACAAGGTCTCCCTGACCGCCCATGATACCTGCAAATACCGGCACGGCCTTGCGCAGGGAAAGATAGCTCAGGTCCACGCTGGCCAAAACCGGCCTGGGGGATAAGGACAGTAGCTTTTCATCGCTTAAGTTGGTCTTTTCCAGATTGACGACCCGGGGGTTTTGGCGAAGGCTTCCCGCCAGCTGGCCAAAGCCCACCTCCACGGCGTATACCAGCGCTGCCCCGCTTTTTATCAGGCAGTCGGTAAAGCCGCCGGTGCAGGCGCCGGCGTCGATGCATATGCGGTCTTTTGCCGATATGTTAAAATCCTGCAAAGCCCCTTGCAGCTTCAGCCCGCCCTTGGCCACAAAGGGTATATCTCTGCCCTTTACTGTCATGGGCTTGTCGCAGGGTACAAGCTGGGCGGGGCTTACAATACGCTCCTGCCCGCAAAAAACCTGCCCGCTCAAAAAATAGGAAGTTGCCTCTTCCGGTGTTTGAAAGAAGCCTTCGTCTATCAATCTTTCTATGGCTTTGCGTCTGGCCTTTTTGTTCTTCATGGCTTGCCGCTTTGGCCGCTGCGCAGTGGCAAAAATGCCAGCACCTTCTGGATATATTCGTCCCAGAAGCCCCATTCATGGGTGCCGGGGGATTCCTCATATGTAAGATTGAACATCTTCTGAAATTCCCGCTTGAACATGCGGTTGCCTTGCAGCAAAAAATCTTCCGTTCCGCAGGCTATGTACATCTTTGGCGCTTTTTCGGGATGCTTTGCAAGCTTGTACGCCAGGGCGAACAGGTCGTTTTCGCTGCCTGCAAATTTGTCCGGGCTGCCAAAGATGCGGATCAGCTCCCGCATGAATTCCTCCGGCTGCTCCTTGTGATATTTCGGGTCCATTTGCAGTGCGCCGGATAGGCTGGCCACCGCGGCATAGCGGTTGGGGCAGGATAAACCCAGCTTCATGGCGCCGTAGCCACCCATGGACAGGCCCGCCGCAAAACGGTCCTCCCGCTTTTTGGAAAGCGGGAAGAAGCTTTCACAAATCTCCGGCAGCTCCTGGGAAATAAAGGTGAAGCAGCGGTCGCCCTCCGCCATGTCCGTATAAAAGCTGCGCCCGCCATCGGGCATGACAATGGCCAGGCGGTATTTGTCGGCATACCGTTCCACGCTGGTCCGGCGAGCCCAGATGGTGTGGTTGTCCGACAGGCCGTGCAAAAGGTAGAGTGTAGGGAGAGGGCCTTTCGAACCCTGGGGCAGTATCACATTCATGCCGGTGCAGCGGCCCAGCACATGGGAAAAGAATTCCACCTGCAAAAGCGCCATCGTCACGCCTCCAGAATGTTTTTTTACCATTATATCACGATAGCTTGATGCCGCAAGGGGAAAGGTGTGCATTTGCCAAATCCTACTTGAACGTATAGGTTGCATATGCTATCCTTATACAAAGTCCATGCAAGGAGAACATCATGCGGCTGTCCTACAGGCACACGCTTATTGCCAGTTATCTGGGCTATGTGACCCAAGCGATCGTCAACAACCTGGCGCCCTTGCTGTTTTTGACATTTCAAAGGGAATGGAACGTGACACTGCAAGATGTGGCGCTGGTCATTTCCCTAAACTTTATGATCCAGATTGCCGTAGACCTTATTGCTTCCACCTTTGCGGACAAGGTGGGATACCGGGCTGTGGCAGCGGGCGCCCATGTGTTTTGCGTGGCCGGTCTGGTAGGCATGGGTATACTGCCCCGCATTTTTGCAAGCCCATATGCCGGGCTGATCGCGGCCACTTCTTTGAACGCAGTAGGCGGCGGGCTGATCGAGGTGATCATCAGCCCCATTGTGGAATCGCTGCCGGGGGACAAAAAGGCCGCCTCCATGAGCCTTTTGCATTCCTTTTACTGCTGGGGCCATGTGGCGGTGGTCATCTTGTCCACTGCGTATTTTGCACTGTTCGGCATTGCGCGCTGGCCGTATCTGACCATAGCCTGGGCGGCGGTGCCGCTCATGAATTTCTTTCTTTTTTTGAAGGTGCCGCTTCGGACGCTGGCTGAAAATGATGATGCGGGCCATCAATCCGGGAAGGGGCAAAGGTGGACCTTGCTCCTTATATTCCTTATCATGATGGTGTGCGCCGGGGCGGCGGAGCAGGCCATGTCCCAATGGGCATCGCTGTTTGCGGAAGCGGGCCTTGGTGTCACAAAAGCGGTGGGGGACCTTTTAGGGCCTTGCCTGTTCGCCATATTGATGGGCCTGGCGCGGGTGATCTATGGCGTGAAAGGCGCACATCTCCATTTGGAAAAGGCGCTGGTTCTCAGCAGCGCGCTGTGCATTGCAAGCTACCTTATAGCCATATTTTCGCCGGTGCCGCTGCTGGCGCTGCTGGGCTGCGGACTGTGCGGCCTTTCCGTGGGGCTGATGTGGCCGGGCACCTTCAGCCTGGCATCAAAGCATTTCCCCAGGGGCGGTACGGCCATGTTTGCCTTTCTGGCACTGGCGGGGGATGTGGGCTG
The DNA here is from genome assembly GCA_023413135.1 of Bacillota bacterium. Taxonomy (GTDB): domain Bacteria; phylum Bacillota; class Clostridia; order Christensenellales; family Aristaeellaceae; genus JAEWAH01. The sequence goes on from JAEZQK010000037.1 coordinate 13,417, forward strand.
CTCGGCAGGGCCGGGCTTGGTTGGATCCGTTTCCAATGCCGTCCAAGCAGGGGCACAGACATTTTTAAAGAGCTGGCTTCCCGGCCTTGGCGCGACGGAAGCCGGCCTAAAATCAGGTCTTTTTCTTGCCATTTTATTTCCCGTGATCATGCTGGCAGGCGCGGGCTTGCTTAAAAAAAATGTACTCAGAAAGAAAGAAGGGTGATTTCATGAAGTTCAACAGGCTGGGCGCTACGGAACTATTCGTAAGTGAGGTCGGGCTGGGCTGCGAGCATCTGGAGAACAAGGAAGAGAAAGTTGTCCTGGATGTGGTGGGCGAGGCGGTGGACCAGGGCATCAATGTGATGGACGTATTCATGGCGGAGCCCAACGTGCGCACCTACATCGGCAATGCACTGAAGGGGCGTCGCGACAAGGTGATTCTGCAGGGGCATATCGGCGCGGCCAGGGAGAACGGGCAGTATATGCGTACCAGGGACATTGCGATCAGCGAGACCTTTTTTCAAGACTTTATGACCCGATTGCAAACGGATTACGTGGATATCGGCATGCTGCACTTCATTGATACACAGGAGGATTGGGAAACGGTGCTCCATGGCCCGGTGATGGAGTATGTCCATAAGCTCAAGAAAAAGGGAGTCATCCGCGCGGTGGGCATGAGTTCCCACAGTGCTCCCGTATCACTCACCGCCGTGGAGTCCGGGCTGATCGACGTGCTGATGTTTTCTTTGAACCCGGCTTTTGACCTGCTGCCGGAAGGCGCCGACCTGGATTCCCTTTTCAAAAAGGACTCCTACCAGCAAAAGGGTTTGTTGGGTATGAACCCCGTGCGGGAAAAGCTGTATAGAACGTGTGAAGCAAAAGGCGTAGGCATCACCGTGATGAAAGGGTTTGGGGCCGGTTCGCTATTGCATGAGGAGTCCTCGCCCTTCCATGTGGCTCTGACGCCCTGCCAGCTGCTGCAGTATGCTTTGACAAGGCCCGCGGTCGGGAGCGTGCTGGTGGGTTGCAGGACGCCTGACGAGGTTAAAAAGGCCGTGGCATTTGAAACGGCTGCTGATGAGGAGAAAGATTACTCCATCCTCCTTGGTGCGACGGAAGCCTATGCCATGACGGGCCGCTGCATGTATTGCAATCATTGTCTTCCCTGCCCCTCAGGCATTGATATCGCTCAGGTGAACAAGTATCTCGACCTGGCTGCCGGTCAGGAGCAGCTGCCCGCTTCCCTCCGGGACCACTACGGTGCTTTGTCCGCCCATGCGGTTGACTGCATTGCCTGCGGCCAATGCGAGGAGCGCTGCCCCTTCTCCGTGCCGGTGATACGGCGCATGGAGGATGCACAGGCCCTTTTCGGGAAATAGTAAGGCAAGGCGGCCTATTCCATACCCCGGCAATACGGAGCCGGGCAAATAATGCTTGATTTGCCGGGAAAACGAAGGTTCGTTTTCCCGGCTTTCTTGATGCCGGTGTGGACAACGCCTGGCGCAAGCCTTATAATGACAATAACATATATGAATACGGGAAATTCGGATACGAAAGGCGCGGTGGCACCATGGCCAATGACAGGATGACCCGGCGGGAAATGATGATATTCGCGGCGGGGGACATTTTCGGTGGCGGCGGCCAGTCTATTATATCGGTGCTGTACCTGATCTTTTTGACGAATGTGCTGCGCATTGAGCCTGCCCTGGCGGGCTTGGCCATCCTGATTTCAAAGGTATGGGATGCTGTCATTGATCCGATGCTGGGTGTGATTACCGACAATACCCGCACGAAACTGGGCCGCCGCCGCCCATATATTCTGGCGGGCGGAATATTGCTGATCCCCTCCATGGCACTTTTGTGGCTGCCGGTGGATTTTTCCTCCCAGACCGCAAAGGTGCTTTTTGCTACCGCCTCCTATCTGCTTTACAATACGGTGGCTTCTATAATCGCAGTGCCCTACAGCTCCATGAGCACCGAGGTCACGGCGGATTTTTACGAATGCAACAAGGTCAATATCATGCGGTTGGTGTTTTCCCTTGCGTCCACCGCGATATGTACGCTCTTACCCTCGCTGCTTTTTGAGGACAGCATCAAGAGAGACCTGCCCTTTACCGGCACGTATTTTGTGCTTGTGTTTGGATTCGGCTTGCTGTTTGCCCTGCCAGTGATATTAACTGGCCTGAAGGTCAAGGAACGGGTACCTTATGAGGACAGGCGCTCCACCATATCTTTAGAAGCATTTATAAAACCTTTTCAGGTGCGTGCCTTCAGAAAGCTGATGCAATTATACCTCACCCAGGCTGTCACGCTGGACATGGTGGCGGCGGTGGTGATGTATTACTCCCTGTATGTGGCAAAAGGTATGTCGACTACCGTCTTTCTCGGGGTATTCTTGGGCATCCAGCTTTTATTGTTCCCTGTGTTCAGCCGCCTGGTGGGAAGGGTGGGCAAGACGAAGATCTATTGTTTCGGGTTGCCGCTGGCGATTGCAGGTTCCCTTTGCATTGCCATTTATCCCGCCGGCTGGCCCGCGTGGGGCATATATGGCGTCACTGTATTGACGGCGCTGGGGTTTGCCGGGGCCCAAAGCATGAGCTGGATCATTTTCCCCGACGTGGTGGATATCACGGAAATGGGCCTAAAGGAACGCATCACCGGCTCTTTGAGCGGCTTGATGGCCTTTATCCGCACCATCAGCACTGCGGTGGCCACTTTTCTCATCGGGAACATGCTTTCCGCCACCGGCTTTGTGATCCCTACCGACGATATGCCTCTGCCTGCGCAGCCACAAGCGGCCATCCTTGGTATCAGGCTGATCATGTTCCTCCCCTTTGCGCTTTTGATGGGCTACGCCTGGTTCAAGGCCAAGGGTTTCAGGCTGACACCGGAGGTCAGCCGGCGAGTGAAGTATTTCAACGAAAAGCTTCATAACGATGAGCTGGATCAATTAAGCGGCGCGGAGCGTGCGGAATATGAATCGTTAACGAAAGAATTCGTATCCTGATGTGCCTGGAGGACGGTATGGACAAGTCGCTGGATATCCCTATGAGTTTGAAAATGAACCGCAAGTGCTTTGTGGACATTGAAAAGCTGTCCCGGGGCGAAGAGGCGGACGAAAACCAAATCCTTGAGACTTTGCAGTTTATTAATACCCGCTATGACTGTGCGGATTTCCGCATGATCTGCATCCTGCGCACGCTGTACGAGTATGCTTCCTTGATCTCCGGCCCTACGCGGAGCGCCATGAAAAAGACGGTGCTTCATTTCAAGTACTGGATGGACGAGCCGGGTGAAGACAGCATGTGCTACTGGTCGGAAAACCACCAAGTGCTGTTTGCCGCCTGCGAGTATCTGGCCGGTCAGCTTTATCCTAAGGAGGAGTTCCCAAACTGCGGGCTTACCGGGGAGGAGCACAGGGAAAAGGCAAGGCGGGTGCTTTTGACCTGGTTCAGGCGGCGCTTTCAGTTCGGGTTCAGCGAATTCCATTCCAACACCTATTACGAAGAGGACATTGCTCCCCTTTCCCTGCTCATTGATTTTGCCGGGGAGGAGGATATCCGCCTTCAGGCAGCCATGCTGCTGGACCTTCTTTTGCTGGATATGGCGCTGCACAATTTCCAAGGGTATTTTTGTGCCGCCTCCGGCCGCTGTTATGAGGCGCAAAAAAAAGACCCGCAAAAGCAGGACATATTCGATATCATGAAGCGGGCCTTTGGCTTTTTCCCTGAAAGGGCGTATGACTATACCCGGCTGTCGGCGGAGTTTGTGCTGAACAAAAGCTACCGCGTGCCCAAGGTCATAAAGGTCATCGCCCATGAAAAGGGTCCCTTGGAGATCAGGGATTCCATGGGGCTTGACTTAAAAGAGGTGCGGGAAAAATTCCGGGGCGCGGGGACGGTTACGGACATGGGCCGCTATCTGTGGGCCATGGAAGCCTTTACCAACCCGGAATCCGTGTACATGACCATGAAAATGTTCAGGTTGTGGAAACTTGGCACCAATGATTTTTTAAAGGACCTCAAAGTGCTGGATGTGCCCATCCTAAGGCGGCTGGGCGTTTTGCCCGCACTGGTGCGGCTTTTGAACCCCGTTACCCAGGGCATCGCCATCCAGCGGGCCAATACGTATACGTACAAAACGGAGCATTACATGCTATCCACCGCTCAGCGGCACCATGCCGGGGAGTTTGGTGACCAGCAGCATATATGGCAGGCAACCTTGCCGGGTGGCGCAACGGTATTCGCCACCCATCCGGGGGCCGCGTTTTTTGAGGACAACGCCCGCAATTTTTCGCCTTCCTATTGGGTGGGCAACGGCATCCACCCAGATAGCGCCCAGCATAAAAACGTATGCCTGTGCCTGTACCGGCTGGACCAGCGCAAGGGGTTCATGGAAAAGCAGCGGCAGATGTACACCCACGCCTATTTTCCGCAAAAAAAGTTCGATCAGGTGAGAAGGGTGCATGACCGGCTGTATATCGCCAGGAAGGATGGGGGCTATATCGCCTTGTTTTCCCTGCATCCCCTGGAGGAAAAAAGCGATGAGGAGCTGATCCAGCACGGTGTGGAAACCGGCTGGGCTGCTGTGATGGGTGGAGAGGAATACCATAACCTTGAGGCTTTCGAAAAACGGATGCAATTGTATGAACTTGGAAAAGTAAACATAGAGCTTGCCCTTTTGGATAACGCGGATACGGAGGATTATTGGGCGCTTTCACACCGGGGAGAGTTTGATGTAAGCGGCCAGCTGCAGGATACGGACTATCCGCGTCTTGACTGTCCCTTCGGCCATGTGGAGCGCGATCCGCGGGAATATGTCATCCGCTTTGGGGAAAGCAGCCTGCGGATAAATCTTGCGGCAGGCCTTCGGGAAGGCGACGGCATCTAAATAAAGGAGGGGGGACTGTCATGGCATCGTCCGAACTGAACAAGGTCAAGCGGCTGTGCGATCATATGGTGAAGACGCGAGAACCCCAAATGCGCTGGATGTGGGGGGAAGCGCTGTTCGGTTATGCCCTCTCCGAACTGGATGCGTCCCTGGATGCCGAGGATTACACGCCCTTTTTGACGGGCTTTTGCGATTATTACATGCAGCATCCACCCCGGGTGGTATGCGCCGACACATGCGCTCCGGCGCTCATCACCTATGCCATGCAAAAGAAAAATGAGGATTACGCAAGGCTGACGAACAAAGTACTGGACTATATCAAAAACGAGCCCAGGCTCATAGGCGACGCGGTGAACCACTTGGGCAAAAATATCGCGGGGAAGTTTTATCCCAAATCCATCTGGGTGGACAGCCTGATGATGTTCAGCGTCTTTCCCGCACGGTATGGGGCTGAAACGGGGGACTGGGCGCTTATGGATTATGCGGCACGCCAGCCCGCCCTCTACAGCCGCTACATGCAGGATGAAAAGACCGGCCTGTGGCGGCACAGCTATTGGGTGAAGCGGTTAAGGCCCCATCCCGAGGGCGAAATCTACTGGGGCCGGGGCAATGGCTGGGTGGTTTGCGCGCTGCCCATGATCCTGGACTTTATCGGCCCGGACCACCCCCGAAAAGAAGAGATCCAAAAAATCTACCAAAGAACGGCGGAGGCTGTGGTCCGCTGCCAGCGTTCCGACGGAAGCTTTTCCACGGTGCTGTGTAGCAACCTGTACCGGGAGCTTTCCGCCACGGCCTTGATTGCCGCGGGGCTTTTGCATGGCGTGCGGAGAGGTTATTTGGGCGAAGCCCTTTTGCAACCCGGTTTGAAAGCTTTCCGGGCGGTGATGGACGGCATTCGGGAAACGGGAGAAGGCGTGTTCCTTAAGGAAATCAGCGCTCCCACCATTCCGCTGCACATCTTCCCGTATCTGGGATACAAGTACACGCCGCTGGGCTCAAACTACCCCTACGGCGTGGCGGCGGCGGTATTTGCTGCGCTGGAATTCGACGCTCTGGTATCGGCGGGAGCTATCCGGCAATCCTGACCCAAGCGGAATTTAATAAAAAAAGGGGGCCTTTGCTTGAGGATCGCCATCTTCGTGGACGGAGGGAACATGTACCGCACGCAGCGCAAATATTTGGGATGGAACATTGACCTGAAAAGGTTCCTGGACTACTTTCGCATGATGGGCGACGTGGTGGACGCTTATTATTACACGGCCATCGACTACAAGGCCGAATCCCAGAACCGCTTTGTACAGATGCTGCCGCTGATGGGATATACCATCGTGTCCAAGCCCCTGAAGGAAATCCACAACGGCGAGGAGACAAAGAAAAAAGGCAACCTGGATGTGGAGATCGTGCTGGACATGTTCAACACCATCGACAATTATGACATGGCCGTGCTCTTCAGCGGCGACGGCGATTTCGAGCGCGCGCTGCAGCAGCTAAGGGCCCGCGGCAAGCGGTTCATGGTGGTGGCCCACCGCTCCACCGTGGCCAGGGAGATACTGGCCGTGGCAGGTATGCATTATTTGGACATCGCCTCCATAGAAGGCTACGTGAAGCTAACCGCACTGCCCAAGGAATTGCAGGCGGATACCAGCCTGAAGGAAGTGATTGACGACATGTCCATTGAAGAGGAGTATCCAATTTAGGGCATGATTCAGGGAGCCTCCAGGTTGAACACCACGGCCTTGGGCCGTGTCATGGCCTCGATGGAGTACTTTACGCCCTGGGTGCCCATACCGGAGGCCTTCACGCCCAGGAAGGGGAAATGATCGGGGCCACGCTCCGTTTTGTTGTTAATTTGAACCGTGCCCACCTCCAAGCGGCCGGCGATATGGAAGGCATGGTGGATATTGCTGGTGAACACCGAGGATTGCAGCCCGTATTCCGAACGGTTGGCAATATCGATGGCCTCCTCTGTATCCTTCACCCTGAGGATGGGCAGTACCGGGCCGAAGGGCTCCTCCCAGGCCAGGCGCATGTCAGTGGTCACGTTGTCGATGAGGGTGGGGTAAATCAAATCGCCCTCGCGTTTACCACCGGTAAGCACCTTCGCCCCTTTTGATACGGCATCGTCAATGAGGTCCATCACAAAATCGGCGGATTTGGTGTTAATCAAGGGCACGATGACGGCATTTTTGCGGGGATCGCCCACCGGCAGCCTTTCGATACGTGATAAAAGCTTGGGTATAAGGGAATCGGCAACATCATTTTCCGCCAGGATGCGCTTCACCGCCGTACACCGCTGGCCGGAATAGGAGTAGGCACCGGAAACGATGTTTTCCGCAGCGAAATCAAGATCGGCGTCATGCAAAACGATGGCGGCATCCTTGCCCCCCAGTTCCAGCAAAAGGGGTACCATGCCCGAAAGCTTCGAAATATGCCGGCCCACCTCGGTGCTGCCGGTGAAGTTGATGAAGTTGATGCCCGGGTGGGTGACGATGTAATCGCCGATGTCGCTGCCCCGGCCCGTGACGGTATTGAGGATGCCGTTTGGCAATCCCGCCTCCTGGAATACCTGGGCCAGGTACAAAGCGCTGACGGCCCCTTGGGTGGCGGGCTTCAAAATGACGGCATTGCCGCCGATGAGCGCGGGTGCCACCTTGGAAACCGACAGGTTGATGGGATAGTTGAACGGGGAAATGGCCAGGACCGTTCCCAGGGGTACCCTTGTCACATAGGAAATCTTGTTTTTGCTGCCGCCGGGAAAGTTTTCGCCGCTGATGGCTTCGCCCGCCATGCTTTTGCCCACATCCGCCGTGTAGCGCAAAAAGTCCGCCGTGCGCCTGACCTCGGAAATGGCGGATTTTTCATCCTTGGCGATTTCCATGGTAAGGACATTGGCGATTTCCTGAATGTTTTGCTCCAGCAGTTCCGCGGCTTTGTAGAACACTTCCGCCCGCTCGTGGATGGGCGTCTGCGCCCAGACATGCAGGTTTTCCTTGGTGTTTTGAATGGCTCTGTCCACATCCTCCCGCGTCATGGCCGGGACCCTGCCCACCAGTGAGCCGTCCACGGGGGAAATGATTTCAATAAAGACACTGGTGGAGGCTTTTGTCCACTCGCCGCCCAGCAGATTGCAAAAAGCCTTTCCCTCGCCGCATAGTTTTCGAAACATTGCAAACACCCGCCTTTCTCAAACAGCCCGCACCCCAAAAAGATCGGCACGGGCTGTTTCATAATATTATACCCAGGTTTTTGCCATTCGAATGGATTTGGCGGGAAGGTTATTTACAGGAGCTTCATGTAATCATCGGCGGTTCCGCCGTCAAAGAAGCACTCGATGATCTTCCTGCCCTCCTGGCATAAATCATTGGTTTGGAACTGCTTCAGTTCCTGCCCGAAAAAGCCGGTCAGCAGGCCGGCGCCCGTATCGTAAGCGCTTTCGCCGATCTCCAATTGCAGGTCGGTTTGCAACAGTCCCTTTGGAATGTAGTTGCCGTCGATCTTCAGCGAATCCAGCGCATACCCCAGCAGCGGGCAGCGGGCGGGGACGAGCTGTTCTGGCCTGAACTTTACGCTGCCGCGCCGGGCCAGATATTCCCTGGTGATCCATTGGGGCATAAAACCCACGTGATACGCGCCGATGTATTGGTTGGGGATGAGCTTATAGCGGGTGGAAGGCGTTTTCATGATCTGCTTAAGCAAAAGGTTGGCCTGATCCACCATTTTTCCGGTGGCGAAGGGCCAGTACGAGCCTACGCCCTCGCCCGTCATGCCGGCGGTGCCGGTAATGCTGGGGTTGTCATGTCCCCTTGGCGCGACCAGGCGCCATAACCAGGCCAGGGCGGGCGGCAGCACATGCAGCATGCCGATGATGCCGTAAGTAGGCGCGTTCTTGGTGCAAGGTGGGGTTCTTACGCCGAAGCTGCGCACATCCACCTCCACCGGCTCGCTGATGGTGCCCGGCACATGATCGCGGGGGAGGATCACCCGGGGATTGGGACAGGGCTTGCCAGGCTTGTCCATGGTATGCTCCCAGATGAGGCATGTGGAGCCGGGGACGCCCTTCAAGTTCAGAAAGATGAGCGGCTCCTTGGGGTGAACGCACAGGCGCTCATGCTGCGGGTCGGTGCCGTATTGGGTGATATGGTTCACCCGAAGGAACCAGCCGGCTTCCGCATCCTTGACCACCAGCCTTTTGCTGTTTTTCTGAAAGGAATCGTGGCAAAGAGCCATGTCGTCGGTGACGGGCAGAAGCTCGCAGGTTTCCTTGATGTCCAGATACAGCTTTTCGCCGGACAACGTGTTTTTAGCCAGCAGGATGCGCCCGTCGGGCTGCAGGTGCATCTGTTCGATCATTTCGCTTTTCCCGCTGCCGCTGGCGCCCTCATGCAGCATGATGAGGCTATTGTCATAGGGCGTGACGACTTTTACCGTGGAGCCGTGGAGGGTGATCCAGCCTTCCTGTTCGCCGATATGGATCAGCACGCCGTAGATGCCCTTTTTGGCGCTGGGGCCGGGATACAGGTTAAAGGAGAAAATCTCATGGAGGCCCGGCAATCGGTGATGCACAACGATTTGCTTTTTGTCAAAATGCGTATGCCTGAAGGGAGGCGCGAGGTATATCACCGCTTTGGGCGCGAAGTCCGCGGGAAGCTTGGATGCGGGAACAAACCCCTGCAGGTCTAAAAGTCCGCCGGCGAAGAAAGCAGCGTTCTGCGGGCCTATCAGCAAAGCGGGATATTGCAGGTCTTCGCCCCCCGCCATAAAGGGAAGCAGGATCAGGCGTTGACCGCCAAGCCACTTAAATACGTCCTGGCGAAGAGGCGCAAAGTCGCTGCCGTATAAGTCTTTGTACCGTGGCTTATCGGTGGGGCCGTCGTCTGCAATGGCCATGCAGTCGGGGTCACGCCTGCGCATATACGCATCTGTGTAGTTTACTACCAGGCCGTTTGAGCACTTTGTAACCGTCGCCTCAGTATATTCGCCAAGACCAGGAACGTCGTAGGAGACTTCGAACGTTCCTTGGTCTTGCCAGCCCAGGGCCATTTTTAAAATTTCGTCCCTGGTTTCGGGAATAAAGACATCCGGTGCGCTTTTGAGCAATTGGATCAATTCCTCGGATAATGAAAACCTTTCCCATGGCGCCTTCATCAAAATACCTCCAAAATGGAAAAATAAAAAACCAATGCCTAACAGCTCCCTAGAGAGCGATCAGGTATTGGCTTACCGCAAGACTGGTTATGAAAACCCTTCGGCGAGTCTGCCTTTTTGTTACAAGCGTTCTTCCAAATTGCTGCCCAAAGTGATCAAAACGATCTTTTCGCCGCTCTTTGTGCTTACATCGGAATGAATGCTTACGATGTCCGTTTGGATGATGGGGTTCATCATGGTTTCGATCTCGGCCTTCGCGCCCTCAAAAAGCATGGTTCTCAGCTTCTTGATCTGCTCGACCCCCTGGGGCGTCTCCGCCAGCTTCCTTTCGGAAGGGCTCAAAAACCCCACCATTCTGACAATGATCATATCCTGAAGGATATACGTTTTGATTTGCCGGGGCCCCCGGCCCATGAATTCGATTTCAAACCGGCTGAACGCCTCGCTGATTTTGGCCTCCATCTGGCCCTTGCTCATTTGCCGCCCCTTTATCATCCAAAATACTTCCCCAGTATTTATTCTATCAGAAGTATACCCATGTGTCAATGAGCGAATACGCGTCTGCTTGGGATTTGCATTCCATTCCGCTATGTTCCGCGAGCCGTCTTTCTTGACGGCTTAACTTTTTGTTTGATATACTTTCACAAGCTGGGTTGATAGAAAGATAAGTGCATACAATGGTATGCATAGAATGAAACAGGAGGAGAGAACGAATATGGAGTACAGACGGTTTGGAAAGACGGGCTTCAAGACCTCCCTGCTGGGGTTCGGCGGGTTTCACTTGCTGGAGATACCGCTGAAGGAAGCGGAAAAGCTTCTAAACAGCTATCTGGACGCGGGTGGGAACTATATTGAAACGGCGCTGAGCTATGGCTCGGGGGAATCGGAGCGGAAGATCGGGCGTGCCGTCATAAACAGGCGGGATGACTTCGTGCTGGTATCCAAAATAGGCGCAAGGGACAAAAAAAGCGCCGCGGAGGGCATTGAGCAATCTCTTCAAAATTTGCGGACAGACCATTTGGATGTGCTGCTGATGCATGCAGTAGGGTCCATAGAAGAGCTGGATACCATCCTTTCGGAGGACGGTGCATATCAGGCTGCGCTGGAAGCAAAAAAGGCGGGAAAGATTCGCCACATCGGCCTTTCCATGCATGGCTGGCCGGGGCCGCTTGTGGAAGCGCTGAACCGTGACCGCTTCGAGGCGGTGATGACCACCGTCAACTATTACGACCGCTTCAATTATCCCGAAATTGAAAACCAGCTTCTGCCCCTGGCACTTAAAAAGGATGTAGGCATCATTCTCATGAAGCCGCTGGGCGACGGATTTTTGTACAAATCCCCCGAACAGGCTTTCCGGTACGCGTTCTCCCGGCCTGTTTCCGTGGTGGTGGCCGGCATCAACAGTGAAAAGATGCTCAAGGATGATTTGAGCTACGCCAATAGCTTTGTGCCCATGACGAAAGAGGAAGAGGAAGCGCTGTTTATAAAAGCGCCGGAGCTAGGCAACTATGTTTGCCGCCAGTGCAGCAAGTGCTCCTGTCCTGTGGGCATCGATATCCCCGAGGTTTTTGCCTGCGAGGGGTATTTTGACCGGCAGATGGCCAGAGGCGTGGTGCAGGACACGGCGGAGTACGCGCTGGCCGAACGGCTTCGCTTCTGGTTTGGCAACAAGGAACTGGGCCGCAAGCGGTATGCGGCCATGGAAAAGCGGGGCGATGATTGCACCCAGTGCGGCGAATGCTTGAAAATGTGCCCCTACCATATCGATATTCCATACAAAATGCATCTGGCGGATTACAAGCTGGCAGGAAAGGACATTTTTTAGGAAGCGGCTGTTACGTTTTTCCCCTTTTCAGACATAACAAGGTGAATGCACCTATGAAAAGGGGAAATTTCCATGAAGAAAATCCTGACCCTGGTTTTGTGTATCGCATGCATACCGTCCCTGGCTTCCTCCGCCCTGGGGGAGGGAACGGACGCTACCTTGCCTTCGGATTATACCACTTACGGCAGCTTCTATAGCGCCTGTGAGTGGCAGGGCAGCTTGCTGCTTCTGTGCGGCAAGGGCCTGTACCGCTTAGAGCCGGGTGGGGAGACGCCGGAAAGGCTGATGGATCTTTCCCTTGTCCAGGGGAAAGGTCTTTCCTCCGCCGCCCCGGAGGGCAAGCTGGAAAGGGAACTGTGGGAGCAGGGCATGACATGGCTTTTCACCGACGGGGAAAGCCTTTTTGGCTTACACCCCTGCACCGGGCAGGTGTATAAGCTGGAGGGGAGTGCAGCCGTTCCCTATACCCGCATCCCGGAGGAACAGCTTTTTTACACGGAGCAGGAAAAGCGCATGCCTAAGGAGATCAAAAGCTTGCTCTTTTTTGAGGGGAAGCTGTACATGGCGCTGATGAGCTTTACCTTTGAAAAAGGCGACAGCCGCGAGCTGTTTACCTGGGACATGCAATCCCCAACCATGCATCTTCTGAATACCAAAGGATTGGAGGGCGCCTTCCCCGGCCCCGCGGGGGAGCTGCTGCTTAAGTTAAAGGATGCTGACGGCGCCTTCGCCCTGTGGCGCTATGACATTGCCAAGGAGGCCCTCACCCAAAAGGTATGGGAAGGGGACACCATTTCAGGCTGCGTATGGCGGGAGGAGGATCAGAGCCTGCATTTTACCGGGGAAGGCGGCAGGGTGCAAAAAGCGCTGTCCGGTACAAAGGTGCAAACGAAGGCGTATCTGCCCATCGCCTTTGCGGGCATAGACAACCAGGCCATCCTGTACCGGGATGGATCGTATGTCTACCTGGATTCCAGCGGCCTGTTTGTAAGGGATATTTCCATGGAGGGGGAAAGGCGGCAAACCGCCGTGCACATCATGGGATACATTTCCCCGGATATTGCCGTTGCCTTTTCCGCCCGGTACCCGGATGTTTCCCTGGTCATTGACGATGGAGCTTCGGATTTTCTTTCCATCCAGCAGTCCATGGTATCCGGCGACGATGGCGTGGACCTGTATATTGTAAGCACCGCCGGGGCCTATGGGGAAGTACGGGACAAGGGATACGCGGCGCCTATGAACGCAAGCGCCGAACTGGTGGAACAAGCCCGGCAATTCTATCCCGCCATCCGGGAGGCGCTTTTTAAGGAGGACAAACTGCTGGCGTTTCCGGTGAACTTCCAGGAGAATACGTGGACGCTAAACCGCACCGTGTGGGACAGGCTGGGCCTTGGGGAGTACCCCTTAACCTTTGCCCAGGTGTTCGCGGCCCTGGAAAATTGGATCGATCAATACGCCCCGGATAACCCGGAGTATTCCTTTATCGAGGTGTATGACGGCCTTCGGGGGTACGTGGCGATGATCATGAAGCAGTACCTTCTGGAGCATGAAACCGGGGATGTGCCCGTGAGCTTTGATGATCCGGCCTTTCGGGAGGCCGTCCAGGCCACCCTTGATTACCGGGAGATACTCGGCGCCGCGGCGGAAAACACGAATCCCATCATCATGACGTACAACCAGTACCTGGGCGTGGGCTATAACGATTCAGACGAGGTGATCTCCATCCCCCTGCCTGCCCTCAACGAGGATTCTCCCCGCATGGTCCGGGCGGACATGGAGCTGTTCGTGCTCAATCCCCTGTCTAAAAACCAGCAGCCGGCGCTGGAGTTTGTGTCCTTTTATGCCCGGCAGATGGATGAAAGATTTAAATACGCCCTGAACGCTTCGCTGAATACGCCCTTGCGGTATAAGAATTTTGAGGCGGCGCAGCAGGAATTGATGGAAAATGTTCTAAACATGGAGAAGCTGTTGGAAACGGCCGCGCCTGAGGACAAAAACGAGCTGAAGGCCATGATCGATCAAGAAAAGAGGCGCTATCAGCTTCGGGAGGAAGAAAACTGGCTCATATCCCAGGAAACCATCGATATCTACCGGGAGATAGCCAGGCACCTGGTGGTGCCGCTGCAATCGATCTTCTCCAATGATCCCTTCAGCGAGGAGGGTGAGGTCATTGAGCAGGTGATCGGGCGCTTTACGGACGGGCAGCTTACCGTAGACCAGTTTGTGAAGGAACTGGATGCAAAGGCGCTGATGATGTTCAAAGAGGGTAAATGATGAATGTCACACATTCCCCAGCAGCACATCGGAGAGATTTTCCCTGGCGATATCCGCCAAACCGCGCATGACCGCGATATCCGTCGGCTGCTTATCCCGCATGTGGTGTCTGGGGAAAAAGCGGGTGATATGCAGGGGAATGGTTTTATCCACCCCGGCGATCCAGGCGGACAGCTTTTGCATTTCTTCCGGCGAATCATTTTCGCCGGGCACGATGAGCGTAGTCAGCTCCACATGGCTGCGCCCTGCGGCGGTGCGGATGAAATCCATTACGGTATCAAGATCGCCGCCCAGCCTTTTGTAATATGCTTGGGTGAAACACTTCAGGTCGATGTTGAAGGCGTCGATATAGGGCAGGACTTCCTCCAATACAGTAAGGCAGGCGGAGCCATTGGTAACGACGACGTTTTTCATATGGTGCTCACGCACAAGCTTTGCGGTATCGCGGACGAATTCAAAGCCCACCATAGGCTCGTTATAAGTGAAAGCCACGCCGATGTTGCCCCGGGGCTTGAGCTTTTCCGAAAGCGTCGCAAGCTCCCCGGGCTGCATCCTTTCCACATCCACATCTTTTTCGCCGGACTCCGCAATGGAAGCGTTCTGGCAAAAGGGACAATTCAGGTTGCAGCCGAAGCTCCCCACCGACAGGATCATGCTGCCGGGATGGAACCTTGCCAGCGGCTTTTTTTCAATGGGGTCCAGCGCAACGGAAGTCAAAAGGCCGTAACTTACACAGACGCTTTTGCCGTTCTCATTTTTCCGGACACGGCACCGCCCCATCTGGCCTTCCCTCAAATGGCAGTGGTGCATGCACACCTGGCAGATGATCTCACTGATGGCGCACCACCTCGAATCGCTGGAGCGTTATCTTTTCATTCTCCCGGATATTGGCCTTGCGCCTTGCGATGGCAATTTGATCCTGTACGGTGTCAATGCCCGGGAGATTGGGCAGCAGCAGGCCGCGCCGGTGACCGCTGGTTACGATCACACCGTAGCGCCGGACATCAAGCTCGTCGGGAGACCCGATGTCCTCCGTTTCGCCCAGCACATCCACGCTGTACACAAGGTCGCCCAGTTCATTAGGCTGCACCGGGTCAAAGCGCGGATCCTGGGTGCCTGCGCTGATGGCGTTTTGCATGATCTCTTCTGCAATGCTTTTCGTGGTCGCCGATATGGTGCCGATGCATCCCCGAAGCTGGCCGTGCTTTTTGAGGGAAACGAAAACGCCCGCCCGCCTTTTCACCATGTCATCCGGCAAGTCCTTGGGCATTGGGATGCTTTCCCCGCTCTGCACATAGGCTTCCAGCGTTTTGCGGGCCAGGCGAACATATTCATCCTCCGTTTTTTTGCGCGCTTCCAGGGCCTGCTTCTGCTCCTGCATATAGATACTCAGGAAATGGCGGGTCTCGTCAGGCCCCGCGGGAAGGTATGTACATACGCCGTACCCTACGCCAAAGGGCCCTTCGTAGGACAGCTTCTCCGCCTTAATGGAGAGGCCGTCCAGGCACCCGGCCATGATCACAAAGGAGCGGTGGCCGCACTCGCCTGCGTTTTCGCAAAAATCCGGGTCGAAGTGGAACAAATCCAAAAAGGCGGCCCTTCCCATCACATCCATGATTTTTTCGTCATAAGCGGGCCCTTCGGGAGCAAAACCGTAGGGCCCGTCTTTTTTGAGCCTGTGGGACAGGTCGCCGCTGGCGATGACGGCGATGCTTGTATGCAGGCTTTCTGCCGTTTCCCGGATGAGCATGCCCAGCTTGTAGTGGTCGGGAAAGCCGAGACCCGACAGCCCGATCCGCACGATTTTGCAGGGAAGATTGCCTCCAAAGGCATCCCGCAAAAAGATCAAAGGCACCATGACGGCGTGGTCCAGCTTTTTCTCCTGCTCGCCCAAAGTGCCTGCCGGCAGACCGCTTGCGTCGGCGCGGCGGCTGAGTTCAGCCACAAAAGGCGCGTTGTACTTAACTTCCAATTGTACTTCGCCCGCGTGGAACTGGGCAAGACTGCCTTTTACAGACAGGCCTGGGGAAATGTGAAAATAGTCGGCGTACAAAGCGCTATGCGGCGTGATGACGGCCACCGTGTCCGGTTTTGTGGCTGCGATTAGCTCCGCGGCCTTGCGGTAGGCAACGATTGTATCCTGTATGGTTTTTTCCTGCCCGCGGCCCACCTGGGGGATGATCAGCGGCGGATGCGGGACCATGACGGCGGACTTTAGGGGCATGGGACACCTCCTGGGGATGGGCGGTATAGGAGTCAAAGAAAAACTTCATTCAGTCTAGTGTTCTATTTCGTTATGCCGTGCATCGAAACCTGCCGGCGATTGGTTTTATAGCGTCTGCAATACTTTTCCCGAAATATGCATTTATACTCTGAAAGGGTTTCGCGCCAATATATGTCATCATCCGCCACCATAATTGACGCGTATATACCGTAATGGTATCATGGGTGTGCCCAAGCGCGGGAGAAAGGCGGAGTTAGGATGGGCCGCTTGAAGGAATGGATACGGCATATCAGCATCCGGGAACGGCTGATTGCTTACTTTTTGCTGGCGATTTTATTGCCGACCATGGTGATCACATTTTTCTTGTATGCGCGTACCACGCGAATCATCACGGAAAAGACAAACCAGCTGATAGGTCAGAATCTGGAAAGCGTGGGCGCGGTGATCTCTCAAAAGCTGAACCTGATGAACGACCTGATTACTTTGGTCAACGTAAATCCCACCATGCAGGATATTTTCATGAGCAAGCCGCCGGTGTTTGCGGAACAGATCATCCATGAGATTTCCACGCTGGATAACCTTCTGGCGGGATATTTTTTGTCCAGCAGTTATTTGTATGCCACTTCCGGGCTGTCGCCCCGCATCTACATGCTGAACCGGGAATGTTACCAGCGGCTGCGCTCCGATTCTCCCTCCACCCGGGTGTACGATGTGGGCGTGATAGAAAATGAGGATTGGTATAAAAGCCTGAGCAGCCAATTTACCTTTCTTGGGCTAAATGAGAGGGCCGGGCTTTCCATCAGGACGAAGAGGCCTGTTTTGCAAATCGCCCGGAAACTGTTCAACACCAAGAAAAACGCCAATGGCGTAGAGGTTTCCGCTATCCTTGTAATGGATGTGGATGTGGAAAGCTTTTTGAGCAGCCTATTGCCCTACAGGCAAACAGAGGGCAGCCAGATTTTCGTAACGGACAGCGAAGGCACTATTCTTTTGGGCACGGATATTTCAAGGGTAGGGGAGCAGCTGCCTTATTCCCAGGGGGAAACACCGCATAACAAGCCGGACATTCGCCGGCTGAACGGAGAAAACTGGCTCATCACCGGCGCAATGGTGGATAGGCTGAACTGGCACATCTATTCCCAGGTGCCCATGGAGGAGATCAGCGGTGACCAGCACGCTTTGGACAGGACGCTGATCATACTGGTAGCCGCTTGCATGGCGGTAGCGCTTACGCTGGCGCTGATGCTTTCAAAGAGTATCGCAAGGCCCATTTTGAAATTGGTGAATTCCATGGAGAAGGTATCCCAAGACGACACCTTCCGCATCGACATCGATTACCAGCAAAAGGATGAGTTTGGCTATCTTATCGGCAAATACAAGGACATGATCAGGGAAATACAGGAGCTCATTCAGCGGCTGTATATCAGTGACCTTACGAAAAAGGAAGCGGAACTCGCGGCCAAGGATGCAGAATTAAAGGCGCTGCAGGCCCAAATCAACCCACATTTTTTGTATAACGCGTTGGATTCCATCAATCTGTACGCCATTCGCCACAAGGTGCCGGAAATCAGTAACATGATCACAGCCCTTGCCGACTTCTTCCGCTACGGTTTGAGCCGGGGCCGGGATATCATCACCGTTCAGGACGAGCTGACCATCGTGGAAAGCTACCTCAAGATACAAAAAATGCGCTTTGGCGAGCGTATTTCCTATCAAATTGATGTGCCCCAGGAAGTGCGCATGCACCTGATCGCCAAGTTCACCTTGCAGCCTCTGGTGGAAAACGCCGTGATCCACGGCATCAAGCCATCCTGCGAGCGGGTGAACCATATCGTCATCCGGGGCGGGATTGACGGAAAAACGCTGACCCTTTACATTGAAGATAACGGCGTAGGGGCCAATGTGCTGCAAATGCACGAAATGCTGGCCGACACCGATCCTGAGTCGGGCCGTGCCTTTGGCATACGCAACGTGCACCAAAGGCTGCAAACGCTCTTTGGTGATGACGCAGGGCTGCGCTTTGAACAGGCGGAAGCGGGCGGCATCATTGCAGTGATCACGCTGCCCAGCATTTTGACCATGGAGGTGTATCATGCTAAAAATGATCGTAGCTGACGACGACCGGCTTACCGTTGAAACGCTGTGCGAGGCCATCGACTGGGCGGGATACGGTATATCCGTGATCGCCACCGCCATGGATGGGGAGCAGACGTTGAAATTATGCCGGGAGCTGGAACCGGATATTCTGTTTACCGACATTAAAATGCCTGGCATGACAGGGCTGGAGGTAGCCACCACCTTAAGGGAAGAAGGCAGCGCCGCCAAGATGATTCTGATCAGCGGTGTGCAGGATTTTCAATATGCCCGCACTGCCCTGGAGGTGAAGGTGGAGGGATATATATTAAAGCCCATCCAGCTGGAGGAAATCCATAAGGTCATCCGTAAGCTGATCAGCAGCATTGAAATGGAGCGCAACCGGGACCAGGTGATGCTCAGGCTCAAACGCCAATTAAAGGAAAACCGCAGCATGATGCGGGAGACTTTCCTGCGCAACCTGGTTCTGGGCGCCTGCGGTAGCCGCCGGGAAATAGAGGATAAGCTCCAGTATTTTGAACTGGATTTACGGTATGAATCCAGCATCCTGGTGTGCGTGATGCGGGTAAACGACTATGCAAAATGCACCCAGCAGTTAAGCGAACTGGACAAGCAGCTATTGCTGTTCTCCATCCAGAACATTACCCAGGAGCTTTTGAGCAATAACAACGCCGGGCTGGTGGTGGTGCTTAACGACAACGAGTTTGTACTGCTGCTGGACGGCCGGCTCCAGCGCACCCAGGCGCTGGAGGATCTGCTTGGCGAAATCGCGGACAACATGCTCTCATTTCTGGATATCCCCCTGTCCATCGGCGTGGGGAACTGCGCCTTCCATCTGGGTGAATTGAAGTATGCCTACGACAACGCCGTCAGGGCTATCTCCCAGCGGTTTTACCGGGAGGACGCCGCCATTCTCTCGGTGGAAGACGTGCTTTTGCGCAAGGAAAAGGACAAGATCGAGTATTCTTCAAAATTCTCGCAGATCTATGCCGCCCAGGAATCGTTTCTTGCGCAAGTAAAGGGCGGGGAGGAAGCAGCCTCCCAGCGGGAATTAAGCAGCCTGTTTTCGCTTTTGTCTCAGGGGCATGTGCTGGAGATTGAATATGTGAAGGGCTTGTGCATCGAGCTGGCCGGCGTATTGTGCCGCATGCTGCTGGAACTGGAGGAGACCGGGCGGGAGAGCTTTGTGCATGCCCAGAAGGAGATGAAGGGCATCTTCGAGGCGGAAACCATTGCCGCCATGGAGGACATTTTGAAGGCCATGGCCGGGCGCTACTGCAAGACGTACCAGGCCTTATACGCTACGCGCTACGGTAATCTGGTAAAGACCATCATCGACATGATCGATAAGCGGTATATGGAGGATTTGACGCTTTCCGCCATTGCCGACGCGGTATACATGACGCAGAACTATATTTGCCTCATCTTCAAGCGGGAGACAGGTATGACCATCAACGCTTACCTAACCCGTGTAAGGCTGCAAAAGGCTTGCCACCTGCTGGATGAAAGCAAGCTGAAGGTATGGCAGATCGCCGAGCAGGTGGGCTATGAAAATGCCCACTATTTCTCCACCGTGTTCAAGAAGGCCATGGGCATGCAGCCCCAGCAGTACAGGCTAAGACATCAGGAAGAATAGAATTGAGTAAGATTTTTGACTGGTTCGTATAATTTTCTGTATGTCCATTTTTCGACGGCCCTTTTATACTAAAGAAACAAAAACCGTATAAGGAGGGACCGGTATGAAAAGGTTTTTCAAAACGCTGGTTGTGGTGACCCTTGCCCTCACGCTTCTGGCGGGCGTCATTCCCGCAGCGTCGGCGGAACAACAGGTGCAGCAGGTGCGCATCTGGACCAATGACGGCACGCTGCAAGATTTGTACAATGCCGCTATCGCGGAGTACAACGCCACCACCGGCAAGGAAAAGGGCATCGAAATCGTCTATCAGGTTTTCGGTGGCGATTACAACGATGTACTCAAGGTTGCTTTGGCCGCCGGCCAGGGCCCGGAAATCTACAAGTTTGTGGGCACTGTAAAGGATCCCTTTGTGGACAGCGGCTGGATGATCGCATTGGAAGACCTGCCCGGCAGCGAGGCGCTGCTTGAAAAATGGGCGCCCGTGATCGTGCCCGGCTACAACACCTACAAGGGCAAGACCTACTCCCTACCCGTAAAGGCTTTGAACACCAAGTTCATCTACAACAAGACATTGCTTGAGAAAAACGGCTTCACCGAGCCGCCCAAGACCTGGGACGAGCTTGTGAAGATGGCCAAGGTCATTACCGACAACGGTGACGGTGAAGTGTACGGCTATGGCGTGCACCTGCAAAACGCCGGCAGCTCCGGCAAGTGGTACCTGGCCTCCCAGTTTGCGGCCTCCGTGGGCCACATGGGGTATGATTTCACCAAGGGTGAGTACCGCTTCAAGGATTTTGCCCCCATCCTCAGCTATTTCCAGCAGATGCGCAAAGACGGCAGCATCTTCCCGGGCTACGAGGCGCTCTCCCAAGACGGTCTGGCCGCCCATTTCGCCGCCGGCCGCGTGGCCATCATGGCCGGTGTTGGCTGGGATGTGAGCACCCTGAACCGCTCCTTTGAGATTACGGATGAGTGGGGCGTATTCCAGACCCCGGTACTTGATGAAAGCAATGCCTACAAGGCCTATTCCCAGATCGGTGATCTACTCTGCGTCGGTCCCGCCGCCCTGAGCATGCCCGAAAAGGCACTGGAAGTCTTCGCCTTCGCCCATAACGACGATCTGCTTTTGCAAATGCATCAGCAGGGGCTGGAATTCGTGGGCCTCGAGAGCGTACAGCAGGCCGTGACCAATCCCCCGGACATGGTGGGCTGGAAAGAATTCGCCGATACCTCCAAGAACTACTTCACCATGACGCCTCCTGATGGACTTCTCACTTTGGAGGGCCAGACATATCAGAACGTGCTGTGCAATGCCATCACCGCAGATTTGTCCGATCAGGAGATCATGGACCTTTTGACCGACATGGATAACCGCTATAACACGGCGCTTGCAAATGCTGTTGCCGCCGGTGCGGATATGTCCGCCTTCATCAACCCCGATTGGGACACCCGCCTCAAATAAACTAGCAAATATTTAATGAGGGAGGGGGATTACCCCTCCCTCCGATTTCCTGTGCTGCGCGAAGGAGGCGGACGAATGTCCCTGACGCATCAAACGAGAGTCAAAACAAAAGCGATACGCCCGGGCCGCATCGACAACGTGCAGGCCATATGCATGCTTTTGCCCATGTTGGCGGGCTTTGCCCTGTTTTCCATCTACCCTATGGGCTGGCTGATAAGATGGGCCTGGTATAACTATGATGGTGTGAGAACGCCCACCTATGCGGGGATAGAAAATTTCATCCGCGTCTTATCCCGGGATCCTTATTACTGGCGGGCGCTGCTGAACACCTTCTTTATCGTGGGCGTCAAGATGATCATTGAGATCCCCCTGGCCATGTTCCTGGCGGTGGCGCTGAACAAGGCCACGAAGGTGAACGCCCTGTACCGTACCGTGTTCTTCATGCCCTCCATTATCAGCACGGCCATTATCGGCCTGGTGTTCTTTCTGATGTTCAATCCCTTCCAGGGCATCATCAACCAAGTGCTGAAGAGCCTTGGGGTGATTGACAAAAAGGTCAATTGGTTTTCCGACCGCTGGACTGCCAACGCCGTCATCATTTCCGCCAGCGTCTGGAAGAGCTTTGGCGTGAATATGATCTTCTTTCTGATGGGGCTGCAAAGCATTCCCGGCGAGCTGTACGAATGCGCCAATCTGGATGGGGCATCCGCCTGGCGCACATTCCGTTCCATCACGCTTCCCATGCTTTCGCCCTTTGCCAAGACGGTCATCATGCTGTGCCTGGTGAACAGCATGAAGATGAGTGACCTGGTACTGACACTCACCAACGGCCAGCCCAACGGCACCACAGAAGTGGTAATGAGCTATACCTTTAAGTACTTCTTCTCCTACGGCGTGGCGGATGCCGTGAGCCAGTACGGGTATGCCTCCGCTCTGGCGGTGGTGACTGCCGTGATCCTGGGCCTGATTACGGGTGCTTACTTCCTGACCACAAGAAAGATGGGTGACGTCTATTGAACGTGCTAAAATGGACGCCGCGCCGCGTCTTTTACAGGGCACTATTGTATTCCGTGCTGACGGCACTGTTCGTGGTGACGGTGTTCCCGGTGCTGTATACGGTTATGGCTTCCCTGAAAACCAACCAGGAGCTTTTATCCAGCAAGCAGTTTCTGCCCAAGGCGGTGCAGTTTGACAACTACGTTCAGGCCTGGAACAAATCCAACTTCAAGCTGTACTTCTTCAACAGCCTGTACATGGCCTTCTTCATCGTGCTGGGCACGATTATAAGCTCCACCACGGCAGGATACGTGTTTTCCCGGGCGAATTTTAAGGGCAAGAACTTTTTGTACGTGCTCATCACCTCCACCATGTTCATTTCCGCCGGCAGCCTGTACCTGTTTCCGCAGCTTCAAATGGCCAAGGCGCTGAACATCAATACGTCGCTATGGGGCGTGATCATCATCAACGTGTTCGGCATCAACGTAACGCAACTGTACATCTCCCGGAATTATATCAATTCGATATCCAGGGAGATCGATGAGGCGGCCAGGATCGACGGGTGCGGGTTCTTCCGCATTTACAGGAGCATAATCCTCCCTCTCACCAAGCCGCTGATCGCAACCGTGGGGCTTTTAGCTTTCATGAACTCCTGGAACGATTACATGCTGCCCATGGTGTTCACCCTGGGCAACCCGGACAAGCGGCCTCTGGTAGTGGGCATCCTGACCATGCGCACGGGGGGCGAGTCCGTTACATCATGGCACCTGATGTTCGCGGGCACCAGCATGGCGGTGCTGCCGATGCTGGTTGTGTATCTGTGCCTGAATAAGTATTTCATCTCCGGTCTTACCAGCGGAGCCATTAAAGGATAAAAATAGGAGGAAAATAATATGATCGGCGGCAACTGGACGGCACTGCTTACTCCCTTTGACAAGAATGGCAATATCAAAACGGAACAGGCAGATGCATTGGTTAGCTTTTATCAAAAGCAGCGGGCGGATGGCGTATACCTTCTTGGCTACACCGGCGAGGGTGGTGTGATGAACGAAAACCAGCGCAAGGAATGGGCGGAAGCCGTTGTGAAGGCCGCCCGCGGCAAGATGCATGCTTTTGTACATGTGGGCTATTCCAGCGATCCCAAGGTGGGTATCGAATTGGCCAGGCATGCAGCCTCCATCGGCGCGGAGGCCGTGAGCAGCGTGGGCCTTTCCAAGGATACGATGCTTGACGAGAACATGGCCTACTTCCGTGCCGTGTCCGAAGCCTCCGGGCTTCCCTTCTATGTATACTGGAATGCCTTTGGCGGCAACCTGAACGGCGGCCAGCGGCTTGATCCCCAGGAACTCATCGATGCGCTGAAAAAGAACGTGCCCACCTTTAAAGGCTTCAAGTACACCGACAGCAACTTCTATTACATGGACCGCATCAAGCAGATCGACAAGGATGTGGTGGTGTTCACCGGCGTGGACCAAATGTGCGTGGCCGGCCGCCTGATGGGCTCCGACGGTTCCATCGGCGCGCTGCAAGCCGTTACCTGCCTGCACTTTGCCGTGATGCTGGATCAGCTTGCGGCGGGGGATGTAAAAGGCGCCATGGAAATGCAAATTCGTGCCAACAACATCTATGAGGCGTTGGACGAGCGGGAGATCGGCAGCCTGATCCCCGGCCTGAAATTTGTGATGAAGGAATACTACGGCGTGGATGTGGGTGAGGTCTGCCCCGGCACAAACTATCACTCCATCACCGATGCTGCCATCGGCAAGCGCCTGATGGACCGCTTTACCAAGAACATCTACAAAGGATAAGGACATGGAGGGCTTTTCATGCGGACAATGACGCTGGGTCAAAACGGTCCCGAAGCTTCCGTGATTGCCCTGGGCTGCATGCGCATCGCCGGCTTGGCGGAAAAGGATGCCGAAACACTGGTTGTAAGGGCCTATGAATCGGGCATCACGCTGTTTGACCATGCCGACATTTATGGCGGAGGCGAGTCGGAGCGGCTGTTTGGGCAAGTGCTGAAAAATCATCCGGGCCTTCGGGAGAAGATCGTGCTGCAGACCAAGTGCGGCATCAAAAAAGGACTGTATGATCTGTCGGGGGAACACATCGTTCATTCGGTGGAGGAAAGCCTAAAAAGGCTGCAGGTGGAGTACATTGACTTGTACCTGCTGCACAGGCCCGACGCATTGATGGAGCCGGAGGAGATTGCCGCCGCGCTTGAGAAACTGTACAACCAGGGCAAGATCCGCGGTATGGGCGTCAGCAATCAAACGCCGGGGCAGATGGAAATCTTAAGAGATGTGCTGCCTATGCCCATTTTGGTCAATCAGCTGCAATTGAGCATCCTCCACGCGGGGATGATACGGGCCGGCATCCACGCAAACATGGCCAATCCCGATTCACTGGATCATGACGGAGGCGTGTTGGATTACTGCCGGTTGAAGCACATCACCATCCAGGCCTGGTCGCCCTTCCAGTACGGCTTCTTTGAGGGCACATTCCTGGGAAACCCCATGTTCCCCGACCTGAATACGGTATTGGAAAGGCTGGCAGCCAGGTATCAGGTGACCCCCGCCGCCATCGCCACAGCCTGGATTTTGCGCCATCCGGCCCATATCCAGCCGGTGATTGGCACCACAAATCCCGCCCGCGTAAAGGAAATCGCCGCCGCGGCGGAGGTTAAGTTAAGCCGGGAAGAGTGGTATGAAATTTACTTGAAGGCGGGGAATACGCTGCCGTAACAGGCAACAGTTTTTTAATAAGCAAAGGGATGGCTGATACGCCGTCCCTTTGTTCTTTCTATTGTTCCTTCTCAAGAAAACGTATTGACGAATTTCGATTTGAGACACATAATAGAATCCATCGAATAGATTGGATTTGAGGTGATGGGATGGCGGATACGCATAAGGATCATGCCAGGGTGTTCAAGGCGCTGTGCGACGAAAAGCGGCTGGAAATACTGGCGATGCTGCGGGGCGGCGAGAAGTGCGCCTGCGTACTCCTTGCGCAGATGGATATCAGCCAGTCCACGCTTTCTTACCATATGAAGATATTGTGCGAGTCGGGGATTGTGGAGAACTGGCAAGTAGGTAAGTGGACGCATTACCGCATCAGCCGGGAGGGCAGCCGCTATGCCGCTGAATTGCTGGGTGTTCTGACAGCAGAAGCAGTGCTTGATTCGCCATCGGAACCCAACTACTACTGAAGGGACCGCCCTTGGGACGGCTTTTTTAAGATACGATACATCGAAAAAATTCAATATGTTTGTCCCGCTGGAAAGGGGAGGGAAAACTACTATGCAGGAATTATCATCTGTCTGGAATTTTATTCAAACGCAAGTTCTTGGCATGAAATGGCTGAGCGAATTGATCGGGAGCGGCTTGGCAGCTCTGGGACTTGATGTAAACGGCAGCATCGGCGGCAGCATCCATTTCTTCCTATATGATGTTGTCAAAATCTTGGTGTTGCTATCGGTGCTGATTTTCATCATTAGCTATATTCAGAGCTATTTTCCGCCAGAGCGGACAAAGCGCATACTGGGCCGGTTCCATGGGATTGGCGCAAATGTGCTGGCCGCGCTGCTGGGCACGGTAACGCCCTTTTGCTCCTGTTCATCCATCCCGCTTTTTATCGGCTTTACCAGTGCCGGGCTGCCCCTTGGCATGACATTTTCCTTTCTGATATCGTCACCCCTGGTGGATTTGGGCTCTCTTGTGCTTTTGATGAGCATTTTCGGCTTGAAGGTCGCCATTGCCTATGTGCTGCTGGGCCTTGTGCTGGCGGTAATTGGCGGCACGCTGATCGGCAGGTTGAAAATGGAGAAGCATATCGAACCCTTCGTGCTGACGGCGGGCCGGGTAGAAGGTACCATTCCTGACATGACCAAAGGTGACCGGGTATCTTACGCGTGGGATCAAGTTCGTTTTATCGTGAAAAAGGTGATCCTGTATGTGCTTGGCGGAGTTGCGATTGGCGCTGCGATCCACAACTGGATCCCGGAAAGCCTGATCCAGAATATTCTGGGCAGCGGAAACCCTTTCTCCGTTCTTCTGGCTACGCTGGTGGGCGTGCCCATGTATGCCGACATATTCGGCACCATCCCCATTGCGGAAGCGCTATTTTTTAAAGGGGTAGGCCTTGGTACCATTTTATCGTTCATGATGGCCGTCACCGCCCTATCCCTGCCCTCCATTGTCATGCTGCGCCGGGCTGTGAAGCCCAGGCTGCTGGCGTTGTTTGTGGGGATCGTGACGGTGGGGATCATACTGATTGGATACATGTTCAATGCGTTTCAATATTTGTTGATATAAGGAGGAATGGTTATGGCGCTGTTTTCATTTGATAGGAAGGTCAAGTCTGTTACCGTAAAGGTGGAGCCGGAGGCTAAACCTGCCTGCTGCTGCGGTGGGGGATGCGGCGAGGCAAAGGAAAGCCGCTTTATTGTGCTTGGAGCCTGCTGCGACAAGAGCCGGACCACGTATGCAAATGTGAAGCAGGCTGTGAAGGAAATGGGCTTTGGGGAAGAGGTTAAGAACATTGGAGATGCGCTGGAGATCGCCACATACGGCGTGATGCAGACACCCGCCCTCGTCGTGGACGGCAAGGTTGTATCATCCGGCAGGCTGCTGAAAGTGGAAGATGTGAAGGAGATTCTTGAAAAGCTTGAGGTGAAGTAAATTGGTTTCCGTCATAAAGTGGGTATAATATGAATGTGGGGCATTGAAGGATGCGCGTGCATCGGCCCCCGATCTTATGAGGAGGGAATCATTATGTTGCCCAAGGTAGCCTTTATCTGCACCCACAACGCCTGCCGAAGCCAGATTGCCGAGGCGCTAAGCCGCCATCTGGCCAGCGACACGTATGAAAGTTATTCCGGCGGCACGGATATAAAAGATGCGATCAACCCTGATGCTATACGGCTTTTAAAGCAGAATTACGGCATAGATATGGAAAAATTGCAGCGCCCCAAAATGCTGAACGAACTGCCTCCTGTGGATATCGTTGTGACCATGGGGTGCGGTGTGGCCTGCCCATACTTGCCGTGCAAACATATGGAGGACTGGGAGCTTGACGACCCCACGGGCAAAAGCGACGAGGAATTTACAGACGTGATCAGGAAGATAGAGGACAAGGTGTTGAGCCTGAAGAAAAGGATTCAGGACGGAACGGTTTTTAGCGAGGAACTGTTTGCATGAGTTGACAAGACATAGAAAAAGCGGCGGAGCGGGTCACTCCCGCGCCGCCGCTTCTTGCGCTTTCGCTATCCACTAGATCATGCCATATGCGTTGGGTAGATACAGAGTTATAGTATTGAAATTCTCACTTGCTTTGAATATATTCTTCCATGATACTGGCGGCGCTTTCCACCAGTCCTGGGCAGATCTCAGCTTGAGAGCGAGGCTGCGCCTCGGCATTGGGGTAGGGGTTGCCTTCTGCATCGCGCCCTATAAGCTCCTTGCAAAGGAAGGAGCCGTTCTTTTCCTTGAATTCATTCACCAGCGACTGGGCGAGCCGGTAATGCTCCATTTTTGTATCGGTATCCTTGGGATCGGTATAGCCGTATTTCATGCCGAATACCATGGCCATGCCGCTCACCGCGCCGCATACCTCCCGCAGCCTGCCGATGCCCCCGCCAAAGGGCGCGGCCAGCTTCAGCGCCGTTTCCAGCTCCATGCCGGTCTCATCGCAGAAGGCGGCAAATACGGCCTGTGCACAGTTATATCCCTGGTCAAACAATTCCCTGGCTCTTTTTGCGTGGTTTTCCATAGCGGACACCTCAATTCTATAGCGTAGCGGCAGGAGCATGGTTGGCTAATCAACAGCTTGCAACATATATCGACCCCAAAAGCTGTTTTATAAGTACTTTGGACGTGTTAACCCTCCGGATACGCCCTGATATTACTCCCGCTCCGCCGCATTTTTGTATATTTCCGCTTTCTCATCACCGGTCAACAGTCTATCGGTCAGGAAGGCAATGAGGGCAATCCCTATCAGGTCCATCGCCAGCCGCAGGAGCATGAATTTTGGTCCCATGGAGGATGCCTCAAACAAAATCAGCGGTATTTTGGTGGTGGACCAGGCCCCCAGCATGATCAGCACATTTGTGAACCGGCTGCCCTTTTTCATCAGCACGGCGGCCACCGGGAAGGCGGCGTATAGTGGCCCGGCTGCTGCAGAACCGATGAGGAAAGCCAGCACTACACCCTTTAGGCCCGATCCTTCGCCCATGTATTTGACCATCGTTTCCCGCTTGATCCATACGTCCAGCAGCCCCAGCAGAATGAAGATGGGGGGAAGTACCCAGAGCATCTCCAGCAAATTCGTTAAGCTCAGTTCAAGGGATTTGACGCCTGTTTGGGGGAAAAATATCAAAAGCAGGATATTGACTGTGGCCATGACCAAAAACAGCTTGTACCGCTTTAAATGTTTTTTGAGCACACTCACATTGCCACCCCCATCACCAAAGCCACTGCAAGGGAAAAGAAAAAGGCTGCTATATTGCGGACCAGGGTGGATTTTCTGCCGAAGTACTTGATTTCAACAGGCAGAGTAACGATGCCCACCATCATCAACGTGGAGATGAAGGCTGCAATCTGCATATAGCCCGCGCCGCTTTTGAGCAGGGCCGCCGCCAGGGGAAAAGCCACAAAGCCGGGGATCAGCGTGATGGAGCCGACAACGGCGGCAATGATGACACCCAGCCAGCCCGATTCCTTCCCAATAAGCTGCGATATCTGTTCCGGTGTAAGGACTGCCAGAAGTATGCCCAGGATAAGCAGGATGGGAAGAAGCTGAGGCAGTATATTCTCGAGGGACTTCCATGCCTTTTTCAGCGCCAGCAGCGTCTTTTCCTTGCTTTTCAGGGCGGATACAGCCAGCGCCAGGCCTGCGGCAATATACAATGCGATTGTCATATGCTGTTTGCCTCACTTTCCCTATGCATCATTCGTGGTTGTGATCACATTCCCCGTGATTTTGGCAGCTTTGAATCAGATCATCCAAAATCTGGGCGGCACTGAATACCAGCGCGGGGCAGGGGCGGGTGTCGTAGTACTGTTGTGTCCTTTTTTCCGGAATGGGGTTGCCTGCACCGTCCAGCCCCAGCAAATCCCGGCAGATGAAGGAGCCGTGCCTTTCCTTGAATGTATTCACCAGCGATTGGATCAACCGGTAATGCTCTATTTTGGCTGCATCATCTTTGGGGTCGGTATAACCGTACTTCATGCCGGCTGCCATTGCCATGCCGCTGACTGCGCCGCATACCTCCCTTAACCTGCCGATGCCGCCGCCAAAGGGGGCCGCCAACTTAAGCGCCGTTTCCAACTCCATGCCGGTTTCGTCCAAGAAGGCGGCGAATACGGCCTGTGCACAATTGTATCCCTGTTCAAATAATTCCCTGGCTTGTTCCGCATGGTTCTTCATTCAGACTACCTCGTTTCATGGTTTTCATCCGTTGCAGCTTCTTCTTTTTCCATGCCTTGGACGGTGTGACGCCTGCGGCAGCCGCCACAGCGGCAGTGATTGCCGGCACCGCCGCAAAGCCTGTAATCACCCCCTTCGATCTTAAGCACCAACCCGT
Organism: Bacillota bacterium; assembly: GCA_023413135.1. GTDB lineage: Bacteria > Bacillota > Clostridia > Christensenellales > Aristaeellaceae > JAEWAH01. The sequence goes on from JAEZQK010000037.1 coordinate 43,527, forward strand.
TCACCAGCGCCTTGGCCAGCTTTGTTCGCGCATCGTTGTAGATGCGCTGCACAGTGGTGCGGGCGATGCCCATTTGACCGGCGCAGGTTTCTTGGGTGAAACCTTCCAGATCGATGAGGCGGACGGCTTCATATTCATCAATGGTCATCGGCACGAATGTTTCCCCGTCCGGCGGCTCATCCAAGGGGCCAAAGCAGTTGCAGGAGGGCATGCAGCAGACGTTCCGCCATTTTCTTGGCCGGGACATATTCCATCTGCTCCTTTCGTTTCCGGGAACTATAGGCATTTGCCTTTTCTATAGCGATTATATATTGTTTTGGGCATATGTCAATAATTCTTCCGGATTTCCGATAGCTGTAACAAAAATAAAATCACAGGCTGCTGCTTGACAGGCGATCTTAAGGCAAGTAACATGAAGACAGTTCCCGAATTCAAATGAAAGCTGTACCGGAAAAAAGAAAAGCGGGAAGGAGGGGAGCGGCATGAAAAAGTGCGCGTATGCAAAACGGGCCATAGCCTTGCTTGTTTGCGTATGCCTTGCCGCGGCCTTCCTTTTTTCCGCCTGGTTTGCCACTGCGCATATCCATCATGACTGCACGGAGAACGACTGCCCCGTGTGTATGCTGATCCACCGCTTATCGGATCTGCTTCGTAAGCTGGCAAGCGTCGTCATGCTGCTTGCGGCATCATTTCTTGCCGTCCTCACCGCCTTGCACGGCGCGGCGCCGTACCGCGCCTTTGAGGATGCCAGGGGAAACACCCCTGTCAGCCTGAAGGTACAATTGAACAATTGAGAAGCCTTCTTTGATTCCTGATGCTCTCAAAATGGAATAGGAGGCTTTTTTGGCATGAAAAAAATCATTGCTTTCATTCTTGCGGTCCTGCTTTTGGTATCTGTCTTTCCTTTTGGCACTGTTTTGGCGGATGAAAAAATCAGCGTTGTTTCCACCATCTTCCCGCCCTACGACTTTGCCCGGGCCGTGGCGGGGGACAAAGCCGAGGTCAAGATGCTTTTGAAGCCCGGGGCTGAGATACACTCCTTTGAGCCCACTCCCGCCGACATCCTGGCGATCCAGAACGCCGATGTGTTTTTGTACATCGGCGGGGAAAACGACGTGTGGGTGGATACCATTCTTACATCCATGGATCTAAGCGGCAAGCAGATCGTCCGCCTGATGGACGCGGTGACGCCGGTGGAGGAGGAAACGGTGGAAGGGATGCAGGAGGAAGCGGAGGAGGAACACGAGGGTGAGGAGCCTGAGGGAGAGGAACAGGAACATGAACATGGGGAAGCCGAGTATGACGAACACATCTGGACCTCTCCCAAAAACGCCGCGCTGATGGTGAAGGCCGTTGCCGATGCGCTGTGTTTTGCGGATGCGGGCAACGAAAAAGTGTATCGGGAAAATGCCGCCGCTTATGTGAAGCAGATTGAAGAGGTGGACGCTCAGTTCCAGGCTGTTGTGCAGGGAGCCGTCTACAAGATCATGGTATTCGGTGACCGCTTCCCCTTCCGTTATTTCGCGGATGCTTACGGGCTTGAATACCGGGCGGCCTTCCCCGGCTGCAGCACGGAGACGGAGGCCAGTGCGGCCACCATCGCCTATCTCATAGACACCGTACAGGCAAACAAGCTGCCCTATATTTATACCATTGAACTGAGCAACCAAAATGTCGCCTGGTCCATCAGCGAGCAGACCGGCGCGCAAATCCTGGTGCTCCAATCCTGCCAGGGTATATCCAGGGACGATTTTCAGGCGGGGGCGACGTATTTGTCCCTGATGCTTCAAAACGTGGAAAGCCTTCGGAAGGGGCTGGTGACGCCTTGAGCATGCTTGCCTTGAAAAACGTCACCATGCAATACGACGGGCGTGTGGCCGTCAGCGACGTCAGCTTTCAGGTGCAAACGGGGGATTACCTTTGCATCGTGGGGGAAAACGGCTCCGGCAAAAGTACGCTGATCAAGGGTATCCTGGGACTTAATCGGCCTTCCAAAGGGGAATTCACTTTGAACGGCGTCCGGCAGACGGAAATAGGCTATCTGCCGCAACAGACCGCTGTGCAGATGGATTTTCCTGCCAGCGTATACGAGGTGGTGCTCTCCGGGTGCTTGAACTGCCGCGGCATAAAGCCCTTTTATAGTGCAAGGGAAAGGGAACGGGCAATGGGGAACATCCGCCTGCTGGGGCTTGACGGCATTTGCAAAAAATCCTACCGCGAGTTGTCCGGCGGGCAGCAGCGGCGCGTGCTTCTGGCACGCGCCCTGTGCGCCACCGAAAAGCTGCTGCTTTTGGATGAGCCTGCTGCGGGCCTGGACCCCGTGGTGACGGGGGAACTGTACGCGTTGATTGAAAAGCTGAACCGGGAGCATGGCGTTACGGTGATCATGGTCTCCCATGATATGAAGATGGCCGTCCGTTACGGCAACAAAATACTGCATATGCAAACAAGCGCGGCCTTTTTCGGCCCTACGGAGGAATACAAGAAGACGGGCGCATACCAAAGGATGATGGGGGAGGAAGGCAATGCTTGAGTTATTGGGACAATTGTTCTCCTATACCTTTATCATACGTGCGCTGGTGGTGGGCATCCTGGTATCGCTGTGCGCGGCGCTTCTTGGCGTAACGCTGGTGCTCAAACGCTATTCCATGATCGGGGACGGGCTGTCCCGCGTAAGCTTCGGTGCGCTGGCAATTGCCATGGCGCTGAACCTGGCTCCGCTGGAGGTTGCCATTCCGGTAGTGTCACTGGCTGCCTTTGGGCTGCTTCGCATCAGCGAAAGCAGCAAAATCAAGGGTGACGCGGCCATTGCGCTCATCTCCAGCAGCGCGCTCTCCATCGGCGTGATCGTCATCTCCCTGACCACAGGGATGAATACCGACGTGTGCAACTATCTGTTCGGCAGCATTCTGGCTATGAGCAAAAGCGATGTGTATTTTAGCGTCGCGGTGTCGGCGGTAGTGCTCATATTGTATCTATTGCTCTACAACAAGATTTTCGCGGTGACATTTGACGAGAGCTTTGCCAGGGCTACCGGGGTGAAGGCGGGCAGATACAACACACTCATCGCGGTACTCACGGCGCTGACCATTGTTATCGGCATGCGGATGATGGGCGCCATGCTCATTTCCAGCCTGGTGATTTTTCCCGTGCTCACCTCCATGCGGGTATGCAAAAGCTTCCGGACCGTTGTGGTCACATCCGCATTATTATCGGTGGTGTGCTTCTTTATAGGCATATTCATTTCCTTTGTATATTCCATCCCCGCGGGAGCCGGCGTGGTGGCCGTTAATCTGGCTTCATTCTGCCTGTTTGCCTTATCGGGCAAGCTGATCAAAAGAGCATAGGAGGGCGTGTATGAAAAAGGTATTGGCATTTGTCTTGCTGGCTTGTGTATGGATGTTGACCGGATGCCAAAACCGGGCGGCGGTTGTGGCGCCTGCCCCCACTGAACAGGTTCAAACAGCCGCACCGGAGCTTCCGGTGGTGGAAATTACGGAAAAGATGTTCATTGCCCAGTGCAACGACGTGTACCTGAACCCGGATGATTATCAGGGCAAGGCCATCAGGCTGGAAGGCTTGTATACCAGCTATGCGGATGAGCAGAGCGGAAAGACGTATCATTACGTCATGCGCTACGGCCCCGGCTGCTGCGGATACGACGGTTCGGCGGGCTTTGAGTTTTTGTATGACGGGGAGTTGCCAAAGCTTGACGACTGGATCGAGGTGGTTGGTACAGTGGAAAAGGTAACGGAAAACGATGTGGAATATATTGTGCTGCGGGCGTCCAAAGTCACCGTGATGGAGGTGCGCGGCGCAGAGTTTGTAAGCAACTGAAATCCTGTTCATGGTTTGAGCTGAATCAGTTTGCTCCGGCAGATGACATTCCCAGCTCTGCTAATTCCCCTGCAAGGCTTTGAAAAATATGAAAGGATTGGGGGACTGTTTCGCCATTGCCTCCCAGGCGGAGGACCTCTTGAAGCCTCAAGGCACAGTCTTTGGGCTGCACCGCGAAGGTTTTTAAGTACTCAAGCGTCCGTTTCCGGCTGGGGAAATAGGTGCTGTTCATGGCGAACAGCGCCTGCAGAAAATGATCCAATGCGATGTCCAATGCGAAGTGATAGAAAAGCGCATCCTGCCGTGTTACGGAGCGGCAAAGGTCTTCCGTATCGCCAAGCGCATCCAAATGATAGCTGGTCAGCGTTTCGCGAAGTTTTTGGGGATATGTGGCCAGGCGGTTTTTAAGGCTGGATAAAAAACTGCTTCTGTCAAACAGCACAGTCATGTTTTTCAGCATGGACAGGCGGCCTACGGGATAGTAGTAGTTGTCCAGCCTGTCCGGCTGATTCCCTTCAAGTATGGATACCACATCCGCAAGTGTTTCCCGTGCAGTGAAATACATCAGCCATGTTTCCACGCCATTTGACAACGCGAAATCGCCGTATCCCCAGCGGCCGCCCTGAAGCACGTTTATCTTGCTTTCTTCGATGACGCCGCTTATGGCATCCAGGACCGCCTGCCGCTGTGCAAGGGCGGGGATCTCGTTGCAATAGATGAACAGGTCAATGTCGCCCTCGCCCATTTTGGGAAGCGGCGTTTTACTGCCGGAGAGGCCGACGGATTGTACCATGGGCAGTTCGGAGATATGGGATACAAGACGGTCCAGGATTTCTTCCGTAGTGCAGGCCATAGCGCTTCTCCTTTATCACATGAATGGCGGCTAGTTTTATTCGCTTCATGCATTCGGATTCCCTTTCAGGATTGCAAATGCACCCTGTTTATGGTATAAAAGCAGCAGTTGGATTTAGGTAAAGCAAGGCTTACGGAAGGAAACTGTTGCTATGGAACTACACGAGAGCGTGCTGCTTTGGAGTACCCATCCGCGCTTTGACGAAAAAACAAGGGAAGAAGTCCGGTTGGCCTGCTTGGATGAACAGGAGGCGCTGAGCCGCTTTGGACGGGAGCTATCCTTTGGCACGGGCGGGCTTCGCGGGGTGCTGGGGGCCGGCACCAACCGCATGAACCGCTACACGGTAGCCAAAGCCACACAAGGGCTGGCGGATTATTTGCTGTCACAGAATGCGCGCAGGGTTGCCATTGCGTACGATTCGAGAATCGGTTCCAAAGAGTTTGCGTTCGTTGCGGCAGGAGTGCTTGGCCGTAACGGCCTGCAAGCCTATATATACGATCAATTGATGCCCACACCCATGCTGTCCTTTGCGGTGCGGGAGCTTTATTGTGACGCCGGTATCGTGATCACCGCCAGCCACAACCCGGCGGAATACAACGGTTACAAGGTATACGGGGCGGATGGCTGTCAAATAACCGACGAGGCAGCATCAGGAATCACAGAAGCGATCGAGCGGGTGGCCTATGAAAGCCTTGGGTGGCTGGAGGAGGAAAAGGCCAGGGCGGAGGGCCTTTGGATCGATATTCCGTCCAGCGTGATTGACGCGTTTATCGAAAGAACGCTATCTTGCAGGAACGGTTCCCCGGCCAGTGATATCAAATTGGTTTATACGCCCCTTCACGGCACGGGTTTAATGCCTTGCCGCAAGGTGTTTGCCCGGATGGAGGGCGTCAAGTGCATTGAGGAGGCTGCCCAATGTGTGCCGGACGGGCACTTTCCCACCTGCCCAAAGCCCAACCCGGAGCTTCAAGAAGCGCTGGCTTTGGGGCTTGCTGCCGCCCGCAGGGAGGGTGCGGATATACTTATTGCCACCGACCCGGACTGCGACCGGGTGGGCGTGGCCGCAAAGGATGGCACGGGGGAATACCACATTCTTACGGGGAACGAGGTCGGCCTTCTTCTGCTGGAACACATCCTGCAATCCCGCAAGGCGGCGGGCTCTTTGCCCGGAGATAGCATCGTAATCAAAACCATCGTGACCTCCGACCTGGCTTTTGAGATCGCAAAGGCGTACGGCATTCAGGTCCTGGAGGTGCTCACCGGGTTCAAATACATCGGCGAAGCCATGGGCCGCCTGGAACAATGTGGAGAAGAAAACAGGTTCATCTTCGGCTTTGAGGAAAGCTGCGGATACCTGGCCGGCACCCATGTACGGGACAAGGATGGCGTGATGGCAGCCATGCTGGCAGCGGAAATGGCTAAGGCCTGCGCCGCGGAAGGCCTGACGCTGTGGGACAAGGTACTCAAGATGTACGAAACCTACGGCATCATGGTAAACAGGCTGCTGAACTTTGACATACGGGGAGCGGAGCCCATGCGTGTGATGGGGGAAACAATGGGACGGCTTCGGAGCGCCCCGCCTGCGCTGTTGGGGGAATCGCCCATCAACGTCATCAAGGATTACCTGCCGGGGCTTGACGGGCTGCCGGCCAGCGATGTGCTTTCATATGAAAACTCGGATGGATGCAAAGCCATCGTCCGGCCATCCGGGACGGAGCCGAAGGTAAAGGTGTATCTTTCCGTTCGGCAGGGCAATGCGGCAAAGGCCGGACAGCTGATGGAAATGATGGTGCGGCAGATTCCTACATGGTTGGAGGATTCATGATCTATTACCAGGACGAATTTGTGTTGATCCGCTCCCTGGAGGAAAGCGATATCCAACTGATGGAAGAAGGCTTCCGGCTGCAGGGCTGGCACAAGCCTGCTGCACAGTTTGCTTCCTACTACAGTCAGCAGCGGGATGGGACGCGGTTTGTTTTTGTCGCTTGGGCCGGGAGCGATTTCGCGGGCTATGTGACGCTTTTGCCTATACCATCTTCAGGCCCGTTTGCGGGAAAGGGAACCTCCGAAATCAGTGACTTCAATGTGCTTATTAGATTTGGAAGGCGGGGCATCGGCAGCCTTTTGATGGATGCGGCTGAAAAGGCTGCATCATCCCTTCATGATACCGTGTCCCTCGGCGTGGGGCTTCACGGAGGCTATGGCACGGCCCAGCGGATGTATGTGAAGCGGGGCTATATACCCGACGGCACGGGTGTCTGGTATAAAGACCATCCGCTGACCCCCTACGCGGAATGCACAAACGATGACGATCTGGTGCTGTATCTTTCCAAAAAGCTTCCCCGGTGATTGAAATAAAGGAGGGCTTTCCATGAACGCAAAGTCGGCAGCCCGGCTGAATACGGAGTACGAAGCGCTTTTGGCCAGCAAAAACAGCGTGGATGATTCCTTCTACAACGGCATTTTTGAGCGGTGGACTGACCCGGTATTGACCCGGGATCATGTGCCGCCATTTTGGATGTACGATTTGAATGAGGAAACGAATCCCTTCATGATGCAGCGGCTTCCTATAAACGCCGTGTTCAACGCCGGGGCGATTTACCTAAACGGTAAGTACCTCCTGGTGGCCCGGGTGGAGGGTGCTGACAGGAAAAGCTTTTTTGCCGTGGCGGAAAGCCAAAATGGGGTGGATGGGTTCAGATTCTGGGATTATCCTGTGTGCCTGCCCGATACGTGCCCGGAGGAAACCAACGTTTACGATATGCGCCTGACGCACCATGAAGATGGCTGGATTTACGGCGTGTTTTGCTCGGAGAGCAAGGACAAGGAAAGCTCCGACCTGTCGGCGGCCGTGGCGGCGGCGGGCATTGTGCGCACCCGGGATTTGAAAACCTGGGAGCGGCTGCCCAACCTTGTGACGCTGCGCTCGCCCCAGCAGCGGAACGTGGTGCTGCACCCGGAATTTGTGAACGGACAATACGCCTTTTACACCCGGCCTATGGACGGGTTCATTGAAACGGGTTCCGGCGGGGGAATCGGCTTTGGGCTTTGCAAGGATATTTTGCATCCTGTCATCGACGAGGAGCGGATGACCAGCCTGCGCAGGTATCACACCGTTACAGAGGCGAAAAATGGCGCCGGCGCGGTTCCCATTAAAACGGACCGGGGCTGGATCCACATCGCCCACGGGGTTCGCAATACCGCCGCGGGCCTTCGGTACGTTATCTATGCCTTTGCCACAGCCCTTGACGATCCGGGGTTGGTGATTGCCGAGCCCGGCGGGCTTCTGATTGGTCCGGTAGGTATGGAACGGGTGGGGGATGTATCCAACGTGACATTCACCAACGGCGCCATTGTTGGAAAGGATGGGCAGGTGTACATTTATTACGCTTCCAGCGACACGCGGCTGCATGTTGCTACCACAACCCTTGAAAGGCTTGCCGATTATGTATTCCATACGCCGCCGGATGCACTGCGAAGCGCAGGCTGCGTGAAGCAGCGGTGCGAGCTGATCCGGCGCAATCTTGAACTGCTTAAGAGCAGCAAGTATGAAAAGTGATATTGTCCAGCCATTGGAGTTAAAAAATCCGGGAAGGCGCTGCTTCCCCGGATTTTTTATGTCTTTTCCCGGCATATGGACGATTGGTTAACAAACCGTGAACACTGAGCGGGATGCGTTGACAAAGGAGTGACTACCGTAGTAGTATAAATTCGAAATCAGACTATTAAGATAGTCACATCGATGAGGAAATTATGAGAAGGATCATGATGGGTATGCTGGCGCTTGTTCTTTGCATGACCATGCTGCTGACGGCGCAGGCATCGTCAGCCAATGCCGTGTTCACCCCGCCGGGTGATGATGGAAGCTTCGTTTCCATGGCGGTAATGGGGGACACATTATATCTGCTGTCAAGCACGGGCCTTTACACCTGGCGGACGGGGGAGCAGGAGCCGTCCCTGTTGGGCACGATGCCGGAAGATGCGGGACAGCAGGGTGAGAACGCAAGGTTTGCCTTGGCTACGGGAGGCGGCGCAGTGATCATGCGCAGTGGTGGCGGGCTGATTGACCACTTGCTGGTATGGGAGAACAAATTGTACGGCCTGGACACCGAGGATGGAACCGTTTACCTGATGGAGGCTGCGGATGGTAAGGTAACTTTGACCAAGGCGCTATCCTTGGAGTGGCAGGCCATGATGGAGAACCAGGGCGGCTTCAGCTTTCCTGCCATGATATCGGACATTGCAGCGATGGATGGGCATCTTTATCTGCTCAAATCCGGTATGGATGCCTCTGCCAACGAGTTGCTCCGCTTTAGTCTTATGGACGGCGGATACATTAAATACGATGCTTCCCTGGTGGCGGGATTTGCCCCATACAAGCCGGGCAAGGCGCTGGTCATGCAGTACGCATCCCAGCAGGATGCCATGGCCCGCATGGGCAAGCTGTGGCTGAATGTGCTGGACCTGAACACGGGTGAAGTTGCAAAAGGACTTGAACTGCCCGTATCCATGGCGGAAGGCCTTGCCTATGATGCCAACTCTGATACCGCCGCCTTCTTCAGCACCGGGGAGATTTACGCCGTGGATCAAATGGCTTCCTGGCGCCTGGCGGGCTATGCCCCCGCCGCCTATCAGGGCATCGCTTTCAGCAAGGCGCAAATGCTGCCCGGCAGCCTTTACGCGCTGAACGGGGAGCAGCTGTCTGTGCGCAACATTGCAAAAGGCGAGAGCATTCCCAGAGCGCTGCGCATACAGAATGCTATGGAAATGAGCTACAAGGAATTTGCACAAAAGCGTCCCGATATCCCGGTGGTACTTAAAAATACGCCTTTTGGAAGCGCCGAAATGCTCATGCAGGATATGGCCGCAGGCTCAAGCGACCTGTACTGCTTCAAGATCGATGAGTTGGACTATCACTCGCTGGTCGAAAAGGGGTATACCGCATCCCTTGCGGGCAGCGAGGTAATGCAAAATCAGATTCGTGAAATGTATCCGTTTTTGCAAAAGGAGCTTTTCAGGGGCGAAGACCTGGCGGCTTTCCCGGTGAATCTGTCCGGGCAAACGCTAGGCTACAGCAAGAAGGCCTTGTCGGAGCTGGGATTGACGGAGAATGATCTGCCGCATACCTTTGCGGAGCTGATGGAATTCATCACCAACTGGGATGCGGATTATAGCGTGGATCACCCCTCCCTGGCGTTATTCAGAGATGAACTGTTTGGTGACGCTAAGCAAATGTTCATGGGCTGGCTTATACAATACTATAGCGCCTATTACCAGAAGATGGGCGAGAACCTGACCTTTGATACGCCTCTGATGGAAAAGCTGCTGGCGGCTCTGGAGGCGGCGGACTTTTCCGCCCTGAAAACAAAGGATGTGCAACAGGCCATGGCGGGCGGCGTGACGTATTCGGTAACAATGGCTGGAGGGGCGGACCAGCCTGCCACAGCCCTATTCACCATGTATCAGGAAGCGGTACTCAGCGAGTATGGCTATATGATGAATGACTTTGCGCCCCTGCCGCTGTCGCTGGACGATGGGCTTGATCCCATCGTGCCTGCCGCCCTGACGGTATATGTAGTCAATCCCTATTCGCAAAATCAGGACCTTGCCATAGCCTATCTGGAGCACTTTGCCATGAAGCGGTCACAGTTAAGCCTTGCAGCCATGTCTCCCGACTACAATGAGCCGGTCATCAGCCCCCTATACGAAATGCGAAAGGCCGAGCAGGAAAAGGCGATAAGCGACATCAAGACACAACTGGAGGCAGCGTCTAACGATAAGAAAAAGGAATTGGAGGTTTCACTGAAGACCGCGGAAGATCAGCTTGCCTTCCTGGAAAGCATCAAATGGCAGGTCAGCGCGGAAGACATCAATTCCTACAGGGAACGGGTAAATTGGCTGACGGTGAGTAATATCAATCCCCTGACGCTTTTGGCCCAGGATCAGTCCATGGCTGCATTGATGGGCCGCTATACGGCGGGGCAGATAAGCATGAGGGAATTGATGAAAGCACTGGAACAAAAGCTGCAAATGATTTACCGGGAAGGGGAATAGACAACAACATCCATTTCTTGACAGTTCATGACGATTGTGGTAGTATACCCTTGCCCTATACAGTCGTTTGTAAAGAAGGGATTATTTATGGAAATCAAGCTGTTTGAATCGGAGCTGAAGGTGATGGAGGTGTTGTGGCAGGCGGGGGACCAGCCGGCGGGCCAGATCGCCAAGGTATTGGCGGGGGATATCGGCTGGAACCGCAACACCACCTACACCGTGATCAAAAAGTGCATCGAGAAGGGCGCGATCCGCCGCAGTGAGCCGAACTTTATGTGCCACGCGCTGATCGGCCGGGAAGAAGTGCAGCGCAAAGAGGCGGAAGAGTTGAAAAACAGGATGTTTGCCGGCTCCACCGACCAGATGTTTGCGGCCATGGTTGGCGGAAAGAAGCTGGACCGTGAGGAGATTGCGCGGCTGCGCCGGCTGATAGAGGAGCTGGACAAATGAGTTTCCTGGAAATGAGCCTGATGGGCAGCGCCATGGTCCTGTGCATCCTGCTCCTGCGGCATTTGACCCGGGGGCGGCTGCCCGCTGCCGTCCTTTCCGCCATGTGGGCGGCGGCCAACCTTCGGCTGCTTGTGCCCTTAGAAATCCCCTCCGCTCTGAGCATTGTGGGCCTTGTAAGGCAGGCCGGGCAGATATCGTCTGTGACTCTGCCCGCCCGGCCTGTGCCAAACCTTGCGCCATTATCGCCGCTTACTTTTGTTTGGCTGTGTGGCGCGGCGCTTTGCGGGCTCTTTTTCCTGCTCACAAACTTTCGGCAGCGGCGTGCGCTGAAGATGGCGTTACCCGCATCCATGACGGAGGAAATAAAAACGGCACTGGCAGCGCAGCATCTTTCCCGGACAGTCGCCCTATACACGTCCGACAGGATTGCATCCCCGCTGACCTATGGAATATGGAAGCCCAGAATCGTATTGCCCAGCCATATGGCGCTTACAGGGGACGAAATGAGCTTTGTCATGGCTCATGAATGCGCCCATATCAAAAGGCACGACGCGGCCAAGAAATATATTCTTCTGGCTGCCGTGTGCCTGCACTGGTTCAATCCTTTGATTTGGCTTATGGCGGCTGCGTGCAGGCGGGATATGGAAATAAATTGCGACCGCCAGGTTTTGAAAACATACGGGCCTCATATGCGCGCATCTTATGCCAGGACACTTCTTGGCTTGGAGGAGCGCAAGCGCTTTTGCGGCGTATTGATGGAATGCTTAAGCAGTGGCCCGCTGGAGGAGCGCGTACGCTCCATTATGGCGGGCAGAAAGACCACCGTGGCAGGCATGCTGGCAGCAGTAATGGTATTTGTCTGCGCATCCGCCGTGTTTGCCACATCGCCCGGGGCGCAGGCGACTGTCACTGCAAGCACTGTCTGGCTGTCGTCCGCACCGCTTGTAGCTTTTGATGCAAGACAGGTGCAATCATCAGAGGCCTCTGTTTATGTATGGAACGGCGGTGTGCTTGCATCTGGACAGCAGGGAGTGGAGCTGGCAGCCCCTGTTGTTGCTGTAAGCGAGTGGCTTCCCGCCAGCATGCTTGCGAAAACCGCCGCTTCCGTTTCGATAAAATATGTCGGCGCAACAGATGTATCGAATGAGTATGCAACTGTCACCGCTGCTCCGGTACCTGTTTACAGCACGGCCTATATCATCCAAGATAGGGGTATATCACCTTGATTCCTCCATTATGTGATGCCGCATAAATGGAATATTTTTTGACGAATGTTTTACAAATCCGCGAGAACAATTGACGCTCAAAACGCGTCTGATAGCGTGGCAGCCTTTTCTAAAGGAAAGTAAGGCAAATTTGGTGATCGCCGGAAATATGGAGGAGGAACCAATGAAAAAGGCAACCGGGCTATTTTGTTTTTTGCTGATACTGGTCTTAGCAGCCGGAGCGCTGGCTGCGCCGGGTGATGCGGTGCTCTTTACCGAGGAGCAGCGCACGCAGATGGGGATTCAAATGTCTTCAAACCCCGCTATGGCAGCGGTGGGGGATACCGTGTATACCTTGTGGGGCGCTGAAATCTACTCCTGGCAGCCTGGCCAGGAAAATCCTACAAAGGTAGCCTCCGGCCTGGAGTCGGGATACTACGCCAATTATGAGGAAGCCGTGGCAGCGGTGGGTGACAAGGCGGATACGCTGATTGCGAACCTTGTCAGCGACGGGACCACACTGTATGGCCTGAACCGCTTGAATGGCAAACTGTTCCCGCTCACCTTCCAGGATGGGAAGGCGGTGCCGGGCGCCCCGGTGCAGCTTGACTGGACCAACATGGAAAACAAGCAGGATGCCTATACGTACGTGAAGGACGTATACCGCATGCAAATCATAGGGAATAAGCTGTATGCCATGATCCGCAACAATGAGGATTGGAACAGGCCGGAATTTGCGGCCTTTGACATGGCTACCGGCGCGAAGCAGGTGTTTGATGTTCCCTTTGCGCAGGACATAGCGCCTTACAAGGATGGAAAGCTTCTTGTGAAGGTCTATGATATGGAAAAGGCCTACCAGGAGGGTCAGAAGGAGCCCGCCAAGCCCACCGTGGCGGTGTTTGATCCGGCGGATGGCAGCCTCAAGGAAGCCGGGCATTTTGGCGATGCGAATGTATCTGGAATGGTTTACCAACCGGAAACAGATACGCTGTACTATACCACCAGCAGCAAGCTCATGACCATGAAAGCATTGGGCGCCGCTGCCCAGGCGGCCTTTATGCCGATTGACTATGCCGATGATATGGCGTCTGCCGCGATGCTGCCCGGCGGCCTGTATGCCATCAATACATGGTCCGGCCTGATCGTGCGCAATACCGACCCTCAGTATTTACCCACCAGCACGCTGGCTGTATATGGCGGGTGGATGGATCAGGCAACCATGGCCTTTTCATTGGAATATCCCCAGGTGCCCGTCACCTTCAACACCAACGTGTATTTTGAGGATGCCCAGGCGCTGGCCCAGGCCATGGTTTCGGGCGACAACTCCTTTGACATCTACTTCTTCGACATCAGCTATCAGGACTTCAGCGGCTTGATGGAAAAAGGGTATTGCATGGATTTGTCATCCTCCCCGGTGCTTTCGGCGGAGCTTGCCCAAATGTATCCTTTCCTGCAAAGCGCCGTTCAAAAAGATGGAAAGTTCTACGCATTGCCGACCATGATGTATGGAAACGGCCTGAGCATCTCCCCCAAAACATGGGAGGAGAACGGCCTGACCGACAGGATTCCCAAGAGCTATTTGGAACTGATCGATTTCATGAACTGGTGGGTGGAGGAAGGGCAGAACCAGTACCCCAATGTGCAATTGATGCAGGGTGCCTGGGATTATGGGGAAACCATGTTCCAGATGGCGCAGGACCTGTATGTCCATCAGAGCCAGGCGAAAAATGAGGAGCTTTCCTTCGATACACCCTTGTTCCGCAAGGTCATGGAGGCTTTAGAAGGCCTGAAAACAAAAGAATTGAACGAAATGCTGCCAGACGCAATGGGTCCGGCCGGCATGTCCAGAGCAGCGGCAATAAGTATGAAGCGGGCAATGGCTTCCGGTGGTATGGACAATGCGCTGTTTATGAATTACGGAGACTGGCTGAATGTGCAGGGCGGCAAAAGCAGCCTTCAGTATTCGAAGCCCTTGATCCTGCCCTTGGAGGAAGGAGAGTCCATTCATATCCCGGTGTACGTGCAGGGGCTGTTCATTAACCCCAACACAAAGAATCCTGAAATGGCCATAAAGTATGTGGAAAACGCGCTCACGCATATGGATCCCGCCCAGCACATCATGATGTTCCCTGACGACAACGAGCCTGTGCCCCAGCCGAACTTCGAGCAAACTGTTCAGCAGTGGAACGACGAACTGGAGAAGGCGAAAAAGCGCCTGGAAAATGCCAAGCCGGAAGAGAAAAAGGATATGGAAACCTTAGTCCAGTCCTACGAGGACCTTCTTGCCAACAAGGACCAGTATTATTGGCAGGTGGCGGCGGAGAACATCACCCAGTACCGGGAAGCGGCGCCCCTGTGCTATGTGGCCATGCCCAATGTGCTGGATTACCGCGCCAAGGATGGCACGTCTGAAATCATGACGCTGGTGGACCGCTATCGCCAGAAGCAGATGTCCCTGGATCAGTTCATTACGGAAGCGGACAAGAAAATCCGCATGATTCTGTTGGAAAGGCAGTAAGCATCATCAAAAGCCGGCCGCGCCCCGGGATCGATGCCTGGGGCGCGCCGGCCGCCAAGGGAAGGGGGGAACAAGTGATTGTGTTTGCCTTCGCTCCGCCGTGTTTACCACATCGCCCAAGGCGCATGCGACTGTCTTTGACAAATCTTTTACAAATCAACGGGAATATTTGCCTCCCACAAAGCGTCTGATAACATGGCAGCCCTTTCCAAAAAAGGAAAGAGGATCAGAAATTGCGGAAATAGGGAGGAGCAACCCATGAAAAAGGCAACCGCTTTATTAAGCTTTTTAGCAATCCTGGTTATCGCCGTTGGGGCGCTGGCAGCACCGGGAGATGCGATGCTTTTTACCGAGGAGCAGCGCAATGAGTTGGGGATTGAAATATATTCTTCTCCCACTCTGGCGGCGGTAGGAGAAACACTTTACACATTGTGGGGCCCCGAAATCTATTCCTGGCAGCCCGGCCAGGAAAAGCCCGTAAAGGTGGCTTCCGGCCTGGATACCGGCTACTATGCCACCTATGAGGATGCCGTAAGGCAGATGGGCGACAAGGCGGATACGGTGATCGCCGGCTTGGTCAGCGACGGGAATACGCTGTATGGCCTGAACCGCTTGAATGGCAAGCTGTTCCCCCTCATCTTTCAGGATGAAAAAGCGGTATTGGGCACCCCGGTGCAATTGGACTGGTCCAACATGGAGCAGACGCAGGACGGCTATACATATATGCGGGATGCATACCGCTTGTGCATTTCGGGTAACAAGCTCTTTGCCCTGATCCGCAACGATCAGGACTATTACAAGCCGGAATTCGCATCCTTTGACCTTCAAACAGGCACGAAGCAGGTTTTGGATGCGCCCTTCGTGCTGGATATGACGCCTTATAAGGACGGAAAGCTCCTGGTAAAGGTTTATGATATCGAAAACGCCTACAAGTTCAATGACTTCGGAAACGGCCGGCGGGAACCTGCCAAGCCTACCGTGGCGGTATTCGACCCGGCCGACGGCAGCCTCAAGGAGGCTGGAAGCTTTGGTGACGCAAACGTGTTTGGCATCGCTTACGAACCGGAAACAGATACGCTATATTATACCACCATCAGCAAACTGATGGCTATGAAAGCCCTCGGCGCCGCCACCCAGGCAGCCTATATGCCGGTGGACTATGCCGACGATGCACCCGCGGCGATGCTGCCGGGTGGCCTGTATGCCATCAACACCTGGAATGGTTTGATCGTACGCAATACCGACCCTGAGTACATGCCCACCAGTTCTCTGTCTATTTATGGCGGATATATGGATAATGCCGCCATGTCCTTTTCTATAAGATATCCCCAGGTGCCCGTGACCTTTAACCAAAGCGTATATTTTGAAAATACGCAGGCGCTTGCTCAGGCCATGGTTTCCGGTGACAATTCCTTTGATATCTATAACTTTGACATCAGCTATCAGGACTTCAACAGCTTGATGGAAAAAGGGTATTGCTTGGATTTATCATCCTCTCCGGTGCTTGCGGCGGAGCTTGCGAAAATATATCCTTTCCTGCAAAGTTCCATCCAGCGGGACGGCAAGTTCTATGCCCTGCCTACAAACATGTATGGCTATGGCCTGAGCATTTCGCCCAAAGCATGGGAGTCAAGCGGCCTTAACGACAGGATTCCCAAGAGCTTTATGGATTTGATCGATTTTATGAACTGGTGGGCGGATGAAGGATCCATACAGCACCCCAATGTACAGCTGATGGCTGATGTGATGGATTATGGCGAAACCATGTTCCAGCTGGCGATGGACCTGTATTTCCACCAAAGCCAGGCGAAGAACGAGGAGCTTTCCTTTGATACACCATTGTTCCGCAAAATCATGGGGGCCTTGGAAAAACTGAAAACGAAAGAATTGAACGAAATGCTGCCCTCTAATTTTGATGAATCCATGGCCAGAATGAGAATGGCCAGCGGGGAGGGCGAGGCCCTTTTCATGAATTACGGCGACTGGCTGAACGTGCAGGGCGGCAGAAGCAGCCTGGAGTACTCGAGGCCTTTGATGCTGCCTCTGGAGGAGGGCGAATCCTTCCATATCCCGGTGTATGTGCAGGTGCTGTTCATTAACCCCAACACGAAGAACCCGGATATGGCGCTCAAGTATATTGAAAACGCGCTGGAGAACATGGACCCCTCCCAGCACATCATGATATTCCCCGACGACAACGAGCCTGTGCCCCAGAAGAACTTTGACAAGACCCTGGAGAGGTGGGCCGAGGAGTTGGAGAAATTGAAAAAGCAGCTGGAGACTGCCAAGCCGGAGCAAAAGAAGGATATCGAAACCATGATCCAAACCTATGAGGAGATTATAGCCAACAAGGACCTGTATGCCTGGCAGGTGGCGGCGGAGAATATCGCCCAATATCGGGAGATTGCGCCGCAATGCTATGTGGCTGTGCCCAACGTGCTGGATTACCGTACCAAGGAAGGCACATCGGAGGTCATGACGCTGGTGGACCGCTATCGTCAGAAACAGATGTCCCTGGACCAGTTCATTCGGGAGGCGGATCAAAAGATCCGAATGATCCTTCTGGAACGACAATAATCATGGCATGGGGAAACCGTCTTGGGCAAGGCCCAGGGCGGGTGCCCTGCGCCGGTATTGAGGGCACAAAAATTCTATTCCGCCCAGATATTACGCAAATGAAAAGAAGTATCAAAAATATGGAGGATACCGCATTATTATGAAGAAGGCGACCGCACTATTCTGCCTGCTTTTGATCATGATTTCGATGATGCCGGCAGCCACGGCAGCGCCGGAGGATAAACTTCTCTTTACCGAGGAACAGCTTTCTGAGTTGCAGGTTCAACGTTATTCCGATCCCACCATGGCGGCGATAGGAGATACGCTGTATTCGCTTTGGGGTTCCAAAATTTTTTCATGGAAGGCCGGCCAGGAGACTCCTGATGCGGTGGCATCCGGCCTGGAGCCCAACATATATGAAAGCTATGCGGAAGCACAGGAATTGGCTGATGATGCGGAAGCGGTGATCGCCTACCTGGTCAGTGACGGAACTACGCTCTATGGTTTAAACCGTTTGAATGGCAAGCTGTTCCCTATCACATTCGAGTCTGACAAATTGATATTGGGTACGCCGGTGCAGCTCGATTGGTCTGATATGGAGTATAAAGGCAACTCGATCATATATTCCAAGATGACCGAACGTCTGTATATTGTTGAAAACAGGCTTTACATTATCGTACGGTCCGCAGGGAAAATGTACAATCCGGAATTTGTATCCTTTGACCTGGCCACAGGGGAAAAGCAAGTTTTGAATGTTCCGCTTGTTCAGGATATGACACCGTATAAGGATGGTAAGCTCCTGCTGAAGGTGTGTGACATGGACAACGCCTATAAGGAGGGCAAGTTGGATTCCATCAAGCCCGCCGTGGCGATTTTTGATCCGGCGGACGGCAGCTGCAGGGAAGCCGGAGTCATTGTTGATGCAGCTGTTTACGGGATGGTCTATCACAAGGAGACGGATTCGCTGTTCTATGCCACCAGCGACAAACTTATGTGCATGAAATCTTTCGGCACCGCCACTCAGGTGGCATCCATCCCCGCGAATTTTCCCGATTATACATCGCCCGCGTTGATGCTGCCCGGCGGGATCTACGCCATCGCCACCTGCAGCGGCCTGGTCATGCGTGGTACCGGCGCCCAGTATACGCCGCCCGGCTCGCTTTCCATCTATGGTGGATGTACGGATTCTGCAACCTTGGCCTTTATGGAGAAATATCCCGAAGTACCTGTCGTTTTCAGCGAAGATTTGTTTTTTGAAAATGATCAGGCGTTGGCTCAGGCCATGATCACCGGCGATCATTCCTTTGATGTCTATAACCTGGACATCAGCTATCAGGATTTTGTAAGCCTGATGGAAAAAGGATATTGCATGGATTTGTCCTCCTCACCTGTGCTTGCGGCGGAGCTTGCCAGAATGTATCCCTTTTTGCAAAGCGCCATCTCACGGGACGGCAAGTTCTATGCCTTGCCAATCATCATAAATGGATATGGCCTGAGCATTGTCCCCAAGACGTGGGAAGAAAGCGGCTTGACCAGCAGGATGCCGGGTAGCTTCCTGGAATTGATTGATTTCATGAACTGGTGGGCGGAAGAAGGTCATATCCAGCATCCGGAAATTCAGCTCATGGAGGATGTGACGGATTTTAGAAAGACTATGTTCCAGATGGCGCTGGATCTGTATGTTCATCAGAGCCAGGCGAATCATGAGGAGTTATCCTTTGACACGCCTTTGTTCCGAACAATCATGCAGGCATTGGAAGGCCTGAAAGCGGAGGAATTGAACAATATAATGCCCTCTGATCCGGAGAAATCGATGAATACAGCCGGCCTGTTCAGGAATTACGGCGACTGGCTGAAAGTTCAGGGCGGGCTCCGAAGCCTGATGACGTCAAAGCCTTTAATGCTGCCCATACAAAGCGGCGGGCCTGTATATATCCCGGTAAATGTGCAGGTGCTGTTCATCAATCCCAATACAAAGAATCCGGATACGGCTTTGAAGTATCTTGAGAGCGCATTGGAGTATATGGATCCCGCTCAGCACATCATGATGTTCCCAGATGACAACGAACCTGTGCCGCAGGAAAACTTTGAGCAGACCGTACAGCAATGGACCGTTGAATTGGAGAGTGAGAAGAAGCGTTTGGAGACCGCCAAGCCGGAAGAGAAAAAGGATATCGAGACCTCGATCCAAACGTATGAGGAGCTCCTGGCCCAAAAGGATATGCATTATTGGCTGGTGGCACCGGAGAACATCTCCCAGTACCGGCAGGTGGCGCCGCAATGCTATGTGGCTATGCCCAATGTGCTGGATTACCGCGCCCAGGAAGGCACGTCTGAAATCATGACGCTGGTGGACCGCTATCGCCAGAAGCAGATGTCCCTGGACCAGTTCATTGCGGAAGTGGATCAGAAGATCCGCATGATCACGCTGGAGCGGCAGTAATTTTCGTATAGCGCCGGCCTCGCCCCTAAATAAACGGGGCGCGCCGGTGCCAAGGGAAGGGAGGAACAAAGATTTGTTCCGGCGGAAAAAAAGTGTCTGGCTGTTTTTGCTACCCGGCCTGCTCGGATTAACGGCCTTTTATCTGGCCCCGTTTATCGGGGGCATTTATTACAGCATGACGGACGGCACCTTTCAAAACAATTTCGTATGGTTTCAAAACTACAAGGAAATATGGCAGAATGAAATGTTCCGGATGGGGCTGAAAAACACCATGGAGTTGTCGCTTTTGTGCGCACCCGTGATCTGGCTCATGTCCTTCATCCTGGCTGCCATGCTGCGTACGCTCAGAAGCAGGGGGGCTTTCTTCCGCAACGCGCTGCTGCTGCCGTACTTGATGCCTTCCTCGGCGTTGCTGCTCATATGGCTGTTGATGTTCGACTACGGCGGCGTCATGAACCGCATCCTGGCGGGGCTGGGGATAAACCGTGTGCTGTGGCTGGAGGGCGGTGCTCTCCGGGTGCCTGTGGTACTCCTGTACATATGGAAGAACCTGGGCTTCTCGGTGGTCATCTTTGCCGCGGCGCTGCAAACGGTGCCGGAAGCGTACTATGAGTACGCCAGCCTGGAAGGGGCCAACGCCTTCCAGCGGGAGACGAAGATCACGCTGCCGCTCTTGATCCCGACCGCGTTCCTGGTGTTCATGCTTGCCTGGGTAAACGCCTTCAAAATTTTTAAGGAGGTATACTTCATCGGCGGGGCCTATCCCGATGAAACAGTGTATACGCTGCAGCATTTCATGAACAACAAGTTTGCACGCCTGGATTACCAGGATGTAACTACAGCCGCCTACAGCTTTGCCATCATCGTGTTCGGACTGTTCGGCATGATGTATGCCACCAAGGCCGTACGCTCGCCCAATCAGATATAAGGGGGGAAGATGTTATGCAAACGCAGACTACTGCCGTAAAGCCGGTAACACACCCCCTGCACCGCCACAGGCGGCTGCACTTCGGGCGGACGCTATCCATTTTGTTTTTGTCAATCATTGCCGTACTTATCCTGGTCCCCATCTTTTTTACGTTCCTGTACTCCTTCTTCCCCAAGGGAGAGATGGAAGCGTACCTTGGCCTTCGGGGCAACTATGACGAAACCAAATGGCTGGATGTACTCGTCTCCCCGGCCATGGCCTCCGTGCGGCAGTATTACAAGATACTGATCGAGGAGCTCCAATACCTGAAGCTTTTTGTGAATTCCGCCAAATACACCTCGGCGATTTTGCTTGGCCAGGCCGCCGTGATCCCGCTGATGGCCTACGCGCTGAGCCGCTTTCACTTCAAAGGACGGGACGCGCTGTTCTTCGGCATCTTGATGCTGATGGTGCTCCCCTTCCAGGTAACGATGGCACCCAGTGTCATTACCCTGCGCTGGATGGGGCTGATGGAAACGCCTTGGGCGGTGATACTGCCCATGCTATTTTCTCCCTTTTACATCTTCCTTCTGCGCCAATATATGGTTAGCCTGCCCGGAGAATTGCTGGAGGCGGGGATGATGGACGGGGCGGGCACCTTCCGCTGCTACGCCCATGTGGTGATACCCGTCTGCCGGCCTATCCTGGGTGCGGCCGTCGCGCTGTCCTTTGCGGATTGCTGGAACATGGTGGAGCAGCCGTTGGTGTACCTTAGCAACAGCACAGCCGAACAGCCCCTGTCGGTGATGTTCAACCAACTGAGCATCGAAGGTTCGGACGTGGCCTTTGCCGGCGCGGCGCTGTACATTCTTCCGGCGCTGTTCATCTATTTTTACTTCCAGGAAGACATATTGCTGGGCGTTGCGCTCAGCGAGCTGAAATAGCGGGAGAGGAGCTACTAGGGTATGAAGCTGAAAAGGATTGCATTAAAAGGCCTTATCATTCTCGCGGTTACAGTGGCGCTTTGCATGTTCTTTGCCAAAACGGTTCTGACCATCACCACCCCCAAGATTAAAATCGTGCAGGCCAGCCGCGGCAGGCTGGAGCAGAAGATCACACTGCATGGACAGGTGTTCTTTCCTGAGAAAACGGACCATATCATAAGCGATGCAGCCAAAAGCAACATCGTGGTGGATAAGGTGTACGTTCGTCCCGGCCACCACGTAAAGGCCGGGGAGACGCTGTTTACCGCCATCATTCCCGATTATGATGATAAATGGAAGGAACTGCAGGACGACTACGATGCTAAAGCCAAGGAATTGATGGATAAAGACGTAGAGAACCGCTCTGCCTCCAGAACCAGCGGTCAAAACGACATGTATGACGATGTGATGGATAAGCAGACCGCGCTTAATGCGGCGGAGCACAATGTCCGCACCCTTGCGTTGCGTCAGGGCATCACCCTTGGGGAAGATATAGCGGCGTGGCCTGACCAGGTTGCCGGGAAAGCCGATCTTATGCAGGCGGTGACGGCGGTAGAGGCTGCCAAGACTGCCTATGATGAATCTTCCACCGCTTTCTTCAAATCCTTCAACAGCGCAAAGACCAGGGTCAGAAGCTCTACCTTCAAGTATATCAACGAGCGCAACGCACTTTTGAAAGAGCTGAATACTATATCCGATGACATGGTTGCATTGGCTAACCGTAAAGATAAGCTGACCACGATCACCGCGCCCCATGATGGATATGTGGATTCCATGGATGTGAAAAACGGTGACACATACGATGGAAAGAAGAAAGCTTTCACCTTAAGCCAGGAAAATACCGCGCCGGTTTTGCGGGCGGAAATCACGTCCCTTAACAAAGCCATCGCCGACGGGACCAGGGTGGATGTGGCGGGGGATTATGGCTCCGAACGGACGTCGGTGGAAAAGACCGTGCTGGAAGGCGACGGGAAAAAGTATGTGTACATCACGCTGACCGAGAACATTATTTCCATCAAAGGCGGCATCACCCGCATGATCACCGACGGCGATACCGAGGTGACGGTCACGTATAGGGCCAAGGAATCCGCCACGCTGGTGCCGGCCAGTGCCGTGCGCAACGAGGGCGAAGGTCAGGATTATGTATACCTCATCCAGCGCAAGTGGGGCGGCTTTCTGGGTTCCAGTTCCATGACGGCGGTCAAGACAAGCGTTACCGTATTGGAGCGGGGCGATACCGTGGTATCCATCCAGCAGGAAATGGATTATCAGGAGATTGCCGACGGGGAAGACCGGGCGCTGACCGACGATTGCACCGTGATGGAATACATCGATTGAGCTGCCGGAAGGAGACGCCATGAAGGAAAAGAAGTTACGGGGCTTTCTGGCGCTTTTCATCTGCGTCGCCGTTCTCATATTGTCGGCCTTTCAGATAAACGGCGTAGGCCGCGACCTGCAGTATGTGATCCCCGCTCCGCAGATGGAGCCAAGCGACCAGCAGCAAGATCAGCAGGACCAGCAAGACCAGCAGCAGGATGATCAGGAGAATACACCCGCCCCCAAGCCCAACCAGGCCGCACTGACCCTGTGGAAAAGCCTGAAAACCGCGGCCGGGAGCTGGAACGGCATCATGGAAACATACACCATGAGCGGCATTCTGGAAAAAGCCAGCATGGCCGCCGATACGGAGGAAACGAAGCAGGCCAGGCTCACCGCCCTCAATGAGAATGCATACAAGCTGCAGCCCCAATATCTGCATTTTGGGCGACTGTTCTACCCGGAGGAGCTGAAAAAGGGTGCCGACGTCATTCTCTTGGATGAGCAGCTTGCTTTGGCACTTTTCAAAATTGCCCAGCCCATTGGCCGCACGGTAACCATCTCCGGTGTAAAGTTTAAGGTGGTCGGTATTCTGAGGCATACAAAAGCGGTGGGCGACAGTGAGGATTATGGTGCATATGTCCCGCTCAACTACCTATGGGACAAGGAGATCCAGTTGCAGGCCTTGCAGGTGACGGCCCGGCCCATCCCCGGTGCGGGAGCGCGGTCCACCTTTGCAACGGCCATGGAGAGCTGGAAAGCAGGTGGAACGCTCATCGATCTTGGCAAGGAAGCCATGGGGGCCATGCTGCCCATCCGGGTGCTGCTGTTCTTTGCAGGCGCGGCAGTATTCTTCCGGCTGCTTTCCATCTGGAACGGCCAGTTTAAGCGCTTCTTCGCTGATTACCGGCAGCGGCTTGCAAGGGAGTACGCGGTCAGGCTGATGCCACGCCTCACCATTGGAATTCTGGTGCTGGCTGCGGGATATGGTGCGCTGACATTACTGATCTCCTGGCTGATCACGTATCTGGTAGCGCCTGTGTATACCTTTACCGAGTGGGTGCCGGCCATCCTGGTGGAATGGAAGGACATTCAAACCGCCTTCTGGCAGGTATGGCAAAGCGCCTCCCGGCTGCAGGAGCTTAGAAGCCCGGAGCTCAACCACATCCGGTTCTACGGCATGCTGACGGCCTGGTTCAGCGCCGGGGCTGCTATCACCATGACAATGATGTGGGTCAGGTGGTGGGCAAGGCGCAAGCACATGCCCAATGTAACCAGGAATAGCTCCGACACCGTTGATCTCGCCTCTTAAGCAACTGATACATAAAGAAAATACAGCCGCTCCTGCATTGCACGGGAGCGGCTGTATTCGTGTTGTTTCAGGGCAACTGCTCAATGTATTCTTCCAGCGCCCAGGCATGATCCCGCATGACGGTGCTGTGGGGCAGCCCTACGTAGCGGATGTGCCAGGGTTCCGCAAGAAAGCCGGTGATTTCTTGCTTGTCTTCCTCGTAACGGATGATGAAGCCGTAATCCCAGCAATGGGCGGCGAGCCAAAGCGCCTGCTGTGTGCCCTTGAAGGTGGTACCCGGCACGGTGATATCAAAGGCCAGACCGGTATGATGCTCGCTGGCGCCGGGATCGGCTACGGTAAGCTTTGTGGCGGAAATGGCGCTTTCGCGCTTCCTGCCTTCCGCAATATAGGCGGCTACCTTTTCATCGAACAATTGCTGCTGGTACGCTACGGAGCGGTATCCGGCACTCACCTGCCAGACGGTGATCCCATCCTTGTGGGCGGCCCGGAGCATGGTTACCAGCGCATCCACAGCTTCTTTTTCCCCCTGGATTTCACTGCCCTTGATGGTGACGATATCGCTGGGGCACGCTTCACGCATGTTTACCAGCTGACGGGGGCTAAAATCCTCCGGGAGAAGGTTTTGCTTGTTTACAAGAATAGGCCTGCCGGCTGCGATTGAACTGTTGGGATCAGGCGTGGGCGTTGGCGGCGGGGTGGGAGTGATGACAATGCGCTGGGCCCGGTCGGAATATAACAGCTCCTTGGTGGCCGGGCCTACAATGCCGTCGGACTCCAGCCCGTGCTGCTCCTGGAAGAGGGTGACGGCTGCCTTGGTGCCGTTGCCGAACTGCCCGTCTACCTCACCTTCGTAAAAGCCCAGTTCCTTCAAGCGTGACTGCAGCTTTTCCACTTCCTCGCCCTTGGCGCCGTTGCGGATCATCTGCTCGGTAGGCGTCGGCGTGGGCTGGTTGGGGTCCTGCGTCATCAGCTGTATGAACCCGGCGGACGGGGCGGGAGTGGGTGTCAGACTCATTTCCTCC
This sequence comes from Bacillota bacterium, assembly GCA_023413135.1. Taxonomy (GTDB): domain Bacteria; phylum Bacillota; class Clostridia; order Christensenellales; family Aristaeellaceae; genus JAEWAH01. Next base: position 68,987 of record JAEZQK010000037.1, read on the forward strand.
GCCGTGCGCCCCGACAGTTTCGCCACATTTGCGCCCAGCCAGCCGATTGCCACCAATAGTATGCAAAGCAGCACATAGCCGATGATCTGAGGTATGTTCCGCCTTTTTTTTCGCCTGTCGCTGCGCATGCTGCCTCCCAAATTTTTCAATAATACCAGTATACCACCATATAACGATCCAGGCAAGGAACTCTGTCCCTTGCATCGGGGCTCAAGGCTCCGAAGCCGAAGCGCCGCCTGTGGCGGATAAAGCGAGGCGGAGGAGGCTGGCGAAACAAGCAGTGCGAACGGTAGTGAGCAATGCGACGATTGAGCCAGATGGAATGAGCCCCTTGAGAATCCCCATATCAAGTGTGAATGCAAAGGAGAACATTTATCCCCGCAGCAAAAGGCTCGAAAGTAATACCGTTCCAGATCGTTCATACAGCGATCCAGCCAGCATAAGTGATGTTGAAATGAACCGTCGCAGGCGGGCGATTGATAATCGCCCCTACGGCTATAAAGAGTATATTGGCCTTTCTTCCGGCTCCCATATGCTACGGAAGAGAAGACAAAAAACTCCATGCAGATGTAGGGGCGATTATCAATCGCCCGCGGAGTGCCGGTTATTGATAGGCCGAAAGATGGCATACTCATCCGATAACAATCCTATTAACGCTTTAATGATTTGCGTTATGATAAGATTCCTTCTATAGGAATAATGGCACAAGCAAAAGGGACGGTTTTCAAACCGTCCCCGAGTTTCAAAAAATGCTGCATTTGTAAAGATGTCCTTGATGTTTTCCATAATAGGGGATTCCAAAGGGATGTATTCCGGCTGGCTCAATCGGCGCGCTGACTCGCTACCGCTCGCATCGCTTGTTTCGCCAGCTTCCTTCGCCTCGCTTCATCCGCCACAGGCGGCGCTCATCTTCGGAACCTTTGGCGGGGTTCCCAGGGGCGGAGCCCCTGGGTTACACCGCGCCTTGGGCCAGCATGGCGTCGGCCACCTTGAGGAAGCCGGCGATATTGGCACCGGCGATATAGTTGCCTGCCATGCCATAGGCTTCCGCGGCCTCGGCGGACTTTTGGAAGATGTTTTTCATGATGCTGTAGAGCTTGGCGTCCACTTCCTCAAAGGTCCAGGCAAGGCGAAGGCTGTTTTGACTCATTTCCAGGGCGCTTACGGCTACGCCGCCGGCATTGGCCGCCTTGCCGGGCGCGAAAAGAACATTGTTTTGCTGGAAGATGTGAGCGGCTTCCAGGGTGGAAGGCATATTGGCGCCTTCGGCCACGGCGATGACGCCGTTTTTGACAAGCGCCTTTGCGCCCTCCGCATCCAGCTCGTTTTGCGTGGCGCAGGGAAGCGCGATCTGCGCGGGCACCGTCCAGATACCGCGGAAGCCGGGTGTATAGGCGGCATGGGGCAAAGCTTGCGTGTATTCCCGGATACGCCCGCGCCGCACTTCCTTGATTTCTTTCACAAGTGCAAGGTCGACACCCTTCTCGTCCACAATATACCCGTCGGAATCGCTCATGGCTACTACCAGGCCGCCCATCTGCGTGATTTTCTTTGCAGCGTAGATGGCCACGTTGCCGGAACCGGAGATAACCACACGCTTGCCCTGTACGTCGTGGCCGTGATAGCGCATCATTTCCTGCGCCAGATAGCACAGGCCAAAGCCCGTGGCCTCGGTACGGCCCAGGCTGCCGCCGTAGGTAAGGCCCTTGCCGGTGAGCACGCCTTCGTAGAGGCCTGTCAAACGCTTATACTGGCCGAACATATACCCGATCTCCCGGCCGCTTACGCCGATATCCCCGGCGGGCACGTCGACATTCTGGCCGATATGGCGGTACAGCTCCGTCATGAAGCTCTGGCAAAAGCGCATGACTTCGTTGTCGCTCTTGCCCTTGGGATCAAAGTCGCTGCCACCCTTGCCGCCGCCGATGGGCAGGCCTGTCAGGCTGTTCTTGAAGACCTGCTCAAAGCCCAGGAATTTGATGATTGACAGGTTCACGCTGGGATGCAGCCGAAGACCGCCTTTGATGGGCCCGATGGCGCTGTTGAACTGAACGCGGTAGCCCCTGTTCACCTGCACGCGGCCGGTATCGTCGATCCAGGGCACGCGGAAGACGATCACCCGTTCCGGCTCCACCAGCCGCTCCAGCAGCCCGGCGCGTTCATATTCGGGATGGCGCTGGATCACCGGGTCAAGCGTAGTCAGGATCTCCTGGGCGGCCTGAAGGAATTCCGGTTCATGGGCATTGCGGCTTTGAAGCTCCGCCAAGACCCGCAGGGCATAACTGGGCACAAAAAAGCGCTCCTTTCTTTCCTCAAGGGCGCAATCAAAACAAAGCCGCTGCGCCCTTGAAACGGCTATACATCTGTCAACTGCTTCCATTGTACAATATTGCAGCTTTTCTTGCAAGATGTATCTATACAGCTTATTCTGTTCCGCTTCATTGACGCTCATAAGCACAAAGGATATAATGGTAGAAATCACCACGCAGGAGGGCACATGAAAGGGATTTTTGTCGGTATTGCGGGGGGCAGTGCCCAAAGATGTCTTGACGCAATAAAGGACGCGGTGAAAAAGGCGGAGTGGCCGGGCCGCCTTGCCTTTGGCGTCTGCCCGGCTGAAAATACCGATCCAACGCCCTTTTTTCAGGCCGCCAAGTCCGCAGCATGCCGGCTGATGCCAGGAGAAGGGCTTGCGCTAAAAGCTGCCTGGCAGACGGTTTACGGCTTGTACGGCAGCCAGGAGTATGCCTTGCAGATTACCCCTGAGGCCATTTTCCTGGAGGACTGGGATAGATCGTTGTTGGCCTCCCTCACAGAGGCGGAGGCTAAAAAGCCTTTGCTTACAGGCGCTTTGTCGCCGGATGCGATTCCAAGGGCAATGGCCGTGAGAGGCTTTGGTATGGAAGGGGAGCTTCAAATCGCGCCCGGCATGAAGGTGCTGTATGCCCTTCGACCACCGCGGACGTTTTTCCTTTCTCCCGATTTTGTTTTCGGGGCAGGGGAATGGATGCACAAAGCAAGAGAAGACGCTTGGGATGGTACGGGCGTATTGTCCCTTACGCTGCCTGCTTTTGCCGGCGGGTTTACGGCCTTTGTCCCTCATGTGAAGGTGGCAGGCAGGACAAACCCTGCTGCGTTTGGGGATGAACGCATTCCGGCGGGGGATTGGGCGTCCACCCTGCCGGAGTTTGAGGAAGATGGCGGCGTCTTTTTTGACAGGCGGGAGGCGGATTCAAAAGCTCGCCTGGGGATCTATACTTCGAACGGGCGTTATCCCGTGCAGCTTCCGCTGGCGGATGGGCTGCGGCAGCTAACCCGCAGGCGGCGGGAAACGCCCATCGCCCGGGTTATGCTGGCTACAGCCCAGGGCAAGCATGCGCCCCGGCTGCCGATGGATGCCCATTTGACGCTTTTTGAGAACCTGGCGGAACTAAAACGCCTTTCTCTTTGCTGCTATTGCCCGCCGGAGCAGGTAAAGCGGCTTCAAAAGATACTGCCTAATACTTATGCGCGGCAAGAGGAGGCGGGATTGCTTTCCTACAGCTGCGAGGATGCGTTTTTGCGTAGCAAGCCCTATTTTATGGCCGAAGCTGCGCATCAGTTTCCCTCCCATACCCATTATGGCTGGATCGATATGGACTATGTAAAGCATCCCGTTCATTCCTCCGCAGTATTCCTGTGGGAGGCGCTGACGGATGACAAGATCCATCTGGCGCAGGTGGGCGGCGAAATGGATACGGGGCTTGTGGTGGTGCCCAAGGGGAAGATCGACTGGCTTTTGCAAACCGCGTCGGTGCTGAATCCCGCCCCGGAGATGGGACCGGGAGACGCGGGCCTGTTTAGATGCCTTGTGGATACGTATCCGGATGCGTTTACACTGCATCCCATGGAAAGAAAGCACATGCTGCTTTCCTTATGCCAGCCTATGATTTGCGGAGGAATGCTGTATGATGCCTAAGAAGGTTTCCGATTCCCGCACTGAGCAGGTGCATATCGTGCTGCCGGAGGACATCAACGGCTATAACCGCCTGTTTGGCGGCAGGCTGATGGCTTGGATCGACGTGGTAGCCGCCGTGGTGGCCCGCCGCCACAGCGGCCGGGAAGTGACCACCGCCTGCGTGGACCGGCTGGAATTCCAGGCGGCGGCCCATTTGAACACCACCATCGTACTGACCGGCTGCGTTACCTATGTGGGACATACCAGCATGGAGGTGCGGGTGGACACGTTTGCCGAGGATCTCAATGGCCAAAGGCAGCGTGTGAACCGGGCATACCTTGTGATGGTAGCGCTGGATGAAAATCAAAAGCCCACCCCCGTACCGCCCCTTGAGCTGGAAACAGACAAGGAGCGCAGGGAGTGGGAAGGCGGCATCCGCCGCAGTGAACTGAGAAAGATACGCAGCGAGGAGCATTTTTAGAACTATTATAAGGAATACCAAACCCAGCAGACTGCGGAAAGCAGGCAAAAGCTGAGGCCTATTAGCAGAAGGAAAACCTTGGACTTCCCCCGGCGGGCGTCTTTGCTTGTTTTGTAGGCAAAAAAGTCGGCATGGTCCCGGCTGCGTTTTAATGGCGTGAACCGCATCAACAAGCAGTAAACGGCGTAGGAGAGCATGTCAAAAAAGCCGGTGGTGGAAATCGCCAGAAGCCCGCCCAGGCCTGACAGCAGAATGCCCGCCACAAAAAAGCCGTCGCTTAAGTACCTTGCCTGCATAAAAGCCGGCTGTACAAAGGCAAAACCCTGATGAAGAGCGACCAGGAAGGAAATGACCACCCCAATCAGAAAAGGGATGATGTATCGTGCGACCCAGGCGGTATGCTTGTTCTTCATGCATCCCCTCTGCCGGCGCCGGAGTATGGCAGGCTGTGAAAATGGCACATGGTCTTACCGGCCTTCCCGCTGTGCCTTGTACCGTACATATTCCGCTTCATTGCACTGTACAAAATGCCCCGGGACAATTTCGCGCATCGTTGGCTTGTCGGCCTCATAGGTATGCTCCACCAATGGATCGTATTTGATCCGGCGGCGCTGCTTTTCATAATTGGGATCGGGCAGCGGGATGGCCGACAGCAGCGATTTGGTATACGGGTGCAGCGGATGGTCAAACAGCTCGTCCGAGGGTGCCAACTCCACAATCTTGCCATAGTACATCACGCCGATCCGGTCGGAAAAATACTTGACCACGGACAGGTTGTGGGCAATAAACAAAAGCGTCAGGCCCAGCTTGTGCCTAAGATCGTCCAGCAGGTTGATGACCTGTGCCTGGATGGAAACGTCCAAAGCGCTCACCGGCTCGTCCGCGATGATCAATTCGGGATTCATGACAATGGAGCGGGCGACGCCAATGCGCTGCCGTTGGCCGCCGGAAAATTCATGGGGATAGCGGGAAGCGTGCTCCCGCACAAGCCCCACCATCTCCAGCACCTGATAGACCTTTTCCTCAATGCGGCGCTTGTCCGTTTCCCCGCGGATGACCAAGCCCTCCGATATGGTCTCATACACCGTCATGCGGGGATCCAGGGAGGCGATGGGGTCCTGGAAAATCATCTGGATCTGGGTGGTAAAGCGCTGCTTTTGGGCGATTCTAATGGCATAGGAATATTCTTCCTTCAGTTTTACCAACGCATCACCGGAGGCGGCGGCCCAAAGAGGCTTGTATTTGCTTTCCACCTCCCGCATCTGCTCGTTGGCGTACAGCTTGTCACAGCGGTAATGGTCGCGCCGGGCAGCGCGGATTTCCTCCTGCTGCCGGGCAATGAATGCGCGCAGTTCCTGGCGCTTATCCGGCGCGGCGGTTTTCATTTCCTTCCTTGCCTCAGCAATGGCCCTGTCATAGGATAGCGTGCCTGCCGCAATGCGTTTCCCTTTGAAATAGATGCTGCCGGAAGTGATATTGTACAACTTGATGATGGAGCGGCCCGTGGTGGTTTTGCCGCACCCCGATTCGCCTACCAGGCCAAAAACTTCACCCTTTTTGATGTCAAGGCTGATGTCATCCACGGCCTTGTTCGACTTGAAATATTGGCACAAATGTTCCACCCGAAGCAGGATTTCGGCATTTTCGTCAGGCATTCGGGTTCACTTCCATTCTGGCCATCATTTTTTCAATGCGTTCCGTCAAGGCCTTTGGTGGTTGAATTTTGGGCGCGTCGGGGTGCAAAAGCCACGTTGCTGCCCAATGGGTCTGTGTAATGGGAAACGCGGGGGGCTCCTGCTTAAAATCGATTTCCATGGCATAGCGGTTGCGCTCGGCAAAGGCATCCCCCTTGGGCGGATAGATCAAGTTTGGCGGCGTGCCGGGAATGGCCTCCAGCCGTTCCTTGGTTTCCAGATTGGGCATAGAGGAGAGCAGGGCCCAGGTATACGGATGGGCAGGGGAATAGAAAATTTCCTGGGAGGTGCCGCACTCCACGATCTTGCCTGCATACATGACGGCGATACGGTCCGCCATGTTGGCCACAACGCCCAGGTCGTGGGTGATGAAGATGATGGATAGGTTGCGTTCCCTTTTCAGCTTGTTGATCAGCTCCAGAATCTGTGCCTGAATGGTCACGTCCAAAGCGGTGGTAGGCTCGTCGCAGATCAGGATATCCGGGTTTGCCGCCAAGGCAATGGCAATGACGATCCGCTGGCGCATGCCGCCGGAAAATTCAAAGGGGTACTGGCGGTAGCGCTTGCGCGGCTCAGAAATGCCCACTTCCTCCATCAGTTTGAGGGCCTTGTTGCGTGCCGCCCGCTTTGTCACACTCAGCACCATACCGGAGGCCGCATCGTTGATGTAGTCAATCAGGCGCCGGGTGATAACGCGCGGGTCTTCCTGGGCGGAGGGCTGGTTTTTTGCCTGGTACTGCTCTTTTAAGTTTGTGATCAGATGGAGGATATTCCGTTTCACCAGGGCCAGGTCGATGACGGAGGGGGAGGCCACTGTCCAGTCGGCCGCTTTGCCCTTGGCCTCGCGCTTTTCAAACCGGCGCGTCTGCTGTTCGTATTTTTTCACCTTACGGCCGTTTAAGCGCACGCCCTCCTGATAGGAGTGTACAAAATCCGTTAGGCTGCTGGAAAAGGTGCAGGCCACGCTATCCTTGACGATATCCAGGGGATTGATGGATTCGTCCACCTGCTTGCACAATTCCGCTGCCCAGGGCTGAAAACTTGCGACGTCAAGGCTGTCGCTCTTAATGAGCGTTTGGTCCAGCGCCTGAACGGCCTTTTCCCGAAGCTTCAGGTATTTTTCCTGGTTGTACTTTACGCCACTCTCAGCCAGGAGAAGAAAATCATCCATGAATTCCTCAGCCAGACGGCGGGCGTAAAAGGCGTTTTGCTCATCCATGGTTCCCCGGGGTTTTTCACCCGTGCCCTTTTCCTCAAAATAGCCAAGGGCAAAAAAGTCCGGCACAGGCTTTGACACAGCTTCCTTGAGGAGATCCCGCAATTGCGCAAGCTTTAAGGCGGCATCATCGAACTTTCCATTTCTGATCTGGCCTTGCAGGCCGTCAAGCAGCCCGCCTGCAAGGTTCTTGACCTCCGCGGCGCGATCGGACACCACATACGGGTTCATCGACTTCAAGCACAGCTCCTGAACCTCCGCAAGGCTTATCCGGGCATCGGTAAAAGCGTTTTTTTCTATGAGGAACAGAATGTTCTCCATTTCCACAAGGGCTTCCTGGGCGGCCTCCAGAGCGCTGTCGTATGCCTGCTTCAGGCTGACATGCCGCCTTTCAAACCGCCGGAAGAGACTGCACTTCTTCCGGATGGCCTCTTCCTGCCCCGGCCGGCTTAAGCGCATATACTTTTCCAACAGGTCAAGCTTAAAGTGGTAGCTGGCCTTGGAAAACCGCTGGCGTGCCTTGCCCTTCAAGAGCATGGCCTCCGTCAGTTGCTTTCCGATGCGCATAATTGGGTTGAGGCTGGAAAGCGGGTCCTGAAAAATCATGGAGATTTTGTCGCCGCGGATCTTATAGAAATCCTCCTCGTTGATTTTAAGCAGGTCCTGCCCGTCGTAGAGGATTTCGCCGCCCTCCACCATGGCGTTGCCCGCCAGGATGCCAAGGATGGCCTTGGAGGTGACGGACTTGCCCGAGCCGGACTCGCCGACAATGGCCAGCGTTTCCCCCTTGGTTAAATCAAAGCTGATATTCCGCACCGCCTGCAGCTTGCCGGATACTGTGCGAAAGGAGATGCGCAGATCCCGCACTTGTAATTTTTTCTCCATTCTACTCAGCTCCCCTCAGTGACGGATTGAAGGCGTCGCGTAAGCCGTTCCCAAACAGGTTGAAGGAAATCATCAGCAGGGAAATGAAAAGTGCCGGAAAAAAGATGATGTGCGGATTGGTGGACAAATACGCTTTTCCGCCGGCCAGCATGCTGCCCACGCTGGTCATCGTGGAAGATTCCAGATTGATAATGCCCAGGTACGTGAGCATGGACTCGCTGAAGATAACGCTTGGGATCACCAGCACGGAGCCGGTGATGATCGTTCCGAGGGAGTTGGGGAAGATGTGCCTTAACATCAGGCGCGCGTCGCGCGCTCCCAGCGTCCGGGCCGCCAGAATGTACTCCTGCCCCTTGAAGCGGTAAAACTGCATACGCACGCGGCTGGCCATGCCAATCCAGCCGGTGAGCACAAAAGCAAACAGAAGTGATGGTGCGCTGCCCACCCTCTTGGCCAGATGCAGTTGGAAGAGCGAGGCTACCACAATGAAGGGCACGCCGCTCAATATATCCGAAATGCGCTCCATGATCAAGTCCGCCGCGCCGCCGTAGTATCCCTCAATGGCGCCATAGACCGCGCCGATAAACAGGTTGATGGCGGATATGCAAATGGCCAACAGCAAGCTGAAACGCGCGCCCATGGCCAGGCGGGTGAAGATATCCTGCCCCCGGTCGTTGGTGCCGAAGACGAAGGCAGGCTCGTAGCCGTAGCGGTATTGGAAATACGTATATTTGCTGATGCGCGTCACATACGACTTGACAGTAGAAGTGCCGGTTATCCGCGCATAGGCGTAGGGCTTGTCAGGATCTGTATCACCGGCGATGCGCAGGCTGTGGTACGTAGTATCCTCCGGGGTGGTGGTGCGGTAAATCGGGGTGAAATTACCCCCCTTATCCAACACGGGCACGCCCTTGCGGTTGGTTTCGTACCAGATGTTCGCGTCGGACTGCTTGGCGTCGGTAATGGCGGGATAGATGACCTGAATGCCCGTCTGATCCTGCCAGGCCTGCAACGCCTCAAATTCCGCATGGGTTAGGGTGAGATAGGTCATCCCCATTTTCAGGTAATCGTCGACCTTGACGTCGTAAAATGTGGTATTGGAGTTGGCGGTTGGGTCCGTATACGATTCGCGGTAGATCTCCACAATGGGATTCAGGCCGGTTTCATGGGCGATGGCGCTGTATGACTGAAAGGTGGCGGCATTCAGCGTAGCATCGCTGTACCCGTTCAGCCCAAGCCAGTTTAGGGGTACGAACCTCGGGGGAAGCTTGGTGTAGCTTAAGTACGTGGTGTCCGTCAGCGAGCGTGTATAGGTGGTATCACCCAGGATGGGACCCAGGATCGCATATAGGATCAGGAACAGAATAATAAAGGCGGCTGCTACCGAGCTCTTGTTCCGGGCAAAGCGGGAAAGAACATCCTGATAATAGCTGGTGGGCTTGGTTTCCAGCTTTTTATCATGCAGGCGGCCTTCGTCGCCGACAAACGCAAAGTCAGAGGCGGGGATGGGGGTATACATCTTGCTTTTTTCGTTCATTACTTCTTGCTCCCCATTCTGATTCTCGGGTCGATGAAGCCATAACTGATATCCACCAGGATACCGGAAGCCAGGCTGACCAATGTGTAAAAGGCCGAAAGAAGCATGAAAAAGTTGTAGTCCGGCGTCGCGGCTGTGATGGAAGCGACATAGAGCGGGCCGACGCCGGGGATGCCAAAGATCTGTTCAATGACCAGCGAGCCGCCGATAATGCCTACAAACTCCCCCAGGATCATGGGGAAAATAGGCACCATCGCATTGCGCAGGGCGTGGCGCAACGTGGTCTGGGCCTTGGAAAGGCCCTTTGTGCGGGCCAAAAGCAAAAAGTCGCTGGTTAATACCTCCGTCAGTTCGGCACGTGTATAGCGGGTCAGGCCTGCGACGATGCCAAAGCCCAGGGAGAGGATGGCCGGCACCAGGGACACAAAGGTTGCAAAGGAAAAGTAATCCTGGCCCGCCGCCATTTGGAACGGAAACCATTTAAGCTTGAAGCACAGAAAATACTGTACCAAAAAAGCGTACACGAAGTTGGGGACAGAAACAAACACCATGACCGATGTGGAAATAAAATGGTCTTGCCATTTGTTTTTCTTCAAGGCCGCGTATATCCCCAAAAGAAGACCCAGAGGCACGCTAAAGATCATGGTATAGCTATTCACAATGATGGTTGCGGGCATTTTTTCCATAAACTTGGCCCATACATCCTGCCCCAGGTACAGGGATTCGCTGATGCCCCAATCGCCGCCGATCAAGGATTTTTGAAAAAATATCATATACTGTTCAATCAGCGGTTTATTATAGCCCAACGCTTCGCGCCGCATCTCAATCAGCTGCATATCCTTGCCAAACTGCTGGGCGGGCTTGTTGGGCAGCAGCTTGATAAGTACAAAACACATGGAAACGATGATCAGGAACACCATGAACATCAGCAGGATTCTTTTGAGTACATACTTGACCATGCGGAATCCCCTTCTCATTTTACGGCTACACCCATATGCAACCGGCGCACATGGGTGTAGCCGTAAAAAATGCAACTCATTTGGGGGAAGGACTAACCCGCAGAGGAAGGGATTCATGCGCACCCTTCCTCCGCGGCAATGCTGTCCTGCGATAGGTTCCGTCGGATAACGGTTACTTGTAGTTCAGGGTGCCGCCCTGCTCCGCAACAAAGGCATCCCAAGCGGCATCATCATAGTTGTAGGTCATGTATTTCACGCCGCCGCGGCCCATGGGGAAAACTTCATCCTCGGTGTAGAACTTCACCTGCATGCCCTTGAGGGCGGCGGAAGAATCGCCCATCAGCGGGATGAAGTGGTAGTTCTGCAGGATGGCGTTTTCCATCTGGGACAAAACGGTCATGCGCAGTTCGGTCTTATGGGCGTCTGTGCTGTAGGGGAAGGAGAGGGTGACGGTTTCACTGGTGCCGGTCTTGGTGGCGGTAATCTCCGTGCCCACGATGGACTGATACCAATCCCACACGGAGGCTGTGTACGCTTGGCCATCCAGGGTAACATCCAGGGTGGCGGCGGTGGTATCCCAGCTGGCGTCATACTGGTAGGTGTCGCTGACATAGGCTTCCATCAGGCCGTAGGGGTCGAAAGTGGAGCCGGTCCAGCCTACACCGAAGAGCATGTCGACATTGTTGTTACGCAGGGCGTCGCCAAAGCCGTTGCCCAGGGTGTCGTCCCGCTTGAAGGTCAGCTTGCCCTCCAGCTTGGTGCCCTTCACCGCTTCGGTGTAGTTGTTGATAATGAATTCATAGCCGCTGTTGTAGAAGGCGGAGGTGTTGTTGGGGGTACCCACCATGATTTCCACCACGTCTTCCGTGTCCATTAGCCCGTCGGCGATGGCCTTGTCATAGGCGGCATCGAAGTAGGTCTTGGCCATTTCCAGGTTGTAGCCGGTAATGCTGTCGATGGCGTCATCCACCGTGGCGTAGAGCTTGCCGTCGCCAATTTCATCGGCCAGGCCCCAGAAATTCACGATAACCTGCTTGGCCTGGTCGGTGGTGCGGTAGAAGATACCGTTATCCGGATCGGATACGATCTGGCCGCCGTAGAGTGCGAAGCCTGGGGAATTCATGGGGGAGGCAGCCAGGCAGAACTCGGCACGGTTCATGGCCATGGACATGGCCATCCGGAAATCCTTGATGGTCAGGATGGTCTTGTTGATGTTTTCCCCGGCGCTGGCCTGGTTGGCCTTAAGCGCCTCCATGTTGGGGTTGAAGACCATGGCAAAGATGGAATCGCCCTCGGAATAGTAGGTGTAATCGGACTTGCCGTACTCGCCGATGTAGTCCTTATCCAGGCCAAAGGAGTCCAATTTGCCGTTGAGGAACATTTCCAGACGGGTGGAGGGCTCCTTCACGCAGTCAAACTGGAGCTTGGTGGTCTGGTACAGGACCTTGCTGGCCTCATCGCTGTAGCCGTACCAGTAGGGGTTCTTTTCCAGGGTGTAGATCTTGTCGGACTGGAAGGAGGTGAGCATATAGGGGCCATAGGAGATGGTGGTTTCGGCGCTTGTGCCGTAGGTGTTATTGTACACGCCGTCCACAGTGCTTTCGTTCTTAGCGTATAGCTGTTCGTTCACCAGCCAGCTGTCGGTCAGGGAATAATGGAGATAGAAGCCTTCCAGCGGCTTGGTCAGGATCAGCACCAGCTCCGTGTCGCTGAGGGCCTGGATGCCAACCTTGTCAAATGCGACTTCGGGATAGCGATACTTGCCGAACAGTTCGTCCAGCGCCCATTCCTTCTTGGTGGCATCGTCTGCCCAGGTGATTTTGACGGCGCCTTCGCCTTCGGTGTAGAAGGTGTACAGATCGGCCAGGGTCAAGCTGCTGTCCACCACGGCGTCCTCGGCCGCGCCGGTCCAGGCCTTGGCCGTGAAGTCATAGGTGTCGCCAAAGGAGCTGCCCCAGTTGACGTAGCCCGGCTGGCTGCCGTATTCGGTCAGGAAGGCGGCGACGTCGGTAGCACCCACCAGTTCCATGTAGGCGTTGATGGAAGTGTCCGCGTCGGTGCCCTGCTTGGCGTAGGCTTCGGCATTGGTGATAACCATGTTGCCGTTGTATAAACTATCGGCCCGGTGGTTCTGGGCCGCAGGGTTGAGCAGCAGTTTGGCGGAGGTAACGTAGTCACCCGCCACGATGGGGGAGCCGTCCTGCCACTTGAGGTCGCTGCGCAGGGGGATCTTCCAGGCGCGGGTGGTATCCCCTTCTTTAATGCCCCACTCCTCGCCTACGTAATCGGCCGTCACGTCCACGGGGAAACCGGCGGCCGCGAGGGGCTTGAGGACGTACCCGTCCATAGTATCGTTGTAGTCAAACTCATAAAAGCCGTTGACGAGATAGGTCATCATGAAATCGTTATCGGTAGCGGTCTGGTACTGGTGCGGATTCCAGTTAGTAGGGAAATCCGCCATAGCCCGGTTATAGGTGTATTGCGGCGCCTCCGAAGCGGTTTGCGCCATGGCGCTGCTGCCCAACAGCAGGCATAGCATCAAGGCAATGGAAATGATTTTTTTCATGATCCCGTGCTCCTCCTTACATGTTGTTGTTAATGATATACATGAAATTATAGTGTAGGGATTTTTTTCCGTCAAGCCTAATTGGCACATTCTTCGCGAAAAGTCCAAAACTTCCCAAAAAAATAAGATACTAGGCTTGCACCCCTAACCAACTTCCCTTGTGGAAACAAAGGAAGGTCAATATCCCACGAACCCACAAATCGATGCCCATGGCCCACCAGGCGCCCTGGGTGCCCATATTCCAATGGGAAATGAACACATACGCAAGTACCAGCCTTAAGCCCATGCTGCCAAAGGCGATGAAGAAAGGTGCCCTTGTTTTGCCCGCGCCTCTTAGCGCGCCGGAGGACGTCAAATACAGCGCCGTGGCGGGCTGTTCCAAAGAGCAGATGCGAAGCAGCGAGGCCCCGATCAAACGTACATTCACGTCCGGGGTAAAAAGCGCAATCCACCAAGGGGCAAACAAGAACAGCGCCACGCCGATCAGGGACATCGTAACCACACAAAGGCGGATACTAAGGCCACCCCGCAGCCGGGCGCCAGCGGGTTCCCCTGCACCCAGGGACTGGCCCACCAGCGTGGAAGCGGCCGCGGAAAAACCATAGCCAGGCATGTAGGACAAGGATTCGATGGTGACTACCAAATGGTGGGCTGCCAGCTGGGCGGTGCCCAGGGAAGCCACCATACCGATGAAAATGACCTGTCCCAGAGAGATAGAAAGGCGCTCCAGGGCGGCGGGAGTACCTATCGACAGAAGCTGCCTGATAAGAGGGAAGCTTGGACGTAGCTTCTTTAAACGCAGCTTCAGGTTGCTTTTGGGATTCATTGCGGCAAGGATCAGCCAAATGCCCGACAATCCCGTAGTAACGGACGTGGCAATGGCCGCGCCCCTTACGCCAAGCCCGGCGCCCCACATGGGAAAAGTCAACGAGAGAAAGGAAATCTCCCGGGTCGGGTAGATCAGAAAGAAGCCTATCACGATATTCAAAATGCTGGCGGTGGCGCTGACCTTCATGGGCGTGGCCATATCGCCCGCACCCCTTAGCGCGGCAGCCAGCACCACGCCTGTATAATAGGGCAAAAATCCGGCGGACAGGATGCGCATGTAGAGCGTTGCCTCCCCGTACAGGGAAGGATCGGCATGCATCCATATAGGGATCAGCGGGGCCAGAAAATAAGTCAAAGCGCTTAGCACCGCGCCTGCTGCAACGCCCAAAAGAAACGTTTGCCGGCAGGCTGCCTCCGCCTCCGAAGTTTGCTTGGCGCCGGTGGACCTGGCGATCAGGGCTGTGCTGCCAACGCCAATGGCCATCACCAGGCTGTTGATGACCCAGGTGGGCGCCGAGTTCACCGCCACCGTGGCGGTGGCCGATGCCCCCAGGCCGCCCACCATGATCATATTGGTGATCTGCATCATGGTGGCCGTTAGATTTTCGAAAATGGCGGGAAAGGAAAGGCGAAGGACATAGGACCGTTCCTTGGGCGGGCGCTGCGGCCTGAGGGGGAGAAAAGACAGGCGGTGCATGTGTATGCGGCTCCTTTTGTGTGTCAGCATTCCAATACTGTATCACGGCCCGCCCCGGAAAACAAGGGGGATACATAGCAGATTGATACCCGCTTACTCAATTGACAAAACATACAAAACTGTGGAGAATATGTCACGACAGGATGAGCGCTTCCACGGCCGAAAACGGCAAGAACGGATCATTGGAAGGAGGATTGAAATGAAACGGTTTGGATGGATAGCAAACGCGCTGACCATTTTGAGAATCATCCTTTCGGTATCCCTGCCGTTTCTGCCGCCGCTTCAAACAGCCTTCCTGCTTGTATATGCGGTATGCGGCATCACCGACGCTTTGGATGGGTTTATAGCCCGTAAAACGCATACCCAAAGCAAACTGGGCGCCAGGCTGGATTCCGCCGCCGATTTTGCGCTGGTGGCGGCGATGATTGTTTCGCTATATCCGGTTGTGAAGCTTCCGGCGGGCACCATCGTTTGGATACTGGCGATCGCGGTCATCCGTTTTGCCGCGGCTGGAGTTTCCTTAAAAAAGCATAAAACCTTTGCGTCCCTGCACACATATGCCAACAAGCTGACAGGCTTTTTGATCTTTCTGTTTCCATTTTTCTTACCGGTTCTCACGACGACAGTAATCGCATGGATACTGTGCGGCGTGGCGACGCTTTCGGCTGTAGAAGAACTGCTGATACAGATAACGGGAAAGATGTTGAATCTGGACAGGAAGAGCATATTTTCAAAAGAATAAGAGAAGGGTGATAAGACCCTTCCCCTTTGCTTTTCGTTTGACCGAGAAATGTGTACGGCTGAAAGTTTGATCATGCTGTCCTGAAAGCAAATTGGAATGTGCAGGATCGTATAGGCGGGCGCTTGATAATCGCCCCTACGACTCCGTAATGGTTGTGAGCCTTATTGCCGGAGCTCTCAGGTGCCGGGAGTAAAGTCAATTCCTCTTTACGGCCGTAGGGGCGATCTTTTGTATTGATATCAGATATCGATCTTCTTTGTGGCCACGTCCAGCAGCAGTTTTTGCAGAATCTCGTCCAGGCTCATGGCCCCTAGATTGCCGCCTTTGCGGTCACGGACAGTGGCGGTTTTGCTTTCCACTTCCTGATCGCCCAGCACCAGCATATAGGGGGCCTTTTCCATCTGCGCTTCCCGCACCTTGAAACCTATCTTTTCGTTGCGCTTGTCGGTTTCCACGCGCAATCCGGCCTGGGAAAGCTTTTGGGCGATCTCATCGGCCCAGGCGTCGGCCCGGTCGGTGATGGTCAGCACCTTCACCTGGGTGGGGCTCAGCCACAGGGGCATGGCGCCGGCATACTTTTCAATCAGCAGTGCCAGCGTCCGCTCATAGCAGCCGATGGAGGTGCGGTGGATCACGATGGGGTGCTTTTTGACGCCATCCTTGTCGGTGTACTCCATTTGGAAGCGCTCGGCCAGCTGGAAGTCTATTTGAATGGTGATCATGGTGTCTTCCTTGCCCCAGACATTCTTGATCTGTATGTCCAGCTTGGGGCCATAGAAGGCCGCTTCCCCCTCGGCCTCCACATAGGCGATGCCGATGTGGTCCAGGATGCGGCGCATGAAGTTTTGCGTATCTTCCCAGGATCTGGGATCGCCGATATACTTCTCCTTGTTGTTGGGATCCCATTTGCTGAAACGGTAGGAGACATCGGAATCCAGCCCCAGGGTCTTGAGCATGAACCGGGCCAGATCCAGACAACCCTTGAATTCATCCTCCACCTGCTCGGGGGTGCAGGCCAGATGCGCCTCGGAAATAGTGAACTGGCGAACGCGGATGAGGCCGTGCATCTCGCCGGAAGCTTCGTTGCGGAACAGCGTGCTTGTTTCTGAAAGCCGCATGGGCAGGTCGCGGTAGGAGCGTGTCTTGTTCAGGTACACCTGGAACTGGAAGGGGCAGGTCATGGGGCGCAGGGCGAACACTTCACCCTCGGCATCCGGGTCGCCCATGATGAACATGCCCTCCCGGTAATGATCCCAGTGGCCGGAAATTTTATAAAGGTCCCGCTTGGCCATCAGCGGCGTTTTGGTGAGCATATAGCCACGCCTTTGCTCCTCATCCTCCACAAAGCGCTGCAGAAGCTGGATGACCCTTGTGCCCTTGGGCATCAAAATGGGCAGGCCCTGGCCGATATAGTCCACGGTGGTGAAGTATTCCAGTTCCCGGCCCAGCTTGTTGTGATCCCGCTTGCGGGCCTCCTCCTGCTGGGCCAAATAGGCGTCCAATGCCTCCTTGGAATCAAAGGCGGTGCCGTAGATGCGCTGGAGCATTTTGTTCTTTTCATTGCCGCGCCAGTAGGCACCTGCCACCTGGGTCAGCTTGAAAGCCTTGACCTTGCCTGTGGAAGGAAGGTGAGGGCCGGCGCACAGGTCTACAAAATCCCCCTGGCGGTAGAAAGAGATCACTGCGTCCTCGTTTAGGTCCTTGATCAATTCCACCTTGTAGTTTTCGCCGCGGCTTTCCATGAGAGCGAGAGCCTCCGCACGGGGCAGCTCAAACCGCTCCAGCCGGTCGTTTTTCTTGATGATTTTCGCCATTTCCTTTTCAATATGCTGTAAATCTTCCGGCGAAAAAGCTTCCTCCACGTCAAAATCGTAGTAGAAGCCGCTGTCGATGGCCGGGCCGATGGCCAGCTTTGCCTTGGGGAAAAGTGTTTTCACTGCCTGGGCCAGCACATGGGAGGCGGTATGGCGCAGCGTGCGCCGCCCGGCCTCGTCTTCAAATGTCAAAATCTCCAGATCGCAATCCTCCTGGATGGGCTGCCACAATTCGATGACCTTTTCTCCATTGATCCTGGCGCACAGCGCGGCTTTTTTGAGATCCTGGCTGATCTGCCCCGCGATATCCAGCGGCGTGACGCCCATGTCAAACTCCCGGACATTTCCCCGCAAGGTAATTTTCATAACCGCTTCCTCCTTACTTCAATGGCTCGCAAGGCCGTGGACATAAAAAAATCCGCCCCGATGCCGGGACGGATGAATATCCGCGGTTCCACCCTGCTTGCAAAACCTCTCGTATGGCGCTGTATCGCGCGCCCGGCGCCCCGGTCGAAGGATGGTGTCCCGCCGCGTCTGCCGGAAGGCGCTTTCAGCCGTGGCGCCTGCTCTCTTTGCGGTGTTTAGCGGGGGCATATTCCTTGTCATCCCGTGGATTATGGGTAGTATATGCCCGGAAGCTTCAGTCTGTCAATCCCTTTTCGCCAAAATGCCTATTTTTTGTTCTTCTTGCGGAAAAAGGCTCGGTATACCCTAAAGCGCAGCTTACTAAAGGCTTTTTTTGGCTGATAGAGGCTGTCGAACGTCTCCTTGGCTACGGCCACATCGCCTTCCTGGACGGGATGGCGGCTGTACTGGCTTAAGCATAGGGCTTCCGCCATGGGCAGCAAGGGATGGGGATACCTGTTTTGCCCGTCCAGCCTGGCGGCAAAGGCTAGGGGCGACTCGGCAGGGGACGGCCTGTTTTTGTCTAAAAGCAGCAGATCATACACGCCGCCGATATAGGCGTTCATGGCGTCTTTTTCATTTTTGGCGCGGCGTGCCTTAAAGGCGGGCGTGGTCATGCGCAGCCTGAAATACGTTGCGGCAGCGATTGCCAGCAAAAGCAGTATCCACCAGAGGAAGGGATTCTTGGGTGGCGGCTCATCCGGCGGGTTCTCATCCTGCTCCTCTTCTGACGGCTCGGGGGAGGGGGTGGGGGTAGGCTGTTCCTCCGGCTCGTTGGTAGGTTCAGGTGTATTCTCCTGGGGGTCCGGCGTCGTGGTGGGCGTCGGTTCGGGCGTATTTTGGGGATTGTTGCTGGGGGAAGGGGAAGGTTCCGGCGGGTTTTGCTCCGGCGGCGTATTCTCCTGCTGTTGGGGCGGCGTGGCATCAAAGGGCAGCCAGCCAAAGCCGCTAAAATAGACTTCGGTCCAAGCGTGGGCGTTGAGCCCTGTCACACTGGCGACGCCGGATTCGTTGGGTTGGGCCAGATACCCTTCCACATACCTTGCGGGAATGCCTATCGCGCGGCACAGCACGGTCATGGCGGATGCAAAGTACGTGCAGTAACCCTCCTTGCCCCGAAGCAGGAAGTAGGTGACAAAGTCGATGTTGCTGGGGGGAGCCTGCGCGTTAAGGGTGTAGCGGTAATACCGGGAAAGATAGTTTTTAATGGCCAGCGCCTTGTCGTAGGGCGTTTGATAATTTTCGGTGATGCGCAGGGCTGTGTCAAAAATCTGCTGCTCCAGATGGCTGGGCAGGATGTTGTATCTTTCCATAATTCCGGAATAATTTGCATCCGGCGTTTCCTGGGCGGCGTTCACCAGCGTACCCAGCCCCGGATCACCGCCCTGCATGAGGGCGGCCTCTACCGTATAGGAATCATCCAGCTTTAAATCTCTGGTGATGAAAAGCTCCGACGCATTGTTGAAGTAAACCACCATATCGCTCTGTGTGGACAGGTCCTTGATCCGCTGTGGCGTAAACAGGGTGGAAGCGCTGCCGATCTGCATGGTGATCTTTACGGTTTGCGGGGAAAGGAGCGTTGTCGCCCCGGCCAGGTTGGCATTGGGAAGGTTCACGTCCAGCAGCGTATCCCGAAGTGTCCGCCATCTGGGGGAAATGTACAAATACCGCCTGCCGCCCGTGGTGTCGCGCCATATGCGGCCGGTGTACTCATCCTTGACAGCACCGCGCAGCAGCGTGTTTTTGGATGTTTCCACCGTCATCACCAAATGGTTGGTGGGGGTGGCGGGGCCGCCAAGCTGTGTCGGCCCCTGGGGATAGTACCCTTCCGCCGACAAAGAGAACACGTTTCTGGGCTCGGTAAAGAACAGGTAGTCGTAGACGGTGCGGCGTACATCCTCGGCAAACTGCTCCATGGGTTTGGAGGCTACACGGCCCGCGGGCAGCAGCAAAAATGCCATCGCCACCGCAACAATTGCGATGGGCAGTATGCGGCGGGCAGGCAGGTCCTCATGGATGTTTCGGGAATACAAAACCACCAGCGTTACAAGTGCGGGCAGGCTGAATACCAACAGTTCCTGGCGCCCGGAAAACCAGACACCCATCATGACCACCAGGATCATGCCCAGCGCCGGATAAAACCCCGCGCCGCGCATGCATAAAAAATACGATATAATGGCGAATACCAATGCGATCAGGATAGACGCTTCCGTGGCGTACAGGGGCATGGCATCGGGCTGGCCGGCCACTACCAGGTACAACGCTTTTCCCACCTGAATGGCGGAGGATAGTACGAGCCCGCCGCCGGGGGAAAGAAGCATGTCTGCCCCTTGCCAGATGACGAGCCCGGCCAGCAGGAACCATTTAAGCCGGCGGGCCAGGGAAAAAAGCGAAAGTGCTGCCGTCGCGGCGGCACAGGCGATCAGGGCGGCGGGCCATAAAGCTTGGATCGGCAAGACCAATACAAGCGGCAGCGTCAGCCCCACGGACAAAAGGAAGGACAGGCCAGCCCTGGAAAAAACTTCGCCCGTCTTTTCATTTGTTTGCATGTGTGGCCCCTCCTTCCAAAGTCATTTTCCCGACTAGCTTTCGCTTGGCGTGACGTAGCATACCTCAACGGTGTTATGCTGCAGGCGGCTGATAATGGGCAGGATGGCCGGATTTTCCGGCGCGAAAGTGATCAGATACAGCCTGACGGACGGCCCCATCCGGCGGATGCGGATAATCATGTCCGCTACGGTGGAATTGAGCCTGGAGGTGATGATCACTGTGGCACCGGTGCGGCGCATGCGGCGGGTTTCCAGCAGCAGCACCCGTTCAAACCGCTCCGACTGGGAAAAGTCGAGGCGTGCCAGCTCTTCCAGCAAAGCGGGTGCGCCCATGCTCTTGTCGTACTCCATGGGCCGCTTGCCAAGCAGGGGAAGCCGCACGGGATGGTCGCCGCGCATTTGCTTTAGCACCACCGACGCCGCCGTTTCGCACAGCGCATCCTGCAAAAAGGCTTTGGCCTGGGGCTTGGGCTTTTCCGGCAGGGAGGGAGGCGCGCAGTCCAATAAAACCAGCGCGTCGGGCAGCGCGGGCTCCTCAAAGCGGCGCACCATTAACTCCCGCTTGCGCATGCTAAGTTTCCAATGGATTTTTTTGAGCGGATCACCGGGCTGATACGTACGCACATCGGAGGGCGTGGTAGGATCCTCCCGCGCCCTGGCCAGCGTTTCCAGCCCAGCATCCCCGGGGCTGAACTGCAAAGGCTCCACTTCAAAAGGAAGCGGAAGCACCATCAAATCAAGGGGCGGCGTATCGGGCAGAAGATTGCGGGCGAAAAAGCCAAACACATCCTCCACCAGATAGCTTAAAACGCCGGGGGAAAAGACGCCCACATGGGCGGTTGTAAACCGGTAGGCAAGCCGCTGGCTTTTCCGCCCGGAAAAGGGAAGCCGGGTGGTGATAGGCGGCTCCCCCGGCGCGGCGGACAGCGTGATGGTGATGGGGGCGATGGGTAAAAAGCCCCTGTGCTTGACCACAACCTCCAGAGTAACATCTTCGCCCCGCTGCACGCGGTGGCTGGAAAGGGTGTGGGAAACACTGGCCGACCGGCCCGCCATTGTTACGCTGAGCAGCGACAAAAAAGCCATGGCGGCAAGCAGCACGGCAAAGAGCAGATAGATTTTGCTGCCTGTGGACAGTGCGGCCAGCAGGCAGGAAAAAAGCACCGCAAAGAGGGTTAAAAGGCGGGATCTCATGGCAGCTTCACGGGCACCGGCACGTTTTCCAGAATGGTTACAAGCACCCGCTCCGAGGTGATGCCCTTCATGCGGGCCTCGGGGTTCAGGATCAGCCGGTGGGAAAGAACTGGCAGCGCCATATGCTGCACATCCTCCGGAAGGATGAAATCACGGCCGTCAAGCAGTGCGCAGGCCTGGGCCGCGCGGATCAGCGCGATCGCCCCGCGGGGAGAACCGCCCAGCTGCAGGGAAGGATGGTTGCGGGTTTGGGCCATGATGTTGGCAACGTAACTGCGCACTTCCTTGGAGCAATAGATGGTGCCCACCATCTCCTGCAGTTCTACCACTTCCTGGGCGGTGCAGACAGGCTCCAGCGTCACCAGGGGCGTGACCTGCCCGCTGTAGCGCTCCAATACGTCCATTTCCTCCTCAATAGAGGGGTAGCCGATGGAGATGCGCAGGAAGAACCGGTCCATCTGCGCCTCGGGCAGGGGATAGGTACCTACGAATTCCACCGGGTTTTGCGTGGCCAGCACGATAAAGGGACGGGGCAGGGGATGGGTGATGCCATCCACCGTCACCTGGTATTCCTCCATGACTTCCAGGAGGCTGGATTGCGTTTTGGGGGAGGTGCGGTTGATTTCGTCCGCAAGAACCACCTGGCTCATGACGGCGCCGGGCTTGAATTCCATTTCCCCGTTTTGGAAGTTCGCCATGGTAAAGCCGGTGATATCGCTGGGCATAACGTCCGGGGTGAACTGGATGCGCTTGAAGGAACAGTCCAAAGATTTTGCCAGCGCGCTGGCCAATGTGGTCTTGCCCACGCCGGGCACATCCTCAATGAGCACATGACCTTTGCATAGCAGGGCGATCAGAGCGTATTCGATGGCTTCGTCCTTGCCCACAATAACCTTGCGGATATTCTGCTGAAGGGCGCGGATGATTCGCCTCGGTTGCTGCATACGTTGTTTCTCTCCTTTGTTTTCGCCCGCCCCGCGGCTGCGCCGCGTCGCGGGTACGCGCCGGGGAATCATGGATTCCTCCGACGCTAGTCGCCCCTTCGGGGCTCCCTCCAAAACGCACCGTGCCGCGCTACGCTTGCCCGGTGTTCCGTCTCTTCAGGCTACGCCTTCATCGACTCCAGGCTCACTTTGTTCGCTCTCCAAAGTGTCCACCGCTAATGGAAGCCGGCTGACAAAAGCCCATTTCACAGTATAGCGGATTCGCCCCTGTTTTACAAGCACTTGAAAAATCAGGGAAGCACAGGTAAAATGTTGGTGTGAACGTATAAGATGTAGTTTGTCCTAAATACCAGAAAAAATGTAAGGTATGTAAAGGCGTTTTGCCCTTTGAAGGAGGCCGTGTGTGGACGATTTATTACAGATGCTGGCAGCAGATGACTATGTGTCCGGAGAGGAATTAAGCCGCCGCTTGAGCATTACCCGCGCGGCGGTGTGGAAGCGAATGGAGGTACTGCGGGAAAATGGCTTCATGATCGAAAGCGCCGGGAAAAAGGGGTATCATCTGGTCTGGCCGGAGGACTGCCTTCATCCCGTCTTTGTGAAAAAGGGACTCGATACCAAATGGGCCGGACAGCCGCCCATGCTGTATTCGGATAGCATGACCTCCACCAACGTTATGCTCAAGCAGGCCGCGGAAAACGGCGCGGCCCATGGCACGGTGGCGTTGTGTGAGGAGCAGACGGCGGGCCGTGGCCGCAGAGGCCGGGGGTGGGTTTCGCCCAAGGGGCAGGGTTTGTGGGTATCGCTGCTGATTAGGCCCGCGCTTTCGCCAAACAGGGCGCAGCTGATCACGTTTGCGGCGGCCATCGCTATGGCGGAGGCGGTAGAGAAGGAAACGGGGCTCGATATCCAGGTCAAATGGCCCAACGATCTTACGCTGAAAGGGAAAAAGGTGTGCGGCATACTGCTGGAGCTTTCCGGCGATGTGGAGACCATATCTTATGTTGTGGTTGGCACCGGCTTGAATGTAGGCAGGGAGGCGTATCCTCCGGAACTATCAAATAGCGCCACATCTTTGCAGGCCGTGCTTGGGCGCTCAGTGGATAGGGCGCCGATCTTAAGGAGCTACCTTGCGGCCATCGAGCATCATATGGACAGCCTTTCGCTTTATGGTCTTAAGGGCATTTTGCAGGCGTATGAAAAGAAAAGCTGCACGCTTCATCAAACAGTACGGGTGACCGGCGGCGCTGAGGAATTTTCCGGTATCGCCACCGGGTTGGATGAAAACGGGGCGCTGCTGGTAAAACTGGAAGATGGGACCATCCGCTGCGTATTGGCGGGAGACGTATCGGTCAGGGGAGTGATGGGTTATGTCTGATATGGAACTGTTTGAAGGAAGCATTACCGATGTACACGGCATACGGGTGGGCCATGCGCAGAATAGATCTGCCCGTACGGGCGTTACGGTGGTTTTGTGCAGCCGCGACGGGGCCGTGGGCGGCGTTGACGTGCGGGGGGCGGCCCCCGGCACGCGGGAGACGGATCTTATGAAACCCGGTAATCTGGTGGAAAAGGTGAACGCCGTGGTGCTTTCCGGCGGCAGTGCTTTCGGGCTGGACAGCGCCGGGGGCGTGATGCGCTATCTGGAACAAAACGGTGTTGGCATCGACATGGGCGTATGCCGCGTGCCCATCGTGCCGGCGGCGGTGATCTATGACCTTTCAGTGGGCGATCCCAAGGTGCGCCCCGACGCCGCCATGGGTATGGCCGCCTGCGAGCGGGCCGGCAAGGAAATGGCCCAGGGCCTTATAGGCGCGGGCACAGGGGCCACGGTGGGCAAGCTGGTGCCGGGGGGCATCCCCCAAAACGGCGGGCTTGGCAGCGCCAGCATCACCTTGCCCAATGGGGTGACGGTGGGGGCCGTCGCCGTGGTGAATGCGGTAGGGGATATCTATCATCCCCATACGGGAAAACTTATCGCCTGCGCATGCATGGAGGATGGCACCCGGGTGCCTGCCGAGAATCTGCTGTATGGCCATGTGCCCGCCGCGAAACCAAAGCGCATCCAGGAAGCGGGGCAAAATACCACCATAGCCGTCGTCGCTACCGACGCGGTACTTACCAAGGAGCAGGCCAACCGCCTGGCCACAGTTAGCCATGACGGCCTGGCGCGAGCCATCCGCCCCGTGCACACCCAGATGGACGGGGACACGGTGTTTGCTTTGGCCACGGGACGGGTGGAGGCGGATGTGAACTTCCTTCAATTGTGTGCGCTGGCTTCGGAGGTGGTGGCCCGGGCCATCGTAAACGGCGTGCTGGCCGGAAATACGCTATGATCGGCCTTGGAATCGATATGTGCCGCATCTCACGCATGCAGCGTATGCTGGAAAATGAGAGGTTCCTGCTCCGCTATTTCAGCGAGGAGGAACAGGTTTATGTCAAGTCCCGCGGGCGTATGGGCCCGGACAGCGCCGCAGCCATCTTCGCCGCCAAGGAAGCTGCTCTAAAGGCGCTGGGGACGGGCTTTGCAGGTATCCGTCCCCAGGATGTGGTTATATTGCATGAGCCTTCCGGGCAACCTTACTATGATCTGCGGGGGACGGCCCTAAACCGTATGCAATCATTGGGCGGGCGGCGGATGCATCTTAGCATGACCCATGAGGAGGACATTGCCGCCGCTGTGGCCGTTCTGGAATGAAGAGGGAGGAGGCGAAGCATGTACAGGACCATCACGCCGGAGGAAATGAAGCGGGTGGAGCGCGCCATCATGCGGGAGACAGGCCTGCCGGGGCTATTGCTGATGGAGCATGCGGCTTTGGCGGTCGTCGGGGCCGTGAAGCGGCAGATGGAGAATCGGCGGGGACGGGTACTGTTTTTGTGCGGCCCCGGAAACAACGGGGGCGACGGGCTGGCTGCTGCCCGGCTATGGCTGAATGAAGGCGGCCAGGCGGAAATATGGCAGCTTACCAGCAAAATGACGGGGGATGCGGCAGCCAATAGACAGCTTTTGAAAAAGCTCTGGCCGGATGCGCCTGTTACGCGCCTGAGCGAAGCCCCTGATAAGCTGCCGCCTATTGGCCCGGAGACTACTGTTATCGTGGACGCGCTGTTCGGCACGGGCTTAAGCCAGCCTGTGCAGGGCGTAGCCTTTGCGCTGGCCAAGCGGGTGAATGAAAGCGGGATCCCCGTGGTAGCGGTGGATATCCCTTCGGGCGTGAGCGGCCTTACCGGCATGGTGATGGGGGAGGCCATCCGCGCTGCGGAAACGGTGACCTTCCACCGGCCCAAGCTTGGGCTGTATTTGAATAAGGGCCCGGAATATGCGGGGCGCGTGACGGTGGCGGATATCGGACTGCCCAAGGCGTTCGACGATGCGCCGGGCATGGATATGCTTCTTTCCCAGGACCTTTCCACACTTCTGCCGCAAAGGCGCAGGGACACCCATAAGGGCGATTACGGCCGGGTGCTGGTGGTGGCCGGGTCGCTGGGCATGGCTGGAGCCGCGGCTATCTGTGCCCTGGCGGCGCTGCGCACCGGAGCCGGGCTGGTCACCATAGCCTGTCCCGATACCATTGTGCCCGTCGTGCAGCAATTGGCACCCTGTGCCACCTGCCTGCCACTGCCCATGGCGGGGGAAGCCTTTGCGCCGGAGGCGGAAGGGATGGTGTTTGAAGCTGCGCTGCGGGCCGATGCCATTGCCGTGGGGCCGGGGCTGAATGTGCTGCCCGACAGGCTGATGCTATTGCGGGCTGTAAGGCGGGCGGACAAACCCACCGTATGGGACGCGGACGCGTTGAACCTTTTGTCCATGAGCCAGGAGCTTCTGCCTATGGCGGGCACGAATATCTTTACACCCCATCCCGGCGAGGCGGCAAGGCTGATGCAGGTTTCCATCGGGTCCGTAACGGCGGATGTGGTGGAAGGCGTGCAGGCCTTGTGGAACAAGCTGGGGGGCGTGGTGATATTAAAAGGAGCATCCTCGCTTTTGTATGACGGCACGCGCCTGGCCATCAACGTGACCGGCACGCCCGCCCTGGCCAAGGGCGGCAGCGGTGATGCGCTGACCGGTATCCTGGCGGCCCTTTTGGCACAGCAGAAGCAACTTAACCATTCTCCGCTGGTGCTTGCTCAGATCGGCTGCTGCCTGCACGGCGATGCCGCTTTACGGGCGGAGAAGGAAACGGGACAGAGGGGATTGCTGGCTACGGATCTTTTGTGGTATTTAGGGAAGGAAGGGTGATTCAGCGAATCCTTGATTCCTCTTTTCGTGCGTCCGCATAGGATGAAGGGAGCAGCGCCGGAAGCCCCCTGCCAATCCGGACGATGAGCACAAACGGCGCCGCATTGCGATTGAGGGAGTGCTGATTGATTCGGATGGGTATCCGGCAGTCGCTTTTTCCACCCTGCTGTGTCGCGTATCCGGTCGCCGCAGCGAAACTGCGGCGGCCGCTCAGCTCCTTGCAGGGCGGAAAAATCCGCCATCCTCATTCAATCAACAGTCCCTTAACGGTGCATCCATGCACAGCAATCGAAGGGAAAACCTTGACAGGGGGCATGGAGTGTGACAATATGAAAAGAGGGGAAATCTATCGGGCTGATTTGGACCCTGTTATCGGATCGGAGCAGGGCGGCATCCGCCCGGTTCTGATCATACAAAATGATATAGGCAACCTGCATAGCCCCACGGTGATCGTGGCTGCCATTACGTCCCGGCTGAATAAGCCCAAGCTGCCTACCCACGTGGCCATATCCAGCCGGCAGAGCGGTCTGAAAAAGGACTCCGTGATCCTTGCTGAGCAGGTGCGCACCCTGGAAAAGAAACGGCTCATGGAAAAGCTGGGGCGTGTGGATGAGGAAGTGATGGCAAAGGTGGATCGTGCCTTGGCTATTTCCCTTGGCGCTTCGGACCGGCCTTTGGCACCCCCGGCAAATTGAACCGAATATAGGAAGGCGCTGCTTTTGCGGGGAAAGCGGCGTTTTCCCTGTCACAAAGGAAAAGGGAGGAGTTTTTCTGAATCGGAGGGTGGACAACCTGGGTCGGATGATCCTAAAGGAGCGGTTGCGCAGCTATGTGCAGATCGTGGTGGGCTGTATCCTGGGTGGTCTGGCCTATCCTCTGTTTCTGGTGCCCAACAGCATCGCGCCCGGCGGACTCACCGGCATTGCCACCATCCTGAACCATCTGATCGGCATTCCCGTGGGCCTGACCAGCATGGTGATGAACCTTCCTTTGTTCATTTTAGGTTTTCGGGCTATGGGCCGCGTGTTCGTATGGCGGTCACTGGTGGCCACGGTGCTGTTCTCCCTGGCCATCGACTTGATCCCCGTACCGCCCCTGACCACCGATGTGCTCCTGGGGGCCGTGTACGGCGGCGGTCTTGTGGGTTTGGGGCTGGGGATCATTTTGCGGGGCGAGGCTACCACCGGCGGTTCGGACATGATCGCCAGGATGGTTCACCGGAAATTTTCCTTCATATCTGTAGGCGCGTTCTTGTTTGCCATCGATTTTCTGGTGATTGTGGCTGCGGGCTTTGTGATCGGCGCGCAGCATGCTTTGTATGCCCTGATCTGCATCTTCGTTTCCGCCAAGCTGGTGGATGCGATGCTGAACGGCTTCAACACACAAAAGGCCTGCTTTGTGATCACCGAAAGAACGGTATCGGTAACCAACCGCATTATGGAGGAACTGGAGCGGGGTGTCACGCTGCTCACAGCCACAGGCGCATACTCGGGCAGGGAACGCCCGGTGATATTGTGCGTGGCCGGACGGCAGGAGGTGCCCAGGGTGAAGGAGATCGTGCGCCAGGAGGATGAAAAGGCGTTCATGTTCATCACCGAGGCCCATGAGGCGCTGGGCGAAGGGTTCGCCAAGCTGATGGATGATAAGTAACCGCAACTTGTATACATAGGATGTATAACTTTTTTTTGGAAATGGACAATTTCTCTTTTCTTACCTTAAGCATTCTGTTATAATACACATGATATTGCCCTGCATGCGGTCGCAGGGTATCATACAAGGAGGAAACCATACATGAAAAAGGTGTTGGCACTTCTTTTGACAATGGTTCTTACCCTGGGCCTGGGCCTCACCGCTTTGGCTGAAAGCACCTATGAAATCGCCATGATCACCGACATTGGCACCATCGACGACAAATCCTTCAACCAGGGCACCTGGGAAGGTTTGAAAGCCTATGCCGATGAAAACAGCAAGACCAGCAATTACTTCAAACCTGCCGAGAAGAGCACCAACGCTTACCTGGCCGAGATCGACAAGGCCGTGGCGGCCGGCGCCAAGGTTATCGTGACCCCCGGCTTCTTGTTTGAGCCCCCCATCTTCATTGCGCAGGATACCTATCCGGATGTGAGGTTTATCCTCATCGACGGCTATCCCAACAACGGTGACTACGCCAATTATGTGGAACGCATCAACACCAACGTGGTCAGCATCAAATTCGCCGAGGAGCAGGCGGGCTATCTGGCTGGCTATGCCGCGGTGAAAGATGGCTACACCAAGCTGGGCTTTATGGGTGGCATGCCGGTACCCGCCGTGGTTCGCTTTGGCTACGGTTTCGTGCAGGGCGCGGAAGCTGCCGCCACCGAATTGGGCCTCACCGGCCTTACCCTGAACTATCACTACACCGGCAACTTTGATGCCACCCCCGAAAACCAGGCGCTGGCCGCTTCCTGGTACAACGACGGCATCGAAGTGATCTTCGCCTGCGGCGGCGCTGTGGGTAACTCCGTCATGGCTGCTGCCGGCGCTACCGAAAACGGCAAAGTCATCGGCGTGGACGTAGACCAGAGCGCTGAATCCGACCGTGTGATCACCTCCGCCATGAAGGGCCTGGGCGCTGCCGTGCAGCAGGCCTTGACCGCTTTCTATGCCGACGCCTTCCCCGGCGGGGAATCTTGGATTCTGGGCGCGGACAAGGATGGTGTGGGCTTGCCCATGGCCACCTCCCGCTTCAACACCTTCACCCAGGCTGACTATGATGCGCTGTATGCCAAGCTGGCTGCCGGCGAAATCACCCTGCTGAAGGACACCGACGCCACCTCCGCCGCCGAACTGGGCGCCACGGCCGTGACCGTTTCCATCATTGAATAACACCCTATAGACCATATTATCGCACATGGGGGCAGGCAGAAATAACTGCCTGCCCTTCTTTCAATCAAGCAAATGACAGACCAAAGGAGTGGCGCAATGGAATACGTCATTGAAATGCTTCACATCACCAAGGAATTTCCCGGAATTCGCGCCAATGACGATGTAAGCCTTCAGTTGAAGCGTGGGGAAATTCATGCTCTGCTGGGGGAAAACGGCGCCGGCAAATCCACGCTGATGAGCGTGCTTTTTGGTCTGTACCAGCCTGAAAGCGGCAAGATCCTGAAAAACGGCAATCAGGTACGCATAAGCAATCCCAATGATGCCAACGCGCTGGGTATAGGCATGGTACATCAGCACTTCAAGCTGGTCCATAATTTTTCCGTGCTGGAGAATATCGTCATGGGGGTGGAAACCACCCGCCATGGCGTTTTGCGCATGGAGGAAGCCCGCAAAAAGGTGATGGACCTGTCCAAGCAGTATGGCCTGATGGTTGACCCGGATGCCCGCATTTCCGATATCACCGTCGGCATGCAGCAGCGGGTGGAAATATTGAAAATGCTCTACCGGGACAACGAAGTGCTGATCTTTGACGAGCCTACGGCGGTTTTAACGCCCCAGGAGATCCATGAACTGATGAAGATCATGCAAGGGCTTACGGCGGAAGGAAAGTCCATTCTTTTCATTACCCATAAGCTTAACGAAATCATGGAGGTGGCGGACCGCTGCACAGTGCTTCGCAAAGGAAAGTATATTGGCACGGTCCCGGTGAAGGAAACCACCGCGGAGCAGCTTGCGGAAATGATGGTGGGCCGCAAGGTCAGCTTTGTGGTGGAGAAGCAGCCGGCACAGCCCCAAGACCCTGCCCTCACTGTGCAGAATCTGACGGTGCTCAGCCGCCAGCATGGCAAGAAGCTGGTGAACAATGTTTCGTTTTGTGTTCGCCGGGGGGAGATCGTATGCATCGCCGGCATCGACGGAAACGGTCAAAGCGAGCTTGTATATGCGTTGACCGGGCTTATGCGCCCGGATGGGGGCAAGATATTCCTGGAGAACAGGGAGATCACATTAAACTCCATCCGCAGCCGCAATGACATGGGGATATCGCATATTCCGGAGGACCGGCACAAGCATGGCCTGGTGCTGGACTATTCCCTGGCGGAGAATCTTGTACTGAAAAGCTACCACAAGCCTGAATTCCAAAGGCGGGGTTTCCTTCGCTTTTCAGAAATCGACCATCATGCCAGAAACTTGATTGAAAAGTTTGATATCCGTTCCGGCCAGGGAGCTAACACCGCTGCCCGCAGCATGTCTGGCGGCAACCAGCAGAAAGCCATCGTAGCCAGGGAGATCAGCCTGAGCCCGCAGCTGCTGATTGCCGTACAGCCTACCAGGGGTCTGGATGTGGGAGCCATCGAATACATCCACCGCCAGCTCATAGAGCAGCGAGACGCCGGGAGGGCAGTATTGATGGTATCGCTGGAGTTGGACGAGGTGATGAACGTTTCCGATCGTATTCTGGTGATGTACGAAGGCGAGATCGTGGCCGACCTTGACGCCCATGGCATCACCGAGCAGGAACTAGGACTGTACATGGCCGGATCCAGAAGGAGTGAAGTGGTATGAAAAGAAAAAGTGTATTCTTCAATGGGCTATCCAGTGCCGCTTCCTCCTTGATCGCCATTTTGGTGGGTCTGGCGGCAGGTTTTGTGATTCTTGTGATCAGCAATCCGCAAAACGCGGTGCCGGGGTTGTCTATCATTTTATCCGGCGGCTTTAATGAGGGCATGAAGGGCCTGGGCAAGGTACTGTATTTTGCCACACCCATCATTGTAACGGGTCTTTCCGTGGGCTTTGCTTTCAAAACAGGTCTGTTCAACATCGGCGCTACCGGCCAGTTGATGGTTGGCGGCTTTGTGGCGGTGCTGATTGGTATACGGGGCGGCATCTTTGGCCCTGCCCAATGGCTAGTGGCATTGATCTGCGGCATGCTGGCCGGGGCTGTATGGGGCATGGTACCGGGGCTGTTCAAGGCGCTCCTGAACGTGAATGAGGTCATTTCCTCGATCATGATGAACTACATCGGCATGTATGGTATCAATTATCTCATCAAGAATCTGTATTTCATGAATAACGGGAAAAAGATGATGATGGTTTACAACGCAGCCAAGAGCGAGACATTCAGCGTGAACGCCTCGGCTGTGATCCCCTCTTGGGGCTTGGACAACATCTTTTTCAGGCTGACAAAGGAAGGCAACAAGGATGTGTTCTCCAGCCTCAACGGCGGCATCATTATCGCCATTGTGCTGGCTATTGTAACCTATGTGCTTTTGAACCGCACCACTTTCGGCTATGAATTGAAGGCCTGCGGCTATAACCGCAACGCCAGCCGGTATGCGGGCATCAATGAAAGGCGTTCCATTATACTTTCCATGGTGATTGCCGGGGCGCTGGCGGGTACCGCCGGGGCGCTCATGTATCTGGCTCCCACCGAAGGGCTGCATATTGAGGTCAAGGAAGTGCTGGCAGCCCAGGGCTTTACGGGTATTCCGGTGGCACTCTTGGGCTTGTCCAACCCTCTCGCCATCATTTTCTCAGGCATTTTTGTGGCCTATATTACTGTGGGCGGGGCCAACCTGACCATACTCAAGTATATGGAGGAAATCATCAGCATCATCGTTGGCATCATCATTTACTTCAGCGCCTTCTCTCTTTTGATCAAGCAATTGCTTTCCCGCAGTGCAGGCAAGCACAAGCGCCGCGATGAACAGAAGGAGCTTGAGGGAACGAAAAATGCGGAGAAGGAGGCGTAATCAGCCATGGAATCCATCTACTTTCTGGTTCAGCAGATGTTCTTCTTCTCCATTCCGCTGCTGGTGGTGGCCCTGGGAGGCATGTTCAGCGAACGCAGCGGCGTGATCAACATCGCTCTGGAAGGGATTATGATCGTAGGCGCGTTTGCCGGGATCTTTTTTATCAACCAGGTGGAGCATGTAATGAGCGGCCAGCTTCTTTTGCTGCTGGCTATCCTCATTTCTGCCGGTGCCGGGTTGACATTTTCGCTTTTGCACGCCTACGCCGCTGTGAACTTGCGGGCGGACCAGACCATCAGCGGCACGGCGCTGAATATGATCGCACCGGCCGCTGCCATATATGCAGCCCGCATGCTCCAGGCAAACGGCGTGCAGCAGATTCAGTTCACCAACACATTCCGCATCCCCGCGGTACCGTTGCTGGGAGACATCCCTGTGCTGGGGCCGCTCTTTTTCCAGAAGACATATATCACCACTTATATTGGCATCGCCATCCTTATTGCTGCTGCCTTTGTGCTGTATAAAACGAAGTTTGGCCTTCGGCTCCGGGCCTGTGGCGAACATCCCCAGGCGGCGGACAGCGTGGGCGTGAACGTGTACCGCATCCGCTACGCCGGGGTCATGATTTCTGGCGCGCTGGCGGGCTTGGGCGGATTGATCTTTGTGGTACCCACATCTACCAATTTTAACGCCACGGTGTCCGGCTACGGCTTCCTGGCGCTGGCGGTGCTGATTTTCGGACAATGGAAGCCCATGCGCATCTTCCTGGCGGCATTGTTTTTTGGCTTGATGAAGACCATTGCCGCAGCTTATTCCGGTATCCCGTTCCTGAAGGAATTGCGTATCCCCAGCGACATTTACAAAATGATCCCCTTCATTGCAACGCTCATCGTGCTGGCCTTCAGCAGCAAAAACTCCCAGGCGCCCCGGGCTTCGGGCGTGCCCTATGATAAAGGCGGGCGATAGGCTGCGCTTTGCCTGGTACCATTTATACAGGATTTGAGGTGTAAAAATCTTACACCTCAATATCTTGTATTTTTTTTTGCATTTCCTTCAAATTTACCATTGACGGAAGGCGCTCAGGCTTGTACAATGGAGCATGGTTTTTTTCGGGAACAGCGGAAGGGAGGATGCGGTATGAACACCAAATTCATCTTCGTGACCGGCGGAGTGGTCTCTTCCCTGGGCAAAGGGATCACGGCGGCATCC
>JAEZQK010000068.1 GCA_023413135.1 Bacillota bacterium
GCTCTGCTCCGCCCGATGAGAAAAATTACCTACCGCGCGGGCGGAGCAGAGCCCCGCCCCTACGGCGTTGTTTGTTTATTGGCCTCTCTGCTGTGGATTATGCAACTCGTTGCTTCTGTAGTTGGAAGACCACTTGCTTTATTTTGCAAAAGCAGGCCTTCTTGCCAGGACGCCCGCTTTCTGTTATAGTGAAGGAAATTCCTATAGTAAAACACAAAGGATGGATGTATATGATCGTCCGAAAAATCAGGGAAGCAGAGCTGCTGGAATCCCACCGCATATCCGCCCTAAGCTTTCATTGGTCCCTGGACGCCCAGGGGAAAAGTCCGGAAGAATATGCCAAGGCGGTACGGGAAAATCCCCACTCCAAGGGGGATGCCGCCGTCACCGATATCTGGGCCGCTTTCACCGACGAAAATGAAATGATGTCCAGCATCTGCGTCCTGCCATATCAGGTGGCGTTTGACGGCCATCAGGCATCCATGGCGGGTATCGGCGGGGTATGCACCTATCCCCAGCACCGGCGCAAAGGAGCGGTCAAGGCCATATTCTCCCATTTCCTCTCGGAGCTTCACGAAAAAGGGGTCCTCTTCTCCTACCTTTACCCTTTCAGCGAGCAGTTTTATGGTAGCTTCGGCTACCACCGCTCCTGCGCCAGTAATTTATGGGATTTCGACCTGAAAACCATCCCCGACCAAAAATGGCCCGGCACCTTCCACCTCTACCGGCCCGGCGAAACATTTGAGGATTTCAAAACCGCCTACCAGGCCTTTGCCCCCAAATGGAACATGATGGTCGAGCGCGATGACCTGGACTGGAACGTGGTGAAAAACGCCGATCCATTCAAAGGCGAAAGCCATGCCCTTTTATACATGGATGAAACGGGCAAGCCCGCCGGATATTTTGTCTTTGAAAAAAGGACCGGCGACAAGGGTCGCAGGGTTTTGAACTGCAAGGAAGTAGTCTTCGATAGCTTTTCCACCTTGAAAGCATTGATGGCCTTTGCCAAAACGTTTTCCGCCGACTATGAGGGCATTTCCTTCTCCATGCCCTCCTCCCTGAACCTGAATCACTTCTGCCTGGACCACCCCCAGTCGGAAACCACCCGGCAGGTCGAAATGAACGGCATGGCCCGCGTAGTCCATGTGCTGGAAGTGCTGCGCCTTGCCAAATACCAGGGCAGCGGAAACATTGCGCTTTACCTGCACGACGATTTTCTGCTTAAGAACAACGGTCTCTATCGCATCGCTTTTGAAAATGATAGGGCGAAAGAGATCGCGTTTACTCCCCTGTCCCCCGCTCCCTTCGGACAGGCGGCTGTGCATGGAGCGGATATAGAAATGACCGTTAATGTATTCTCCGCCGCCATTCTGGGTAATTACAGCGCGGCCGATTTTGAATACATGGATGGCGTCAAAATATATGCCAAGCAAGAAATGGCAAGACGGGTGTTTTACGCAAAGCCCTGCTGGATCAACAACTACTTCTAAACAGCCTATTCTTCACGGGAGCGCGTCAAAAGATGCGCTCCTTTTTTATTTGTCGAACGATTGGCACATATCCTGCATAAACACCTATTTTTCGAGGCAGGATAGTGAGTGTACACAGGCAAATACAGCTTACAGCAAATGAGGGGGGACAAGCATGCTCAATCACGCCAAACAGCGGGATAGACTGACGGTAGCCCTAAACGGCGAATTGGACCATTGCAGCGCAGTGAGTATTCGCCGCGAGCTGGATGAACTCATATCCGATCCCGCGGTGCGCCATCTGATGCTGGACATGGCGGACCTGAAATTTATGGACTCATCAGGCATAGGCGTCATCCTGGGCCGGTACCGCATCCTGGCGGCCCGGGGCGGCAGCGTGTGGGTCAGGAACATGAACCCGCAAATCAACCGCATCTTTCAATTGTCCGGCATGGCGCAGATCATACATGTGGCAAGGCAGGAATAGGAGGCATAATCATGAACGGCAGGAATCATATGCAGCTATCCTTTTTAGGTTGCCCGGAGAACGAATCCTTCGCCCGCGTGGTGATCGCCGCTTTTGCCGTACAGCTAAGCCCCACGGTATCGGAGATCGCCGACATCAAAACAGCCGTCAGCGAAGCGGTGACCAATGCCATCATCCATGGCTATGAGGGCACCCAGGGTATCGTGACCATGAGCGCCTCCTACACGCCCGGCGGAGTATTGACGGTGGAGATATCCGACAAGGGCAAAGGCATTGCCGATGTGGCCCAGGCAATGCAGCCATTTTACACCTCCCACCCGGAGCAGGAGCGTTCCGGTATGGGCTTTGCCGTGATGCAGACGTTTATGGACGATGTGGAAGTGACCTCCACCCTGGGGCTGGGCACGGTGGTGCGCATGCGCAAGACTATCGCGGCAGCCCGTCATGAATGAGGCCATGAACGGTTACGAGCAGGCAGACAGCCAGGAACTGATTGCCCGCGCCCAGGAAGAGGATAAGGAGGCGCTGGAGGAAATGGTGCGCCGCAATCTTCCTCTGGTGCGCTGTGTTTTGAAGCGCTTTTCCGCCTGGGGCCGGGACAGTGAGGAGCTGTACCAACAGGGTTGCATGGGACTGGTAAAAGCCATCCAGCGGTTTGATCTACATGCGGGCGTCCAGTTCTCCACCTATGCCGTGCCCATGATCTTGGGGGAACTGCGCAGGTACCTCCGGGATGACAGCCCGGTGCATGTGGCCAGGACGGACAGAGAGCGGGCCACTTTGGCCAGGAAGACCATCCGTATTCTGCGCCAGGCGTTAGGCAGGGAACCCACGTTGCCGGAAGTTGCAAAGGCCATGCGCATGCCCGCCGCGGAGCTGGTACTGCTGATGGAAACCGGGAAACAGCCCGTATCATTGGACAGTTCCCCCAGCGCCGACCAGCGCTTGTCCTGGGGGGAAATATTGCGCGATCCTCGCAGCGAAGCCTGGATGGAGCGGATGTTCTTGCGCGATCTGATCTCCCGCCTGCCCAAAACGGAGCAGTGGCTGTTGTATTTGCGCTACGCCGCGGAAAAAACGCAGGCGGAAACGGCGGAGCTATTGCACATGACCCAGGTACAAATCTCCCGTCTGGAGGCACGAATCCGGGTGACACTCAGGGAACAATGGAACGAAACTGGGTAAAAGCTGTTAATAACAGCTTTCATGGATGGACCCCAGGTACAGGGGAACCGATGACGCCAATATTTCCGAAAAGTGATTACGAATGGGCTTTGGCCGCAGGTCGATGTAAGGAATTTCATCGATGCCGACCCATTGAATTTCATCCTGTTGAAAATCCGTTTCAGTAGGTTCCAATACAATATTATTTGCCAATTCAGCCAGGAAAATGTGATGCACTCGGTGCGTATAATCAAAATACTTCTCCCGAAGCATCTGATCATCATAGATCTCCTCGCACAGGGCCGCAAAGCGTTTGATTTTCACCAGCCGGCCCGTTTCCTCCAGGCACTCGCGCACTACTGCTTCTTCCATTGTTTCAAATTGCCGCTGGCCACCGCCCGGCAAGTCATAATAGATACTGCCTGAATGCCCTGTGCATCTGTTCAGCAACACCTTTCCCTCATGAACAATGATTGCTTTGGCCGCGTTCCTGATTGCCACACTTCTCCTCCCCTTTCCTGCCTTCTTTCTGAATCTTGCAGAAGGCATTGTATCATGTCAGTTCTATTGTTTCAACACAGCACTTCTTCATATCTTAGGATGGACCCTTTATATTCGCATGATCCCATCCGGAAACATTTATATAGCATCATAACGAATGCTTTCGATTGACGAAGCTCCTGGAACAACGCAGGCTAAGCTCAAGGAAACGTAAGGAAAAACACTTTCGTTTGGTTTCGATATTTTCTGTTTCGCACGCCAAAAACATCATATATCATAAAACATATCATGTTTTATATAAAAAATTTACCATGAATCTAAATTCAAAAATAATTTTTTGAGGATTATGCACATCCTCCATTTTCTATTTGTATATAGCACTTTTCGAAAACGAAAGAAACAAAACGAAAGGCAGAATTTGTACCATTGACACAAAAAAACCATTGATGTACTATCACGGCAGAAGGCGTCAGCAACGTTCGTCCACAATTAAAAAGGAGGAAAGCAAATGAAAAGACTGTCGTTCGCGTTGTCTCTGGTTCTGCTCCTCACCCTGTGCACCACGGCTCTGGCAGCTCCACTGGTGATTGCCAACACGCCCAAATGTGTGGGCATTGCCTGGTGGGACCGGATGGAAGTAGGCAATAAGCGCTTCAGTGAAGCAACCGGTGCGGAAGTGTACCAGGTTGGCCCTGCCGGCGCCTCTGACCCCGCGGTGCAGCTGGCTACCGTGGAGGATGCCATTGCTTCCGGTGTGAACGCCATCACCGTTATTCCCTCCTCCCCAGAAACGCTGGAACCAGCTTTGAAAAAAGCAATGGATCAGGGAATTGTCGTCATCAGCCACGAGGCAGCTATGATGACAAACATCCACTACGACATTGAAGCCTTTGACAACTATGCCTACGGCGCCCATATGATGGATGTGCTCGCGGCGGAGATGGGCGGCAAGGGCGGCTATTGCATCATGGTTGGTGCGCTGACCATGACCTCCCACCAGCAATGGGCGGAAGGTGCCATTAAGCGCCAGGAAGAAGCCTACCCCGACATGTACCAGGTGTGCGAGCGCGTGGAATCCGCCGCCCAGGGCGGCAGCCAGGAAGGTTCCTATCTGGTTGCCAAGGAAGTCATCGCCTCCTATCCTGACGTGAAGGGCTTCATCGGCTGTGACATGATCAATCCTCCGGGAATCGCCATGGCGGTGGAAGAAGCCGGCAAGGCGGGCACAATCGCAGTAACGGGAACCTGCCTGGTCTCCGTGTCCCGTGAGTATCTGGAAAAGGGCACCATCAAGACCATCAGCTTCTGGGATCCCGCCGATGCCGGTCAAGCCATGTGCGCTTTGGCCCAAAAGGTCATCGCCGGCGAAGCCATTGAAAACGGGCTGAACCTTGGTGTCCCCGGCTTTGAAAACTGCACCGTGGAAGGCAAGATCATCACAGGTTCCGCCTGGGTGGACGTAACTGTAGCAAACATGGCTGATTACGACTTCTAAGCATACTTGCTTCATACTTGCCGCGTGAAGGGAAAAAGTGCGCAGGATACGGAGGGCTCCCTTCCGTATCCTGCGCATCCTTTCATAGCATAGCCGGGCACGCATAAATGTCACAGGAACCACTCATGACAGAGGTGAAAGCGTGAGCAGTATTGTTTCTATCCGGAACATGTACAAGTCCTTTTTCGGCGTTATTGCGATGGACGGCATGAACTTCACAGTCAATGCGGGGGAAGTGCGCTGCCTGGTGGGGGAAAATGGCTGTGGAAAATCTTCCATGATCAAGGTGATCTCAGGATTTTACACGTATGATCAGGGAGAAATGTTCATCAACCAAAAGCCTTACAGAAAAATCAGTCCCTCGGATTCCATCGCAGAAGGGATACAGGTCATCTATCAGGATTTTTCCCTCTTTCCCAATATGACAATCGCGGAAAATATCATGATGTACGACTCCGTGGGTTCCAAGCGCGTATTTGTCCGCTGGAAGGACATGTATGACCGTGCGGAGAAGACACTTGCAAAAATCAATTTCCATATCGATCCGGCCAAATACGTTTATCAATTGAGTGTGGCGGAAATGCAGATGGTAGCCATATGCCGCGCCATCGTGCAGGAAACAAAGCTGATCATCATGGATGAACCCACCACGGCACTGACCACCAATGAAGTGGAAAAGCTGTTTGAGGTCGTCAAGGAGCTGAAGAATCACGGCGTGGCGGTGCTGTTCGTGAGCCATAAGCTGGATGAGATTTTGCAGATATGCGATTCCGTTACCGTAATGCGCAATGGGAAAAACGTATTTGAATCAACGCCGGAAGATCCAAAGCCCACCAAGGAAGATCTGATCTTCCACATGACTGGCAAAAGGTTTGAGCAAGGCTCCTTTGAATTTATACCCACGCCCGGTACCCTTCCCCTATTGGAGATCAAGGCGCTCACCAAGCAAAACGCATTCCAGTGCGTCAGCTTTTCCTTGTTCGGCGGGGAGATTCTGGGGATTGCGGGGCTTTTGGGCTGCGGCCGGCAGGAACTGGCGGAGGTCCTCTTCGGCATAGATACCCCGCAAAGCGGCACGATCCTGATCGACGGCAAGGACGTGGGTGTTTTTCATTCGGTGCAGGATGCATTGCGCCATCAAATTGCCTACGTCCCGGAGGACAGGCTTTTAAAAGGCCTGCATCTGGAACAAAGCATATCCAGAAACGCCATTTCCCGCATTATCGGCCAATTGGTAAACAAGCGCAGATTCTTGGACCGCAAGCTGGTGGAGGACACCAAAAAGAAAGTATTGTCCTCCGTTCACATTGCGGGCATGCGTCCCGAAAACCCGGTAAAATCCCTATCCGGCGGCAATCAGCAAAAGGTCGGCCTGGTAAAATGGCTCGCTTCCAAGCCCCGTATCCTGATCCTCAACTGTCCCACGGTAGGCGTGGACGTAGGCGCGAAGGATGAAATACATACCATCATCAAAGGGCTGGCGGCCCAGGGCATCGGCGTGATCGTCATCTCCGACGATATCCCCGAGGTGATGCAGCTGTGCAACCGCGTGCTGGTGATGCGCAACGGCCATATCTCCGATGAGGTGCATATCAAGGATACCACCATGGAAGCGCTGGAATCTCTCCTGGCGGAGGAAGAAGGGGCGGAACGGGTGGTGATCAGATGCTGATAAGGGCAAAGCGGACCATGAAAACAAGCCAATTCGCATTGTTTGTGCTCTTTATCGCCACCTGGCTTCTTTTTGGCCTGATCAATCCGGGCATATTGTCCCTGGCGAACCTTTTCTCCCTTACGCGGGCATGCATCGTACCGGCCATCTTTTCCCTGGCGCTAATGCTCATTATCGTGCAGGGTAGCTTTGATATGTCCTTTGCGATGGTCGGCGCATTTTCTTCCTATTGTTCGATCTTTATCCTGACAGAGCTGGGATTCATGCAGGTGCCGCTTGTCGTCCCCTTTTTGATTGCCATCGTCTTCGCAGTGATTCTGGAAACGTGCAACTGGTTTTTTATCGACCGGCTAAATCTGCAGCCCTTTATCACAACGCTTGGCATGCAGTCGCTTTTGAAGGGTGCGATCCTTGCCTTTATTTCCACCAGCTTTATTTATACCTTGCCGGACGCGCTGCGGAATCTATCCGTGAATTACTTGGCCAGGGCCGCCTTTTTAGACGGTACCGAATCGGTGTTCCATGTGGGGTTCATATTCACCCTGGTGCTCTACATCCTGATCCATCTCATGTTGCAATACACTTCCTTCGGCCGCAGCATTTATGCCATCGGCGCGGATGTGGCGGCTGCGCAGCGGGCAGGGATCAAGGTATCCCGCGTACGGCTCGCCACGTTTGCTTTGGCGGGCGTGATCTGTGGCATTGGCGGCATCCTGCACGACGCGCTGGTCCGCTCCACCGTGCCGATTCCCCTGGACCTGGTAGGCCAGGAGCTGACCTTCATCGCGGCAGTGATCCTCGGCTGTGGCACCAGCAAGCAAGCCCGGGGATCGGTGGTGGGCACATTCCTGGCCGTGCTGTTCCTGCGGTTTGTGACGACGAACCTGATCATGCTGGGCATCCCCTCCTACTGGCAGAAGATCGTGACCGGGGTGATCCTCTTTATCGGTCTTGTTGCGCAAATCTCCAAGAAACGCAAGTACATTGCCGGGAAGGAATGAGCGTATGGAAAAAAGAAACGGATTGGCATCTTTTTTGCGCAGAGACAGCGATATCACAAGAATGCTGCTGGTGACACTGCTCATCTTTGCTTCAATGGCCTCCATCCGCCCCGCTCAATTTTTACGGTCGAACAACTTTATTTCCATGGGATTTCAAATCCCCGAGCTGGGCTTCTACTCCATCGCCATGATGATGGTAATGGTCACCGGCGGGCGCGATCTTTCCATTGTGGGAATAGGCAACCTGGCCTGCATCATCGCGGCGCTGATCATGCATGACGGCTTTACCCAGGGGTTGACGGGTGCCGCCATGTACGCAAATATTGCCTTTGGCGTGGTCGCGGCCATGGGGGTCGGCATCCTGTGCGGGCTGATCAACGGCATCATCGTGGCGTATACGGGCATCGCCTCCATGCTCGTCACCATGGCCACCAGCTACATTTTTACCGGCATCGGTATCGTCATCACCCGGGGTGAAGCCTTTTCCAAAGTTTTTCCGGAGTTTGTGCACCTTGGGAACAATACCCTGATGGGCCTGCCGATTCCGCTGTGGCTTTTGATCATCGCGCTGATTGCAACAGCCATTCTGCTGAACAAGACAAAGTACGGGTTCGAGCTGAAAATGGTGGGGTCCAATCCCCTGGCGAGTCATTTCACCGGCATCAACAACAAGCTTGTATTGATAAAGACGTACCTGTACAGCGGGATCATGTGCGCTATCTGCGGGCTGGAGATCCTGGCGCGCACCGACACGGCAAAGGCCGATTATGCCTTCACCTATACCTTCCAGGCGATCCTTTGCGCGGTTCTTGGCGCCACGAGCCCCAGCGGCGGCTTTGCCAAGGTATCCTGTCTTGCGCTATCCCTAATTTCCATGCAGCTTCTGTCCAGCGGATTCAACCTATTGTGCCTGGGCGGGTATTTCAAGGAATTCGCATGGGGCCTTTTGCTGCTGCTGGTGCTGAGCATCAACTTCCTGGCCGATCTGTACCGCCGGAAGCGGTCGCTGGCGATGGTCAGCCGCCGCTCCAAGATGTTAGAGAGCAAAGCCTTATGATACGGTCATTGGAAGGGGGCTTACCATGTTTCAACTGGAAAGGCAAGAAAAAATACTGGAGGTCGTAAATACCCGGCGAACCGTCCGCACCAAGGATCTATGTGAAATGTTTGACACATCTCCCGTCACCATCCGCAACGATATCCATGAACTGGCGCTGCGGGGGCTGTTGATCAAAAGCCATGGCGGGGCCATGTCCATGCAGGACAGGATCAACCTGGAGATCCCGTCCGGAAAAAAGTCTCACCAAAACATTGAATTGAAACGCAAGATCGGACGGGTGGCCAGCACATTTATCGAACCCAATGATCTGATCATTTTGGATTCAGGCTCCACTACCCTGGAAATCGCCAAGCAGATCAAGCAAAAAAACGTGACGGTCATCACCAACGATATCCAAATCGGAATGGCACTGGCTGAAAACCGGAACGTGAATCTGGTCATCACCGGAGGCTGCCTGAAGCCCTCCGTCCACACGCTGATGGGCGCCGATACGGTAGAGTTCTTCCGCCGCATCCGCGTGGACAAGTTGTTCCTGGGCTGTGACGCTATTGACGTCCACTGGGGCATATCCAACCGCACGCTGGAAGAAGTGGCCATTAAGCGGGCCATGATGACCGCATCCCGCAGCGTTATCGCCGTGGCCGATTCCAGCAAGGTTGGCAGGCAGGTTTTTGCGCATCTCTGCGGCCCGCATGATATCAACACCCTGATCATCGATTCAATGGACCCTCAAAATATGCTGGCTTTGGAAAAAGGCGGCGTACATGTCGTTCTGGCCGGAAAATGAGCCGGCACGGGAAAGGATAAAACGGATGCTTTCAAGAGTTGCGGATTATTTACAGGATGTGGCGCTTTTGCCGGCCCTGTCGGGGCATGAGCAAAAGATGGCCGAGTACATGAAAAGCGCCTTTGAGGCGCAGAGGCTTCATATTGAAACAGATACCTTTGGCAACTGCATTGCCACCTGCCCCGGCACAGAGCAAAGCGCGCCCGGCATCATGATATTTGCCCATATGGATTCCCTTGGGTTTGTGGTCAGGTACATCGAGCCCGATGGTTTCCTGCGCCTGGAACGGCTGGGCGGAATCCCGGAAAAGGTGCTGCCCGCCACCCAGGTGGTGGTCACGTGCCGTGACGGCCGCGTTTTGCCCGGCGTGATCGGCATCAAGCAGCACCATGTGACACCCCCCGAGGAAAAGTATGTGGTAGACAAATACATGAGCCTGTTTGTAGATATCGGAGCCAGAAGCAAGGAGGAAGTCCTGGCAAATGGCATCGATATCGGCAGCCCTATCGTCTATAAGCCAACATTCCAGCGCTTGCGGGGAACGAAAGCAGCGTTATCGTGGGGAGACAACCGGGGCGGATGCGCCGTTTTGCTGGAGCTGGCCCATCTTTTAAACGAAACGCCGCACGCATGCACGGTTTATCTGGTGGGCACGGTGCAGGAGGAGTTCAACCTGCGCGGGGCCATGATGGCAACCCGGACCGCAAAGCCTCATATTGCCATCGGCCTGGACTGCGGCGGCAATGCCGACACGCCGGATTTGTTCGGCCGCGGCGATGTCCGTTTGGGGGCCGGGCCCACCATGTTTCTGTACAACTTCCATGGCCGCGGCACACTGAACGGCACCATCGGCCATCCGGCCATGATATGGCTCGCGGAGGAGGCCGCTTTAAGAAAAGCCATTCCTCTTCAGCGGACGGCCTCCATCGGCGTACTGACAGACTTAAGCTATGCCCAGTTGGAAGGAACCGGTTTGAAGGCAGTGGACCTTGGCTTCCCCCTACGGTATGCCCACAGCCCCCATGAAGTGCTGGACATAAAAGATTTGGATGCCCTTGGCGCGCTGGTTGCGGACCTTGTGTGCCATATCGACGGTGATACCGGTTTTGACCGGTAGGAAAGGATGGGAAAACATGCTCTCCAGAATTGAGAAATATCTGCATGACGTAGCCTTGATCCCGGGTCTGGCGGGGTTTGAGCAGAAAATGGCGGCCTATATGTCCGGCGTGTTCCGGGATTTGGGCTATTCTCCCCGCATCG
The DNA here is from genome assembly GCA_023413135.1 of Bacillota bacterium. Classification (GTDB taxonomy): domain Bacteria; phylum Bacillota; class Clostridia; order Christensenellales; family Aristaeellaceae; genus JAEWAH01. The sequence goes on from JAEZQK010000068.1 coordinate 10,897, forward strand.
ATACCTTCGGCAACTGCATTGTCAAGTCTGAGGGCACGAAAAAGGATGCGCCCGTGATCATGGTCTTTTCCCATATGGATTCCCTGGGGTTCCTGGTCCGCTACATCGAGCCCAGCGGCTACCTGCGGCTGGAGCGTCTGGGAGGTATCCCTGAAAAGGCGCTGCCCGCCACCCAGGTGCAGGTGCAATGCCGGGACGGCAGCATGGTGGACGGCGTCATCGGCGTAAAGGCCCACCACATCACGCCGCCGGAAGAAAAATATGTAGTAGATAAATACATGCAGCTATTTGTGGACATCGGTGCATCCTCCCGGCAGGAGGTGCTTGATCTGGGCATTGATGTGGGGAGCCCTATCGTATACAAGCCCAAGTTTGAAAAGCTGCTGAACAACCGTGTCGTGATGACGGCTGTGGATGACCGGGGCGGCTGCACCGTGATCCTGGAATTGGCCAACCTGCTAAAGCAGACAGAGCATCCCTCGGATATTTACCTGGTAGGCACCGTTCAGGAGGAATACAACTTGCGGGGCGCCATGATGGCCTCCCGAACCATCCACCCGGACATCGGCATCTGCATCGATGGCGGCGGTGGGGCGGATACGCCCGATTTGAAGGGCTTTGGCGATGTGCGTTGCGGCGGCGGCCCCATTATGTCGCTGTATAATTTCCATGGTCGGGGCACGCTGAACGGCACGATCCCCCACCCCGCCATGGTCCGCTTGTTTGAAGCTGCTTCCATGCGTACGGGCATCCCCTTGCAGCGCAGTGCCCATATCGGCGGACTGACGGATCTTGCCTACCTGCAATTGGAGGGCACCGGTGTCCGCTGCATCGATGTAGGCTATCCGGGCCGGTACACCCACAGCCCTTGCGAATTGGTGGATATGGAGGATCTGGAAAAGCTGTCCATCGTCGTAATGGATGTACTGAAGAACATCGACGGCAAAACGGATTTCTCCCGCTGATAAAGGAGGTGTCAAAGCATGCTGGTGGAAATCGACCTATATCTTAACGATTTGGCGCTGCTGCCCGGCCTTTCCGGCCATGAACAAAAAGTGGCGGCGTATATGCGGACCGTATTTGAAGCCCATGGCTTCGATGTAAACATCGACACGCTGGGCAACTGCATCGCCACCCTGCCCGGCACCGAAAAAGACGCCCCGGTGGTGATGGTCTTTGCCCATATGGATTCCCTCGGGTTTATGGTAAGGTACATTGAGCCGGATGGATTCATCCGCATTGAGCGGTTGGGCGGCATCCCCGAAAAGGTTCTCCCTTCTACCCAGGTAGCGGTTGGGCGGAGGGACGGCACCTATGCTCAGGGAGTGATCGGCATCAAGCAGCACCATGTGACGCCGCCGGAAGAAAAATATGTGGTGGACAAATACATGAGCCTGTTTGTGGACATCGGGGCGAAGAGCAAGGGGGAGGTGTTGGAGCAGGGCATTGACGTAGGCTCCCCCATTGTATACAAGCCCCGGTATCAAAGGCTGCTGGGCACCAAGCGGCTGGGTACCGCCATGGACAACCGCTCGGGCTGCGCCGCGCTTTTGATGCTGTCGCAAATGCTGGCGGGCAAGCCGCAAAAAAGCACGATCTGCCTGGTGGGAACCATCTGGGAAGAATTTAACCTGCGGGGCGCCATGATGGCCGCCCGGACGGTAAAGCCGGATATCGCCATCGGCATCGACGGCGGGGCGGCCAGCGATACGCCGGACCTTGCGGGCCGGGGCAGCATCCGCTTGGGAGGGGGCCCGGTGCTGACCCACTATAACTTCCATGGCCGGGGTACGCTGAACGGAACCATCCCCCACCCCGGAATGGTCCGTCTGATGGAGGAGGCTGCCCAAAAGGCAAACATCACCTTCCAGCGCAATGCTCTCGTGGGCGGTTTGACGGACGCATCCTATCTGCAGTTGGAGCAGGCGGGCGTGAAATGCGTGGATATCGGCGCCGCACGGCGCTATACCCATGGCCCCTGCGAGGTGGCAGATATCGCCGATACACAAAAGCTTTGCCAATGGGTTTTTGCGGCGCTTAATACCGATTTTACCTGTTTTGATTTCTCCCGATAGTGAAGGTACACAGCGATGGAGAAACGATATTTGCTGGGGTTCGATTGCGGCACTTATGAATCCAAGGGTACGCTTTGCGATGCGGAGGGAAAGGTTTTGTCAACCGCCTGCGCCAAGCATCTGCTGAAGGTGCCCAAACCCGGCTATGCCGAGCATGATCCTATAGGCGACTGGTGGATGGATTTCAAATCGGTGGTGAAAGAGCTTCTAACATCTTCCGGCATCAAGGCGGAGGAAATCGCGGGCATTTGCATCAGCACCATCATGGCGGCCATCACCGCTGTAGATGAAAAGGGAGATCCTCTGCGCAACGCCATCCTGTACGGCATTGATACGCGCTGCCAGGCCCAGGCCCAGGAATTGAACGAGCGGATCGGCAACGATCGCATGACTCAAATCAGCGGCACAACCTGCAACGTGGAAGCCTTTGGCCCCAAAATGCTGTGGATACGGGAGAACGAGCCCGAGGTTTATGAAAAAACAAAGCACTTCACCATTGCCGCAGGTTTTTTGAATGCAAAGCTTACGGGCCGGTACTGCGTGGACCGCTATTCCGCCATGCGCGCCCAGCCGATGCTTGATGTAAGAACCATGACCTGGAGCGATGAACTGACTCCCTTCGTCTGCGACAAGGCGATGCTTCCCGACATTGTATGGGCAACGGACATCATTGGCAGCGTTACAAAAGAGGCAGCGGACGAAACGGGGCTTAGTGCGGGAACGCCCGTGATGGGCGGCACCACCGACGGTGGCGCGGAAGCGGTAAGCGTCGGCGTAGTGGAGCCGGGCGATACCATGATCATGTACGGCTCCACGCTGTTTTTGGCGCACCTGACCACCGCTCTCCGCCCGGACGCGGGCTTGTGGACGGGATTGTATCTGCTCAAGGACCGGTACTGCATCACCTCCGGCATGGCCACCGCCGGCTCCCTGACCCGGTGGGTCCGCGACCAGTTCGCCCGGGACCTTGTGCAAAAGGAGGAGGAAGGGCAGGAATCCGCCTATGCCGCCCTTTTCAGGGAGGCAGAGGGAATACCTGCCGGCGCAGATGGGCTGATTGTCTTGCCCTACTTTATGGGGGAACGGATGCCCATCCAGGACCCCCAGGCAAAAGGCGTTATATTCGGGCTGAACCTCACGCACACCCGGGGGCATGTGGTGAAGGCGGTATTTGAAGGGATCGGCTACGGCCTTGATCAGAATCTGGATTGTCTGCGCCGGATAGGCTCCCCCCTTCACTCCATTACCGCCGTGGGCGGCGGCACAAAATCACCCATATGGCTGCAAACCATCAGCGACGTGTGCGGCATCAGGCAAACCGTACCCGAAATCACCATTGGCGCTTCCTATGGGGATGCCCTTCTGGTGGGGCTTGGTACTGGGCTTATCCCGACGCCTGCCGCCATCAAGGGTATGATCAGGACCCGCTACACCACCGAACCGGATATGGAAAAGCATGCGCAGTATGCAAGGCTGAAGAAACACTACGCTGACCTATACCGGCGTAACAAGGATATCATGCATGACTTGTAACGCTCCGGAAAAAGAGGCTTACAAATGGGTATTCCTCAATAAGAAAAGGAGTTGAATCATATATGAAATGGATTCAAGAGGTGTTCCATACCGACAAGCCGATTATGGCCATGTGCCACCTTCAGGCACTGCCCGGTGATCCGCACTATGACCGGAAAACGGGCATGAAGGACGTTATTGATAAGGCCCGGCATGATTTGTTGGCACTTCAAAATGGCGGTGTGGACGGCGTTATTTTTTCCAATGAGTTTTCTTTGCCCTATTTGACCAAGGTGAAAACCGAAACCGTCGCGGCAATGGCCCGGGTGATCGGGGAATTGATGGACGAGATCACCGTTCCCTTTGGCGTTAATGTATTGTGGGATCCCGCTGCATCCTTGGACCTGGCAGTAGCCACGGGGGCCAAGTTCGTGCGGGAGATTTTCTCCGGGGTGTATGCCAGCGACTTTGGCCTGTGGAACACCAACTGCGGCGAGGTGATCCGCCACCAGTACGCCATTGGGGCGGAGGATGTGAAACTGCTGTTCAATATCGTACCGGAAGCGGCCAAGTACCTGGCAGACCGGGATATCGTTCAAATTGCCCGAAGCACGGTCTTCAACTGCCGGCCCGACGCGCTGTGCGTATCCGGGCTGATCGCCGGCGCCGCCACAGATTCCGATATCCTCAAGCATATCAAGGATGTTGCGGGGGATGTTCCCGTGTTTGCCAACACGGGCTGCCGCTGCGATACCATCGAAAGGCAGCTTTCCTTCGCCGATGGTGCCGTGGTTGGCACCACCTTCAAATTTGACGGGAAGTTTGAGAACCTCGTGGATGAAAACCGTGTCAGGGAGTTTATGAACGTAGTCCACCGTTTCCGCAAGTAATTCCGGGGGGTGCCGTGCTAGCCGCCCGAAGGTTTCCAAAGGGCGATCGGAAAGCCCTTTGGTCGCGCTCGCAAGCGCGAAATTCTTCTTGAATAACTTAATGCATTATTGCGCTAGCACGACACCCCACTCTGTAGGGAAGGAAGCGCCGCCTGTATGAGCATTTTTGAAGCCGGCATGCTGCTCTGCTTTGGCCTGGCATGGCCGACCAATATCTATAAATCCGTGAAATCCCGGTCCACCAAGGGCAAAAGTGTGATATTTCTATTGATCGTCTGGCTGGGCTATGTGTCCGGCATCATCCACAAACTGCTGTACAGCCGTGATCTGGTGCTGTGGCTGTATGTTTTGAACTTGACCATGGTCAGCATTGACCTGATACTTTTCTACATCAACCGGCGAAACGAGCGGCGGAGCGGTCAATGATTCTATCCCGGATACTTTCCCGGCTTTGAGGGCTGATATGCAAGCTCTGGAAAGCTCGTCCAATGCAGACGGATGCAGAAAACAAAGCTCTCCATCGAACCAATAAATTTGCATATATAGAGGGAGTAAACTATGCTTCCGGAATGATGGTTTTGCCCATCATGACCATATATTCCCAGCTTTCAAATCCCCGCCTGCGATAAAATCCTTCCGTTTCATCCATCCTGGAGGTAAACAGATACATCTGGTATATCCCCATTTGAATAAGCTGCCGTTCAAGCTCTTTCAGCAGCTCCGACCCGATGCCGGTGCCCCTAAGATCATAAGCAACGCAAAAATCCTTGACAAAAAAATGGATGCAGTTGAAATAGATCTCTTTTTCGCCAATGATCATCCCGCTGATTGCGCCATGAGGATCAAGACTGATAATGCCAAAAAACCCTTCGCAGTGCATCATCTGGGAAAGTTTTTGCGTTACCAATTCTTCTGTCCACTTGTCGTTCCATGGGGGCGCATTATATGTTTGGACATACAATTGCGCAAGCTCCGGCAAATGGGTGGGTTGCATGATCTCAAATGTCATCACAGTCTTCTCTCCACTCCAGCCTCTTTAGCAAAGAATTCTTATTTTCCATAAGCATGATAAACAGTAATTCTTTTTTCATATGACTCTAATCTCTTCAGTCATATCATTCTTACCTTTTGAGGCTTTCCCTGTACCTTTGCTGACCAAGCTCGTAATAATCCCCGCCGTAGCAATCCACCGCCACGATGAGAGGCAGATCCTTCAGTGTCAGGCGTTTGATGGATTCTGTGCCCAAGTCCTCATAGGCCACCACATCACAGGCGGTGACACATTCCGCCATCAGCGCTGCGGCGCCGCCCACGGCGGCGAAATAGACGGCAGGATGCTCCTGCATGGCGGTCACTACCTGGGAGGAGCGCTTGCCCTTGCCGATCATGGCCCGAAGACCCAGGGATAAGAGCAGCGGCGTGTAGGCATCCATCCGGGTGCTGGTGGTAGGCCCGATGGCTCCCACAGCTTTTCCCGGCTTTGTTGGCGTTGGCCCGGCGTAATACAGCGTTTGTCCCTCCAGGGAAACCGGAAGGGGTTCCCCTTTTTCAAAGGCCTTACCCATCCGCTCATGGGCCGCGTCTCTGGCGGTATAGACCACGCCGGACAAAAGCACGCTATCCCCAGCGTGAAGATTTTTCACATCCTCAAGAGATAGAGGCGCTGTCAAATGGATTGCCATGGAATCACATCCTTTGAAGGGTGCAGATTGGATGCACCTAATGACATATGCTTTGTGCCGCGGGCGGGCGATTGATAATCGCCCCTACGACATATAAGGGAAGTTTCATGTGCTTCCCACGGCACAGAAGCGAATGGGAAAATAAATCTTGCCGGCGTAGGGGCGCTTATTAAGCGCCCGCGCGCTGCGGACAACGCCTGCTCTGCGAGGGCGAAGCAGCAAAGGATCATGAGCCTTGCGTAAGATGGCAAGATCCTTCGCTACGCTCAGGATGACAGCGGGCGAGGTATTCGGTATTCCTTATCATACACCGCCCGCCATGCGTGGGCGCATAGCCAGCCCTACAATTCTGCTTGTGCATGCCTTGTCACATGGCAGCCTACATTCACCGCCACAGGCAGCCCGGCAATATGGGTCGGATAGGCCCGTATCTTCACCCCAAGGCAGGTGGTCCTGCCCCCAAACCCCTGGGGGCCGATTCCCGTCTCATTCACCAGCGCCAACAGTTCTTTCTCCAGCGCAGCATAAAATGGATCGGAGTGCTCCTCATCCAGGGGAACCAAAAGCGCCTCCTTGGCCATCTGTGCCACCTTTTCAAAGGTGCCGCCGATGCCCACCCCCAGTATCATGGGCGGGCAGGGGTTCGGCCCGGCCAGCCGAACCGTTTCCAGTACAAATTTCTTCACGCCTTGAGGCCCATCGGATGGATTGAGCATGGCTACGCGGCTCATATTTTCGCTGCCAAAACCCTTGGGGGCAACTTCGATTTTCAGTTCATTTCCCGGCACGATCCGGGTGTGGATCACCGCCGGCGCATTGTCGCCGGTGTTCTTGCGGCGAAGTGGATCGGCCACCACGGATTTTCGCAAAAAGCCTTCTTCATACCCCTGCCGCACCCCTGCGTTCACGGCCTCCTCCAGGGAACCGCCTGTGATGTGCACATCCTGGCCGATGGTCAAAAACACCACCGCCATCCCCGTATCCTGGCAGATGGCCATGCTTTGATTCTTGGCCACCTCCGCGTTCTTTTGAAGGATGGCCAATATTTCCCGTGCGGGAGGATAATCTTCGGCCTCCCCTGCCTTTTTCAACGCGCAGCCGATATCCTCATTCAAAAAGCAATTGGCACGGATGCACAACTCCTTCACCGTTTCGGCGATTTGGGCGGCGGATATATCGCGCAGGTTTTCCATAGGCCCTCCGATTATCTATTCAAAAAGTCCTTTACCCTAAGGGATGCGGCATAGGCCGCATTTTTCTTTTCACCCGACGATGTCAGCTTATCCACCGCATCACGAAGCGTTGCCCCATTCAGCATTGCCTCCAGGATGCGGGCCTCCAGGCTGACGTCCGGTGCTTTCACTGTTTCCACCTTCGGAACCTCATGGAGATCCAGCACAAGGCAGTACTCCCCCTTTTCCACATTGGGGTTTTGGCGCATGGTATGAAGCACTTCAAGCACATTTCCCCGGAGGGTCAGTTCATACCGCTTGGTCAGATCACAGCAGACAGCGACGCGGGCCGCAGGGAAGGCTTCAGCGACAGCCTCCATCAGTTCCACTACCCGGTGGGGCGATTCATGTACCACCGCCACAGGCGGGCCAATACTTATCGCCTTCAGCTTCTCCCGCAGTTCCTTCTTCTGCCTGGGCAAAAAGCCGTAGAAGGCGAACTCTGCCGTATCAAACCCACAAATGGAAAGCGCCGATGCCATGGCGGTGGGGCCGGGGATGGGCAAAACCTTGATCCCCGCCTCCCAGGCGGCCTTTACCAAAAGATAGCCCGGGTCGGAGATGGCGGGTGTGCCGGCGTCGGTGGTCAGCGCCACATCAATATTCTCCGCCAGCATTTTTTCGATGATCTTCCGGGATTTGTTCTCCTCGTTATGCTCATGACAACTGGTCAGCGGTGTATGAATGTCAAAATGAGCTGTAAGCTTCATGGTGACACGGGTATCCTCCGCGGCGATCAGACCAACGCTTTTCAGCGTTTCCACAGCCCGGGGGCTCATATCGGTTAAGTTGCCGATGGGGGTGGCGACTACATACAGAATTGGCATTTCGTCACCTCACACACTGACATTTGTATATGGGGTATCGTGCCTGCAGGCACGAACAAAGGGCTTTCCTGCCATCTGGCTCAATCGTCGCACTGCTCACTGCCGTTCGCATTGCTCGTTTCGCCAGCCTCCTCCGCCTTGCTTCATCCGCCACCGGCGGCGCTTCGGCTTCGGAGCCCTTTGGAAACCTTCGGAGGCATCTTCTTTCATTCATAGTTTTTCCACCACCCGCAGCTTGGCGCTGCGGGCACGGGCATTGCGGGCCACTTCCCCCGCGGTTGGCTGCACCGCTCCACCCGCCAGCACCTTACCCACAGGTTTTTTCCCGCAGGTGCACACCGGAGCCTTGGGCGGGCAAATGCACGGGTTTTGCATGGTGCGGAAGGCCAGCTTAACAAGCCTGTCCTCCAGGGAATGAAAGGTGATCACGCATAGATGCCCGCCGGGCTTCAAACAATCCGCAAAATCGGAAAGCGCCTCCGTCAAAGGCGCCAGTTCGTCGTTGACGGCGATGCGGATGGCTTGGAAGGTCCTGCGGGCAGGGTGGCCCTCATCCTTCCTTCGCACCGCCTTGGGGATGGCGTCATCGATGATGCGCACCAGATCGCCTGTGGTGACTACCGGCGCATTCCGCCGCCTTTCTACCACGAACTGGGCGATGCGGGCCGCCCACCGTTCCTCCCCGTAATCCAGGAGCACCCTCGTTAACTCCTGCTGCGAAACGCTCTGCAGCCATTCCGCCGCCGAAATCCCCGAGTCAGGGTCCATGCGCATGTCCAATGGCGCATCCTCATGATAGGAAAAGCCTCGCTCAGGCGTATCCAACTGATGGGAGGAAACGCCCAAATCGAGCAAAGCCCCGTCAAGCTTCGGCGCGCCCGCTTCTTTAAGCAGTTCCTTTACATCATGGAAATTACCACGGATGGGATGAAAGCCGGGATAGTTTGCAAGGCGCCGGGAAGCAGCCTCGATGGCAGCCGGATCCCTGTCGATGCCGTACAGAACCCCGCCTTCCCTGGCTTTTTGCAAAATGGCCTCGCTGTGGCCGCCGCCCCCCAATGTGCCGTCTGCATAGACGCCGCCGGGCTTTACATCAAGCCATTGTAAAACTTCCTGAAGCAGCACCGGCTCATGACGAAATTCCATGGACCCTCCCAAAATCTTTCCGTTTTGTCCAGCATATCACGAAAGGCTCTCATCCTGCAAGCCCAGCAGGTCGCGCAGCGACCCCGCCAGGTACAATGAACCCGCCGCGATGATGATGCCATCCGGCCCCGCCAGCTCCCTGGCCCGCCTCAAGCCTTCTTCCAGGCCTAATGCAGCTTCCGCTGCACAGCCTTCCTCCTGCAAAAGAGCTGCCAGTTCCGTTGCGGGCATAGCCCGATGATTATCCGGCGTAACGGTGACGGCCTGGTCAGACAGCGCCACCATATCCTCCAGCATCTTGCCGTTCAGCTTTTCCCGAAGCACACCGGTCAGCAGCACACGCTTCTCCTTATGGAGAAACAAATCCGCAAAGCTGCGTAACGCTTCCACACCTTGAGGATTGTGGGCCCCATCCAGCAGCACCCTTGGAGATTTCCCGATCCACTCCAGCCGCGCCGGCCAGCAGACGCGCTCCATGCCCTGCCGCATAGCCTCCCGGCTGACGGGAAACCCACCCAGCAAATCCATGACTGTGAGTGCTGTCAAGGCATTTTCCACCTGGTGCAGCCCAGGCAAAGGAATACGCACATCCTCCATCTTTCCCTTGGGCAGATCAAAATCCGCATGGCTGCCGTGGGCATCCGCCTGATGGAATACCGCCTGCCGATGGCGAAGTGCCATCAAACACGCTTGCTTTTGTTCACAGGCGGCGCGCACCACCGCCTCCGCCTCCTGGCGGGCGGGATACAGCACCGTAGGGACGCCGGGCTTTATGATGCCGGCCTTCTCTCCCGCAATCTTCTCCAGGGTATCGCCCAGGTATTCCATGTGATCCATGCCCAGCGCCGTGATGACCGACACCAGCGGTGTGATTACGTTGGTAGGATCCAGCCTTCCGCCCAGTCCCACCTCCACTACGGCAATATCGACCTCTACTTCCAGAAAGATCAAAAACGCCGTGGCGGTGCCCAGTTCAAAGGCGGTAGGACGTATCCCCTGATCTGACAGGCTGTCCGCCGCTTCCTTCACCCGGGTCACGGCCACGGCCAGGATTTCATCGGATACGGGCGCGCCATTTATGCGGATCCGCTCGTTGTAAAATTGCAAAAAAGGAGAAGTATACAGGCCTACTTTCAGCCCGCAGGCCCGGAGCATGCTGTCCAGCATGGCGCATACGGAGCCCTTGCCATTGGTGCCCGCCACATGAATGGCGGGCACCGGGGTCATGGGAATCTTCAGTTGAGTGAGTAGTGCACGGGTGTTCTCCAGCCCGTTTTTGGCACCCGTATATTGGGCGCCGTGGATATAAGCCACCGCTTGCGCAGCGTTCATTCGCCCATCCCTTTCAGTTCGGCGATGCGCTTTGTTATGGTCGCCGCCATGGCCTGATTGGTGGAAAGCTTTTCTTTTTCCTGCTCCACCAATGAAGCCGGGGCTTTTTGCATAAAGCCCGGATTATTCAATTTCCCCGCCGCCCGTTCGATCTCCTTCAAAAGGTTCTCATGTTCCTTTTGCAGGCGGGCGATTTCCTTCTCAAAGTCCACCAGGTCGCCCAGGGGGATGAATAATTCCCCAGCGGCGCACACGGCGCTCACCGTCTTTTCCAAGATGGCTGTCCTGTCTGTCATTATTTCGCTATGGGATACCCCAGCCAGCCGTTGGAAATACTGCCCGGCGCCCTGAAGCGTTTCGGTCCAGCCCTGTGAAGGCAGCAGCATGAGGCGCGTGCGCTTCCCTGCGGCCACGTTCATTTCCGCCCGCAGGTTGCGGATGGTTTTGATCATGTCCATCACGCCCTGCATGTGGCCTTCCTCCGCCGGGAAATCGTAGGCGGAATCGAGCTTGGGCCAGCAGGACATCATCAGGAACCCTTGCGCCCCCGGCAGGCTTTTGTACACCGCCTCAGTCAGGAAGGGCATGAAGGGGTGAAGAAGCTTCAAAAGCGTCTCCAGCACATGCAATAGCACCGCCTGGGCCGTTGCACGGCTATTTGCGTCCTCACCCATCAAACGGCTCTTGGAAAGCTCGATATACCAGTCACAAAACTCCGACCAGGCAAAGTCGTATATCTTCTGGGCCGCCAGGCCAAAGTCGCCGTCCTCCATGTGGGCGGATACTTCCCGGATAGCTTGCTGGCTGCGGGAAAGAATCCACTGATCCGGCAACAGCAGCGTTTTTCCGGCCAGTTCCTCACGAGACTGAGTGTACATGAGCACGAAGCGGGAGGCGTTCCACACCTTGTTGGCAAAGTTCCGGGCCGCCTCCACCTTTTCGGTGGAGAAGCGGGTATCGTTACCGGGGCTCACGCCCATGGCCAGGGAAAAGCGCAGCGCATCGGCACCGTACTGCTCGATGATGTCCAGGGGGTCCACGCCATTGCCCAGGGATTTTGACATTTTGCGGCCCTTGTCATCCCGCACCAGGCCATGCATAAGCACAGTATGAAAAGGTGTCTGCCCCATTTGCTCAATGCCGCTTAAGATCATACGTGCAACCCAGAAGAAGATGATGTCATACCCTGTCACCAGCACATCGGTGGGATAGAAATACTTCAAATCCTCCGTATCTTCCGGCCAGCCCAAGGTAGAGAAGGGCCACAAGGCCGAGGAGAACCAGGTGTCCAGCACATCTTCATCCTGTTTTAGGTGGGTGCTGCCGCACTTTGTACAAGAGGAAGGCTCTTCCCGCGTCACTGTTGTATACCCGCAGTCGTCGCAGTACCAGGCGGGAATGCGATGGCCCCACCACAATTGGCGGCTGATGCACCAGTCACGGATGTTCTCCATCCAGTTGTAATACGTTTTGGAAAACCGCTCGGGCACGAATTTCGTTTTGCCTTCCCGAACAGCTTCCAAGGCAGGTTCGGCCAAGGGCTTCATCTTCACAAACCACTGGCGGCTCACCAAGGGCTCCACCGTCTTGTGGCAGCGGTAGCAGGTGCCCACGTTATGGTTGTAATCCTCAATCTTGATCAGAAGGCCCAGAGCCTTTAAGTCTTCCACCACACGCTTGCGGCATTCCTGCTGGGTAAGCCCCGCGTATTTGCCCGCAGCCTCGTTCATGGTGCCGTCGTCATTGGTCACCCGCAAAATGGGCAAATCGTGACGCTGGGCCACCTCAAAGTCATTGGGGTCGTGGGCCGGCGTCATTTTCACCGCGCCGGTGCCGAATTCCTTATCCACATAGCTGTCGGCCACTACGGGAATCTCCCGGTCCATCAGTGGCAGGATCACAGATTTGCCCACCAGATGCGTGTAGCGCTCATCCTCCGGGTTCACGGCCACACCGGTATCCCCCAGCATGGTCTCCGGCCTGGTGGTAGCCACTACCACACCCGCACTGCCGTCTTGGCTAGGATAGCGGATGTGCCACAGATGGGAAAATTGCTCCTCGTACTCCACCTCGGCGTCGGAAAGGGCCGTCTTGCACACGGGGCACCAGTTGATGATGCGGTCGCCCCGGTAGATAAGGTCTTTTTCATACAGGCGCACGAACACCTCCCGCACGGCCTTGGAGCAGCCCTCATCCATGGTGAAGCGTTCCCGGCTCCAGTCGCAGCTGGCGCCCAGGCGGCGAAGCTGTTTTGTGATGCGCCCGCCGTATTCGGCCTTCCACTTCCAGGCGCGATCCAAAAAGGCATCCCGGCCGATATCTTCCTTGGTGAGGCCTTCCTTGGCCATCTGCTCCACAATTTTGACTTCCGTGGCGATGGATGCATGGTCCGTGCCCGGCAGCCACAGCGTGGCATCGCCCTTCATGCGGTGATAGCGCACAGGTGCGTCCTGCATCAGGCAGTCCATGGCGTGGCCCATGTGCAGCTGCCCCGTAATGTTGGGCGGCGGCATAACAATAGTAAAGGTCTCCTTGCCCGGTATCCGGTGCCCCACAAACGCGCCGGATTCTTCCCACTCCTTGTATATTTCCCCTTCAATCGCCTGGGGATTGAACACTTTTTCCATTTCCATAAACTCTTGTCCTCCTCAACCAAATACATCCAGCAGGATCAGCGCGCCTAAAAACGTCAACGCCAACCCCACGAAGCGGACGGCAGCGGCCAGCCTGGCCCCGTGTTGGGGAAGGATTTTTGCGGCCAGCTTGTGGCCGGAAAACCCTAAAACTGCGCCGCACAGCAGCAAAATAAGTCCTGGCACATCCAGCTTGGCGACGATCTGCGCCGTATCCATGGCTGATCCCCTCCTCTGTTATACAAAAAAGGAACTGCCCGCGTCCCGAAGGACGGAGCAGTTCCGTGGTACCACCTTGCTTCGCGGCAGTTTGCCGCCTCTTGGCACGATCACGGGTGCAACCGGGCGAAGTAATCAAGCATATGCTCTTTCCCCCACCGCCCTCCAAAGCGACCTTCCATCCAAACGTGCCTGCAGAACCTTTCAGCCGGTGAGCTCCGCTCTCTTGAGGGGATTGGATGTACTCCTCTTTTTCACAGGGCAAGAATGTAATGGAATTAGGCCTTCTTCTTGTCTTCTTCCATTTTGACGACCTGCTTGCCGTCATAATAGCCGCAATGCTTGCAGACCCGGTGGGACATCTTCATTTTGTGGCACTGGGGGCATTCTACGATGCCGGGAAGGGTCAGTTTCCAATTGGCCCGGCGGCTGTGCTTGCGGGCCTTGGAAGTTCTATACTTGGGAAGAGCCATGACTACACCTCCTCATCCTTTGTCAGCAGTTGCTGCAGTGCCTCAAAAGGATGCTTTGCCTGCATTTCCTTCCGGCATGTGCAATGATTCTTATTCAGGTTTTCCCCGCACACCGGGCAAAGACCCTTGCAGTCCTCCCCGCACACAAAGCGCATGGGGAGAGCCAATACGGCCATGGACAGCATCAAGTGGCTCAAATCCAGAAAAGTGCCTTCAAAAGCAAATTTGTCAGGATCCTCCGGATCGCCGTCCTGCACGAAAATTTCCCGAAAGGGAACCATAAGCTCCACCTGCGCAGGGCCTAAACACTTGGCGCAGCGGGCGTGGACGGCGGCTGTAAGCTGTCCCATGATCAACACGCTTTTCCCGGCGGCGCTGTACATGCCGCTGAGGGTCACCCCGTCAAAGGAGACCGGTTCCCCCAGGATGTCCTGGGTGGGGATTTCGCCGCTCAGCTCAAAGGGAAATTCGGTGCCTTGCGAGCGAAGTGCCCGGGAAATATCCAAAAGCATGGCTTCACCTCAAAATGTGACCGTCGACTATTATAGAATGCGGGGCGATATTTGTCAATCTTTATTTTTGGAAGGAAGTTACCTGGCAGTAACAAGCTCCAGCGTATCCCGGGCGATAACGATCTCCTCATTGGTGGGGATCACAACGATCTTCACCTTGCTGTCGTCGGTGGAAATAATGGCTTCATCCCTGGTGTTGTTCTTGTTCAGATCCAGCTTTGCGCCCAGGTAATCGAAGCCCTCCATCACCATACGCCGAAGGTTGATGTTGTTTTCGCCGATGCCGGCAGTGAACACGATCACATCCACACCGTTCATGGCGGCAGCATACGCCCCGATATACTTGCGGATACCGTACGCCAGCATTTCACGGGCGGTGATGGCATCTTCATTTCCATTTGCGGCGGCGGCGTCGATGTCGCGCATATCGCTGGAGATGCCGGAAAGTCCAACCAGGCCGGACTTCTTGTTGAGGATATCCAGCACCTCATCCACCGTCTTGTGGTCGTTGTTGGCGATGAACTGCACCACGGCCGGGTCCAGGCTGCCGGAACGGGTGCCCATGACAACGCCTTCCAGTGGCGTGATGCCCATGCTGGTATCGATGCACTTGCCGTCCTTCACCGCAGCCAGCGAGGAGCCGTTGCCCAGATGGCAGGTGATAATTTTGAGCCCTTCCACCGGCAAGCCCAGGAACTCAGCGGCCCGCTTGCTCACATAGCGGTGGGAAGTGCCGTGGAAGCCGTAGCGGCGTATCTTCAGGCGGGTATAGTATTCCTTGGATACGCCGTACAGATACGCCTTTTTCGGCATCGTTTGATGAAAGGCCGTGTCAAACACCGCCACATTGGGGGTGCTGGGCATGATCTTCTGGCAGGCGCGGATACCCATCAGGTTGGCGGGGTTATGGAGCGGTCCCAGGGGGATGTTTTCCTCAATAGCCACGATGACGGCATCGTTGACAAGCACGGAGCCTGAGAACTTTTCCCCGCCGTGTAGCACCCGGTGGCCCACCGCGCCGATTTCATCCATATTTTTCACGACGCCCTTTTCCTTGTCGGTCAAGGCGGCCAGCATGTACTGAATGCCCTCCACATGGTCCTTCATGGGCGCCTGGGCTTCAAACACCTTGTCCCCCGCGGTTTGCTTGATCTTGCTGCCCGCAATGCCGATGCGCTCCACCAAGCCCTTGGCCAGGATGGATTCATCCTGCATATCGATCAATTGATACTTCAGCGACGAGGAACCGGCGTTCAAAATCAGAATTTTCATTTGCTGAATTCTCCCTTACTGCACTTTTACTGGGCCTTAACGGCGGTAATGGCCACAACGCTCACGATATCCTCTACCGAGCAGCCGCGGCTCAGATCATTCACAGGCTTGTTAAGACCCTGCACGATGGGGCCGATAGCCTCCGCCCCCGCCAGGCGCTGCACCAGCTTGTAGCCGATGTTGCCGGCCTGCAGATCGGGGAAAATAAGTACGTTCGCCTTGCCGGCCACGGGGCTGCCTGGGCTCTTCAATTGGCCTACGGATTCCACCAACGCGGCATCCGCCTGCAATTCGCCGTCCACGTTCAGGCTCGGGGCCAGTTCCTTGACTTTCTTGGTTGCTTCCTGCACCTTGGTCACCAGTTCATGGGAGGCGCTGCCCTTGGTGGAGAAGGAAAGCATGGCCACACGGGGATCCAGGCCTGTCAGTTCCTTGCCTGTTTGGGCGCTGGCAATCGCGATGGCGGCCAGCTCATCCACCGTCGGGTTGGGAATCACGGCGCAGTCGCCAAACACCAGCACGCCATCGTCCCCATACTGTTTGTTGGGCAGCTCCATCAAAAAGCAGGAAGAAACCACCGAGATGCCCGGTGCGGTCTTGATGATTTGCAGGGCCGGCCGCAGCGTGTTGCCGGTGGAATTGATGGCACCGGCCACCATGCCGTCGGCATCTCCCGCCTTCACCATCACCGTTGCAAAATACAGCGTATTTGTGCGGACCAGCTTGTCCGCTTCCTCCATGGTCATGCCCTTGCTCTTGCGAAGATCGTATAAAAGCTGCGCGTAAGGAGCAGTCTTTGCGCTGACGGCGGGATCCTCCAGCCCCACGCCCGTTAGGTCTACCTGATGCTGGGCGGCCACCTTTTTTATTTCATCTACGGGGCCGACGAGTGTGACGCGGGCAATGCCCTCTTTCACAATGCGGGCCGACGCCTGAACGGTGCGGGGTTCGGTGCCTTCCGCCAGGACGATATGCTTTACGTTTTGCCTGGCTTTTGCCTTGATCTTTTCCAGAGCGGACATTGATAAAGCCTCCTTGACATAAAAATGAACGCGAAAAACGCGCATGCTTTCCAACCAATCTATTATACAGGATTCCATCCAGAAAAAAAAGGGTTCCACCGGCCAAAATACGAATAATCTTGTGCAGAAATGGAAAATAGCCAGGAAAAAACAGCGGAAAGGAACCGTTTATGGCCGATGTGACACCGCTTACGGTTTGCGGCGTAATCTGTGAGTACAATCCCTTTCACAAAGGGCATGCATACCAATTGCAAAAGGCCCGGGAATTATCCGGGGCCCGGGTGATGGTATGCGTCATGAGCGGGCCTTTCACCCAGCGGGGCGACGCTGCCATCGTCTCCCCCAGGCTGCGGGCGGAAATGGCGCTGAAATGCGGCGCGGATGTGGTGGTGGAGCTGCCGGCGGCCTATGCCGTGCGGGAGGCCGAGTTTTTCGCGCTGGGCGGCGTGTCAATCCTTAAGGCACTTAAAGCGGATTTCATTTCCTTCGGCTGTGAAAACGAGGATTTAGAGGGCTTAAAGAGTGCCGCGCTGCTGCTGGAAAAACCGACGGAAGCTTTTCAAGCGGCCCTGCGCTCGGGGCTCCAAAGAGGCCAGTCCCATGCAAAAGCCCAAGGCCTCGCCTTGCAGCATTGCCTTGACCACCCCCAAAGCGATATCGTTTCCGCGCCCAACAATGTGCTGGCCATCTGCTATCTTCGGGCTTTGCTTCGCTTAAACAGCAGCATGACGCCCGTACCGGTGAAGCGCCTTGGGGATTACCATGATACAAGCTGGCAGGAAGGCTTTGCATCCGCCACCGCTGCCCGGGAAGCCATCCGGCGGGGCGACTGGCATCAAATCGAAAAGATGATCCCTGAGGATGCGCTGCCGCTGCTTTTGAAGGCACTGGAGGATGGCGCCGTCCACCGTCCGGAAGCGCTGGATATCCTGCTTCGGGAAAAGCTTCGTCCCTTAAGCAAAGAAGCGCTGCTTCAGTATCCCAACGTCGGCGAGGGCCTCGAAAACCGCCTCACGCGCCTTTCTCCCCTGCACATATCCCGCCAAAGCCTGCTTGCCGCCCTGAAGACAAAGCGGTACACCCATGCCCGGCTAAACAGGCTGCTGACGCATATCCTGCTGGATATGACGCGGGACCGCCTGAATGATTGCACACCCCGGTCTTTCCGTTTGCTTGGCTTCCGATCAAGCGCCCGGGCTTATTTGAATTCCCTGCCCAAGGGGCTTTTGTATACGAAGGCCGCCCGCCAGGAAAAGGATGCATCCTTCCTCCTGGACATGGCGGCCTATGACCTCTGGTCTCTGGGCACTAACCTTCCCCTGGGAAACGGCTACCGCCAGCAGGTGGTGCGGATAGAGGAATTTGCTGCATTATAATAACGGAGCGCTCTCATCCAAATCCTTGTGTTGGAAAGGTGTTTTTCCCGCCTGCACATCCGCAAGCGTATTGCCACAGCCAAACAAAAGATATTTATACGAGCACAGCCCCTCCAATCCCATGGGCCCCCTGGCGTGAATCTTGCCCGTGGCGATCCCCACCTCCGCGCCAAAGCCGTAGCAGAAGCCGTCGGCAAAGCGGGTGGAGCAGTTGTGGTACACCCCGGCGCTGTCTACAAGGCTCATAAAGGTGCGCACTGCCTGCATATCTTCAGCCACGATGGTATCCGTGTGGCCTGAGCCGTAATGGTTGATATGGCGGATAGCCTCCCCCACGGTATCAACCACTTTGATGGATAGAATATAATTGAGGTACTCCGTCTCCCAGTCCTCTTCTGTGGCCGGTTCGCAAGGAATGATGGCCCGCGTCCTTTCGCAGCCACGCAACTGAACGTTCTTTTCCGCAAGCGCATTGGCGACGGCAGGCACAAAGGCCTCCGCGATGTCCTTGTGCACCAGCAGCGTTTCCGCCGCGTTGCACACCGCCACGTATTGTGTTTTGGAATCCACCGTCACCTTGACCGCCATATCGATATCTGCTGAAACGTCCACATACACGTGGCATATCCCGTCCGCATGGCCCAGCACCGGAATACGGCTGTTGTCCATGATGTAGCGCACGAATTCGTTGCTTCCCCTGGGGATGATCAGATCAATGCAGTCGTCCATCTTCAACATGTCCCGCACTTCTTCACGAGTGGTAAGAAGCGATGCCCAGCCAGATGGCATTTGAGCCTCGTGAGCAGCCTCCAACAAGGCATCCATCAGCGCCCGGTTGGTGCGTTCCGCTTCCCGTCCGCCCTTTAGAAGCACAGTATTTCCGCTTTTCAAACAAAGGGAAGCGATTTGCACCAGCGCATCGGGCCGGCTTTCAAAGATCACACCCACCACGCCGATGGGGCAAGACACGCGGTAGAGCTTAAGCCCCGGCATCAGCTCCCGGGCAAGCTTCGTATGGCCCAAGGGGTCGGGCAAATCGGAAAGTGCCAACAATCCCTTTTGAACCGCAAGCAGCTTTTTTTCGTCAAACAATAGACGCTTTTTCAGCGGTGGCGCCAAACCTTCATTGTCTGCCTGTTTCATATCCGCTTCATTTGCGGCGTAAATTTCCTGGCTGCGGCGCGCAAGCGCATCGGCCATCAGCACAAGAGCCTTGTTTCTATCTTCAATGGCCGAGGCAGCAAGCGGAATCGCTGCTTCCCGGGCCGAGACTGCCATCGATCTTGTATCCTGCATGGAGCGCGCCTCCCCTTGACCTAAAGTGTACATTCCATTATAAACAAAAAAGCGCCTCATTGCAATCATGCAGCTCATGTGGTATAATACATTGCTATCGGCAAAAACAAAGGAGGGGTTTGCATGCCGCGCGCAAAGGGCATCAAGCCCGTAGCCCAGAATAGGAAAGCCTACCACGATTTTTTCGTGGAGGAAACCTACGAATGCGGCCTTTGTTTGCAGGGTACCGAAGTGAAAAGCATCCGCCAGGGCCGGGTCAATCTTAAGGAAAGCTTCGCCATGGCGCGTGGCCAGGAGATTTTTGTGGAAGGGATGCACATCAGCCCTTATGAGCAGGGCAGCATCTTCAACCACGATCCGCTCCGGCCCAAGAAGCTTCTCATGCACAAGAGCGAGATCCGCAAGCTCTCCGGTCAGGTACAGCGCCAGGGGTATGCCCTTGTCCCCTTGCAGATTTACCTGAAAGACGGGCGGATGAAGTTGGAACTGGGACTATGCAAGGGCAAACAACTTCACGACAAGCGCGACGACGAGGCCGACCGGGATGCAAAGCGAGACATCCAGCGGGCCATGCGCAGTCACAGCCGGGGCGAATAGCCAACCGAACATGGGGGTGTTCCGGTTTCGACGGGGGTTGTCGAGGGTATGGTAAGCGAGCCGTGGACCCTGGCCACGTAAAAACGGGGAAAAACAATAACTGACAACAATCAACTCGCTTTCGCGGCTTAATGCCGCGACGTCGGACCGCATCTCCCGCGAGTGCGGAGCCCGGCGTCATTATCGCGGGGCACGGGCCCGTTCAAGCTTTGTGACG
>JAEZQK010000080.1 GCA_023413135.1 Bacillota bacterium
CACGTACACGCTCAAGAAGACAGATCTGAAAAACGAACTTATGAAGGCCGGATTTATTGTTTTGAATGAAGCACCTTATGATGACTTTGAACATTGGGTGGAACAAGCCGTACAGCGGGACTTGGTAGTAGCAATCAAAGAATAATCGTATGATCCATGCATAAAACGCATGTACCCTGCATAGCGTTTTTACATGCATATCTTTGCCCGTTTGCGCCCTTGCACGCCATATTTGAGGAGGACATATTGCCCATGCTGGATCTTCAGTCCATGACCGTTCTATCCCTTAGAAAACTGGCCCGGGAAAAAGGCATAAAGCTCAGCGCCGGCCTTGACAAAGAAGGTATTGTGGCGCGTATTGCCGCAACCCTTTCGGAAACTGCGGAGCCTGTACAATCAGAACAAGCCGCCCCTTCCCGGGAAGAAAGCATTTCAGCCAGGAAAGAAGCCGTCATACATCAGGAAGAGCCTGCTGCCGCCGCAGATGAAGACGGCGATGAGGGTGACGATGATGCCCAGGAGCAGGCGCCTGCCGCTGCGCAGCCCGCCGCCCAGGAAAAGCCCGCCGACGGACCACAATACAAGCCAGCCTGGACAAATCCCCAATACAGCCGTTCCTCCACAGGGCCGGTGTATTCCACCAAGCCCGCATGGCAGGCCAGGTCCATTACGCCTACGGCCCGGCCGGCGCCCATGATGCGCCAGGAAACGGTCCGGCCCGCGCCTCCTCCCCGTCCGGCGGGGTATGCGCCGCGCTTTGGCCCCGACGCTCCGGATACAAACGAAATCACGCCGCCCGTGCCCAGCCGCTTCGGCCCTTCCGTCCCTTCCGCCCCGATCGCGCCCAGCCGCAGGGATGTTGACCAGGAGCAGGATTCTTACCGCCCGGCGCCCAGGCAGGAAACGTTCCGCCCCGCTGCCCAGGATACGTATATGCGGCCAGCGCAAAGAAGCGAAACATCAAGGCCGCCTTACCGCCAGGATACCTTCCGCGAGGAGACGTACCGCCAGGATGGATTCCGCAGCGAAGCACCCCAGGCCGATGCGTATAGACCGGAGCCCGCTCCCCGCGATCCCTACCGCCAGGAGCCTTACAGGCAGGAACCCTTTAGGCAGGAGCCCTTCAGGCAGGAATCTTTCCGCAGCGAATCCTTCCGGCCTGAATCATTCCGCCAGGAAACGTATTTCCGTCCCCGGCGGGACACGGGTTATTATAACCGTGAGCTGGGCACCTCCAATCCTGCCGTGCCGGAAATGCTGGCCACCGGCGAGTGCGGCGACGGCAGCGGTATACTGGAAATCCATCCCGAGGGATATGGCTTTTTGCGGGCGGAAAACTTCCTGCCCGGCAGCAAGGATGTCTATGTATCCATCGCGCAAATCCGCCGCTTCGGCCTTCGCACCGGCGATCACATTACCGGCAAAACCCGGCCCCAGCGGGAAGGCGATAAATACAGCGCGCTTTTGTACATCACCGACGTCAACGGCATCCATCCCGATGAACTAAGGGACCGGGTTTCCTTTGACGATCTGACGCCTGTTTACCCCAGCAAGCGCATCACACTGGAGAACAGTTCCGACAACTCCGACCTGGCCATCCGCCTGGTCGACCTGATCGCCCCCATCGGCTTTGGCCAGCGGGCGCTGATCGTGGCCCCCCCCAAAGCAGGCAAGACGACTATCCTAAGCAAAATCGCCAACGCCATTACCCGCAATTACCCCGATGTGCATGTGATGGTATTGCTCGTGGATGAACGGCCCGAGGAAGTCACGGACCTTAGGGAATCCATTGCGGGCGAGGTGCTGGCCTCCACCTTTGATGAGATGCCTGAAAACCACGTCCGCCTCGCGGAAATGGTGCTGGAGCGGGCGCAGAGGCTTGTGGAGCAGAAAAAAGACGTGGTGGTGCTCATGGACAGCATCACGCGCCTGAGCCGCGCCTACAACGCCGTGGCCCCGCAAACGGGCAGGGCCATGTCCGGCGGCCTGGCACCGGGCGTTCTGCATAAGCCCAAGCGGTTTTTCGGCGCGGCCAGAAACGTGCGGGAAGGCGGCAGCCTGACAGTGATCGCCACCGCGCTGGTGGAAACAGGCTCCAGGATGGACGATATCATCTTTGAGGAATTCAAGGGCACAGGCAACATGGAATTGGCGCTGGACCGGGAGCTTTCCGAAAAGCGCGTCTTCCCCGCCGTAAACCTGCAAAAGAGCGGCACCAGGCGCGAGGAACTGCTTCTTAGCCAAAAGGAACTGGATGGCATCCGCTCCATTCGCGGTGTTCTGTCCTCCGCCAACGCCAAGGACGCCACGGAGCAGCTTTTGTCCATGATGGAAAAAACAAAGTGCAACGCCGATCTGTTTGCCCGGCTCCAGGATTGGATCACCATGTGGGAGAAGAGCGGATTTGTGTTGCAACGATAAAATGCCGCTGAAGCGTCATTTTATCGATTTCGCACGATTCACCTGCAAAACCTACGGCTTTGCGGCCGGTGAATCGTGTAAGGAATGCTTGCTACGCAAGCGCCCCGCGCACCCGGCAAAGCCGGGCGACACGATTACAAACGAGGTGGAACTGCGGTTCCCCCTCGTTGCTCCCCCAAAGAAGATTGCTTTGAATCAAATGTATTGCGTTTTGTAAATTGGTAATGAGAATTCTTCTGATTTTGCAAAACGAGTGCTTGCAAACTTACTCGGCCTATGATAAAATACTCAATGCGGCTGTAAAAGGCCAAGAAGCGCATGCGCAAAAGAGGTGAGAACATGAAAGATAAAATCCATCCCAAGTATGGGACAGCCACCGTTCGCTGCGTGTGCGGTGAAACGTTCGAAACCGGCTCCGTGAAAAAGGAGCTGAAGGTGGAAATCTGCTCCAAGTGCCATCCCTTCTACACCGGCAAGCAGAAACTGGTGGATACCGGCGGGCGCGTGGACCGTTTCAAGAAGCGTTTCGGAATGTAATCCATCGTCCAATAAAGAAGCAGAACGGCATGCCGCCCTGCTTCTTTTTTCTATCATTGCCAGAAACCTCCGACAGGGATAAGCGCAGGCCATGTCGAATGATTGTATATTGCCTGTGTTCGATTAAGGCGGAAAGAGGAATGATGATATGAGTAATTCTACCGCACAAAAGCGCGTGGATATCGGCGGCCAGGCCGTTATGGAAGGCGTTATGATGAAGGGGCCCGAGGCTATCGCCGTAGCGGTGCGCCGCCCCAACGGCACCATTGTGGTCAAGCGTGACACCTATATCCCGCCATCGAAAAAGCACAAATGGATGGGCTATCCCTTCTTCAGGGGGATCATCGGCATGGGCAGCATGCTGTCCCTGGGCATGAAAACGCTGCAGTTAAGCAGCAACATGCTGGGGGTCATGGACGAGGAACCCTCCAAATTTGAAAAGTGGTTGTCCAAAAAGCTTGGCAAGGGCATCGATAAAATCGTCATGGCCACTGCCGCTGTGCTGGCCGTGGCGCTGGCCATCGGCCTGTTCTTCGTGCTTCCGGCACTGGTGGGCGGCTTTTTAAGGCAGCATTTTGAATCCAAAGTGGTTATCAATTTGCTGGAGGGTCTGACCCGCATCCTGATCCTGATCGGCTACATGGTCTTTTGCGGCACCATTCCCGATGTACGGCGCACCTTCCAGTATCACGGTGCGGAGCACAAAACGGTGTACTGCCATGAGAACGACCTGCCCTTAACCCCCGAAAACGCCCGGCAGTTTTCCGCGCTGCATCCCAGGTGCGGCACAACCTTCCTTTTGATCGTATTCGTGCTGGCTATCCTGCTGTACACCCTGGTGGGCTACAACGGCAGCAATTACCTTTTGAGGGTATTAAGCCGCCTTGCGCTTTTGCCCGTAGTGGCCGGGATCAGCTATGAAATCCTGAAAGGCTTGGCGCACGCCAATGGCAAGCTGGTTAATGCGCTGCGCTGGCCGGGGCTGATGATGCAAAAACTCACCACCCGTACCCCGGACGATAAGATGCTGGAAGTGGCCATCGCCGCCATGAACGCTGCGCTGTACGGATTGCCGGAAGGCGAAAAAACCAGGGACGGCTATACTATCGTGAACGCTGCCCCCAAGGCGGAACCCGCTCAGGCATGACCGTTCTTGAAGCTTTGAAAAATGCGGCGGGAACGCTGGAAAATGCCGGCGTTCCCGACAGCCGCCTGGACGCGGAGCTTTTGCTTGCCCATGTGCTGAAGCAAAACCGCATGGAGCTAATGCTCAATGGGCATGAACCGCTTTCCCCCGCCGCGCTTAAGTTATATGATGGTTTGCTTGCGCGCCGCGTCCGTCGGGAGCCGCTGCAGTATATCCTTGCCGGCCAATCGTTTATGGGCATTGAAATGTACGTGGACGAAAACGTGCTGATCCCCCGCCCGGAGACGGAACTGCTTTGTGAGCATGCGCTTGATTGGCTGAAGGAGCAGGGCCAACCCTCGCCCAAGGTGTTGGATTTATGCACCGGCAGCGGCGCGCTGGCTGTTGCCATCGCCTGCCTTGAACCTCATGCACAGGTTACTGCCGCGGATATTTCCGAAAAAGCCCTTGCAGTCGCAAAGAAAAACGCCGGTGCCCATCATGCGAAGGTGGCGTTTTACCAGGGCGACTTCCTATCGGCGGTTTCCGGCATGCAGTTTGACTGTATCGTTTGCAATCCCCCTTATATCCCGACAGCGGTATGCGAAACGCTGCAGGCGGAAGTGCGCAAAGAGCCCCGCACGGCTTTGGATGGGGGCGAGGATGGCCTGCGCTTTTACAGGCAGCTTGCCCTGGAAGCACCCAAAAGCCTTTGCCCCGGCGGGGCGCTTTTTTGCGAAATGGGGTATGATCAGGCAGAGGCGGTGGAAGGCTTACTTGCCCCGTACTTTGAGCGGACAACCGTTTTCCATGACCTGAGCCACATCCCGCGGATCGTAGCCGCTGTATTGCCCAAATCCCTCCCAGGAGGAACCCATGTTCGATAAGTTTGAATGGATGCAGAATAGATACGAGGAGCTGTCCACCGCTGTCTCCCAACCCGACATCATCGCCGACCAGGCGCTGTGGCAGAAGCTGGTGAGGGAGCATGCGCAGCTGGAACCTTCCGTGCGTGCCTGGGAAGCCTATCAGCAGTTGCTTTCGGAGCTGAACGGCGCCCAGGCCCTATTGAAGGACCCCGATCTTGCGGATATGGCCCAGGAGGAGCTTCGCTCCCTTTTGGGCCGCAAGGAGGAAGCGGAACAGGAGCTGAAGGTTCTGCTTTTGCCCCAGGATCCCAACGACCAGCGCAACGTTATCATGGAAATACGGGGCGGCGCCGGCGGCGAGGAAGCCAGCCTGTTTGCCGCGGAGCTTATGCGCATGTACACCCGCTACGCCGAGCGCCACAACTGGCGTGTGGAGCCGGTAAGCATCAACGCGACAGAGCTTGGCGGCATCAAGGAAGCCGTGTTTTCCATGTACGGCAGCGGTGCGTTCAGCCGTTTAAAGTTTGAAAGCGGCGTGCACCGTGTGCAGCGGGTGCCTGCCACCGAATCCTCCGGGCGCATCCATACCAGCACATGTACCGTGGCCGTGCTGCCTGAGGCCGAGGATGTGGAGGTCACCATCAATCCCGGCGACCTGCGCATTGACGTATACCGTTCTACCGGTCACGGCGGCCAGTGCATCAACACCACCGACTCGGCGGTGCGCATCACCCACCTGCCCACGGGGCTGGTGGTCACCTGCCAGGATGAGAAAAGCCAGATCAAAAACAGGGACAAGGCCATGAAGGTGCTCAAATCACGCCTTCTGGAGCGCATGCAGGCGGAAAAGGACGCAGAATACGCCCAAAATCGCCGGGGGCAAATCGGCACCGGCGACCGGAGCGAACGCATCCGTACCTACAACTTCCCCCAGGGCCGCGTTACCGACCACCGGATCGGCCTAACCCTGTACCGCATAAACGACATCGTCGACGGCGACATGGATGAAATCATCGATTCGCTAAGAATGGAAGAGCAAGCACAATTGCTCAAGCAGCTCAGCCAGGAGGCATAACGACTTCGATAAAATGGCATAGCCATTTTATCGAGCTCTCACGATTCACTTGTGTGCTTCGCACCGTCTACGCTTCGCTTCGCCGATGCAAAGCACACGGCCAGTGAATCGTGCAAGGAAAGCTTGCTCCGCAAGCACCCGCCCCGCCCGGCAAAGCCGGTCGGGACGATTCTAAACGAGGGCGCTGCGCCCCTCGTTGCTCCCAGCAAGTTTGCTAACAGCCAGCCAAAAGGCATAGATAGCTTTCCCCTTGGCATACCCTGCATGCAGGGACAAAAGGGGGAAAACGCTATGGACTATGGAGCGATGCTGCTTCTCAGCGCCAGCGCAGGCTTTCTGGGAACGGGGCTGGGCGGTCTGATTGCCGTCTTGCTGCCCCACCTTTCTTCCCGGGCCGTCAGCCGTATCCTGCACTTTACAGGCGGGCTGATGATCTCCATCGTCTGCTTTGAGCTTTTGCCGGAAGCGCTGCTTTTGCATCAGTCCACGGCCATTATTTCCCTGCTGGCCGGCATCTTTTTCATGCTTGCGTCCGATGTGATCCTTACGCGGTATGAACGGCACAGGGGCGGCAATTCCCTGCTCCGCTCCGGATTGTTGATCGGCATCGGCATCGCGCTGCACAACCTGCCGGAAGGGCTGGCGGTTGGCGCGGGATATGCCGACGCCCCGGTATTCGGCCTGGCGCTGTGCCTGGCAATCGTGCTCCACGATGTGCCGGAAGGCTTGTCCATGGCCCTGCCCTTACGAGAAGGCGGCATGAAGCTGTACCGGGTGCTGCTGGCTGCCTTGTTCAGCGGTCTCCCCACGCTGCTGGGCGCTTTCATCGGCCTGTATGCCGGCGGATTTGGGCATCAGGCGCTGTCTGCCTGCCTGGGGCTGGCCGGCGGGGCTATGCTGCAAATCACCTGCGCCGGCCTTTTGCCCGAGGCGCAGAAGAAAAGCGCGGGGCGCATAGAGACACTGCTTTTATCCCTGGGCATCGTATCGGGATGCCTGCTGGCATTATGGTTATAGAACGAATGAAAAGTGAGGAGCCTGCCCTTAATGGAAACCCGCTGCCTCCCTCCCACCGATGAAGCCATACGATATGCGGCTGCCCTTTTGAAAAAGGGTGAGTTGGTGGCTTTCCCCACGGAAACGGTATATGGCCTGGGGGCCGATGCACTGAACAGGCAGGCGGTCCTATCCATCTTTACCGCCAAGGAGCGCCCTGCGGACAATCCCCTCATCGTGCATATATCGGAAAGAGCGAATTTGGCCCCCTTATGCTATCCCAATGAAAAGGCCGTACGGTTGATGGATGCCTTCTGGCCCGGTCCGCTGACGCTGCTTATGAAAAAGACGGCAGCCGTGCCCAACGTCACTACCGCCGGCCTTGATACTGTGGCTGTCCGCATGCCCTCCCATCCCGTGGCCAGGGCCCTTTTGGATGCCTGCGGCTGCCCCATCGCCGCGCCCAGTGCCAACCGCAGCGGCCGGCCCAGCCCGACGAAGGCTTCGCATGTGATGGAGGATATGGCAGGCCGCATCCCGCTCATTTTGGACGGCGGCGCCTGCGATGTGGGTTTGGAATCTACCGTGGTGGACATGACCGGGGAGATCCCCCTGGTGCTGCGTCCCGGCGGCGTCACCCCGGAGATGCTGGCAGAAGTGTCAGGGCCCGTGGAAACGGCAAGAAGCATCCTTGCGCCCCTTGCGCCGGGCGAAAATGCCCCTTCCCCCGGCATGCGCCACCGGCATTACGCTCCAAAGGGCTTGCTGACGCTGGTTTCAGGCAAGCCGGAAAACGTTATCAAAGCCTGTAAACGGCTGTATGACGATTCCCTGCAGGATGGCAAACAAGCGTGCATCCTTGCGCTTTCCGAGCATACAGCCGCCTATGGCACAAGATATGTGCAGGATATTGGAAGCTTGCACCACCCACAGGAGGTGGCGGCACGGCTCTTTGACGTGTTGCGCCGCATGGACCGGGAAGGCATCGGGTATATTTTCAGCGAAGTCGTGGAGGCAAACGGCCTGGGTCTCGCCATCATGAACCGGCTGGGCCGCGCCGCATCCTTCCGTTTTTTTGATGCGGATCAAACAATGTGGTTAACATAATACAAGCAGCCGCGATAATTTCCCCCTAAGGAGGTCGCATGGCCCATATCTTGTTTCTGTGCACCGGCAACACCTGCCGCAGTCCCATGGCCAAATGCCTGATGGAGGATCTGGTAAAACGCCTTGGCCTTGACATCACCTGCGACAGCGCGGGGCTGATCGCTTTTCCCGGCGCACCAGCGTCCCCCGGCGCACAGCGGGCCATGGCGGTCCGGGGCCTTTCCCTGCGCGGTCACCATGCCAAAAGGATTAATGCAGCCCTTGCGAAAAAGGCGGATGCAGTGCTGTGCATGACGGAAGCGCACCGGCGGGAATTCATGCAACGCTTCCCGGAATATGCCCACAAAGCACGTGTATTCATCAGGCCGGTGTCCGATCCCTTTGGCGGCAGTGACAGCCTGTATGTGCAGACGTCCAACCAATTGGCCTCCCTTTTGGAAGAATGGCTTCAAGAACATTGATTTTCCTGAAAAATGCTTCATTTAGTCTTGACAAGCCATGGGAAAATATTATATGATAGCGATTGGCATCAATAGACTCCGCTAGCCCCGGGACTATTGACAATGGCGGACACATGCGACCATCATGGGTTCCGCAAACTTTTTTAGACCTAATCCGAGGAGGAATACCTTTTGAAGACCTTTATGCCCAAGGCCGAGGCCATCCAGCGGAAATGGTATATTGTCGATGCAGACGGGCTGGCGCTGGGCCGTTTGGCCAGCCAGGTTGCCGGAATTCTTCGCGGCAAGCACAAAGCCATCTATACGCCCTTCATGGATACGGGCGACCATGTGATCATTATAAACGCCGACAAGGCGATCCTCACCGGCCGCAAGCTGGATCAGAAGATCTATTACAAGCATACCGGTTATCCGGGCGGCCTGAAAGAAACGCTCTACCGCAAGCTGATGGCCGATAAGCCTGAGTTCGCGGTGAAAAAGGCCATTGTTGGGATGCTTCCCAAAGGCCCCCTGGGCCGTAAAATGGCCACCAAGCTGCGGGTGTATGCCGGCACCGAGCACGGCCACGAAGCCCAGCAGCCCGAAAAACTCGAACTGAAGTGACGCGGAAAGGAGCGTAATACAACATGGCTCAAGCAGATTTCAATGCCGTTGGCCGCCGTAAGAAGGCTGTTGCCCGCGTCCGTTTGGTGCCGGGTGAAGGCAAAATCGTAATCAACCAGCGGGATATCGACAATTATTTCGGCCTGGAAACCCTCAAGATGACCGTTCGTCAGCCCCTGCAGCTCACCAACGCCGCCGGAAGCTTTGACATTCTGGTAAACGTTGTGGGCGGTGGCCTTACCGGCCAGTCCGGCGCTATCCGCCATGGCATCAGCCGCGCGCTGTGCAAGGCTGATCCCGAGCTGCGCGGTGCACTGAAAAAGGCCGGCTTCCTCACCCGTGATCCCCGGATGAAGGAACGTAAAAAGTACGGCCTCAAGGCTGCCCGCCGGGCTCCCCAGTTCTCCAAGCGCTAAACCGTATACCTATCAGCCGCCGCGAAAACGGCGGCTTTTTTATTGCCAATTGCAGGATGCTTACGGGTGTTCTATAATACAGTCAAACACACTTAATACCGATTCAAAGCATAAATGAATCGATGAACACTAGCGCATAGAATACAAGAATGCTCCGCTCGCTGTCATCCTGAGGAGCTTGCGACGAAGGATCTTGGCGATGCGTGAAACACAAGATCCTTCACTGCGTTCAGGATGACAGTTGGCGGGGTTATACTAATGGAGAACATTATTACGTCGATGGCCGTGAGGGATTTTTGCGCAATACAAGGAGACAAAGCGAGGCAACGCCGCGCTACGCTGGGTTCCGTAGCCCGGCTGCCGCCAGTGGCGGCAATAAGCCGGGCGGAGGAAGCTTGCGATACAAGCGATGCAAGCGGCAGCGCAGCAGCGCGCCGATTGAG
>JAEZQK010000091.1 GCA_023413135.1 Bacillota bacterium
CTCTGCTATACCTGGCAATCCGCTCTTAACCATAATTGATGCCGCTCTTCCTAAACTTATTTCCTTTGTTTTTCAATGTTAATTCTACACTCTTCCCACTGTGGAACTTACTTTGGGAATTTACGACTTTCTTTTTACACCCGCTCACGACTTCGCCGTAAGCGGGTGTAAAAAGATCTTGTCCACTTCCTAAAGCTATTTTTTATGATGCTTCCCCTACCAAAGGCTTGATTTCCAGCAGCTCGGACACGGGGACCAGTTCAAAGCCCCGTTCCAAAAGAATGGGAATCGCTTTTCGAAGGCCTTCCACATCCTTTCTGTTGCTGTGATACAAGAGAATATCCCCGTTCTTGACCGATTTTAGCATCTTTTCCGGGTCCGTCTGGCTCAGGCTCCACATGACCACATAGTTATAGCCGCATTCCTCAATGACAAAAACGGTGGTGCAGCCTTTTCCGCCCATAAAACTACCGCCGGGCGGGCGCATCAGGCGTATGTCGTAGGGAAAGCCCAGCACACTAACCAGGCTCTCCTCCATCTTTGCAAGCTCCTTGCGGATGCGGGTGGAACGGATCGCGTTCAGCTTGGGATGGTTTTGCGTATGGTTGCCAATCTCGTGGCCCTCGCTGAGCATGCGCCGCCAGATGTCGACGTCCTTCTCCTTGATGCATACGCCTAAAGGGAAAAACGTCATGTGAAAGCCGTACTCCTTGCACAAATCCAGCATTTCCACCACATACTGCATTTTCCAGCAATCGTCCATGGTGATGGCAATCTTTGGCTTAGCCGTATCCCCCCGGTACACCACCTGCGGCTTTGCCAGCCCCACCGTCCACGGTGCCAAAAAAAGCGCCGCCACCAGTGCGCCGCAAAGAATCCTTATCCGCTTCCCCATACTTCTTCCTCCGTGCCAAATCGAAAAAATGACGCGGCCAGCGTCATTTTTTCGAATCAATGCGAGCGTGGCCTATAAGCCGAGTTCTGTCGTGGACGGTCATCTATCCAGGCCTGCAGTTACCAGCAGGCTCAAGCGATTACCCAGGAGCATGACGGGCCGCCATATGTGCTCCCCTTTCAATCTTGCACCAGGTGGGGTTTACATCGCGGACAAGTCGCCAAGCCGCGGGTGAGCTCTTACCTCGCCTTTCCACCCTTACCGCACTTTCATGCGGCGGTATATCTCTGTTGCACTTTCCTTGGAGTCGCCTCCACCGGCCGTTAACCGGCACCCTGCCCTGTGGTGCTCGGACTTTCCTCATGCCTTAAGGCACGCGGCCGCCCAGCCACCTCGCATATCTCAAGGTAGAATAGCACGATGCCGCTTCTCTTGTCAATGGATATTGCTTCAATCAGCAGGGATTTTCTTGTTTTACGTTGTATATATGTATATACGCAAGCGTATATATGGATTGAGGAAATAAAACAAATTTCCCACATTCCATGGAAAGGATGGCTGTCCATGACACCCCGGGAAGTACAGGAGCAGGAAGAACAGGTCCGCTTAAGCCCGCTGGCCATGTGGAGCATCCGTTCCAGAGGCCGGGAGAAACCCCTTGAACCTTGTCCCCTGCGCACGGTGTTCCAGCGGGACCGGGACAGGATCATCCATTGCAAAAGCTTTCGCCGCCTGAAATTCAAAACGCAGGTGTTTTTATCCCCCGAAGGCGATCATTATCGTACGAGGCTTACGCATACGCTGGAAGTAGCCCAGGTGGCAAGGACGCTGGCCAGGGCACTGAAGCTGAACGAGGATTTAACCGAGGCCATCGCTTTGGGGCACGACCTGGGCCATACCCCATTCGGCCATATCGGAGAGCGGTCGCTGGATGCGCTTTTGCCGGAAGGCTTCCGCCACAACGAGCAGAGCCTGCGGGTGGTGGAAAAGCTGGAAAACGAGGGGAAAGGCTTGAACCTCACCTGGGAGGTGCGCAACGGCATCCTCTGCCACAGCGGCAAGGAACCGCCTCAAACATTGGAGGGGCTTTGCGTCAGCCGGGCCGACAGGATCGCCTACATCAACCATGATATCGACGATGCGCTTCGGGCGGGCATACTCCATGAGAACGACCTGCCCAAGGACTGCTTGCAGGTGCTGGGGCAAACTCATGGCCAGCGCATCCATACCATGATCCTGGATATTGTGGAAAACAGCATGGAAAAAAACCAGGTGTTGATGAGCCAGCCGATTCTGGAAGCAACCAACGCATTGCGATCCTTCCTTTTTGAAAAGGTATACCGGGAAGGCTGGCGGGAGGCGGAGGAAATGCGGTGCGACCATGTAGTCCGCAGCCTGTACGGCTACTACATGGAGCATCCTTTAGAAATGCCGGCGGAATATTTGGCTATTTGCGAGCAAGAAGGCACCTGGCGCGGCGTGGCGGATTTCCTGGCCAGCATGACCGACAGGTACGCAATCCGGCTGTATGTGAAGCTGTTCGTCCCTTCCGGTTTTCCCGCCTCCTGATGGAAATTGCCGGAATCAGGCTTTTAAACGCCGAATTTGTTGAAAAATGTGCAGGAAATAACGCTTAGGCGGCGAATGAAGGATAGCAGGTGAGCAATACATGGCAGGACGGTTCCCACCCGCATGGTTGGACGAGCTTCGCGCCCGGGCCGACATCGTGCAAGTGGTGTCCACTTACTTGCCGCTGAAAAAGAACGGGCATAGATATTGGGGTCTGTGCCCGTTTCACAACGAAAAGACAGCCTCCTTCTCCGTGGACAGCCAGCGCCAGATGTATTACTGCTTTGGCTGCAAGGCGGGAGGAAGCGTGATCCAGTTCGTGATGGACATGGAGCACATGGATTTTTCGGAAGCGGTGCTCCACCTGGCCGAAAGGCTGCACATGACCCCGCCCGAGGTGAAGGAGGACGAAGCTTATCAGGCGGCAAGGACGCTGAAGGAAAGGCTGCTCAGCGCCAATCGTGCCGCTGCCCATTATTATCACCAGCAACTGTTTTCCCGGGAAGGCGAACCCATTTTGGCCTATTTGAAGGGCCGTGGGCTGGACGACGGCGTGATCCGTAAGTTTGGCCTGGGCGCCGCCACCAGCGCACGCGCGGAACTGACGGATCATTTGCTCTCCCAGGGCTATACCGTGGAGGAAACCCAAAAGGCCGGGCTGACATTGCTTCGGGAAGGCAGAACCGTCGATATGTTCCGCAACCGGGCCATATTCCCCATCATCGACCTGTACGGCCAGGTGCTGGGGTTTGGGGGCCGGGCTATGGGAGATATAAAGCCCAAATATCTCAACACGCCGGATACTCCGGCCTTCAACAAAAGGCTGGGGGTATACGCCGCCAATCTCCTGCGCAAGGTGCGCAACCTTCAAAGGATCATTCTGGTGGAAGGGTATATGGATGTGGTGGCGCTCTCCCAGTTCGGTGTGGAGGGTGTAGTGGCCACCTTGGGTACATCCCTCACCCAGGAGCAGGCGCGGCTGCTGAAACGGTTTGCTCCCCAGGTGTGGGTGGCCTACGACGGGGACAGCGCCGGGCAGCATGCAACCCTCCGGGCGCTGGACATCTTCGAAGCCGAAAACATTCCCGCCAGGGTATTGGCTTTCCCCGACAATCTGGACCCGGATGAGTTCATCCGGCGGGACGGCCTTGAAACCTTTACAGAATTAGACCCCATGAATCCGGCTGAATACCGCATGGCTAGGAAAGCAGAGGAATTTGACCTTTCCACCCAGGACGGGCGTACGGAATACGCCAAGGCCTGCGCCGAGATATTGCGCCGGGTGACCCAGCCGGTGGAACTGGAAAATCATTTGCAGCAGCTTGTTTTGCAGACAGGCTTTCCCAAAGAGGTGCTTCAGGCGCAGATTGGCATTTCCTTGCCGTCCACAAAGAATAGCGCTTCCCCCCAAAGGGAAAGATTATCCACAAGGGTGGAATTAAGGCCGGACAGGGCGGAGCAATCCCTTTTGTCCCTGCTGGCTACCGGGCGGCTGCCCAAGGGCACAATCACCCCTGAGGAATTCAAAGACCCATTCATGAAGCAATTATGCCAGGGGCTGCTGGATGGCGTAACGCCTGCTGAGCTTATGGAATCGCAGGCCGATGAAAAGAACCGCAGCCTGGCCGCCGAAATTTTCGCAACGCCCATGGAGGGCGAGCCGGATACGCTGATGCGCATGGCAGAGGACTGTCTGGACAAGCTGCGAAGGCAGCGCATTGAATTAAAACTGACCGAACTGAAGCTTCAAATCCCGATCCTCAAAGGGAATGAAAAAGAAGCAGCCCTCCAGGAAATACTTGCGCTGATGCAGCGCCTGAACCAGCTCAAACCCGGCAGATAGCATAGTCTATGCCGTTTTATGAGATTCCGGTTCTGCCGCCTCCGGATTGTCCGGGCCTTCCACCCCTGGTGGAGAAAAGGAGTGATTTTGTTGAGCATGACGCCCGATGCACGTCAAGCCAAACTCAACGACCTGTATGAACAGGGAAAAACCAAAGGGACCATGACGTATAAGGACATCATGAACCAGTTGGTAGAGTTTGAGATTGAGCCTGACCAATTCGATAAAATACTGGAAACATTTGAAGCTCTCGGTGTGGATGTAGTCAATGAGCTGGATCCCACCGAGCCGGAGCTGATTGCCGAACCGCTGGAAAAAATTGATCTTTCCGTACCGGAAGGCATTTCTATCGATGACCCGGTACGTATGTACTTAAAAGAAATCGGCAAGGTGCCCCTTTTGACCGCCGATGAGGAAATTGAAATTGCCCAGCGCATGGAGCAGGGAGACGATGATGCAAAGCGCAAGCTGGCGGAAGCGAACCTCCGTCTGGTGGTATCCATCGCCAAGCGGTATGTGGGCCGCGGCATGCTGTTTTTGGACTTGATCCAGGAGGGTAACCTGGGGCTTATTAAGGCTGTAGAGAAATTCGACTACCGCAAGGGCTACAAGTTTTCCACATATGCCACCTGGTGGATCAGGCAGGCCATCACAAGAGCCATTGCCGACCAGGCTCGCACTATACGCATTCCTGTACATATGGTGGAGACCATCAACAAGCTGATCCGTGTTTCCCGGCAGCTTCTGCAGGAGTACGGCCGGGAACCAACGCCGGAGGAGATTGCCAAATCCATGGCCATCAGCGAGGGCAAGGTAAGGGAAATCATCAAGATCGCCCAAGAGCCCGTTTCGCTGGAAACGCCTATCGGCGAAGAGGAAGACAGCCACCTGGGGGATTTTATCCCCGATGACGACGCCCCCGCCCCGGCGGAAGCCGCATCATTCTCCTTAATGAAGGAACAGCTTCTGGACGTGCTGGACACGCTGACCCCTCGGGAGGAAAAGGTGCTGCGCCTGCGGTTTGGCCTGGACGACGGCCGCCAGCGCACGTTGGAGGAAGTGGGCCGCGAGTTCAATGTGACCCGTGAACGCATCCGCCAAATCGAGGCCAAGGCATTGCGCAACCTGCGCCATCCCAGCCGCTGTAAAAAGCTGAAGGACTATCTGGATTAAG
>JAEZQK010000051.1 GCA_023413135.1 Bacillota bacterium
ACCCGGCTTGCTCAATCGGCGCGCTGCTGCGCTGCCGCTTGCATCGCTTGTATCGCAAGCTTCCTCCGCCCGGCTTATTGCCGCCACTGGCGGCAGCCGGGCTACGGAACCCAGCGTAGCGCTGCTACGCCTCGCTCCGGCGCCTTGCTCCGCATCGAAAATCTCTCGCCGCTTTGGACGCATTAATGTTCTCCATTAGTATAAGTTAATCAGTGAAAAGTAAAAAATGAATATTGAACAGTGAACAGTATAAATTGGTCAACATATTTGTATTGTTCATTTTTCATTGTTCACTATTGTCATGACTCCCCATATGACTCCGGTCACTACCCATATGACCGCCTGAATTGGTATCATCATTCCGTACCGAAAAGGAGGTATGCATGATGAACGGACTGCAAATAACCAAGGAAATGATCCTGCTTCTTCTACCCCTTGTGGCTATCCAGTTGGGGCTGGCCATCTACTGCGCGCTGAAGATTTTCAGGGAGGGTGTGCAGAACCTGAACAAATGGTTGTGGCTTGTGATCTGCGTGTTTGTCAACCTGCTGGGACCGATGCTGTTTTTGATCATTGGCAGAAAGAGGGCATACTGATGATCACCGTCAGGAACCTGAAAAAGAACTTCCATTCGTTTGAGGCGTTGAAAGGCATCGACCTGAACGTGAAAAACGGCGAGATATACGGCTTCATCGGCCACAACGGCGCGGGAAAATCCACCACCATGAATATACTGGCAGGCCTTTCCCGGCCTAGCGGCGGCACATGTATAGTAAACGGCAGGGATGTGCTAAAGACCACCCACCCAAGCGACCTGAATATCGGATATCTCCCGGAGGACCCCAGGTTTTACCCCTGGCTCACCGCCTTTGAAACGCTGGAATACCTGGGCAACGGCGGAAAACACACCGTCACAAAAGATCGCGTGCAGGAAATGCTTCACTGGGTAGGCCTTACGGATGCATCAAACCGCCGGGTGGGCGGCTTTTCCAGGGGCATGAAGCAGCGGCTGGGTATCGCCTCCGCCATGATCCATGATCCCGCCCTGCTGATCCTGGATGAACCATCCTCCGCGCTGGACCCGGAAGGCCGCAGCGATGTGCTTCGCCTGATGAAGGATTTGAAGCAGATGGGCAAAACGGTGTTCTTTTCCACCCATATCTTAAGCGATGTGGAGCGTGTATGCGACACGGTAGGCATTATCGCATCCGGCAAAATGATTGTGGAAAAGCCCCTCCTTCAAATCCAAAGGGACCACATTCTGCCCATCTATGATATAGAGCCGTCCTTCCCCTTAAGTGTGGAGGCGGTAAAACGGCTGCGGCAGCTTCCTGGCATAACGGATATCCAGATCAAGGATGAGCTTATCACCGTTACCGCAAGGGACGCGGAGGTTCTGTCCAAACAGCTCATGGGCTTTTTTGCAGCCGAGGATGTCCCGGTCAAATCATTTTCACTGCACAAGCACACGCTGGAGGACATTTTTTTGAAGGAGGTGAACGGCCTTGATGCGTGAAGTAACAAAAGAAATACGCTACGGCCTGCGCAACGGCAGGTTCCTGATACTGGCGGCGGGCTTTTTATTCTTTGCTATGCTGACCCCGGTGATGATGAAGCTGGTCGTTCCCTCAGTGATGCAAAGCCAGATGCCGGGTCTAACACCCGAAGTCATCCGGCAGATGTTTCAAATGACACAGATCCAATGCATTCAAAGCTATATGGGCGACGTGTTTGAAATCGGCTCGGTAATTGTGGCCTTCACCTTGTGCGGCCTGATCGCACAGGAAATCAGGGACAATACGCTGGTATTGCCCCTGTGCTCAGGAAAGCGGTTTTTAAAGGTCGCCGGCGCAAAACTTCTCGTGTTCGGCGCAGCGCTGGTGGTGATCCTGACGGCTGCACTGGCCATTGATTATGCGTATGCGGGACTGCTGTTTTCCTTTGACATCGGCTTCCTGCCCATCCTGCGCGGCGGGCTTTTGCAGGGTGTCTATATGGTGTTCCTGGTAGCAAGTTTACTCATGTGGGGAGCGATCATCAAAAAGCCCATCGCCGCCGGATTTACCACGTTGGCAATCACCTATGGTTCCAGCTATATTGGAAGCTTGCTGGGCTTTCCAACCTACCTGCCTTCCGGCCTTCTGGATGCAGCCATGAATTTGAGCGAAGCTCCGTCCCTCGCCATGATACGGACCATACTGATCACTATCGCCCTGATCCTTGCCTTTATGGGGATCACCCTGCTTCGATTAAGGCATATGGAATGGAACCAAAGATAATGCCCTTTATTGCCGGCAGGCTATACGGATTCCCTCGCGGCGGCCATCGTAAAGATGCCGCCGTTTACTTTTTGAGAAATTCCACCGATAACGATCTCCGCCTGCACATTTTGGGGGATTTCAATCTCGTAACGGATCATATCTCCCTCGTACCGCCACTCGCTGCGGATCAGCCCATGGGCTGTCTCCAGGGATGCTTTTACAAAGCCCAGCCGCTCATCAGGCATCGGCGCAATGCGGACCTTTACATACCCCGGCGCTTCCTCCACGGGATGTATGCCCGAGGCAACTGAGAACAACCAATCCCCCACGGAGCCATAGGCATAGTGGTTGAAGGAATTCATGTCGGCGCTCCACATGGTCCCGTCTTCACGGAGGCCATCCCAGTGCTCCCAGATGGTGGTGGCGCCCATCTTCACCGAAAACAGCCAGGAGGGGAACGA
The DNA here is from genome assembly GCA_023413135.1 of Bacillota bacterium. Lineage (GTDB taxonomy): Bacteria > Bacillota > Clostridia > Christensenellales > Aristaeellaceae > JAEWAH01. The sequence continues at coordinate 2,723 of JAEZQK010000051.1, forward strand.
TTCTTGCAAAAGCAGGGAATAGGCCAGCTTCCCGTAGCCGTTATCCGACAGTACATGCATCAAATAGGGTGTGCCCACAAACCCTGTGGACAAGTGCGTACCATTGTCCTCTATCATCCTTTTAAGGGACGCCGCCAAAGCTGCCTTGTCTTCGCACAGATCAAAATGCAGCGCCAGCACATGGGCTGTCTGGGTAGAGCAAATAAGCTTTCCGCCCGGCATGTACTTTTCCCTGAACGCCGTTTTGATACGGCCATGCAATTCTTCATATTCCGTTACATCCCGGCCCAATACCTTCCCGGCCTTCACCAGAAGGCTGACGGAATGGGCATACATGGCGGTAGCGATCAATCCCTCGTCCGTGCTGCCCTTATAGCTGCCGGAGGGTGCATCCAGCCCAAGCCAGTCGCCGTAATGCGTGCCGGTATCCCACAGGGCTTCCTCTGTGCCCTGGCGCCTTACGTATTCCACCCAGTTTCGCATGCTGTCAAACTGCTCCGCAAGCAGCGTTTTGTCGCCGTAGCTTACATACATCTGCCAGGGACAGACGCAGGACGCGTCGCCCCAGGCGGCGGAACCGCTGCCGCCCCTTTGTTCCGGCGTCATCAACGTACGCCATGAGCGGCCGGCCTCTCTTGTCAGCACATCGGGGATCACCGCGGGCACGCTGCCATCCGCGTACTGGCAGGACTTCAAATCATGGAGCCATTTTACAAAGAACCGCCTGACATCGAAATTGTAGGCAGCTGTGCGGATAAATACCTGGGCGTCCCCCGTCCAGCCAAGCCGCTCATCCCGCTGGGGACAGTCGGTGGGCACATCCAGAAAGTTGCCCTTCTGCCCCCAGACGATGTTTTGATACAGGCGGTTGACAAGAGGATTCCCGCATTCAAAATACCCGGTGCGCTTCATATCGGAGTGGACGGCGATGGCGGTGAAACGCTCCAAATGGATTTCTTCCGGCCAGCCGATGAGCTGAATATATCGGAAGCCGAAGAATGTGAACCGGGGCTTGAACGTATTCTCTCCCTGTGCAAGAATACATGTAAATTCTGCCTTGGCGCTGCGCAGGTTTTCAGTGTAGAAGTTCCCGTCCCTGTCCAGCACTTCCGCGTGGCGGATCGTAACAGAGTGGCCCGCCGGGCCTGAAACTGTAAACTGCACATACCCGGTCAGGTTCTGGCCAAAGTCAATGACATTCTCGCCCCTTGGCGTTTTGATCAGGGCGACAGGCGAAAGACGATCCTGCTCGCAAACCTTCTCCCCCTCCTGGGGAATGAGGATGTCCTTGGGCAAAGGCATACAGACAGCGGGCTGAAAATCCTGCGATAGAATGCGCCCATCCACTGTCTCCCCGTCATAGATGGTGCTGCATAGGACATTCGACGTTGTCCACTGCCAGCTTTCATCTGTAACGATGTCTTCCGTCGTCCCATCCGCATATTCTATCCGCAGCGTAGCGATCAATGCCACAGGATCACCGCCCGGATGCTGCTCTTTCCATCCCAGCCGGCTGCCGTACCAGCCACAGCCCACCGTAACGCAAAGCTCGTTGCTCTCCTCTAGCAGTTGCGTTACGTCGTATTGCTGCACCTGCAGCCGCTTGTCATAATCTGTCCAGCCGGGCGCCAGCATAAAATCGCCCACCCGCTTGCCGTTAAGGGCTGCCTCATATACGCCGAGAGCCGTTATGTACAGTGTTGCGTTTCGCACTGGCCTTACAGCAAACACTTTGCGGAAAACAGGTGCGGCCTCTTCATTATTGAGCCCGGTGGAAATCCATTCGCCATGCAGAATGTTTCGCATAGGATCACTCCTTTATCTCTTTAACCATTGCTGTTACCTATTCTGCGTCTATACAGATTTCCCTTTGATACCTTTCCCGAATCTTTTCTTTGTGACAAAGTCACAGAGCGGGAAATGAAGCCGGGCTAAAATGATGCTGGTAGTTTTTAATTCAGTTTTGTTAATTCATAAACAAGCAAGAAGGTGCTGTCATGGGGAAAAAGGTACTGATCGTGGGCGGCGTGGCCGGCGGGGCCAGCACGGCGGCAAGGCTCAGGCGATTGGATGAAACGGCAGAAATTGTCCTCTTCGAGCGGGGTGAGTATATCTCCTACGCCAATTGCGGGCTGCCCTACCACGTGGGGGATGTGATCAAATCCAGGGATGCGCTTTTGTTGCAGACGCCAGAGGGCATGAAGGCCAAGTTCCGCCTGGATGTTCGCACCCGCCAGGAAGTGGTTGCCATTGACCGGGAAAACAAGGCTGTCGTCGTTCAGGACCTGGAAAACAACATCCGCTACACGGAGACTTACGATGTGCTGGTGTTGGCCACCGGTTCCTCACCTTTGACTCCCCCTATCCCCGGCCGGGAATCATCCCGTGTCATGACGCTGTGGACTGTACCTGATACCGATCGCATCCGCAGCTTTATAAAGGAACACAACGCAAAATCCGCCGTGGTAGTGGGCGGCGGCTTCATCGGCCTGGAGATGGCGGAAAACCTGCATCACGCGGGCCTTCATGTGACCATTGCCGAGATGCTGGATCAGGTGATGGCCCCCTTGGATTATGAAATGGCGCAGCTACTCCACGAGCACCTCATAGACAGCGGCGTGGATCTATGCCTTCAAGACGGCGTATCCTCCTTTTTGGATACGGGCAATGGCATTACCGTGAAGCTGAAAAGCGGAAAGGAGCTTCATACCGATCTTGTGATCCTCTCCATCGGCGTGAAACCCAACAGCGCTTTGGCCAAGGATGCGGGGCTCCAAGTGAATCCTGCCGGCGGTATCGTTACGGATGCGTTCATGCGCACCGTCGATCCCAATATCTACGCCGTGGGCGACGCGGTGGAGGTGGAGGACTTTATCTTCAAAGGCCGGACCATGATCCCCCTGGCCGGCCCCGCCAACCGCCAGGGCCGCATCGCAGCGGACAACATCGCGGGCGCGCAAAGCGAATACCGCGGTACCCAGGGCACGGCCATCGCCAAGGTATTCGATCTGACCGCCGCAGCCACCGGGGCCAATGAAAAGGTTCTTAAAAAGCAGGGGCTTGCAAGGGGAAAAGATTACGAGACCCTCATCATCACCCAAAATTCCCATGCCGGTTATTATCCCGGCGCGACGCCGCTTACTTTAAAGTTGCTCTTTAAAAAGGATGGCTCAAAGATTTTCGGTGGTCAAATCGTGGGCCGGGAGGGCGTCGACAAGCGCATCGATGTTCTCGCCACCGCCATCCGCTTAAATGCTTCCGTGCTGGATTTGAAAGACCTCGAACTGGCCTACGCGCCGCCTTATTCCTCTGCCAAAGACCCGGTCAATATGGCCGGCTTTGTGGCGGAGAACATCCTTACAGGCAAAGTAGCCCTGGTAGACTGGGACGCTTTGGATCACGACAGTAACAGCACCGTGCTGGATGTGCGGGAGGAAGCCGAGCGCATGGTCTATGAGGTGCCGGGGTCCAAACACATCCCCCTGGGGCAGCTCCGGTCAAGGCTGAACGAATTGGACAGATCAAAAGAAGTGATCGTGTTTTGCGCCATCGGCGTCCGGGCTTACAACGCGGCTCGCACCCTCATGGAGCACGGCTTCAAAGACGTCAAGGTCTACCCCGGCGGCACCAAATTCTATGTGTCCACCCATTATGAAGTCAAGGAGGCATCTACCATGCTTCAATCCGCCGCCGTTTCCGATTCCGGCCACCAAAGCCTTGAAAATGTGGCCGTTGCCTCCATGCGCCTTGACTGCTCCGGCCTGCAGTGCCCCGGCCCCATCATGAAAGTGTTCGAGACCATGAAGAGCCTAAAAAACGGCGACGTGATCGAGGTATCCGCCAACGATCCCGGCTTTGCCAGGGACATTGTCTCCTGGTGCCGGCGCACAGGGAATACGCTGGTGCAAAACACCCGCCGGGGCGATGAGTACGTGGCGCTGGTGAAAAAGGGAACTTCCTCAACCACGCCTGCCGTATCGGACGGTCCCAAGGGCGATGGCAAGACCATCATCGTCTTCAGCGGGGATCTGGATAAAGTCTTAGCCTCTTTCATCATCGCCAACGGAGCCGCCGCCATGGGCCGGCCTGTGACCATGTTCTTCACCTTCTGGGGCCTGAACGTGCTTCGCAAGGGCAATAAGCAAAAAGTGAAAAAATCCTTCATCGAGGCCATGTTCGGCACCATGATGCCCCGGGGCGTGGACAAATTGAAGCTTTCCAAAATGAATATGGCCGGCATGGGCACCGCCATGATGAAGATGGTCATGCGCGGGAAAAGGGTGGATTCCCTTCAAGTGCTCATGCAAAAAGCCATGCAGAACGGCGTCAGGCTCGTAGCCTGCACCATGAGCATGGACGTGATGGGCATCCGTCAGGAGGAACTCATCGATGGCGTGGAACTGGCCGGTGTCGGCGCCTACCTGGGGGATGCCGAGGAATCAAACGTGAATTTGTTTATTTGAGGATACGAAGGGCGGGGGCGCCGCCCCCGCCACCCCTGCTGAAGGGATTTCATCCCTTCAGAATCCCTCAATTTATTCAATTGAATGCCGTAGGGGTGGGGCTCTGCTCCGCCCAATTAGAAACATTACCGTAACGGGCGGAGCAGAGCCCCGCCCCTACGGCATTATTTGTTTATTGACTTCTCCGCCTACCACCCGGCGGCATGGAGGCTAGTATAAGATACGCAACGGCTAAGGATGAGGGAATGACGCACCGGTTTGCAGGCTTTCTATGGGTGGCATGCGGCTTCCTGTGGATTACCAACGCCTTCCTTACCTGGCCGTATGGCAGTATAGCCCTTTTGGCTGTAATGGTTCTCGTGCCGCCGGCCTATTCTTATCTGCTGTACAGAAAGCAGGGAGCGGAACGGGCATAGCCTATAATATGCGCCAAAAGGCTTCGATACAAGAGATATGGGGAGGGAGCGTCATGATACGCTTCCTCCCCTATTACAACAGAAATTGAACACACCCGCCCAGTCAAAGTCACCGGAAGTTCTGGTACGCATGCAATGGCTTAGGTCCATCGCCCTTGCTTCCTAGTTTCGTTCGGTACAAAATGAAGGTGCGGAGCAGGTATAGCAGAAGATATGCGTCAAGGGGCCGTTTGCGCTTCCTTTGTGAAAAGAACCTTTGCAGCCTGATACGCTTCCGCGGCGATGGCCTTTGCTTCCTCCGCCATGGTATTCCAATGGGAATCCATCCCATTTACGTACCATGACAGTCCTTTTTCATATCCGAGCCGCTTAGCGGTAAAGGCGTAATGCAGCCAGTAGCCGGGCATCATGATCTGGCTGGCGGCATCGGCGTTGGAAATGCTAACTTCCTCCAACGTTCCCTGCCCGGGGGCCAAAGGGGAGGAATGGGTGAGGATGCATTGACGGACGGCTGCAATCCTTCCAGCAGGATATTCAAGCGATGACAAAATCTCCTCCGCCCTCTCCCCACCCAGGATATGGTGCTTTGCCACCGAGGCATAATCCTCTATGGCGGATATGTCGTGCAGGTACGCCGCCAGGCCTACGATCTCCCGGTCAGCGTGAAAAGTTTGCGCCAGTGTGTCGGCAATTTGCGCCATGACACAAATGTGCTTCTCATAAAAAGCAGTGTCGAACGGGCCTGCCCCACGGCTGCAGATATCTTTCATGAGAGACCGGATTTGCTCCAGCATGAAACCATCACTCCTTTTCCATGGCGGGGATCCGTCTGTATCATAACAGGGAAGAACGGATATGGCAATATATTCCGTATGCACTGCGTAAGCCATATAGCATATAAAAAAGCCTCCCTTTCAGGAGGCCGTTGAATGTAAGCTGTCTGCTACTGCAGTATTAGTTGTTCCCGTATTCTTTGCCGCTGTCATGGCTGAACTGCCAGCCGATGCCGAACTTGTCGGTCACCATACCGTACAGGTTGCTCCAGAAGGTTTCCTGCAGCTCCATTTCCACTTCACCGCCTGCCAAGAGCTCATGGAAAAGGCGTTTTATTTCGTCCGCATCCTTGGTGACAACGGTCAGGCTGATGTTGTTACCCTGAATATACGGCATTCCGGGAGGGTTATCGCAAAACATGACGGTGGCGCCCAGGATGTTCAGGTCGGTGTACATGATCAGCTTCTTTTCTGTTTCATCCAAAACCATTTCCGGGTCGGGCGGCGCTTCCCCGTAGGTCATGAACTTGGGCGCTTTGGTTTTGAATACCTTTGCGTAAAATTCCACCGCCTCGCGGCAGTTGCCGTTGAAATTGATGAACAGCTGCAATGCCATACGCTACACTCCTTTGTTTTTTGTGGTTGTCCCACTATGTTGTACCACAAAACATGGAGAATTAAACATTCTGCTTTGATTGCTCCTATTCCCTGATGGACCCAAGTAGCGCATCCACCTCATTCATTTGCTGTTTGGATAGCGGACCAAACGCCATGGCCTTGGCGTTTTCTTCCGCCTGCTTTACGCTTTTGAAGCCAGGGATGGGAATGGTGTTTTCGCTCCTGCCCCACAGCCAGGCAAGCGCACCCTGGGCCAGCGTACGCCCTCCGCTTACCAACACCTCCCGCACGCCGTCCAGCATCTTCAAAAAAGCCGGGTCGGGCTTGCCATCCTTGAAATACCGCACCCAGCCATGGCCGGCGCCGCGCACATCATCCTTGGGCAGATTAGAATCTTTTGTGAATTTGCCGCTCAGCATCCCCATAGCCAGTGGCGTCCGGTTCACGGATGCCAAATGATTTGCTTGACACAGCTGCACCATCTCCGGCGCATCAGAAAACACGTTCATATCGTGCTCGATGACCGAACAATCAGGGCGCTTTAAAAAAGCCGCCGCGCCGTCCACAAGGTCGGTGCTCCAGCCATAGGTGCGGATCTTTCCCTTCTTGACAAGCTGATCCAGCGCGTTTAAGATGGGGCCGATCTGTGTGAGGCCGATCTCCCACACGTGCAAAAGATATAGATCGATATAGTCCGTTTGAAGGCGCTTGAGCGAGGCGTCGCAAGCCCGCTCCACATAATTGGGATCAAGGTTCACGCCATGGAGCGTTTTGGTGGATTCGTTGCCGAAGTAGCCGAACTTGGTGCTGACTACCACACTGCTCCTGCGGCCTGCGATGGCTTGGCCCACCACCTGCTCACTGTGGCCCACGCCGTAAGCATCCGCCGTATCCACAAAGTTCACGCCCAGGTCGAAGGCCGCATGCAGCGCCCGGATGGATTCCCTGTCGTCCACATCGCCCCAGCCGTCCGGCAGCCCCTCCAATATAAATGGTCCGCCAATAGCCCAGCAGCCCAAGCCCAGAGCGCTGACTTCAATACCCGACCTGCCCAAAGTTCTTGTCATCACCATGCGGTTCCCTCCCAAGCCACGGTTTTACGCGGCGTTTTGATGGGAACAGTATACGGCAATAGATTGGCATGAAAAAGTGCCAATTTTATTCAAGTTTTCTGGAGCCAATTTTGTTCATCATTCTAAAAAAACCTGCGCGGATGATGCGCAGGTTCTAAACTGATCATTTCAAATTCTTATTCAGCGTATTGAGCAGCGTTCCGTCCGCGTTTTGCGACAGCTCCCAAATGCCAGCCCCGGCCAGGTTCTGGTTTTTGATATACGCGGCTTTCTCCTTTAGGGATGTGGCGTCTTCATATGTAATGAAGATGGAGCCGTTGAACAACCAGGGCGTTCTGCCCGCCGCGCCGTAATAGCGGGTGTAGGACTTATCGCTTAAATACTGGGATACGATGTCATCGTAATCCAGCGACTTATACCCTTTATACGTCTTGAGGATGCCCGTGCCGCCGCCCTGCACGTTGCTGTAGCGGTGACCGTAGAACGGTACGCCTACCACCAGTTTGGATTTGGGGAAGCCTCCCCCCACCCAGGCCTTTACCGCCTGATCCACACTCCAGACAAACTGGGGTGAAGCCGCGGTGGAACCGTACAGCGGGGCATTGTGGTCGGTGTACTTGTCGGCGAAACCGTGAATGTCGTAGGCCATCACCAGGCCGAAATCCAGGTATTGGCCGATAGACTTCATTTGCACATTGCCCACATAACCTGATCCCGCTCCGCCGGCGATGGTCAACAGATAGTGTTTGCCATCCTTTTTCCCCTGGGCGTCCAGCTTTTCCCGCAGTTCTTTGAGCAGCAGGGTGAAATTCTCCTTATCGGCAGCGCGGTATGCGTTCTCCGGCTTGCCGCCGCTGACAGGGAATTCCCAGTCGATATCCACGCCGTCAAAGCCGTGGATAGCCACAAATTCCGCTACGCTCCAAGCAAAAGTTTCCCGGCGGCTGGCCGTGGATGCCACATTGGAAAACCGGCCGGACCATTCCCAACCGCCCACGGAAATCAGCGTTTTCAGGCTGGGATATTTCTTCTTCAACGCGCGCAGTTCCGCAAAGTTCTTCTCATCCACCCCAGGATCACCCAAAGCGATCTTGTGGGAGCTGCTCACGTTTGCGAACGCATACAGAATGTGCGTAAGATTGGATGCCGGGATGTCATTGGGCGTATACCCGGAATAGGCAGCCCAGCTGGCATAATACCCGGCAATGATCTTGCCCGCAGCACCACTGCTTTTGGTGGTAACGGTGATCTTGTTGCTGGCGCCGGAGATGTTGCCTGCCGCATCCTGCGCGGCCACATAAAAGGTGTAGGATGTGCCCGGTGCAAGATTTGTGATGGTCACTTCCGTTTTTGTCGTATACGTAAGGTATGCCGCATCCTTGAAAACGGCATACGATTTTACACCCACATTGTCCGTGGATTTTTCCCATGTAAGGCGTACGGAAGTCGTGTCGGTGGAAGTTGCGGACAGGCTTGCGGGCTTGGTTGGCTTGACAGTGTCGGCCGCGGCGGCAGCGCCTATGGAGACGGAGCACAGGATCAGCACCATCAGCCCAGCGCCCACCGCCTTGAGGAACCGGTTCGCTTTCATTCGCAAGAAAGCCCCTTTCTGCTAATTTAGGTCTAATTTACTATAGTATATTTGTACAGTTAGAACAACCCACAATATATGGCATCATGGAAAAGCAGCACGAAACAGGGAAAAATATTGGACTAACGAATCCACATCAGGAAAATTTGCGGAACAAAAAACCGGCGCAGTCAAGCGCCGGTCAAAGCAAAATATGGCAGCCGGAAAGCTATCTTCCCCCTTGAACCACTCCGATCACAATGCTTGCGATGAGCAGGAGGGAGATGATTAAGATGATGATGTTCATCGTACGGACAGATACCTTGATATGGCCATACAAGGACTCCCGCATCCCCTTTGGCCGCTGTGCGGATTTCTCTTCCACTTCCATATTGGCTCGCAGCTCACGCTCGTTTTTGCTCAAATCTGTCATAACATTTCCTATCATTTCTTATCATTTCTTATCATTTCTTTACCAGAGACTTGCGCACGTCGATGGCCACGGCCAGTACAATGATCAAGCCTCTGATAATATACTGCCAATATGCGTTAACCTGCAGGAAGTACAGCGAGTAGTTGATGGCCTGCAGGATGATGGCACCAATGACAACGCCCTGTATCGTACCCACGCCACCTGAGAAGGAGACGCCGCCGATGACGCAAGCGGAAATGGCATCCAGCTCGTAGTTGATACCCGTGTTTGCACCTACCGACTGGATGCGGGCGGCCTCCAGGAAGGAAGCGATGCCGTAGAGTACACCTGCCACCAGGTACACAAGCATGATCGTCTTTCCCACATTGACGCCGGACACCGCGGCGGCTTCCGCGTTACCGCCGACGGCAAACATGTTTTTGCCAAGCCTCGTCTTGTTCCACACGACCCACATGATCACTGCAAGCAGCAGGAAGTACAGGACCGCCAAGGGAATCTTGACCTGGCCCAGGATCAGGTTGCCCGCCGCTGCGTTTAAAAAGCCGCGCTCAAATGTAGAAAGTGCCTGCGCCGAGCCGGAAGGCTGGGACTCAATGTAGATACAGTTGGCGCCAAAGGCAATCAGCTGTGTGCCCAGCGTGATGATAAATGCGTGCATATGCAGCTTGGCTACGCCAAAGCCGTTGATCGCGCTGAAGATTACGCTGATTGCAATGGAGACCAGCAGCGGCACGATAAGCGGCAACTGCGATGTCATACCCTGATAGTAGCGTGAGGCGTAGGTGACGGACTGCACCAGCGATGCGGTAACCGCCGCGCTCAGGCCAAGCACGCGGCCGATGGACAGGTCGGTGCCCGCAAGCACAATGATGCCGGCGCAGCCCAATGCCAGAATGCCTTTGGTAGCCGCCTGTTTTAGGATGTTCAGCACATTTGTGAACTCTACAAAGTTTGGTTTGATGATGCTGACCGTCACCAAAATCGCAATGAGTATGATGTACAGTGCGTAATTGAGCAGAAATTCACCGACTTTTTTGTTGTCGATTCTCCTTGTATTCTCCATTCGCTTTTCCTCGCTCTATACATATTTTGCGGCCAGGCGGAGAATCGTCTCCTGCTCGCCATCAATGCTGCCAAAATCCGTGCCGCGCTCCACGATGCCGGCCATTCTGCCACCCGACATAACGAGTATGCGGTCGCAGATGCCTATCAGCTCCGGCATTTCGGATGATACCATCACAATGCCCTTGCCCTGCTGCGCAAGCTGCAAAATGAGCTGATAGATCTCATATTTCGCCCCGACATCGATGCCGCGGGTGGGTTCGTCCAACAGCAAAATTTCTGGATTTGTAAGTAGCCACCGGCCGATGATGACCTTCTGCTGATTGCCACCCGACAGGCTGCGTATGGCCGTACGCTGGCCTGGTGTTTTGACTTTCAGGCTGTCGATGACCCACTTGGTGTCCTTTGTCATTTTTCTGTTGGAAAGAAGCGCCTTGCCATAGGCAAGCATATTGGAGATGGTGGAATTGAACGTGATATTCATGGATGGGAACAGGCCTGTGGCGCGACGTTCCTCGGTAATCAGCGCAAAGCCGTTTCGGATCGCCGCTTCGGGCGTTCTATTTTGAATTTGCTTATCATGCAGCCTGATATCACCTTTTTCCCTGGTGTATACGCCAAAGATCGTGTTGAGCAGTTCGGTACGGCGCGAGCCGACCAGACCCGCAATGCCAAGCACTTCGCCGCGGCGAAGCATAAAGCTTACATCATGACAGGTCGGCTCATATTTCCCGGTCAGATTATTTACTTCCAGAAGCACTTCGCCCGGAACATTCTTTTTTTCGGGAAAGCGCTGTGTCAGGTCACGGTTGACCATCAGACGGATGATTTCCTGGTTGTCCAGTTCCTTTGCCGCACGTGTAGCGATCCAGCGGCCATCACGCATAATGGTCACTTCGTCGGAAATACGCAAAATCTCATCCATCTTGTGGGAGATGTAAATGATGCCGACGCCTTTATCCGCAAGCTGCTTGATGATTACAAACAGGTGTTCGACCTCGCTTTCCGTAAGCGAAGATGTCGGCTCGTCAAGCACCAGGATTTTCGCATTATAGGAAACGGCTTTGGCAATCTCCACCATCTGGCGTCTTGCAACGGACAGGCTGCCGATGATTTCCCTGGGATTTACATCAATGCCCAGTTCTTTAAAGACGCGGACAGTATCCTGGAACATGGTTTTCCCGTCGATAAACCCGTTCTTGAGGGGGAATCTGCCCAGCCAGACATTTTCCATGACGCTGCGGCGCAACACCTGGTTCAATTCCTGGTGAACCATTGCAACGCCATGATCCAGCGCGTGTTTAGGGTCGGTAAAAGCGACGCTTTTGCCTTCCATGAGGATGGTGCCCGAGTCCTTTTTATAGATGCCGAACAGGCATTTCATCAATGTGGATTTTCCCGCGCCGTTTTCGCCCATCAGTGCGTGAACAGTCCCCGGCTTGAGCTTCAGCTGCGCTTTGTCCAGCGCGCGAACACCGGGAAACTGCTTGTCGATATCGATCATCTCAAGCAGGTATTGGGTGCTTTTTTCTTCCATGTACGTCACCGCTCTTTACACTACTAAAAGGGAAGAGGCGCGATGCAGATTCACACCTCTTCCCGTGCCATACAAAGCGTTCAAAGAGTACCGGATTACTCGACTTCGGTAATCTTCGCGTAGGGGATGCGGATGCACTTGAATGCGTCTTCGGTGGTGTACGCATAGTCGGTGCCGTCCAGCCATTCCTTGCCCTGAGCGCCGTTGACTGCGATGCGGATGTTGGCTTTGCCCATGGCGTCGCCATCCTGCTTGACGGTAGCGGTCATGCCGCCGTTTTTGATGGATTCCAGCGCGGAGTCGACAGCGTCAACGCCGATGATCACGATGGAGGGATCGCCTTCAATGCCCGTGTTGTAGCCAACGCCGTTCAGCGCGGCCACAGCGCCCAGGCCCATCATGTCGTTGTTGGCGAAGATGATTTCGATCTTGTCGCCGTAGGACGCCCAGGTAGCGGTGATGGCATCCTGCGCTTTGGCCTGATCCCAGTCGCACACGAGGGTGTCGCCAAGCTGTTCAAGCGTAAGGCCATTGGCGATGGCGGTTTCCACTGAATACTGGGTGCGGGCGATGGCTTCGTCGTTGTTGGCTTCGCCCTTGAGCATGACGTATTGCAGCTTACCGTCGCCGTTCTTGTCGATGGCGGGATCGGCCTTGTACAGGTCAGCCAGGATTTCGCCCTGCATATCGCCGGCCTGACGGGCAAGGGTGCCGATGAAGATCGTGCCGGTGTCCACCAGAACGGACTGCACGGTCTCCTGCGCGGGCTGCTTGTTGTAGAACAGGAAGGGGATGCCCGCTTCTTTGAACATGTCTACCAGAACCTGACCGTTGGCGACTTCCGCCAGGTTGATGATCACGAAATCAGGCTTTTCGCCGCAGATGATGGTTGCCTGCTCGATCTGCTTGGCCATATCGTCCGCCGCGTCATACATGGTCAGGTTGATTTTGATGCCCAGTTCTTCGGAGTAGGTAGCCGCCCACTTTTCCATCGCCGCACGGACGGTGGAGCCATAGGTATCGTCATACTTCCAAATCAGCGCGCGGATGTCAAGCTCGGTCTTAGCCTCCGCAGCGGCAAAAGATACCATGGAAAGACCCATGACCAGTACCAGCACCAGTGCTACCAGTTTTTTCATTGGGGTTCCTCCTTGTTTAGTCGTTTAGTTTCCAACCGGCAGGATGTATGGCCACCATCCCCCGATGAAGGAACAAGTTGGTACGGCAAACAAACATTTACTGCAGCACACCGCATAACCAGCGTACCGTTGCAGCTGTGATTGTTTTGGCCGTTTTCCTTACAAGTCGGCAAGGGCTTTTAAACCAAAGTGACCCCGCCAGCCATTAATTGCAACTGTACCAATGTTTACATTACTATTTCATACACTAGCAACAGTATAAAACAGACTTTTCACCTTGTCAACGCTTTTGTGAAAGTCCATATGCAAAAGCATGTGAGCATATCCGTAAAATGTATACAAGCTGAAGGATGAAATGCAAATATTCGCCAGGCTATTCAGTATTGGGCTTCCACGGCCAGGATGGCATCATGCAGCATTTGGTTGACAGGCACGCTCAGGCCGTGCTTCTTTGCCAAAACCAAAACTGTGCCGGCAAACAGCTTAACCTCGCTTGGCCGCTTCGCCTCCACATCCTGGCGCATGGAGGGTTTCCCATTCGGGTCCAGCGTGCCCAGCAGCCGCAGCCAATACTGCAAATCCTCCTCAGTCAGGTTCACTTTTTCCAGTTTCGATAAGGTGATAACCTCCCGCATAGCGGCGATCATGGTCTCCCTTTGCGGGCCTTCCAGCTGTATCGCGCCGTAATCCGGCCCGAATACCGCCACCGTCTGGTTGACGCCCACATTCAGCATGAATTTACCCCACATCCTCTTTTCCATATGTTCATCCACTTCATAGGGAAAATCCATGCAGCCAAAGAAATCCATCACCCTTTGCACCTTTTCGGGAACGGGTCCCCCGTCAGGCGGCCCGATGCAGAGCCTGCCCATGTTTTTGTAGGTAAGGCGGCTGCCCACCTTCACCGCGTCCATGCCCTGGGCTACGCAGTAGACCACCTTATCCATGCCATAGGCTTTGGCGATAATCCCCTCGCTGGTGATGCCATTCAATAGCGACAAAATCAGCGTATGGAGGCCCACATGGTTTTCGATGGCTTTCAAAGCCTCATTTAGCTGCAGATACTTCACCGCGATCAAAACCAGATCGGCGGGAGATGTTTTTTCCTCCGGCGTCACATAATGAAAGTCGCAAACTTCCCCGTTTGAGTACACCTTCTCCTGCCGGTACCGTATGATCCTGTCCCTGTCGGCAATGATCCGCAGGTCCTCTTTTTCCATCCGTTTGGACAAAAGGTTTCCAAACAGCGTTCCCAGCGCCCCAAGGCCGACGATCGCTACAGTTTTGATTTCATGCATAGTACTTATCCATCCTATTCTTTTGTAGGCTGCTATCACTTCACTGTAGCATCGTTACTGTAGCCCCGCTGCTCCCAGTAGCCTTTGTAGTTGGGATCATCCGACAGGGTGATGCTGTTTACCCAGCGAGCCCATTTATAGCCCAGCTTGTCCTCCGCCACCACAATGAAAGGATAGCCCATCTCCGGCGGCAGGTCCAGCCCGTTGGCCCCATAGGCCAGAATGAGCTGATTGTCAAGCACCGTTTTGAGCGGCAGCGATGTGGTGTACCCGTCCACAGAGCCGAAGATCACCGTCACCGCCTCGGGCTTTACGCCCGCCTTATCCATTAAATCTTTCAGCAAAGTACCTTTCCAGAGGATGGTGGCATCCCAGCCCTCCACGCAATGCAGGGTGATCAGCCGCTCATGAACGGGCAGAGCCTTCACCTCATCATAGGAAAAGGCTGCAGGCGCATCCACCAGCCCATCTACGGTCAGGGTATAGCCGTTTACATCCACGCGCTGAACGCCTGTGATGGAATTGTCCCTGGGACCGACGGCGGGCTCCAGCCGTGCGCCTTGATACTCCGTGACCTCGTTTACCCTATACCGCCGCTGTGTAGCAGCGGAAACGCCGTCTAACGCGCTCCTTGGCTGCTGGGTGTTTGCTGAATCGGCACACCCGGTCAGCAAAAGAAGAAGGGATAACAAAGCCGGCCACTTGTATTTCATGAAAGCGCCCCCTTTCTCCTTCATGATAACCCAAATCGGCCAACATATCAAATAACTGCATCCACCCAAAGCGAACCACAGAAGCGGCTGCTGCTGTGATACCGCCTGTGCAAGAAAACACAGAAAAGGAGCGTCCGCTTGCCCGGGCGCTCCTTGTGTATCAGCAAAATTCCTGTTCTGTTTAATCGCCGGCGGGATCATCTATCATGGTAGCTACTCTGTACCTATGGAGATGGCCGTCATTTTGTGTCGTCACAGATTCCAGGAAGTGCACGTGCCTGTCTCCTACCTGGATGGCGCCGCCTGTTCTGCCCCAGCCCTCGTGAAAATGATCCTCGTAATTATCCGTACGGAATCTCACGTCATGGTAGTGGTTGTTGTTGCCAAGTGGCTTTGCCTCTCCTGAAACGGTGGCAAAGCGATGATTGTGGGGGTCCGTCTGCGGTTCGGCAATTTCTACGGAGCCCTGCACTTCATGCACATGAAACTGCGTGCCCGGACGAACCTGACCACAGGCTGAACCGCCCGTGATGCCTTGCGTCTGAGCCGCGTATTCCGCATTTCCTTGCTGCCAGCCCTGATATTGAGCCGCATTTTGTGTATTCCCCTGCTGCCAGCCTTGATATTGGGCAGCATTTTGCGCATTCTCCTGCTGCCAGCCCTGATACTGGGCAGCGGCTTCTACGTTCCCTTGTTGCCAGCCTTGGTACTGGGCCGCGTTCCCCGCGCCTCCTTGTTGCCAGCCTTGATATTGGGTCACGTTTTCCGTCTCCTCCCGCTTCGCATCGGCCTGCGCTTGCTGCTCCCCGGCCTTTCCATCCCGCCCTTGGGCTCCCATCACCGCATCGTTTTCGCTGCAATTTTTATCATCAATGTACATTAAAACCCTAGGATCTTCACATACATCTTCCCAGAGGTTATGGTGATGCCCGTGATGGCAATGATGGCCGTGATGGCCTCCGCCCATTCCTTCCGCGTCGACGATGCCGTTATATCTGCTTTCTTGTTCCATACCAACGCGCTCCTTTAAGATGAACCGATACATTTCAAAATGGTCCCATAAACTCTATCACACAAAGTGCCCAAGGGCGCAAATGGTGATAGATTCATGCCCATTATGAGAATATGCGGCGCATCAAGGAAGTGTGACGCAAGTCAAAAAGCAGCCGGCTGTTCTGCGGAAGTGAGTTTCCTTGATGGGGAGGACTAAATTAGATGCCTGCGTAAGCCTTGGCTATGCTCCACATCACGCGGGCCGTGCTGCAAACCCATACTTCCTTATAAGTGCAGTTGTTCTGCATGGGCATGTAGGGCTCGTCCTCATTTTCAAAAGTTTCAAATCCCACAGGAACGGCACCGACAGGCTGCCCCACAAGGCCACCGTAAAGCAACGGATAATCGTATCCTTCGCCATACATGGTGCTTAAGGCAAAAGGATTATAGCCCAACACATATTCAAGCTGACGAACAGCTGTGTCATACAATGCACGGTCACCGTAATAGGCCGCCAGCTCAAATACATTTTTTGCCTTGCTCAAAAGCGTTGTGTGGAAGCCGCGGAATTGATAGGCCACCGGAAAACGGCGCAAATAATGCGTATCATTCAGCTTTATTCCGTTTTGCGCCTGATCATTGTACTCCTCAATGGTTGGTGCGCCGATGTTCCTGGAACCTTCATGGGACAGCTTGGAGTAGTCCGTATTGTTCAGTTCATAGATGCCGGCGGGCAAAATTCCGTAGGGCTCCATAACATGGGCTGTTTCGCGGATATAGTCGGCGTAAGCGTCGACGCACTGACGCCACAGTGCGGCATCCGGATGATCAGGCGCATCGGAAAGCAGCAGCAAGAAGCCCTTGATGAAGAAATGCTCATAGCTGCGGTGATAGAAGCTGATGGGCCGCGTTTTATCCCTGTCCTCATAAAAGTAACCATGCAGCGGTATCGAAAAGTCTTCCCTGCGCTTAAGTTGCTGCGTTTGGGCCAATTGCCGGGCCCTTATGGCTGCGGCATCCAGAAAGCGCTTTTCACCGGTAACATGGTAGAGCATCGCTCCCGCTGCGGCCGCCAGTGCAATGCGCTCCGACATCAGGCTGTTGTCCGATGAACACTCCAGCATGTCCTCCGCATAAAAGAAATCTTCTCCGGCGCACTTTACGCACCAGTCGTAAAACCGTTTGTCCCACTTATATAGCGGTGCGGCATACGCGCAGGTATAGGACGCCGTATAATTATGAATGGCGCTGTTTTGCGCATCACATGTCATATCATCCTTGTCGCCGCGAAAATTCTTCGTCCAAATGCTTTTTGTGTGGGACACATACCGGTAGCCGTCGCCAAAGCGTGTGCGCATAATCCAGTTCAGCCCCCACCGGGCCTCCTCCAAAACACGGTCGCTAAGCGCCGGCTGCTTCTTAATTGTTGCGTTGCCCAGGTCCAGCATGGCCACAACAACATCCGCCGTCTTGTCCACAGACTGGGAAAGATCCGCCGCGTCATGCCAGCCGCCATGGACGGGCAGGGTGCGGCCATCGGGATGCTTGCAAAACGTATCCATGTGGCATTCGGGATGCACGAAAGGTACGTCAAAACCGCAGCGTTCGCTGAAGAAAAAGCTTAAGCTTTTCCATGCCGCGCCAAGGTAAGCCTCCGGCCCGATAACAAAGGGCTTGGAGGATATTTCTCCAATATGAAGGGTATATATCCCCGGCGCTGCAAACTTTGAAAAATCCAAAAGAAGGTAACCATTTCCCTTATTTTCCGCCTCGCCGGTAAATACGGTGTTTCCGCTGTCGTCTAAAAGTGTAAAGCTGCTGGCTTGGCAGTGCTGTGTAAGTGCCTGCTTGCGGGCATGGCTCAGGTAGCCGCTGTGGCAATAGGCGATCGAGCCTTCCGGCAGATCCCATCCCCTGCTTTTTTCGGGCTGCACCTCTTCCAGGCACAGTTCTTCAATATTAAGGGACATGTTCTCCGCGGCGTTTACAGGCGAACCATGCAAAAGCGTATAAATCGAAAAACCTGTCACCTTGTCCCGGTAAATGTCGGGCATCTCCCAAATCACCTGGGTCCATTCGCCGGGAACGATATCCGCGTGGTGGGTGCCTTCAAAGCGCCCGGGTGCAGGCATGATGTGCTCCCCCGCATTATGAAGGGAGATGGCGATGAGCTGGCTTACAAGGCCCGGCGCTTCCACATAAGCCCAGAAGGAGACGCGGTTAAAACCGGTAAGGTCCTCATTGTTCATCGGCAGCCGAAAGCCGGCTTCCGCGTACCTGCGGTTGGTGGGGTTCTTTACCGCCGTCGAGGTAGGCGCATCCACGCGGATGCTACCATTGCCCGAACGGGTAACGGCCATGTCTTTATTCAGCGTGCCGATGCCATGGTTGCGCAGATCGTAAAACTTAGCAAGCAGCGGCAAATCCCGGCTTTTTAGCACCGGTTTCTTTTTCCAGCGCTCAAAGCCGGAATTTGTTGTGTCTGATAGCATGGGGCGGCGGATATAGCGGCTCTCCTTAAGCGCAGCTTCAAATGGATGATCCATCAATGGCTCCTCCTAAATATTGAGTTCCAGGATCTGTATCTGATTAAATCCCGCTGTTGGCGGAAGCAATGCGCGAATAGGGATTGTAGCTTGGATACTTTTCACCTTCCGGCCAGAAGTTTCCAAAAGGCAGAACATCCTGATCCAATTCATCCAGCGCGGTCAGATCCCCCTCAAGGTAACATCTTATACGGCGTGCTACCGTTTCGCAGCGCCCGGCCAGGCCCCCAAGGCGGATGTCCAAAACCTCCAGGCCGGAGCCTTTGCAGCTTGCGCTCCAAACGGAAGCCACCGATGCATGAAAGGTGCGTACCAGTTCCTTGAGGGAAATTATCTCATCAGCCAATATGCTTAAGCGGGCGCGGTCTCCTGCCCGGTAGGCCTTGTGCAGCGCATTCCCCAAGGGAGCCTTGGCCGCCAGCACCCGCGCAAGGCAGGCGTACAGGTTAAGCACCGGGCGCATTTCTTCCGGCGCGGACCGTGCCTCCTCCTTAAGCGCTATGGCGCTTTGAGCATAATGGCGGGGGATAAAATCATCCGCATAGTGCGCATCAAACAGGCCCTGCATGAGATCGCAGTAGAGCAGCTGCTTAGCGGAATTGATGCAATTCAGGTTCGGGCGCTTAAGATCGGGCAATAATTCAATGTTCTCAATGGCGCGAAACGCCGTAAGGCCCACAGCGCAAAGCAGCCTGCAACGCCTGTCGATGACCTCGTCTGAAGCATCTTCAAACCTGCTTTCACCATAGAGTAAAATGGAAGGGAGTGCGGCAATGAGCGGCGTCTCGGCGCCATCATCGGCCCACAGCGTAAGCATGACCTCATCAATGCCGTGCCGCAAACAGGCTTCAATCGCCGCCCTGCCTGTTGCAAAGCTTTTGTCATAGCAGGGAACCCAGCCGTTCCATTTCCAACTGGCCCCGGCAAAAATCGTAGGCAGGCTCCGCCGTTTTGTCATTTGCGGGTCGTATTCCTCAGTGGAAGCTTTGTAATAATCCCAGTATACATACTGCATATCGTGAGGCAGGCGGCTTATCTCCTCCGGGCTTAAGGTAACGCCGGAGGTGAAATACGCCATGCCGCTGTCATTGTCGTTACGGTACAGCATATCGTCCCACATCATGGGCGTCAAGGCGTATTTTGAGGCAATGGCCGCGACGCGCTGGATGTGGTCGAGCATGATTTCCCGCTGCGGCTTAAGTCCGTGAAGGGCAAGGTATTTGCCCCTTCCTACCATCTTTGCCTCATCCATGCCGATGTGGATACGCCGGCTTGTGAATATGCCGCTGAGCTCCCGGAACATTGCCTCGATGAAGGCATAGGTTTTTTCCTCGCCAACCAATAATGTATCATCCGTATCACGCATGCCGGCAGCATAGCTCCAGCGAAGCGGCATGCGAAGATGCGCAAGCGTCTGTATGCAGGGCAGCAGCTCTATGCCCAGCGATTCGGCGCAGGCATTCAGACGAATCAGTTCGTCCCGGGTGTACCTGCCCCGCATATAGCCAAAGTACGGATAATCAGGCAGGGGAAAGGTATCCTCCATATACATTAGGCAGCCGGTATACCCGGTGAGCGCCAGACGGCATAAGAAGCGCTCCATTTCGCTGACCGTATATACGGCATTGCGCGACACATCGACCATGGCATGCATTTGGGAGAAACGTTCCGTACGCGACTTAGCATAATCGGGCGTATCCAGGTTCTCTGTAAGCAGCATGAGCGCATGAAAAAAATCGCACCGGCGCCGGTAGGCAATATGCGCACCGCCCGCCGTGGTGCATGTCAGCGATTCCGGATCGCCTTGCGCAAGGCGCGATACCTTAATGGACAGCGACCCTTCCGCGCCGCTTAGCGCATTGGTCTTCATCAGATAGGCCACGCCGGCCTCCAAGCCTGCGCAGTCGCCTGTAAGCTGTATATTCAGCATAACATCATCCTCCCGGGATTTTGCATCTTCATCGAACGATCTTTTCCCCATCAAAAATCAGAATGCCAAATCCGCTTCCTGTGGACCCGCCGCCTAAGACCCGCTTTTTGTATGCCCTTTGCAGACCGGTTTCCTCGGGCCAGGTAGCAGGGTCATCCGCGGCCCGCGGACCGAAGACACGCCAGCTGCCCTGAGGTTTTTCATGATCCCGGCTCTCTATAATATCAAAATCCTCCATGAATGAGCGGATATTGCTTTGTTCAGCGTGCGCTCCGTATAAAAGCCATGAGTCACATATGCAGACGATGGGCTGCCCGTCATGGCTGAAAAAATGGAAGGCCCGGCGGTACGAGTCCATCCGCTGCGATTCATGAAGCGGCCCGCAGGAAGGAATGTGGATGCTCAGCACCGGATCGCCCCAGTCCACACGAATGCCGGCTCTTTTGTATGTTTCCCGCCGGGGATAGATATCGTGCTCATATTGCAGCCTGCCCAGCATGAAAATGTCGCCTGAGAATATCTTTTTATACCACCAGCCTACAAATGTGCCATAAACCTGATGGTTTGCAACACATTCCAAAAGCTTATATTTCATGTCGCGCATGGTATCCCAGAAAACTTCCTCGGCGATGCCCGCCTTGTCATATTGCTTGCGCAGGATGTAGCTTGCATTCATCAAAAGCAAAAAGTGAAAGGTATAGGCATTGTAATTTAGTTCCGCCGCCATTTGGTCCATTTTGCCCAGCGCCCCGCCTAACCGTGTCTGAGGTTCGCGCATGAACTCGTTAACCAGCGCATCAAATGCGCCGCGCCGGTTAGAATCAGCATATATGGCATCTTGCGCACAACGCAAATATGCGCGGGCATCCAATGGAATCTCCGCGCGATCCATAAAGATATTAAAATGCGCCTGCCTCTCGTAAAACGGATACATGTTCGTTCTACACCTCCTTGTCCGATATCGTATACCAAAACGTACTATTTTGCCAGACTAAGAAGGACGTGAGGCAGAAACCTGGCTGCCGGAAAGACAGCTTGGGTCTCTGCCCCACTATTAATTAAAGCTCAAATGAAGTTATTTCCCCAGGAACTCGTCCAGCTGGCGCTGGCATTCGGCAATTACGTCACGGATGCCTGCGTCCTCCAACTCGGCGATGATCTGCGGCACTACGACATCGGGATCGGAGGTGCCGGAGCGCAGCTCGGAATTATAGTTGTTCCAGATGGCCAGGCAAGCGGCAACTTCCATTTCAACATCCGTCTTGTTGAAGGAGAAGCCCATGGTGCTGGAAACAACGGCATCCTTGTAGCCCTCAAACACCTTTGTCCACATTTGGGGATCGGTGCCTTCGCCTTCCAGCGGGCCTACCTCATAGGAAGCTTGGGTATAGGGCAGCGGGTTGTACTTCTCAGTTCCCTGCTGGGTCCTGGTGACGGTGCCGTCAGCATTCATGTTATAGTGCACGCCCTCAATGCCATAGCGCATCATCGTACGGTATTCCACATCGGTGTTGATGTATTCAATGTATTTGAGGCACTCGTCGATGTACTTGGTACCGGCGCTGATGGCGGTCATTGCACTCTGTGCGGAGGCAGTGGAAAGGAAGGGGCCTTCGTACCGGCTGATCTGCTGGCCATAGCCTACAACGCCTTCCCAGATCTTTTCAGCGCCGCGCCAGCCCTGGCCGGAGAGAACAGGTGAATACTGGCCGGCGGGAATGCTGGATGTGGTGGCGGCATCGGGCTGGATATAGCCTTTTTCAAACCAGCTGTGCACCAAACGGTAGTTGTCTACGAACTTGTCAATTTCCAGCGCCAGCTTGACGGTGGTGGCATTGGGATCACCGGGCTCTTTGGGGAATTCGGTGCAGATCAGCACGTCTTTCAGGAGCCAGTTAAGCCAATACTCGTTGGAGGTAACGCCGCCGCGGGAGATATAGAGCGGATACTCGTCGGGATGCTTCTCTTTGTAAGCAGCCAGGAAGGGTTCCACATCCGCATAGGACATGGTTTCCGGAATTTCCATGCCCAGTTCGTCAACAAAGAAGGCAGGGTCAAAACGCCAGAACAGCTCGATGGCATAATCCTTAAGGATCGGAACGGAGTGATTGCGGCCGTTTACGCTGGTGGCATCCCACAGCATTTCCGGGATGTACGAATACAGTTTGGGAGCCTTTTCGGCAACGATATCCGTGATGTCATAGAACAGGCCGTCATGGGAGTGCGTCACGTAGTCATTGAACGTAATGCTTGTGTACGCCATGTCCCAATATTCGCCTGACTGCATCATCAGGTCTACCTTGTCGCGGGTCACATACTCGAAATCGACCACAATGCCGATATCCTCAGCGGACATCTTGTTGAGTGCCTCGGCAACCATTGCCTGATCCTTGGGTTCATAGTCGGTGGTGTAGAGAATCCAGCGGAGCGTGACGGGTTCCTCGGCGCTGGCGAGCGGTACCAGGGACGCCGCAAGCACCATTGTCAGCACAAAGGCCAACAGTTTCTTCATGGTGGACTACCTCCTGATTATTATATTTCCAGACAGCAACACTGCTGCTTGAAACAAGATTATCCCTTCACCGCGCCTATCGTCAGGCCGGAGACGAAGTACTTTTGAAAGAACGGATAGGAGCAGGCTATGGGAGCCACCGCAATGACCACGATCGCCATCCGGACCGTCTCCGAAGGCAGGTTCGCGGAATGCGCCATGGAATCTTCCGAACGTGCCAGAAAATCAACAGCGCGCTCTATACTTACCAATACAAATTGGAGGGGGAACAGGTTGCGGTCGGTTACGTACAGCATGGTCTGATACCAGTCGTTCCAATAGGCAAAGGTGAGGAACAGGCCGATTGTCGCCAGCGCCGGCAGTGCAATGGGCAGCACAATCTGCCGGAAAATTCTAAGCTGTGTGGCTCCGTCAATCTTTGCCGACTCCACTATGGAATCGGGGATGGTGGTTGTAAAGAAGGTGCGCATGATGATTACATACCAGGACGAGCAGGCCAGGGGCAGAATGATAGCCGCATAAGTGTTCTTCAGGCCGAACAACTGCGTATTGATCATATAGGTGGAGACAAGACCGCCCTGGAACAGCATGGGGATAAAGATGAGTATGGTCGCGAACTTTCTGTAGCGGTAGGTCGGCCGGGAAAGGGTGTAGCCCAGCGTGCTGATCAGCGTAAGCCCCAGTGTGGTTCCAACTACCGTGATCCCGATCGAATTGATGAAGCTGCGCAGGATATCTTCACGCGTTTGCCACAAAAACTTGTACGTATCCAGGCTCCATTGAATGGGTGCAAAGCTGTAGCCAATTTTCAGCACCGATTCTTCCGCAGAAAAAGAGATGATCACCACAAAAACAAACGGCAGGATGGAAACCATTGCAAATACGAAAAACAAAATGGAAATGACCACATTGCTGGCAGGCTTCACCCGGTTAAAGCGCTCGACTCCGCTTGTGCCCGCCTTGCTGCCCAGTCTTATTGAATGCATGGAACTGCTCCTTTTCACGGTCCGATGTGATAGACGGACATCAGAATAGCCCGCTCTCCGGATCGATCTTTTTAACGACAAGATTGGCGATGATGATGGTGATGCACCCCAGTACCGATTGCAGGAGCGAGGCTGCGGACGAGTAGTTCAGGTTCGAGCCGGCATCCGTCAGCGACTTGTAGATGAATACGTCGATTGTCTGCGTAACGGATACGAGCGAATCGGAGTTGCGGGGGACTCTGTAGAAAAGACCGAAGTCTGAATTGAAGATTCGTCCCATGGCCAGGATGAACATAATGGAAATGATAGGGCGCAGGAACGGTATCGTGATGTACTTGATTTGCTGGAACTTTGTTGCGCCGTCGATCAAAGCCGCCTCATACATTTCCTGGTCCATGCCGCTGATGGCTGCCAGATACACCACCATGGAGTATCCAATGCCTTTCCACAGGTTCATAAACGTCAGTATAAAGGGCCAATACTTAGGCTCCTGATACCACATGATCTTGTTTCCGCCCATTTGCATGATCAGGTTGTTGAAAAGCCCGCGGTCAGTCGCCAGGAATGCGTACACAAAGTAACTGACTACGACCCATGATATAAAGTGCGGGAAAAACATGGCTGTTTGAAAAACCTTTGCAGCCCGCTTGGAGTACATTTGGGAGATAAGGAGGGCCAATGTGACGGGAACAATGATGCCAAGAACTATGAACAAAAAGTTATAGCCAATGGTGGTGCCAAAAACGTTCTTCCATTCCGAAAGCTTAAAAAGGAACTTGAAGTTTTTGAGACCGACCCATTTGCTGTTTGCAAACAAACTATACACGAATCCCTTACCGGGGGCGACCTTGTAGCTTTGAAATGCGATGACGATGCCGAACATCGGCAGATAACAAAACGCGATATACCAGATAAATGTTGGCAGGGACAACAGCGTCAGCTGAATATCATCCAGTGTCATACGGCGGCGTTTTTTTATATGTACCGGTTTGCTCAGATTCACGGCGAAACCTCCTTTATGGGGTTGGGATGCTGGCTTTGCGGAATATGCATACGTTGGGGGCATTCGTAAAACGCTTTTCCCGATGGAATGATGAAGTTATCTATTGGAGATCATTGATGAAGGGGATCTTTCCATTAAGATAAGCCAGCGCCATTTGCGCTGCGCCATCCGCGGTGTCACTGCTGGGGAAGATTACCTTGGACTGCGGATACTTGTCTTTAAACAATGCCTTGTATTCATCAAAATACACTTTGGAACTTGTGAACACGCTGCCCCAAACGCCCGACAGGAAGAAAGGCTCCTTATCAAACCCAAGTTTCATCACGCAAGTATCTGTTACCTCAAACAATGCGCGGGCACACCCCCTTAACAGGGCGGTTGCCGTGACATCTCCTTCCTCCGACGCTTCAAACACCAGATTGGCAATGCGGATATCAATGGGGCGCCTTCGCAGCGCATTTGTGCACTCGTTCAGCTTGTTTACATCCAGCCCCTTGAAATATGCATCTATCTTGCTGATGAGGAGGGTTTGGGGAATGCTCCCGTCAATCCACATGGAGGCATGCCGCATGGCGGAGAGAGAAATCCATTGCCCCGATCCTTCATTTCCGAATATCGTTATGGGATACCCGCCTGAACGGGTAATCCTTCCTGACTTATTCCGGCCCACGGCGATGGATCCAGCGCCGGAGATGGCCATAACGCCAAGCCCTTGTGTCGTGGCATACAGCGCAACGCTTCCGTCATTGAGGCAGAAGACCGGGCACATGAGCTGCAACGATGCGTAAAAATCGGCAACCGTCATTTTTGCATTTGGCGAGTCTATGCCTGCGGCGCCTACAATCATGCAGCGGCATCCGGCCTTTTCCCCGCCAAAGGAGGCAAGCAGTTCGGTGATCATCTCCGATATGCGGTATTGCGCCGCTTTCTTCCCGATCGTCATGTGGTTGGTAGAAGGCCCGGTCCGTTTTGACAAAACATTTCCCTGCATATCTTTAGCTGTACAAATAAACTCGTGCAGGCTGCTCTCTATTCCAATCACATATTCCTGCATAGGCCGTCCCTCATTTCTGCTGCTTCACAGCGATTGCCGGCATATGCCGCGATCGCCTTCGGTTGGTGCCATTATAGACAGGTGATACCTATCATGTCGAGGATGATGTTTTTCAATAAAAAACGCTAAAATACCCCATGATTTACGCTTAAAGGTATGCATTTGGCTGCCTTTACCATGTGTTGGACGAGATGTCAAGTATGATTTTTTATCATACCGGCTATCACTGATCTTTACTGGACAATAGCTGAGTGTCGTGTATAATTGGCGTTGCGGTAAATTAGCATAGGTGGGTATGCCGATTTGAAGCATAGGGAAGTGAAGCGGAATGGACATTGCAAAACCCTCGGTGCTTATTGTGGACGCAGACGTGCGTGCGCAGCAGGCAACGCGTTCGCTTCTTCAATATCAGAATCAGATTGGCGTATGCTGCTTAGCCGGCAGCGGATATGAGGCTATTGTCAAACATCTGAAGCAGCCCGCAGATGTTGTTCTCATGGAAGTGGATCTTGAAACGCCTATGGCCGGTATGTTTATTCTCAGGGAGATAGCGAGCGCGCCGGATCATGCCCCTGTAATCATCTACACAAACCATAGGGAGCCTGATACCATCTACAGAGCCTTTTCGTATGGAGCCGACAATTATGTTTTTAAGGAAGCTTCCCCCACGAAACTTATAAGGGCTATTGTAGCGGCGAATGCGAGCCGAAATACCATTTCCCCGGAAGTAACCCCCTTGATTCTAAAGGAATTCAGACGCCTGCGCTCGCTTGAGGACAATATGTCCTATCTGCTGAAGACCATGCTGTCGCTTACACCCACGGAGTTGGATATCCTCCGCCTTTTGTATGGCGGGGCACAAGCCCGCGAAGTATCCCGGGTCCGGTTTATTGAGCTCACGACAACCAAAACGCACATATCGCATATCCCGCGAAAATTTAACCTGAACAATATGTCCCAGGTGATCGAACTGCTGCGGGAGAGCGGCTTTTTTTCCATGCTTGAATAGCCGCTCAAGAAAACTGATGAAGGAAAGGAATACGAAAATGGCAGAAAAGATGATGGGCTATCTGAAAGAACAGCCTATGGTTTGGCGTAACCTTGTAAAAAACAGGAAGCAGATCACAGAGGCTTTTGTTAAGGCATTCAAAGATGCTGCCTTTTCTCAGATTATTGTGATTGGATCAGGCAGTTCCTATAATGCCGCTTATGTTGCAAAGCAGGTATTTGCCGATTATCTTGGCATCAGGTTTTTGCCCGTTCCCCCGTCGCGTGCGTTGGAAATGCTTCCCCTGTATACGCCGGAAGATACGGTTGTTTTCTTTGTCTCCCAGTCGGGAGAGAGCACGAATACCATCGGTTTGCTGGATTCCATCCATAAAAAAGGCTACCGCACAGTCGGCCTGACGCAGCTAAACACATCCTCCGTGGCGAAA
The DNA here is from genome assembly GCA_023413135.1 of Bacillota bacterium. Lineage (GTDB taxonomy): Bacteria > Bacillota > Clostridia > Christensenellales > Aristaeellaceae > JAEWAH01. The sequence continues at coordinate 30,278 of JAEZQK010000051.1, forward strand.
AAGTGCGACGTATTTGTACACATAGACTGCGGCGAAGAAACCGTAGGCCCCAAAACGAAAGGCTATTCCGCCACCGTATTGTGCCTGTACCTTTTGTGCCTGGAGCTTTCAAAGGCGCGGGGATATATGGACGAAACATCTTATGAAGCTGCGTATTCCCTATTGGACAGCGCATTTAGCCTGGCGGATGAGAATATCATGGCATCGGCCAACTGGGCGAAGAAGCATACCGAAAGCTTCACAAAAGCTCCGCACATGATGATTGTTTCGGAGGGGGCAAATTACCCTGCGATGCTGGAAGGCGCATTAAAGATTTTGGAATGCCTGTATATCCCCGTAACGGCGTATGAGTTTGAGGAGTACCTGCATGGCGTGCAATGCTCCATTGATGAAAACAGTTACATCATATTCGTATTTCCGGATGTCCCGAACCGCGAGCGTATGCTTAGATTATACGAGTTCCATGCCGCCCATAAGGGGAAAGGATTCGCTGTTGCCGTTAATAAAACCACAGGCATCGAAGGCGAACTTCTGATTAAAACGGCCGGAGCGGATATGGCGTCTGTTTTTAGCGTCGTGCTGCCCATGCAGCTTGTCAGCGTGATCGTATCTGAAGCGAAAGGCATCAACTGCGACACATCGAAGTTTCCGGAATTCGTTAAGGCGTTGGGCACAAAAAACTGGTGATGTCGCGCTGTACCGACATGCCGAAGGTGAGGACGATTGCATGCGCTATTGTATCGGAATGGATGTGGGGGGCACGCATGCCAGGCTGAAGCTTACAGATACGCAAGGGAAAGAGATTGGTTACTTTGAGCATAAGGGTGGGACCATCACCAGCGCGTCGTACGAAACCATACGCGAACGTTATCATGCGTTGATTATGGGCGCGCTCAATGCGCACGGCCTTGCGCCGGAACACTGCGCCGGGCTTTGCCTGGGGGCCTCCGGTATTGATACGGATGATTTGCATGAACAATATGTCAAAATGCTGGAAAGCATGGGATTTGACCGGGCTGTCATCCGTGCCTTCAATGATTGCGAAGTGCTATTGAACTTGTATGCAGATAAGCCGTGCATTGCAATCATTGCGGGTACGGGATCCATCATCATGGGCAAAGGGGAAGACGGCAAGATTATCCGGTACGGCGGATGGAGCTATCTTCTCAGCGATGAGGGCAGCGCGTCATACATCATTCGAAAAGCCATCGAGGCTGCTTTGAAGTATTGGGACGGCTATGGAGACTGTGCCGTCCTGGCATCGTTGCTTGAAAGCGAAACGGAGATGCGCAACCAGCAGGAGGCCGCGACCTATTACATCAGCCATATCAAGGAAAAGGAAATGATTTCACGGTATGCCCCGCTGGTGGAAAAGGCGGCCGCGCTCAATGACCCTACCGCGCTGCGCATCCTGTATAACGCGGCGGAAAGGCTTTTCACCGGGGTGGATGTTGTGGCAAGGCAAATGAACATAGGAAACGCGCCGTACGTCGTTTTGCTGTGGGGGAGCGTATTGATGAAAAACGCGTATGTATCCGGCCGTTTACGAGAACTGCTGCTTGCGCGTTTTCCCAAGGCCGAGATCGTTAACCTTGAAGGAACGGCTGTAGACTGTGCGATCAATATCGCGCTGAAAATCGGGAAGGAGCAGGCGCTGTGCAAGAATCAATCTTGATCATGATGCCTTTTACCAAGGAATATCAGGAGCAAACGCTTTCCATTGCGGATGGGCATGCCGTGCATTTCATCGGGCTGGAAAAACCTGCACAGCATCTGCTTGAAGACGCAACAGTCATCATTGGCAACCCAACCGCAGAGGATCTTAAATGCTGCCGGCACCTGCGCTGGCTGCAGGTGCGCACGGCAGGCGTGGACGCTTACCTGAAAAGCGGTGTATTGCCGGCGGGAACGATCCTCACCAACGCCTCCGGCGGGTACGGCACAGCCATTTCCGAATATCTGCTGGCTGCAACCTTCTCGCTGTGCAGACAGATGCATAGGTACCGTGACCAGCAAAGCCATCATGTATGGCAGCCTGTCGGGGATATCCGCTGCATTGCCAGGTCCACGGTTCTGGTGATAGGCAGCGGGGATATCGGAAGCAAGTATGCAAAAAAGATGCATGCGCTCGGTGCCCGGGTGAACGGCATTCGCAGAAGCCTTGATAGCAAACCCGAATTTTTTGGGAAAATGGGTACGCTTGATGATTTGGATGCCATGCTGCCGGAGGCCGATATCGTTGCGCTATGCTTGCCTGCAAACCCGCAGACGGTAGGGCTCATGAGTGCGGCGCGCTTTTCAAGAATGAAGCCGGGCGCACTATTCTTAAACATTGGGCGCGGTGTTCTTATAGATACGAAGGCGCTGATGGATGCGCTGGATGCCGGGCAAATCGCAGGGGCAGCTCTGGACGTTACAGATCCCGAGCCGCTCCCTTCTGATCATCCGCTCTGGGATTATGAAAATGTGATCATCACGCCGCATTCCGCCGGCGGCGAATACTTCGGCGTGATTTATGATGATACCATCGCCGTTTGCCTCAATAATTTGAAGCGGTATTTGAACGAAGAACCTTTGAAGAATGTCGCGGAGGCCTGTCAAAGGTGAGAATGTTCCATCTGCCTGGAAAGGTATATGTCCTTTTGACCGCGCTGCTGTGGAGTACGGCGGGCATATGCGTAAAGCTCTTGCCATGGAGCGCTTTTAGTATCGCTTGCATACGCGGCCTTTTATGCGGTCTGCTGCTGCTTGCATTGCGCCTTAATAAGCGCCCCGCTGAGCCGCTTCGCTTTACCCGGAATAACCTGATCGCAGGCCTTTGCATGTTTTTAACATCGAGCCTGTATGTTATGGCCATTAAATTGACCACGGCGGCAAATGCCATTGTGCTTCAGTATATCGCCCCTATCGTTGTGCTGTTCTACACCATCCTTGTGGATCGCAAACATCCGTCGAAGGCGGAGATACTTATAACATTGGTGGTTTTTGCAGGCTGTGTGCTGACATTCTCAAGCAGGCTGGAATTTGGCGGCATGGTTGGAAATTTCCTTGCGCTGCTGTCGGGGTTTGCGCTGGCGGGGCAGATTCTCATCAACCGCAAGCCGGATACAGTGCAGCAGGATGGACTTATTATCGGCTGCGGCATGAGCTTTTTGGCCTTTTTGCCGTTCTTGCTGACAGATGCCAATTTCCTGATCACGCCGGCCACCGCCGGCATTGGCCTTTTTCTTGGGCTTGTACAGTATGGGCTTGCCAACCTTTGCTTCGCCAAGGGGATCCGTACGACGGATGCCATCAGCACTTCCCTGCTCTTTACCATTGAGCCCATACTTACACCGGTCTGGGTTTTTCTTTCTATTGGCGAAGCGCCTGCCGGAACTGCGGTGATTGGTTTTTTGTGCGTCATTTCAGCCGTAACGGTACACAATATCTATCCTATATTGACCCAAAGAAAAAACAAGGCGGTTCAAGCCCCATAAGAAGCATTAATGCATCTATCACTATAGGCTCTGAAAGTGCGTCAACCCCCGCAGACTGTCATCCCTCACTGCGTGAAGGATCTTGTTTTTCGTGCTGCTTAGAGATCCTTCGTCGCTGCGCTCTTTAGGATGGCGGCGTGCGGGGGTTGTGTGTAATTCAATACGCTAGTGGACTTTCAACTACAGAAGTTTCGAAATATGACCATTCATCTTTGTCTGAACGCTGTAGGGGCGGGGCTCTGCTCCGCCCGCCGCGGTAGGTAATATTTCTCATCGGGCGGTTAAGAATCCCCGCCCCTA
>JAEZQK010000086.1 GCA_023413135.1 Bacillota bacterium
TCGTTTGCATAAAAGGAAAGTTTGCGTTATAATACCAATAAGGGAAATTGAACGAAGGAGGCGCTGCTCCATGATTCAGATCATACATGGCAAAAAGGGCTCGGGCAAGACAAAGCGCATCATAGATTTGGCCAACCACTCCATCAAGGAATCCAAGAGTGATGTGCTTTTTATCGATGACGACAACCGCTATATGTTTGACCTGCGTCACGAAGTCCGTTTTATCAACGCCGGGGAATACGGCATCATCAGCGCGGAAATGTTCCTGGGTTTCCTTTGCGGGCTTCTGGCGCAAAACTTTGACGTGGGTACCATTTTTATTGATGCTTTCCTGAAGCTTGTGAAAATAGACCTTAAGGAATCCGGGTGGTTTTTCGAACGCCTGGATGGGCTTTGCGAGCGTCACGGGGTGGATTTTGTACTATCTATCAGCGAGGAAACGGAAAGCCTTCCCGAGTTTGTCAAAAAGTATATTGCCTGATTATTTTCTGATTCGTCGCAAGGGGGCGGTGGCTCGGGCCGCTGCTCCTTTTTTGTAGATTGAACGCCGGAGCGTGATGATATGTCCTTTTTCAGCACCAGGGGCGGCGCCTGTGTCACCGCCTCCCAAGCCATCCTGTACGGCTTGGCCAAGGACGGCGGGCTGTATGTACCCGCCATGTTTCCAAAGCTTGCCCTGGAGGAGATCTCAGCGTTGGGGCTGATGCCCTATCCACAGCGGGCAGCCCGCATACTGAAATTCTTCCTGGAGGATTATTCGCCCGCCGAGATCGATCAGGCCACGCAGGCCGCTTATGGCGGCAGCCGGTTCAGCCATAAGGATGTAGCCCCCGTGAAGGAACTGGACAGCCGCACCTACGTCCTGGAACTGTTCCACGGTCCTACCCTGGCCTTCAAGGATATGGCGCTGCAGCTTTTGCCTCATTTGACAACGCTGGCCGCTAAAAAGAATGATGAGAACCGGGAGATCAGCATCCTGGTTGCCACCAGCGGTGATACGGGCAAGGCGGCGCTGGAAGGCTTCAAGGATGTGCCGGGCACCAGTTGTACCGTGTTTTATCCCAGGGACGGCGTAAGCCCCGTACAGGAGATGCAGATGACCACCACCGGAGGCAGCAACACCTTGGTCATCAGCGTACAGGGGAATTTTGACGATGCGCAGACCGGGGTCAAAATCCTGTTTTCCAGCCCGGAATTCCAAGAGAAAATGAACGGGCTGAGCAGGGTGCTATCCTCCGCCAACAGCATCAATTTCGGGCGGCTGGTACCCCAAATCGTGTACTACTTCTCGGCTTATGCCGACCTGGTGCACAAGGGAGCCATCACCCTGGGCGATCCGGTAAACTTTGTGGTGCCCACCGGCAACTTCGGCAATATTCTGGCGGCATATTATGCCCATTTGATGGGCCTGCCTGTGGGCAGGCTCCTGTGCGCCAGCAACCGCAACAACGTGCTCACAGATTTTTTGGAGCGGGGCGTCTATTCCACCCAGCGTACTTTCTTCAAAACCATGTCCCCCTCCATGGATATATTAATCTCCTCCAACCTGGAACGGCTTCTGTACGAAGTGGCAGACCGGGATGGGGACCTTACATCCCTATGGATGAAAGAGCTGAAGGAAAACGGCAGCTATGATATCGGCAAGGAACGCTTAAGCCATATCCGCAAACTGATGGAAGGCGGTTATGCCGACGACGTGGCCACCGCCCGTGAAATACAAAGAGTCTGGCAGCGCCATCAATATTTGCTTGATCCCCATACAGCCGTGGCCAGCCATGTGCTGAGCATGTACCGCGTACGCACAAGGGACCATACGCCTACCGTAATAGTCGCCACCGCCCACCCTTATAAGTTTACCGCCGATGTGGCGGATGCGCTGCTCGGCCAGGAGACTGCCCTGGGCCTGGACGCTTTTGACTGTGCGCTTCACCTGGAAACGGTAACAGGCATCCCCATGCCAGGTCAGGTATCTTCCCTGCGCACGCTGCCCGTACGCCATACGATTACCTGCCGCAAGGAGGATATGGCAAAAACGCTACTGGAGGCGTTTGCAAAAAAATAGAATAGAGAGAAGGATGGAAAATGGCCGCCCGTTTCATAAGAGGAATTGTTTTTCTCATCACCCTGTGCATCCTCCTGTCCACTTCCTTTTCTATCGCATCGGCGCAAGAGGAGGTGCCCGTTTTTCCTACGCCCGAGGATGCAATCCGCCATTTTGCCGCCGCTCTTTCGGAAAACGATCTGCAAAAGGCTTTTCAAGCCTGTGCGGTGGAAGAATATGCCGCAGGCTATGACTTTGCGGGCATGGTGGACCGTCTAAAGACTTTGATGCCCATACAGCAGATGGCGCCTTCGGAATATGACTTGTTTACGGAAATAAACAAGATCACTGCCATGGGCACGCTGGTTAACCAGATGAAAATGATGGTCTACAGCTTTTTTGTGCCCGAGGTCAAGGAAGGAAAGCCGATGTACGTAGGTGGAAGCCTTGACGACGCAAAAAAATTTGCGGAAGCTGTCGATCCCGGCAAGCTTAAAAATTTGAAGCTTCTGCGCATCGACCCGCCTATGCAAAACATTTTGAACAGTGAAAAGAACATCGCGAATTTTCAAAAGATGGCTGAGCTGAACGGCGCGCAGGAAATGACGGAGCGCATTGTGCTGTACGAACTGGATGGCAAAACCTATTTAGGTGGCTTTGGCCTTTTGCGCTACGGTGACGGGTGGAAAATTCAGCGCCTCAATTCCAACCTGGCCGGGCTGTCGGCCATGGGCACCGTAGAAGAAACCACGGTGGAGGCATACGCATCGCTGCTGTAAACAATAATGCTATACATGAATGCGGCCTTTTTCTTCCGTGCCGAAGAAAGGGGCCGCATTCATTGTTTATGCTAGACTGCATTTATCTACTCCAGTTTCTCCGGCCTTATCATGCGGGTAGGAAGCTCCAGGTAAAAGGCGGCAACGGTGGAATGGATGTATACCTGCAACGCCAGGGAAGCAAACAGCCCCAGCGCGAGCCCGATGGTGTTAAGAAGGCTGTTCAAAAGGACTGTCAGGCCGACCGACAGCACAAGCCAGCCGATAAAGCTCAAATACAGTATGAACAGCCGCCCTTTGTTGCCGTCCATGATATCCTTGCTCTGCCTGATGGTGTCCATCACGCCAAGCTCCGGGTCTTCCGCCAAAAGGTAAGGTGCCATAGCGTAGCGAAGGAGAGCTATCAATGCGGGAATCATCGCGGCCATGCTCATCACCCAGACCAAAAATGGGCTGGCTATTCTTACCAGGTAAAGGAGAAAAATGCAGGGGAGCGAGCCAACCAAGATCCACAACGCGATGAGCAGCCCCATCATCAATGTCTGGCCAAGACATTTGCCAAAAATCCGCATTCTGGAAAACAGCAGGGAAAACTGCGCTTCCCGCCTGCCATGAAGCTCCAGGTAGTAATGGTTCAGCCCGATGCTCAAAGCCGGTGCAAACAATATTTCCAGAAGGCTCAAAAGAAAAATCGTTGTTTGGTAGGAACCCGCTTGCAGGCCCCAGTTTTCCAGGATGTCCAGCGGGTTTGTCACGGTGCTTCCAAGCTGGCTCATGATGCGCGTTTGAAGCACAGATATCGCCATGCCCAGGATGCCCGCCGCAAAGGTGATGAGCAGCGCAGTTTGCCAATGGCCTTGAAGTGCCTGAAGCCCGCGCTTGCGCAGGAGAGAACTGTCAGACATCACTTTTCGCCCCTTTTGCCATACTCATTTCGATTGTCTGGAAAGCTCCATATAAAAAGCAGTCACGGAGGAATTCATGTACACCTGCAAGGCCAGGGAAGCAAACAGCCCCAGAGCGGTACCGACAAAGCCCAGGATCGAGTTCAGAAGCCCAACACCGAAAATGGACAGCAGTATCCAGCCGATAAAGCTCAAGTGCAGGCAAAACAGCCTCCCCTTGTTTCCATCCATCATTTCCTTGCTGCGCCGAATAGCTTCTAATGCGTCAATATTCGGATTTTCCGCCATCAGGTACGGGGCCATGGAATATCTGTATGCAGCAATGATTCCCGGCACCACCAGCAGCAGCGACCACAAAAAGATAAAGATCCCCATAAGCAAAACCAGGCCGAGGCATCTTAGCCAAATATGCAGCCTTGAAAACAGGAGGGAAAACGGCGGATTTTCACTTTTGTGCAGCAAGATGAAATAGGTGTTCAAGCCTATGGTCAATGCCGGAGCGAATAAAAACTGCAGAATTGCAATCAATGTCAAAAAGCCGCTATACGGAACCAGTGAGGATGCGATGTGCCCGAAATACTCCCAAATCGGTCTGGTTAAAATCCAATCGGCTTCCAGGCGCACCTGAAACGTATTTTGCACCATACCCAGCAACCCTGCCACAAAGGTCACCATAAGCGCTGTCTGCCAATTGTTGTTGAGCGCGGAAAGCCCGCGTCTGCGCAAGGTGGAACTATCAGAAAAATTCATGCCCCCACTCCCTTCCATATATCCCCATTCTAGCATAGGGGATAGGCATAGGCAAGAGCAGGGGCATGAAAACCATCTTCCGGCGTTCCATCTGTCGCCTTTATATCAGAATAGCGCCTGGGCGAAATCCTTGGCGTCAAAGGGCTGCAGATCGTCGATGCCCTCTCCCACGCCCACATACCATACCGGCACGTTCAGTTCCCGGCGGATGGCGATGGCGATGCCGCCCTTGGCGGTGCCATCCAGCTTGGTGAGCACAATGCCGTTGATCTCGGCAAACTCCTTGAAGGTGCGGGCCTGCTGCAATCCGTTTTGGCCCGTGGTGGCATCAAGTACCAGCATGCAGCGCACATCCGCCTCGGGGTATTCCCGGTCGATGACCTTGCGCATCTTGTGCAGCTCATCCATCAGGTTCTTCTTGTTGTGCAGCCGCCCGGCGGTATCCACGATCAGCAGGTCCGCCTTGCGGGCCTTGGCCGCCTGCACCGCATCGAACACCACCGCAGCGGGGTCGGCGCCTTCGGCATGCCGCACGAGGGGCACCCTGGCCCGGTCCGCCCAGATGAACAATTGATCCGCCGCAGCGGCCCTAAAGGTATCACCGGCGGCCAGCATCACCGTGCGGCCGATGGCCTGAAAGCGCAGCGCCAGCTTGCCGATGGTGGTTGTCTTGCCCACGCCGTTGACGCCCACCACCAGCATGACCATAGGCCACTTCAGCGGCGGACGGGGGATGTTCATCTCCTCGGCAATGATATCCCGAAGCATCTCCCTGGCCTTTACAGTGCTTTTGACGTTGTCCTTTTTCACCTGCTTGCGCAGCTTGTCCAGGATCTCCTCGGAGGCGGCCACGCCCGCGTCCGATAAAATGAGGATATCCATCAGCTCATCATAGAACTCCTCATCAACGACTCCGGCATTCTCTACCAGCTCATCCACCTTAACGGTAAGATTGGAGCGGGTTTTTTGCAGCCCCTCCCGAAGGCGGGCAAACAGGCCTTTCTTTTCTTTCTCTTCCATGGTTATATCCTCCCTAACCCGCGTACTCCGTCAAATTCACAGACACCATCTTTGAAATCCCCCGCTCCTCCATGGCCACGCCGTACAGCGCATTGCACCGCTCCATGGTACCCTTACGGTGGGTGACCACCACAAATTGTGTGTTCTTGCCGTACTCGGACAGGTAATCGGCAAAATAGTTGATGTTGGCCTCGTCCAGCGCGGCCTCGATCTCATCCAGGATGCAAAAGGGCGTGGGCTTCAATTTCAACATGGCGAACAGGATAGCGATGGCCGTCAGCGCCCTCTCTCCGCCGGACAGCAGCGACAGCAATTGCAGCTTTTTCCCCGGCGGCTGGGCGGTTATTTCAATGCCGCAGTTCAATGCATCGTTGGGGTCGGTCAGCTTCAGTTCCGCGTGACCACCGCCGAATAACCGCACGAAAGTCTCGCTGAAATACCCCTTCATAAGGTTGAACTGCATAATAAACTGCTGCTCCATCTGCCCAAGAAGTTTCGTGATGAGTACCCCCAGGTCCTCCTCCGCCTTTTTCAGATCCTGCTGCTGCGTGATGAGGCTGTCGAACCGCTCCTTGGTGGATACGTATTCTTCGATGGCGTTCACGTTCACCGTGCCCAGAGCGCGGATTTGCTCCTTCAGCGACGCGGCTTCCTTTTCCCCGGCGGATAGGTCGAATTTCTCCGCCCGGTAGGCTTCCGCCCCACCGTAGGTCAATTCGTACTCGTTCCAAATGCGTTCCTGCATGGCGGTAAGGTCCGCCTCCACACGGGTACGATTGAGTTCCGTGCGGTGCAGCTTCTCCTTAAGCTCCGCAGCTTCCTTTTGCAGGCTCTCCGTTTCATCACGCAGCGTGCGCAGCGATGACTGCTGGGCAAGGCGCTTGCTTTCCAGCTCGTCAACGCCGGCCTGGGCCGTGGCCACCGCCTGATGGCGGGAAGCCACGGCTTCCTCAAGGCGTGCAAACGATGATTCATCCTGCCGGATGGATTCCTGCAAGCTGGCGATCTCCCTGTGCCGCCGCTCCAGGTTATCCTTGGCGTGTTTTATCTCTTCCAGCAGCCGCTGGCGGTCGCGCTTGAGACCGGCAATTTCATGCTCCCGTCCGGAAACGGCCAGCATATGCCGCGTCACCGCATCCCGCTGCTTTTCCACCTGATGGCGGGCAGAAGCCAGCGCCTGCTGCAATTCCTGCGTTTTTTGCTGCATGGCCTCCTGGTCCATGGAAGCATCGCCGGTACGGCGGGAAATAGCCTCCAGGTCCTCCTCGATCTGGGCGATGCCTTCCTCCAGCTGCTGTCGCGCACTACCCGTCATTTGAAGCCGGGATTTCAGCGCATCCCACTCCTGTCGGGTGCTCGATACACGCTCCTGGTCCCGGGCCACTGCAATTTCTTCCTGGTGCACCCGGCCCATGGCCTCGTTCCTGAGTGTTTTGAGCTCCACCCGCTCCTTTTCCATTTCCTCCAAGGCCTGGCGCTGATTTTGCAGCTCCTTCACAAGCTTGCCGGCAGATAGCCGCAGTTCCTCTATCTCCCGCTCCCGGCCCAGCAGGCTGGCTGCCCGGGCCTGCACGGAGCCGCCTGTCATGGAGCCGCCGCTGTGCATGACGTCACCGGAGAGCGTTACCAAACGGAAGGCCTGGCGCCCCGCCCGCATGATGGCAATACCTGCGTCCAGATTCTCCGCCACCACGGTGCGACCCAGCAGGTTCTCCATGATCTCCCTGTATTCGGGATCAAAGGAGATCAGCTCGCTGGCCACCCCCAGGCAGCCTGGCATGGAAAGCAGCGACCGCTCTTCCCTTGTCAGCACCCGGCCGCGGATGGTGTTCATGGGCAGGAAGGTAGCCCGCCCCAATTGATTCTGGCGCAGGTAGTCGATCACCCGCTTGGCGGTGGGTTCATCTTCGGTAATGATATTTTGAAGCGCACCGCCCAGCACCATGTCGATGGCTGTTTCCAAATGCTTGGGCACACGCATGAGCATGGCCACCACGCCCCGTACCTTGCTTTCGCCCTGAGCCTTGGCGTAGGTCAGCGCCTTTTTTACCGCCTGGGCATAGCCCTCGTATGCCCTTTCCATCTCCTCCAGCAACTTCAGGCGGCTTTCCACGGCCTGCTGACGTCCGGCGGATTGCTGCAGCGCGGAAGTCTTGGCCCCGATGGAAGCACCCAGTGCCTGCACCTGCTCGTCCAGCGAAGCGGCTTCCTTGGTAAGCGTAAGCCAGCTTTGCCGGGTGGCTTCCCCCTGTTCCACTGCCTTTTGATAGGTGCTTTCCAGCGCGGCTTCCTTTTGCATGAGGTCGGCCTGGCTTGTGAGCAGCTCTGTCAGCCGCTCCTTCATTTGCGCCATGATGGCCTGCTGCCGCGACTGGGCGGTGCGCTCATTGCTCAGGCGGTTCATGGCGTTCATGATAGCCGCTTTATGCTCTTCCAGCTCCTGTTCCCGGGCCTCTTCCTCCGCAAGATATTCCTTCAACTGTTCCTGCTCACTTACAAGCGTCTCCCGGTCTTTTTGCAATGCCTCTTCCTGGGTATTCAGGCCGCCTTCCCCGGATTCTTCCAGCGCTGAAAGCTCCTTATACCGCTCTTCCAACCGGGATGATTCATCCAAAAGGCGCAGGCTGTTTTCCCGGCTGCTCTCCAGCCGCTGATTTACCTTATCCCGGGCAGCCTTCTCCTCGTGCCATTCGTCGTTTAAGCGCATCAGCGTATCCCTGGCCGCAAGGAGGTCTGCCTCCATGCGCTCCAGGGTATCTTCCATCTCCCGGCGCAGTTCCATTTTTCCCGCAAGCAGCGCATCATTCTGGTCAAGAACCGCCTGCACCCCTGCCGCCGCTTCCGCAAGGCTGTTCAACCGTTCTTTCAGCTTGTCGTGGCGCAGGAGAAATATGTTCAGCTCCAGCCCCTTCAGTTGTTCCGCCAGCATCAAATAGGCCCTGGCCGTCTCCGCCTGTTTGGCCAGCGGCTCCAGGTGGCGGGACAGCTCGTCGAGGATGTCTTCCACGCGGGTAAGATTCTCCCGGGTGCGTTCCAGCTTGCGCTCCGCCTCTTCCTTGCGGGCGCGGTATTTCATGATACCTGCCGCATCCTCAAATACCTGGCGGCGGTCCTCCCCCTTCTGGGAAAGGATCTCGTCGATGCGGCCCTGACCGATGATGGAATAACCTTCCCGGCCGATGCCCGTATCCCGGAAAAGGTCCACCACATCCTTTAGGCGGCAGGCGGCTTTGTTAAGATAGTATTCGCTTTCGCCGTTGCGGTAGACACGGCGGGTAACCATCAGTTCCGTATAATCCACGGGAAGGGACTTGTCCTCATTGTCAAAAACCAGGGATACTTCGCAGTAGGCCATGGCCTTGCGCTTTTCGGTACCGCCAAATATGACGTCCTCCATTTTGGCGCCGCGCAGAAGCCTTGCGCTCTGCTCACCCAGCACCCAGCGCACGGCGTCGGCAATATTGCTCTTGCCGCTGCCGTTGGGGCCCACAATCCCGGTAATGCCCTGATTAAACACGATCTCCGTGCGCTGGGCAAAGGATTTGAACCCATATATCTCCAGCTTCTTCAGCCGCATGCAGACCCTCCCGAACCTTTGACATGTTCAAGCGCCTTTTTCGCGGCTTCCTGCTCCGCCTGGCGCTTGGTTTTTCCCCGGCCGCAAAAGGGCGGCAGCCCAGGCGCATTCACCTGGGCGGTAAAAATGCGGTTGTGGGGCGGGCCTTCCGTTTCCAGCAGCAAATAGGTGGGCGCTTCCCGGCCCTGGGCCTGTATCCACTCCTGAAGTGCGCTTTTGGCATCCAGCGCGGGCGTCAGGCTTTCTTCCCCCGGCCAAAGTTTCTTGACCAGCGCCAGCGCCGTATCGATACCGCCGTCCAGGCATACCGCCGCCAGTACCGCCTCCATGGCGTCGGCCAGGATGGAAGGGTTTTCCCTCCCCCCGTCCTGCTCCTGGGATTTGTTCATGATCAAGTGCTTTTGGAGGCCGATTTCCCCCGCCACCTTGGCGAGAGCCGCTTCGCACACCAGCAATGCCCGCCGGTGGGTCAAGCCGCCTTCGCTCATGGAAGGATATTTTTCATACAGGATGCGGGACATGCAGTACTGCAGCACCGCGTCCCCCAGAAACTCCAGCCGCTGGTTGTCCTCGCCCCCGGCGGAAGGATGGGTCAGCGCCCGGCTAAGCAGCCCCTCGTTTATGAAGGTATACTTGAGGTTGTCCATCAATTCCTTCAAGCAAACTCCTCCTATCATGAAAAGGCGCTGCCGAACAATCGGCAACGCCGGATACCTTTCCTGCCCGATGGTTTAGTTTTGGTGTGCTTCGATGTAATCCACCACATCGCCCACTGTTTTGAGCCGAACGATGACCTCATCCTCCACCATGATGCCGAATTTGTCTTCCAAATCCATAATCATCACCATAATGTTGGCGCTGTCAGCCTTCAGGTCCTCCACCAGCTTGGCGTCGCGGGTCACTTTGCTGACGTCCATCCGCAGCTGTTTTGCGATCATGGGGGCTACCGTTTCAAATACCATGTCCATTCCTCCTATTTTTCATGTGATGCCCTGCCCGTATAGATGAGTGCTGTATCAATCAGGTTTGGGGAATGCTTGCCTGAATTTGCTTGTCGATGAGCCCTACTACATTGCCCTTGGCCATCAGCGACGCCTGGCGGATGGCACAGGCCATGGCGTGGCCGTTGCTGGAACCGTGGGCCTTCACCACCACACCTTGCACACCGAGCAGCGGCGCGCCGCCTACTTCGGAATAGTCCATGAGCTTTGCCACCCTGCGGAAGGCGGGCTTGGAGATCAAACCGCCGATCTTTCCCCGCAGGTCGGACAAAAGCTCCTTTTTGATGATATGCATCAGCGTGCCGGCTACGCCCTCCATGAACTTCAAAATCAGGTTGCCGGAAAAGCCGTCGCACACCATCACGTCCGCCTGGTCACCCGTGATGTCCCTGGCCTCGACATTGCCGACAAAATTGTAGGCGGCCTTTTCCATCATTGGGTAGGTGGCCTTTACCAGCGCGTTGCCCTTTTCTGCCTCCGCACCGATGTTTACAAGCCCCACCCTGGGATCGTCGATCTTCATCACCTGGTGCATGTAGATGGACCCCATCAGCCCGAACTGGTCCAGCCATTCCGGCTGGCAGTCCACATTGGCACCGCAGTCGATGAGAAGATAATAGCCCTTGCCGTTTGGCATCAGCGGTGCCAGAGCCGGCCTTTCAATGCCGGGGATGCGCCCCAGGCGGAACATGCCGCCCGCCAGCACCGCGCCGGTGGAACCAGCGGAAACAAAGCCGTCCGCTTCGCCTTCTTTCACGGCCAGCATGCCCATAACGATACCGGAGCCCTTTTTTTGGCGTATGGCCATCACGGGAGCATCATGGTTGGAAATGACCTCCGGCGTTTCGACGATCTTTACACGGCTTGCCACATTTTTGAGCTTATCCAGATACGGGGCCATGGCTTCCTGTACCCCGGCCAGCGTCACATGAAGGTCGGGCATGGCGCGCAGCGCCTCCGCCGTACCCTCCACCGCCGCTTTAGGGGCAAAATCACCGCCCATGGCATCTACAAAAATACGCATGCGCCTTCGCCCTGCTTTCGTTTAACAAAAATAGAACAGGATGATTGTAGCACACAAGGCGCAATCAATGCAAGCTTGTTACTCGCTGCCCGGAATAGCCCTGATGACGACGCGGCATAGGCCTGCGGGGCGCTATCAGCCTGCGGCGGTTGAAAAGGGCGCCCAGAGGAAGCGCTTCCTGCACAGCAGATGGAGCAAGCACCTCTTCGGGCAGCTCCAGCCACAGCCTTTGGGGCGGCGAACCGCTTTGCCAGATGGCGGGATGCAGCGATTCCACGCCGCGAAGCGCGATGTACTGGTAGGCCGAATGGCTCTTGCCCGGGCTGTTCTTGAGCACGTGGGGCCAATAGAGCATCTCGCCGATGGCGCGGGTGAACTCCGCGGGGCCTACCTCCTGCATGGCTGCCTCATACTCCGCCTGCAGCCCATCCAAACGCGCCTGGTCAAGATCGTGACCGGTTAGCGTGCGGTATGCCTTCTCCACCCTCAGGCGGACGGATTTCAAAAGACCCTGCTGGCTGGTTCCCGCCACAGCCATCATCTGTTTGATGGGCAGGATGCGGAAGCGTATCAGGTTCAGCGCGGAAAGCATATCCGCCATAGGCATCCCGGCCAGCGTCTGCAGATAGGCCATGCCGTATTCGATCAGCGTGGGCATATCCACCATGGGCCGCGTGAGCCTTTTTACAGCAGCACGGGCCTTTTGCGCTTCCGGCGTTTCCCGCCAGCCGTAAGCGGCGCGATACAGATGCTCCCCGGCAGGATACAGAAGGCACACGCCCAGGTGCATTTGCGCCCCGGCCCGCGGCACATAATCGTCGCTGTTGAGCACATGGTACAAAGGATAGGCTGCCGGGTCTTGGAGCGCGTTGCCCATCATCACCGTAGGGGAAGCAAATCCGTAGCCGACGATGTTTTCCGGCAGAACACCGCTTTCCCGGATCAAAAGATAGGTAAGCACCTGCATCACCGCGGCCCCCTGGCTGTGACCGGCAAGCCAAAGCTGGAAGCGGCTGTCATGATTCCGGGCTTCCTGAAGGATATGCGCCAGCGTCAGCTTGTCAAGGCCCAGCGCCCGGGCCGTTTCGGGAAACACAACGCGCTCCGCATTCCCGTCAAACTGCCGCGCCAGCTGCAAAAAGCCCTGATGCATGCCGTTTTCGCTGGCGAAACGGAAGTTTGAAAACCAATCGTAAAAGCGGCTTCCTGTACTGCGGAAACCTATGGCCACCACATAGCGGCCATCCTGGGCAGCCTTGACCATCATCACAGCCTTGCCTGTATCGCTCTGTTCCCGCTGGCGTATGGCAGAAAATACCTGTCGGACGGGATTCAGCTGCCGAAGGCTGGCCCTGGCCCTGTACACTGCCCACTTGTTGTACAAAAACTGCCGTGTCTCGCTCACCTGGGCAGGGGATACGCCGCTTAAAAGCTTGTTGTCCACCTGAAAGTTGAAATCAGTCCAGCCCGCCCGCATCCAGTCACCAATGCGCAGATCCTGTGCGGTGGCGGAAAGCTCCAGCGACAGGCGCATCAGCTCCTGAGAAAAGGGGGGCCGCAGCTTGCCCCAGGGATCCTGCTCCCAGGGCAGAAAAAAAGGCGCGGTCCGGCTCAAATCCGCATAGGTCAACCGCCCCCGAACGGGGACGGGCAACCGGGGAATGGATCGAAACTGTGCCATGCGCCGCCTTCTTTCCAATATAGAAAACCATTGCGCTTATCATACCACGCAGCGGCAGGAGACACAAGTCGGAGAACAGAATAGAAAAGAGGCTGGGGAAAAATCGTTGAATGATTACCGGATGTTTTTTACATTTCAATTCGTTCTCATTGCGGTATATGGCGATATATGGGAATAAAACCTATGGGCGGGAGAAAAGCCATGAAAAGAAGCGTTCTATTGGTTCTTGTCGTCTTTTTGCTTGCTATTTGGTTTCCGGCCTTCAGCAATTCCACCCCACTGAGGATTCCGCCCGGGGACCTTTCCCCTGTCACAGGCAGCCTTGCGCCCGGCGGAAAATTCCCCGTGTATTTGGGCCCAGGAAAAACATACCTGCGCCCGGCGGGCGGAAAAGCGGCCGTTTCTTCAAACGGCTGGGTGCTTTCCTTCGGCATGGAAAACGGCTGGACGATGATCGCCTATGAAGTATCCGATGGGCAGTATCGTTTCGGCTGGATCGAGGAAAAGTCAGCATCAAGCGAGCTGGCATTTGATTTGGTTCCCGCGGTAACCGCGCGGGATGCGATCTTCACCGACGACCCGCTGGGTGAAGCAAACCGGCTTGCTATACTCAAAAAAGATACGTCTGTCATGCGTCTGGCCAGGATGGGCATCTGGGCTTATGTGGAGGCAGAGGCAGACGGCGTACCCGCGCGCGGGTTTGTGTTATCGGATGCCCTGACCTATGCGGACAAGGCTGTTCAATATGCGGACTGCCTGTATCCCATACGGGTGGACGGCAAATGGGGCTATATGAACTACCAGGGTGAAATCATACTAAAGCCGCAATGGGCGTATGCTGAACAGTTCAGAGGCGCGGGATATGCCGTGGTGAGCGAGAAAGAGAACAATGATATAGGCGAAAGCGCCTACACGGATGGCATCATCGACAAGTCTGGGGCTTATGCGGTGGATCCCCAGTATGGCTGCGCCGAGGGGCAGGATGGGTATTACTTCGGAGGTAAAGATACAGGGATCATCTGGTTAAGTGGCAAAAGTGGGCCGGACGGCTTTTTCGATGTGGCCAGCGGCTGTTTTTCCGGGATGCAATACAACTCCTATTTTTGCTGGGTGAGTGATGAAAAGCTGATTACCATCCTCTCGCCGAATGAGGAAGACGACTGGTGGAACTCTGTAGGCTTTGCGGACAGGACCACAGGTGAGTTGGCCATCCCTTATCAGTATGGCCTGGCGGAGTGGTCCGGGTTTGAAGCAGGTTTCTCCTACGTAGAGCGTTATGAATCAGAAAACAGCAAGGCTACGCCGCTGATCATCAATAAACGAAATGAGGCGCTGCCGATGCCCAAGGGCATCATTCCCCTGGAAGGCTATCGATTTTCGGAGGAACGTCTTGTTGTAAAAGATACGAAAACAGGTCTGTACGGCTATATCGATACTAATGGGAATCTTGTCATTGAAGCGAAATTTGACGAGGCCGATAATTTTTTCCGCGGCGTCGCAAAGGTAAAATTAAACGGCGAAACGTGTTATATCGATAAAGAAGGCCGCTTTGTGAACTCTCCCAAGAAGGATGATTCGTCCGGAGAGGGTACAGATGTGGAAAACGTGACGCTGTTCTTTGGCAATGCTACGAACTGGGATGAATCCTGCGGCCTGATAGACGGGAAGGGTACGATCCTTGTACCCTTGGAGGCCGGCTACTCCTTTGATGAAAGCTTCGCCTTCGGCTATGACGAATATTTTGCCGAAGGCCTCCAGGTGCTGATCAAGGACGGCAAATACGGCTTCCTGGATACTGCGGGGAACGAGGCGGTTCCATTCATATATGACGATGCGCAGAACTTCATTAACGGCCTGGCCTATGTGGAAAAGGACGGAAAAATGGCGTATATCGGCCATGACGGGAACATTGTATGGCGGGAGGAATAGATGTACCACTCCAAAACACAAATGCTTTGATGAATGTGGAAGCGCCGTTGACGATGTAGGGTGGGGGCGGGCGTTCGCCGTCCGTTTCAGACGCTACATTCGGCGAACGCCCCCCCCCCCCCAACCCGGTGGATGTGGGTTG
>JAEZQK010000116.1 GCA_023413135.1 Bacillota bacterium
AACATTATTGCGTCATTGCCGCGGATCTTTTCGCGCACTACTGCGTCGTCTACCGCTCAGCGTAGCGCTGCTACGCCTCGCTTCGTCTCCTTGTATTGCACAAAAATCTCTCGCGGCCATGGACGCACTAATGTTTTACATTAGTATTATTTATCTTTTTCTCCACTGTTCAAGAAACGTATTCAGCCTGCCGATTTCTTCCCCGGACAATTGTATGACCACATCCGACTGAATATCGATAGCGCGGCCTTTTTCGAAGCGCAAAATGCAGTCCTCGCTCACTTTGCCGTCTGTAGCGTCCATACAATAGCTTTCAAGGTCCTCAATAACAGGCACCACCTGCATGGTGGCGGGAAGAATGGCTTCCGTAGCGCTTACTTTTCCATCATAGGTGAAGGCATATATCGCCTGCAGACTATCCTCCCAGTCCGCTGCTGGGAGCTGGATGGAAAATACTCCATCCCCCTTGGGAATGATGGTGCAGAGCGCCATATCCAAGGGCCTGCTAAGACGCACCGTTTTTTCTTCATTAACTAAAGTGCCCGCTTTCGGCTGTGCAATGACTTTCATGCCTTTCCCTCCCACATACTATCGGCTTTCCCCGCCTTTTAGGCGGGAAGGTAATCTGTAGCCTTGATTTGAATATACCCTGCAAGTCCGCTATTGAATCCCGACCAAAAAACCAAAGCTACGAAGAATGTCCCCCCCAATCCAAAAATCATCGGTTGTTTTTGTAGATCTATTTCATATACTTAGATTATATATCAAACAGGATAAAAATAGTAGCCGGGAAGGGAGTGGCATTTTATGGGCGAAATTCTAGTTTCGATGCGGGATATTTGCAAAGCCTTTCCCGGTGTAAAGGCGCTGGACCATGTATCGTTTGATTTGTGGGCCGGTGAGATCCATGCGCTTCTGGGGGAAAACGGCGCCGGCAAATCCACACTGATGAAGATTCTGGCGGGGATCTATCAAAGGGATGAAGGAACGTTTCTGGTGAATGGAACCGCCGTAGGTTCGCTTACGCCAAAGCACGCGCAAGCCTTGGGCATCGCCATCATCCATCAGGAATTGAACATGTGCCAGCATCTGACGGTGGCGGAAAATATATTCCTGGGCAGGGAAGAAGTCAAATGGATGTGCATCGCGCAAAAGAAGCTGAACTTGGAAGCAGAAAAGGTTCTTGCCCGCCTGAAGCTTGATATCCGCCCCGATACCATTGTGGGCAGGCTGCCCGTTTCCAAACAGCAGATGGTTGAAATTGCCAAGGCCATTTCTACTGATTGCAAAATACTGGTAATGGATGAGCCCACTTCGGCGCTGACGGCCAGGGAAGTGGAAGAACTCAACCGCATCATCCTGGAGCTGAAAGATCAGGGCTGCGGCATCGTATACATCTCCCACCGTCTGGAGGAGCTTGCCCCCATCGCGGACCGGGTGACGGTGCTCCGGGACGGCAAATACGTGGATACCAAAAATTATTCGGATACCTCCATCCCGGAGATCATTTCCATGATGGTGGGCCGGGAGATCAAGGAAAAATTCCCCCACGTAAATAGCCCCCGGGGTGAAAAGCTGATGGAGGTCAAACACCTGTCGGCCGGAAGCGCAGTATCGGACGTAAGCTTTTCCTTATATAAAGGCGAGATACTAGGCTTTGCCGGGCTGATGGGCGCGGGGCGTACGGAGCTTATAAGGGCCATCTTCGGGGCAGACCCGGTGGGTGCGGGCGAGATACTGCTCAAAGGGAACAAGCTGCATATCGGGGCCCCCAGGGATGCCATCCGCGCTGGGATAGCCTGCGTACCGGAGGACCGCAAAAAGGAAGGCCTGTGCGTGGAGCTAAACCTTCGGGAGAATGTGGGGATGGCCAACCTGGACAAGACAGCGGGTCCGTTTTCCACTGTGCGCATCAAAAAGGAAGCGGAGCTTACCCGGCGGGCCATCACGGAACTGAAAATCAAGGCCACTTCCCAGACGCAGGAGGCGAAGAACCTCTCCGGCGGCAACCAGCAGAAGGTGGTCGTGGGCAAATGGCTGGTTCGGGATGCCGCCGTTTACCTGTTTGATGAGCCCACCAGGGGCATCGACGTGGCGGCCAAGGTGGAAATTTACCATCTGATGAACCGTTTGAAGGAGCAGGGCTTCGGCGTATTGTTCGTGTCCTCCGAAATGCCGGAGATACTGGGCATGGCCGACCGTATCCTGGTGATGTGCAACGGCCGCATCACCGGGGAACTTACGTCGGAGGAAGCTACCCAGGCGAAAATTATGGAATATGCCACCCAGTTCAAGCCGAAAGGGGAAACGGCCTATGCAGTCTGAACAGAAAAGAGCCGGTACCATCAAGCGGATGATGTCCATTCGCGGCATGGGGCAGGTAGTGTCGGTCACGGCGGCGCTGCTGCTCATGGTCGCCGTGTTCACAATGTTCAATCCCTCCTTTATATCCATCACGAATATCTTAAACCTTATGCGGCAGGTGGCCCCCATCCTGATCATCGGCATCGGCCAGTCTTTCGTGCTGATCACAGCGGGCATAGACTTGTCCATCGGCTCGGTAGCCGGGATGTCCTGCATGATGTCGGCCACGCTGATGACCAAGGGCCACATGGCAGCGCTGCCGGCTACCATTATCACTGTAGCCAGTTGCCTTTTGATCGGCTTCATCAACGGCACGCTGATCTCAAGGGCCAAGCTGCCACCCTTCATCGCCACGCTAGGCACCATGATCATGGCTAGGGGCATCGCCCAACTGGTGAACAACAACATGAACACCGACGGCATTAGTTCGGAGGCATTCCGCAACCTCTTTTACTACGGATCGTTCCTGGGTGTTTACAACACCATCTGGATCGCGCTGATCCTGTTCCTGATGTTCAACTTCATCCTGGCCAAGACGCGCACAGGCCGCCACATTTACGCCATCGGCAGCAACTATGAGGCAGCCAAGTTCTCCGGCATCAACGTGAAAATGTCGGAAACCACAGCCTACGTGTTCAGTTCATTCCTGGCCAGCATCGTGGGATTGATTCTTACCGCCATGAGCGGCATGGGCAGTATGGACGCCGGCACAGGGTATGAGCTCAACGCTGTGGCCGCGTCTGTCATCGGCGGCGTCAGCACCATGGGCGGCCAGGGGCTGCTATTCGGCACGGTGATCGGCTCCTTTATCTGGGGCGTTTTGAATAACGGCCTGCAGTTTGCTGGCGCGCCGCTGGCTCTTAAGAACCTTGTGATCGGCGTCGTAGTCATCATCTCCGTGCTCATCGACCGGGTTGCCAGGGGCAACGTCATCGACATGGGCAAGATGTTCAAGCTCAGGCAGCTTAAGTCATCCAAGGAACAGGCAACGCTGTAAAACCTGCTGTAAGACGCGCTGCAAAAGCGTGTTGAAAGGGCGCGCAGGCAGAACGCGCGCAGAAAGCTTTGTTCTGCAAGACCACATATCAAAAAGGAGGAAACATCATGAAGAAACTGTTTGCCCTGGCACTCGCCCTTGTGATGGTAGCCGGCCTGTGCATAGGCACCGCCGTCGCCGAGGAAAAGAAACTGGTATACCTGATCACCATGGACCGCATGGACCAGCACTGGGTCTCGGTTGACAAGGGCGCCGCCGACATGGCCAAGGCGCTGGGCCTGGACTACAAGTGGGATGCTCCCGACAAGAAGGACAACGCCAAGCAGATCGAAGCCCTGAACAACGCGGTTGCCGACGGCGCCGACCTGGTGCTGCTGGCCGCCAACGACCCCACCGCCATCTCCATGACGGTAAAGACCATCAAGGAAGCCGGCGTAAAGGTCATCTATGTGGATTCCCCCGCCGATGAACCCGCCATCGCTACGCTGTCCACCGATAACTTCAACGCCGGCAAGCTGGCCGCCCAGACCATGATTTCCGAGTTTGAAACTGCGGGCGTTACAAGCGGCAAGATCGGCATCATCAGCGTGAACACCGCCACCAACTCCACCGTGATGCGTGAAAAGGGCTTCCGCGATGTGATCACCGCCGACGGCCGCTTTTCCTTGCTGGAAACCGAGTACAAGGACGGTGACGCAGCCGCTTCCCAGGAAGCCGCCACCAACTTCATCAATGGCAACGCCGACTTGGTTGGCCTCTTCGGCGCCAATGAAGGCTCCACCGTGGGCGTAGGCAATGCCATCAAGGCAGCCGGCTCCAAAGTCATCGGCATCGGCTTTGACAAGTCCGACGCCATCCTGGGCCTCTTGAAGGACGGCAGCCTGAAGGCCGCCATGGCCCAAAACCCCTACACCATGGGCTATCTGGGTGTGGCCCAGGCCTATGCGGCAATCAATGATCTGAGCACCGGTCCCGCCGTCATCGACACCGGCGTCAGCGTGCTGCGCGGTGAGTGATAACCGCTTTTCTCTCCCTCCCTCCCAAAGGGCCCCCGGCAATTAGCCGGGGGCCCCGTTTTGGATTGGCAACGCTTCACTCGTTTTGCATCTGTTTTACGCAAAACGCCACATATTCCTCATCCGGCTCAGTTCCCATGCCAGGCGCGTCGGGCAGAAGCAGTTCGCCATTTGCCATACGCATTCTGTACTTTAAGAAATGGTTCTCGCCTTTCAAGCTGCCGGATTCCAGAAAGATGGCGTTGGGCAGCGTGCAAAGCATATTCACATTGGCGGGGCCGCCGCCATGGCTGGCCAGCTTCAGGCCCGCCGCATCGGTGATGGCGCCGATCTCCAGCCATTCCGTAAAGCCGCCGGACCTACGGTTGTCAGGCTGCACAATGTCCATCATCCCCTGCCTGACCGCCTCGTAAAACTGGAACCGCGTATAATGGTTTTCTCCGATAGCCACCGGTATGTCCAGCGTTTGGCACAGCCGCACATGATTTTCCACCATCTGGGGTGGCATAGGCTCTTCAAACCAGAACATGCCCATCTCTTCATACGCCCGGCCGCGGCGTACCGCCTCGGGGAAGTCCAGCGCCTGGTTGGCATCTACCATGAGGCATATCTTCTCGCCTACGGCCCGTTTGACGAGCTTGATGCGCTCCAGATCGTCCTGAAGGCTAAACCTGCCCACCTTGATCTTCAGCGCCTGAAAGCCCTCCTCCACCGCGCTTTCGCAATGTTTGACGAAGGCGGATTCATCATCATAATACCACCCAACCATAGCATAGGCCGGAATCCTGTCGCGGCATGCCCCCGCCACCTTGGCGCAGGGAAGCCCCAGCTTCTTGCCCACAAGGTCCCAGATGGCGATGTCCAGCGCCGCTATGCCGAACTGGGCCAAGCCCTCCACGCCGTGGTAGTGGGCCGCATCCCACAGCTTTTTCCGCGCCGCGCGCACGAAAAACGGATCCTGCCCCACAAGCTCCGGCGCAAGCTCCCCTTCAATCAGCTTTTGAAGGATATAGACGCCGTTTTTGACTCGCCCGAAATTGGTGGACGCATAGCCGGTGATGCCCTCATCCGTATGGACGCGGGTCACCAGCAGGCCGCCGGCATCATACGTCCACATGCCGTCCATGGAAGGTTTTTCCACCTTGCGCACGATGGCGGTGGTGGAAACATGGGTGATCTTCATGTCATTTCAACCCCTGTCCGATTTCGGCGCCCTGCATAACAAGCCGCTTCTGCAATGCTTTCACATCCACATTCCTGACGGAAGTCCCCTCCGCCACGCTGATGGCGGCAGCCACGCCCGCCGCCTCGCCAATGGCCAGGATATGGGCCATGGCGCGCCAGGACTCATAGGCGATCTGGTCGGACGACATGCAGCGTCCCACCACCAGCAGGTTTTCCACCTTTTTGGGTACGATGGCCCGGTAGGGGATCTGGTATCCTTCATGGGTGAGGAAGCGGCGGTAGCCGTAATAATGGATAACCGGGTTGGCCGCCATGGCGATCACATCATCAAACCTGCGTCCCTCCAGCACATCCTCGCCGGTGATTTTATATTCACCATCAAAGAAACGCGTCTGGCGGATGCCGATCAACGTGCCGGTGTCCACAATTTGAGCGCCCTTCAGGTCGTCCCGCTCCGCCTTTTTCTTCTCCAGATCGTCGTACACGGCCATGCGGACGGCGATTTCACTCTGTGTGAGCTCATCGGCATCGGCACAGTTCATGGGCCCGGGGGATGGGCCCCATACCACCATCGTATCATTGAACAGGCAGCCGGGCGCCTTCGTATCCGCAGGGAAGCCCTTGATCTTGTACATCAGGCAGTCGTTCAGCCTGGACGCCTCATCCTTCTTCGTCTGCCAATAGGGCACGCCGGCATGGTATGCCACGTCGCCGTCACCGGATGCGTCGATGACCACCTTGGCAAGCACGGCCTGGCGGCCGGACTTGTTTTCAATGATCACGCCCCGCACCTGATCGCCCTCCATGACCACGTCGCTGAAGTATGTGTGGAACAGAATGTCTACGGAAGCTTCCTTCACCATTTTCAGGGCGACGTACTTGAACTTCTCCGTGTCAAAGGCATAGTTGTAGGAAAGGTCGCCCTTTTTGTCGGAGCGGATGGCGGAGGGATACGCGTTGCGGGAATGGACCGCGCCGCCTATCTCCAAAAGATGGAGAATCAATTCCTCACCGATTCCCTTGGTCGTCTGCAGATAATCCGGCTCCACCTGGTTGCGGAAACCCACGATGTTGGCCATCAATGATGCGGTGGCGGTGCCGCCGAAAAAGGGAAAACGCTCGATGATGAGCGTCCTTAAGCCGTTGCGCGCAGCGGCGATAGCAGCAGGAAAGCCGGCGCAGCCGCCCCCCACCACGACCACGTCATAATGGCCGTATACCGGAAGTTCCCTTGCTTTTTCCAAAATCGTTTCCATAGTCTCCTCCGTTATCCTTTGATCGCGCCGATCATGACGCCCTTGACAAAGTATTTCTGAATAAAGGGATATACGCACAGTATGGGCAGCGTAGCTACCACTATTGTAGCATATTTGATGGTCTCGCCTACAGGAATTTGATCCCCCTGGCTGACGGCCGACGCCGCCAGCATGCTGTCGGTGCTGTTGAGGATCAATATCTCCCGGAGCAAAAGCTGCAGCGGGAACATGGTGCGCTTGTTGATAAACAGCATCGCGTCAAACCATGAGTTCCATTTGGCCACCATATAAAACAGGGTGACAACGGCAATATTGGCCAGGCAAAGGGGAATGTAGATGCGCCATAGGATGGTGAAATCATGAGCGCCGTCGATGCGTGCCGATTCCTCCAGGCTTTCAGGGACGGCTGCAAACCCCGTTCTGAGCACGATCAAATTGTATGTTACGATGGCCCTGGGGAGCACCATGGCCCAGAAGGTGTTCTTCATGTCCATGGAGTTGCCCACCGTAAGGAAAAACGGGATCATGCTGGGCTTGAACCACATGGTGAACACAGCAAAAAAGGTGATGTATTTGATCCACATGGCATGGTGCCTGGACAGCGCATAGGCTCCCATGATGGTCAGCGCCATGCTGATGAGGGTTCCAACACCCATATAAAGAAGCGTATTGATATATCCGCCCAGGATATCGGGGTTATGGAATACGATCTTGTACGCGGCCAGCTCAAAGCCAATGGGGCCAAGGAGGATGCCGCTGTTTTTCACCAGCTCGTTGGGGTTGGAAACCGACGCGAACAGCACGTGGAGAAGGGGATACAGCGTAACGGCCGCGACCATCCCCAGCACAATGACATTGAAGAAATGAAACGTCCTTTCTCCCCTGCTTTCATGAATCATATCCTTCCCCCCTCTCACCACAGGCCGTATTCCGTCTTGCGTTTGCTGACCGTATTGCTCAAAATCACCAGGCCGAAGGAAATCAAAGCGTTGAAGAAATCCACTGCCGTCGTGTAGCTGTAATTCGCCTCCAGGATGCCCCGCCTGTACACGAAGGAGGAGATGACATCCGAAGTCTCCGCGTTGGAGGCATTGTACAGCAGTATGATCTTCTCATAGCCGATATTGAGCACAGCCCCCACACGAATGATCAAAAGGATCACGATGGTAGGCAAAAGGCCCGGCAGCGTTACATGCAGCGTCTGCTTGAAACGGTTCGCGCCGTCGATGCGCGCCGCCTCATACAGCTCCTGGTCAATGCCGCTGAGGGCGGCAAGGTAGATGATGGAATTCCATCCACAATGCTGCCAGATGTCTGAAGCTACATAGACCGTGCGAAAGGCTTCAGGCTTCATCAAATAATTTTCATTCGGCATCCCCAAAGCGGCCAGGAGGGAGGTGATCACGCCATCCTTCTTCAAAAAGTCCATCAGCATGCCGCAAATGACAATCATGGAAATAAAGTAGGGCATATAGGTGATGGTCTGAACGGTCCTTTTATAGCGCGGCCCCTTCAATTCGTTGATGAGCAGCGCCAGCAGTATGGGTGCCGGAAAGGAAAACACGATCCCATACAGGCTAATCAAAAGCGTATTGCGCAGGAGTCTTAGAAAATAGTAGCTGGAAAAAAAGGATGCAAAATGCTTCCATCCCGCCCACGGGCTGCCCCAGATACCCCTGTTGGGCTTGAAATCCTTGAAGGCGATGATATTCCCCAGCAGAGGCCAGTAGCAAAAAAGCAGATACCATACAACGAGCGGCAGAACCATCAAATATACGTATTTATAGCGCATGAAGTCTCGCCTTACGCGCAGGGAAAAAGGCTTGCAATAACCTGCCCGGCGCCGGGCCGGTACCGGAATAGACATTTTGCTCCCCGCCCCCTTTGATCCCATCCATGAATGGGTAAAAAGGAACCGGGACGCCGGACACGACGTCCCGGTTTCCTGCCTGGTATGTTTTCCGGGTCACATTTACGGACGGGCGAGATAGCGCTCCAGCTGTGCCTGGCGGAGTTCCAAGGCGCGGTCGATGCCCATGCCCTTTAAAGTAGCGACCATTACATCAAAGCCTTCATCCAGATCGACAGTGCCCATGATGATCTTCGTTGCCTGCTCCACCATGTAGGTCGTGCAGTCATTCATGATGGTGGCAAATTCACTGGCTTCCTCGGCGGTGGGCGTTACCGGGGGCATGATGATCGCATTCGTGCATTTCATCCAGTTCTTGCGGCCCTCGATCTGCTCAGGCAGGCAGTCGCGCTGTTCCAGCACGTCCTTGCGCTTGTATACGGGAGACTGGGACTGCCAAATGGTATACTTGGCCATGGCCTGCTCGCGGGACAGTCCTTCGGGGCTCTCGGCCACCAGGGGCAGGAAGTAGGGATTGCCGTT
Organism: Bacillota bacterium; assembly: GCA_023413135.1. Taxonomy (GTDB): domain Bacteria; phylum Bacillota; class Clostridia; order Christensenellales; family Aristaeellaceae; genus JAEWAH01. The sequence continues at coordinate 9,211 of JAEZQK010000116.1, forward strand.
TGCATCAAAGTCGTAGGTTTGGCCCTTGATGCCCCAGTTGGAAAGCATATGGCCTTCCTCGCTGTAGAAGTAATCGAAATACTTTATGATCAGCTCCGGGTTCTTGCACGAGCTGGTGATTGCAATGCCGGCACCCGTATAAGCTGCGGCCTGCTGGCCCACGATGGGTGTTTCGCCCTCGTTCAACGTGGGATAAGGCATTGGGAGCAGCTGGAAATCGGGATTCGTCTCGTTGCGGCTCATGGCTGTGTAGCGGGTAATGCTATTGCCCATGGAGCCGATGAAGGCGAACACGCGGTTGCCGGTAACCTTTTCATCCCGCAGCTTGGCGGTATTCGCTGCAAACTCGGAATCCAGCAGGCCCAGCTCATACCACCTGCGCATGGTGGTCAGGAATTCCTTGTACTCCGGCTGAATCGCGCCATACTTTACCGTGCCGTTGTCGTTATAGAATTCCTGGGTGATGCCGTAGGCGCCCAGAATGGTGGGTGATTCGGTGACGTTGGTCATGGTGGCAAAGAAGTAGGGGATGACATCCTTCAATTCCTCGTTGCCGCGTACCTTGATGAGCATCTCTTCCCAGCCCGCCACGGTGGTAGGAAACTCTTCCGGCGTCATGCCGATCTTTTTCAGGAAATCGCCGCGCACCACGGGCCCCTGGTGGGTCGCCAGCTCCTTGTCCTCATAGATGGAGGGAAGGACGTAATAGGTGCCGTCGTCCAGCTTGATCTGGCGGTCGATGTCGGGATGCGCCGCAAGATAAGCCTTGAAGTTTGGCGCATACTGATCGATCAGATCGTTGAGGGGGATGATGACGCCGTCAACTATGTAGTTCGCAGGGCCGCCGGGCACGGTCAGCCAGCCGTACTGGATCACATCCGGATAGTCGCCGGATGCGCACATCAGGTTGAATGCATCCTTTTCGCCGCCCACCGGCGGATGCTGGAATTCCACGGCAACGTTCGTCATTTCCTTCATGGTCTGGAAAACAAGGTTTTCAGACCAATCCTTGACCGCGCCGGCCGCCTTGTCCATCGAGCACCACATGGTGAACGACTGGGGCGTGTCGTAAACGGTGGGTCCCTCCGCCAAAGCGGAGCCAAACGCCATCACAGCTGCCAGGAAAAGGACGGCAAACACACGGAAGCCTTTGGATCTCATGAACTTTTCCTCCCTTTACGATTCAGTAGGTAGCATGAGTATAACAGGGTATATTGCGCAAATACATGTCACAGTTTCAGTTTTATTTGTCAAATGATCGGTTGTTTATCCATGCATTTCACCGCCGCCATCCTGGTGGGTGCCTGCCCGAAATACTGCTTGAATCGTTTGCTGAAGGTGAAATAGTCCCCGTATCCCAATTCCAGCGCCAGCAATTGCAGATTGCATTCCCTGCTCATAAGCGCCTTTCTGGCATGCTCCATGCGCAGCTTCGTTACATAATCGGTATATGTCATGCCCGTCACCTTGCGGAACAGTTCGCTGCAATAGGCTGTGTTCAGGTGGAATTGCGCCGCCAGCTCGCTCAAATGCAGCCTGCCCGTGTATTGCGCGCGCACATATTCCAGCAGCTCCAAAAAGCTTTGGTTCACGTTGACCGCAGGGGGCAAAGCGCCCTCCTCAAGGTGCTGGCGCATCAGCGTATCCAGATAACCGGCCATTTCCGCAGTGTTTTTCAGAAAGGCGCGCATGGCCTCCGCATCCATTACCCATTCCAATTCGCCGCTTAAGCGGGCGCTGCCATAGCGGTCAAAGGCATCCATGAGCCTGTTCCACATGCGGCAGACGCTGTGCATCTGCACCTGCTCATCGGCAAGCAGGCAGGGAAGGGTCTCCAACCGCTGGGCCCAGGTTTTCCCGTCCCTGCCGGGAACGGCGTCCAGCAAGGCCTGTATGCAGCTGTCGACGGCAGCGCTTTCCAGCGCATGGTAGGCCACCAGCCTTTTTTGGGGATTGACGAACTCCGTATAGGCGCAGCTCTGCGCCTCGCAAACGCGCCGGGACAAATAGTGCGCATGGCAGCTTAAGCGGCTGAGCCCGATAAACAGACTGGGATAACCCCTTATCCCCTCCAGCGAACGCTTCACCATATCCCCGACAGATTCGTCACCGTTGAAAATAAACATCATCTTGGTTATGCCCAGCCGGACCTGCATGAAGTTAAGACCTGCCAAATCATGCAGCACATGGGGGGCGGCCTGCTCATCCACATAGCGCACAACGGCGACCTGCCAATACTCCCCCGTGATTGGAAGGCCGCTTTGCCTGAACAGGCATTCACTGGACATGCCGTTTTGAATTTCCTCCAGCAGAACCGCGCTTTGCATCATGGCACGGTCATTGAGCTTGTCTTTCAGCTTTTCCAGCAGTTCCTGCGCCGCATCCCGCTCCACAGGCTTGATGCAATAGTCGAATACGCCCAAGCGCAGCGCCTGCTGCGCATACTGGAAAAGTTCGTATCCACTTACGATGATGAACAGCGGCGGACTGCGTAGGCTTTGTGCCTTCTCCGCCATTTCCAGCCCGCTCATCCCAGGCATACGGATATCGATGAATACCGCATCCGGCATATCCCGGACGATGGCATCCCATCCCTCCGCCGGGTCTGTATACCGACCCATCACCTGAAAACCATTTTCTTCCCAGCGGAAGACATGGAACAAGCTTTCCAATGCCCAGGGTTCATCATCGATTAAAACAACCGTATTCATATAGACTCCCCTTCGCCATGAAGCGGCTGTGCCGGAGGTGCCGCCAGGACCCGTATGGTTACCTCCGTGCCTATGCCTTCCTGCGATTCTACCGCCAGTCCGCATTCCTCTCCATAAAGAAGCCGGATCCGCCGGTGGATGTTCGCCAGGCCGATATGGTCAAACCGTTCCTTCGCATCGTCGCACGATCCGTACAGCCCGCCGCGCAGCCTTAAAAGCCCGGCCTCATTCATGCCCAGCCCATTATCGCGCACCGTCAGATGCAGATAGCCTTCCTCCCGCCGGACAGTGATCTGAAGCAGGCCCTTCCGGCTTACCGCTTCCAGCCCATGCATCACCGCATTTTCCACAATGGGCTGCAAAAGCATCTTGGGGATGCGCACCTCCCTGGCGGAGGCTTCCACATCCAAAACAGCCTCGATCCTTCCGCCGTGGCGGATGCGGATGATGGTCATATAGCGGGCAATGCTCTGCATTTCCTCTTCAATGCTCACATAGGGTCTGGCCTGCGTCGCGTAGCGGAAGATATAGGCCATGGCTGAAATGATCTCCTCCAGGTCCGCCATGCCGCCCGTAGATGCCATGCCGCGCATGCAATCCAGCGTATTGTACAGGAAATGGGGATTGATTTGATGGGTCAGCGCAGCGATTTCCGATTGCTTCTGGGCCAGCTCCGTCCGGTATATCCGGTCCTTGCTGCGCAGGTTTTCCTGCGTCATCAAACGCTGTTTATCCAGCATATCGTTCAAGCCTTCGGCGATATAGTTCAGCTCGTTTTTGTTCCGCAGCTCCAGATGGCCCTGCGGGCCATGCTGCGCCTGGGAACGCATGAAATCCAGGATCTGCCGTATGGGAGCATTGATATGCCTGCGGAGCAAAACGATAAACGCGCACAGGATAAGGAACATAAAAGCACCCATCAACCATGCGAACCGTGTTACCGCCGCCATACGCCCAGACAATGTGGAATCGTGCACAAATGCCACGAGATGCCAGCGAAGCAGCGAAAAGCTGCGGGTTTGCACAAACAACCCATCATCCGGCAGCATTCCCGACCGGATTCCGGCCATTACATCAGATCGCCGCACTTCATTCATGGTCAGGCTTTCAATGATCGGATCGTTCCTGCCGTCAAGCAGCACCATGTCGATCCCATAATCACTGCCCACCGCCTTGAACGCATCCCGTATTTGCTTGAGGTTATACAAGATGATGGTATACAATGTGCTTCCGTCGGCGGCGCTGTCCGTGCAGTTGATGCAATAGGTAAGCCTGTTATCCCCTTCGCCGCTTTGCAGATGAACGGGATTTTTGATGACCAGCCCGTTGTCTATCGCGCGTTCTGCGCTTTTAAGCACCTGGCTGTCCACCGCACCATAGGCAAACAGCCGTATATCTTTAAAATCCGTCACGATGATGGAGTCTATATTGTCTGCCGCCAGCTGCGTCAAATGTACGGCGGAGCGCAGTGCCTTGAAAGCCTGATTATCCCGGACTTCCGACCGCACATAGGCTCGCATCGCCTCGCTGCGGGAGAGCGTGCCGGATATCAGGTTCAGCTCGTACCACATCTGGTTGATGTCATTGAATATCTGATCCGCACCGGCCCTCGTAAGCGTCCTCATGCTTTGCGCAATCGTTTCACGATAATTCCATAAAAATACCTGCTCCACAAACAGCAGCGCCAGGAATACGAGCACGTTCAAAACGATAAACAGGCGTTGGATCCCGCCCCGGTTGCGAAATATATTCATAGATATATTCCATTTCTTTTATTAAAATGACGTTTCTTTTTTACTCATCAGCCATTGTACTATGGGACAACCGGGAAATGCAAGCGCCACCGGGAAGCAAAATATGCTCCTTCCGGCATGGCATGAAAAGGTCATATCTGTTTAGGCTTTTCTTCATATCCATCATCAATAGACCGGCATGCCAAAAAGCGGGGCTGCCGTGCCGTGGAATTTTTGATAGCACGACAGCCCCTTCGTTTATTTCGGGAAAGAGATATTCCTTATTTTTTCATCCACTCAAGATTGTGCAAAATATTCTGTGGCCCCGACCAGGATCTGGTGCATGGCTTCTGCTCCGCCGTGGCCGGCTTCATCGATCAGATATAAGTCTGATAAAGGAAGAGCTTTGTGAATGCTCCACGCGCTGCTTAATGGGGATGCAATATCCAGTCTCCCCCTGACCATAATTACAGGGATATGCTTTAAGTTTGTAATGCTGCCGGTGATAAAATCATCCGGCAGGAAAGAATAGTGGCCAAAGTAATGCGTTACCAGTCTGGTAAACCCAAGCCTGAAACGTTCATTTTGGTACCTCGGGCTTGGAATCACCGCGTTTTTCAAAGTCACAATGCGGTCTTCCCACGCACACCACGCAAGGGATGCGGGAATATGTATTTGAGGGTCCTGCGACATAAGCAATCCGTTGTATCCAAGCGGAACATTGCCCCGGATGGCCATGCAGGGCAGAAGATTCAGCAGGCTTTGATATTCTTCCGGAAAAAGCTCTCCCATTGTCCAGGTCAGCCAATCTATTTCATGCTTTCGTGTCGTTACAACCGCCCTCATAATCAGTTCGGTTACACGGCTGGGAAACGATACGGCATAAGCCAGCGCAAGGGTTGTTCCCCAAGAGCCGGCAAACAGCATCCACTTATCAATATTGAGCATCGTTCGGATTTTTTCCATGTCGGATATAAGATGCGCCGTGGTATTTTCTTTTAGCGCCTCCGTTGTATCTCCTGCATGAGGGATACTCCTGCCGCATCCTCTTTGATCAAACAGTATGATCCGGTATTGATTTGGATCAAAAAATTGCCGCCAATAGGAAGTTGCCCCGGAGCCGGGCCCGCCATGAACTGCCAAAACCGGCTTGCCTTTCGGATTGCCGCATGCTTCCCAATATACAAAATGTCCATCCCCAACGTCGAGCATTCCTTGATCATGGGGCTGGACATCATGATACAATCCCTTATCCAATTGTAAAGTATAGTTGTTCATTCCGACTCTCCAACTGCATTTACCGCAAGAGAAAGCAAGACAGGAATTCCCTCAACCCACCCTCGCCTAAGCGGTCAACCGGCATATGGTAATAAGCTGTACCCTGTTCCCTGTATGCATGTGATCGGTATCGGACGGAAGCTGTATATGCGGGCTCGAACCGCAGGCTGTCCCTCGCCAACCAATTTTTGCATGCCCGCTTTGACCGGATAGGCTACATGCCTTTCAATTATGGTGCTCCCTCTTTGCGGCCAAGATTACTCCAGATCCTCCGTCCAGTTGAGTGCCTGGATCGTGGTATCCAGCTCACGGTACTGTTTGGATAAATCGTCTGCCAACGTGTTCAGTTTTCCGATGTCCATGGTGAGGACCATCTTTACCTCGGCATGGGTAAGACGATAGTTTTTCTCGGTGGCATTGCCCACGATATCCATCAACAAATTCCGCTTTTTTAGCAGCATTTCCCGGCGTACCAACGCATCCGCCAATAACTCACCGCTGGGCAGCGCTACCTGCGCATTCCTGCGGTTGATTTTGCCGATCCATTCGCAAAGCCGCTCTTGCAGCGCCAAGGCCTGGTCCAAAAGGGCATAAGGGTCCTCAAAGGGCTTTTCGTTTTCCTGCACCTTCAGACTGGCCAGAATACGCTGCTTCAACGCCTCCAGCTTTTCCTGGCATTCCGCCCGCCGCAAAAGAGCCTCCGCCAGTTTCATTTAAAACGCCTCCTTACCCTTCCATCGCCTGTTTCAGGACATGCTCCACCTTTTCCTTGGTGGCCACGCCTTCATGCAGCTTCACACCGTCCACATAGAAGGTAGGCACAAGATAATAGTCATATTTGTTGGCGATGTCGGGCTGCTTGCGCTCGTCGATGACCTTCATGGGGATCTTCTTGTATTCCGGATGCTCCGCCATCAATTCATCCAGCCAGGCTTGTGCCTTTTTGCAATAGGGGCATGCATCCATCATAAAGTACGTGATTTCCTTCATGGGTATTCCTCCTTAACCGTTTGCGTCCAGCATGTCGATGAGTTCCTTCAGCGCCCGGTCGGCTTCCTCCCACTCGTCGTACAGGGCGGCTACCTTATCCTGCGCTTTTTGATATTCCCTGGCGGCCTGGGCCGCCTTCTCGGGATCCTGATACGTTTCGGGCAGCGCCATCAGCGTTTCCAGATCGGCCATAGACTGCTCCAAATCGGCGATTTCCTTTTCCTTGGTTTGGGCAAGCTCCTGGGCTTTTAAAACTCGCTCCTTCTCCTGGCGGGTGCGCTTCTTTTCCTTCTCCATCTCGGTGCGTGTCTTTTGGGGAGCATCCGTTTCTGGCGCATCCCCCCGCTCCAATTTCTGCAGGTAATCGTCATAGTTGCCGGCGTATTCTTGGAGGCCGTCCTGGCCTAAAACCGCCACCTTGTTGGCAAAGCGGTTGATGAAGTACCGGTCGTGGGAAATGGCAAGGATGGTGCCGGGATAATCGGAAAGCGCCTGCTCCAGCACCTCCCGGCTGTCCATATCCAGGTGGTTGGTAGGCTCGTCCATCAAAAGGAGGTTGTCCTTTTCCAGCATCAGCTTTGTAAGCGCCACCCGGCCCTTTTCGCCGCCGGAAAGGGTGGATACGGGCATGAACACATCGTCGCCTGTGAACAGGAACAGCCCCAGCGCACCCCGCACCTCGTATTGCTCCAGGCGCCGGAAATCATCCCACACCTCGTCCAGAACCGTTTTTCCAGGATGCAGCGACGATTGGTGCTGGTCGTAATAGCCCAGGTCCACGTTGGCGCCCAGCCGCACCGTGCCCTCGTCGGATTGGATGTCCCCGGTCAGGCAGCGGAACAGGGTGGATTTGCCCGCGCCGTTGGGACCGATGAGCGCCACCCGGTCGCCTAAGCGCAGGTGCAGGTTCAGATGTTCAAACAGCGTCCTTTCGCCAAAGCTCTTTTTAAGCTCCTTCACCATCAGCACATCGTCTCCGGTACGGCGGCGCACGGTAAAGGAAAACCGCACCTGATTTTCTTCCTCGGGTCTTTGCAGCCGCTCCATCTTGGCAAGCTTCTTTTCCCGGCTTTCGGCGGCGCGGATGGATTTTTCCCGGTTGAAGCTGCGGAAGCGGGCAATGATGGCCTCCTGCCTTAAGATCTCCTTCTGCTGCAGGTCGTAAGCCTTTTGCCTGGTTTCAAAGCGTTCGGTTCGCTGCTCCATATAGCGGGTATAATTTCCATCGTACTGCTCCACCGTACCCAGCAATAATTCCGCCATGCAGTCGCACACGTGGTCCAGAAAGTAGCGGTCATGGGAAATGATCAGCACTGTGCCCCGGTACTGGGAAAGATAGTTCTCCAGCCAGTTCAAAGCCTGCAGATCCAGATGGTTGGTGGGCTCATCGAGCAGCAAAAGATCCGGCTTTTGCAACAGCATCCGGGCCAGGCACAGCCTGGTTCGCTCGCCGCCACTCAGCTTTTCGGAAAGCTGGTCATGCTGGGCTTTGGTGAAACCGAGCCCGGCCAGCACGCCCTGGATGGCGCTTTGCCATGCATAGCCGTCCTGCCGCTCAAAATCGTCGGTGAGAGCCGCATACTCGCTCCCCAGCCTGTGAAGCTCCTCCGGCTGATGGGTTTCGGCCATGCGGGCTTCCAGCTCCCGCATCTTCGCTTCCATCTCTTGAAGGGGAGCAAATACCGCCTCCAGCTCCTGGCGGACTGTGAGCCCCTCGGTCACCATTCCCTGCTGGGCCAGATAGCCCAATTTCAGCCCCCGGCCTAAGCTCAGCGTGCCCGCGTCGTATGTTTCCAGCCCGGCGATGATGCGCATCAGCGTGGTTTTGCCGCATCCGTTGACGCCGACCAAACCCAGCCGCTGGCCGGCCTGCAGGGTAAGCGAAACATCCTTGAGCACAGCGTTTGCGCCAAAGGATTTTTGTATGTGCTGCAGGGAAAGAATAATCATGCGCGGGCTCCGATCATGTAGTGTAAAGTGCGCTTGCGCGCTTTTTCAAAGTCTCCAGGCTCTCCTTAACCTCAGGGTAAGGAAGCCCGCCCGCTTCCAGGCGGGTCTTGGGCACGGTAAGGCAGCCTTCCAGCAATGCCTGCCCATCCTTTAAAAGCTGCGGGTACTCCTCCAGGGATGCTTCGTCCAGCGCCTGATACAGCTGGTCTTCCCCCAGGCCAAACTGCTCCGCCTGCATGAAGAAGGCGGCGGCATCCATCCGATCCCTGGGCGTAAACAATGTCCAGGCATCCGCAAGGCAGGCTTTCAGCCGCTCGCAGCGCAGCTCGCAAAGCAGGCTTTCCTCCCGGAGGGACAAAAGAAGCCGCGCACTCCGATACAAAAGCTGCTCCCTTGATTCCTCGGGCAGGGATGTCTGCATGGCCTGTATGTACAGAATCTCAGCCATCATCAAGCGGGGCTGCGGCGCCAGAAGCTCTATGATGCTCTCCACGCTCAGCTTCCTTGCGGCATCAATATCCATGCCGCAATGCTCCCGGCAGGCGTCGTCCAAAAGGCGCAGCCGCTGCAGGTCGTCCAGCATTTCTCCGATACGGCGCATGAAATCGCCCATCATCTCGATCATGCGCAGTACATAATCCTTTTGAAAGAACATAATCCGGCCTCCATCCCAAAGGTAGGGCACATAAATATTATACCGGAGTCGCACAGCCTTTACAAGACAGGAAAAACCAGGGTTGCCACGGAATGGGCGCAAATGTATAATGAAGCTGAACGGAGGCGGCCGCCATGCGGATAACGAACGTATATCTTAAAAATATCGGACCCTTTTCAAGGCGGAAGGAACTATTCTGCCTGGAAACGGATGACGACAGGGTTCTGATCACAGGTATCAGCGGGAGCGGAAAAAGCACAGCCTTGTGGGCCATGGCTTCCCTGTGGCGCCTGCTGGGCGATAAGCCGCAGGACAATGAAGACAGCATCGAGGGCGACCTGGCCATGCATCTCACCGGGTTGCCGCAAGGGGATGTGCTGGTGGGCTGGTCATCCAATCCCGCCTTCAAGAAGGAGATGGCAAAGCGCCATCCCGGCGCCATGGCGCTGTTTGCAGATGATGATACACCGGATGCGCTAAGAGGCAAGCTCACAGGAGACATGCCCAACATGATCCTGCTGGATGCTGATTTTCATTTTGCACGGCAGGAAAAGGATTTTGAAAACGCCTGGTTCTTAACCGACGATGACGTGAAGGATGACTGGCCCCAGGCCCTTTCGCGCTTAAACAAGGATGACCGGCCCTGCGCCGGGGAGGTGATCAAGGCTGTCAACCGTCTTCTGGTGGATAAAAGCCTGGCAATCGACCCAAACGGCGGAGTGCAGGTTCTTTTAAGCGGCGACCAGCGCCACGGCCCCCACCAGCTTTCCATGGGGAGAGGCACATGGCCGTGCTTTGCTTTTGCGCCGCCTGCTGCTTAAAGCCTGGCGGGGTGCTTTTATTGGATGAGCCGGCAGTACACCTGCACCCCAGCCAGGTAATCGGCTTGCTCTCCACCTTGGAAGGCTTTTGCCGCAAGGCGGGCGGGCAGATGCTGCTGGTATCCCACAACCCGGCCATTTGGCACAGGTATGGGGAACTAGGGCTGACCGTGGAGCTGGAGGTAGGCCATGGCGATCAGTGACAGGCCCTATGATCTCATCCTGCGGGAGGCGGCGGCCACCCCCAGCAAGCGCGTACTGCTGGTGGAAGGCACGGGGGACGTCTCCTTCCTGACACAGATGCTGGATAAGCCGCCGCTGAGGGATGAAAACATATTCGCGGATTGGGTCATTACCCCGGCCGGCGGCAAGGATGCCGTACTGCGCCTTTTAAAGGAGCGGCCTGGCCTGCACGCCATGGTGGACAGGGATGCCTGGAACGATGCGGAATGCGCGAACATGGAAAGGATGCACCGCAACCTGCACATCCTGCCCCGTTTCTGCATTGAAAACTACCTGATCTGCCCCGAGGAGCTTTCCCGGGCGCTGCCTGGCTTTGCCCAACTGGAACCGGTCATTGAAAGGGAGATCCCCCAGGCCGTGCGCCACGGCTGCCTCTGGCGTGCCGCACAGCCCCTGTATGAGGAGCTTTTGCAGGCGGGCTTCAACCGGGCGCTGCTGCGCTATCCCCCGCCCGATGAAGAGGAAACGCGATCACTGCTGGCAGGCTGGCAGCATCTTTTAAGCCCCGAAAATGTGCATCAAAGAATGGAGGAGCATTTCCGGCATGTGCAGGGCGCAAGCCAGCAAACGCTGCTGCGCAGGTATGTGCACGGCAAGGTGTTCTGGCGCGGCTGTGTGGAAAACCTGGCCGCCCGATTCTTCCCCGGCCGAAAGAGTGAAGAGCTCAAGCGGGAAGTATACCGGCGCCTGGCCCTTCCCATGGACCTTCACGATTTTTTGCGGGCCATCTTCCTCGCCGGTTAGCGGCAGGGAAGCAAAACCGATACCAATGATAATAAAGGAGGTACAAATCATGAAACAGTTTTTCAAGGATTTCAAGGCGTTCGCTCTCAAGGGCAATGTACTGGACCTGGCGGTAGGCGTCATCATCGGCGCGGCTTTCGGCAAAATTGTCACTTCCCTGGTGAATGACATCCTCATGCCCCTGATCGGCCTGATCGTAGGCAATGTAAACCTTTCCGAAGCATCCATAGAACTCAGCGCCGCAGAAGGTGCGGGCAGGCTGAACTATGGCATGTTTTTGCAGACCGTCATTGATTTTCTGTTGATGGCGCTGTGCGTGTTCCTGTTTGTTAAACTCATAGCCAGGTTTTCCTTGAAGAAGAAGGAGGAGGCAAAGCCCGCTCCTGCCCAGCGCCTATGTACCTTTTGCATGCAGCCGGTGCACGAACATGCCACCCGCTGCCCCCATTGCACAAGCCAGCTGTAACCCCATGCCATGACCATACGCTAAGCGGGAGGGGATGTACATCCCCTCCCGCTTGTCTTGTCATGTGTACATTTGTCATAGGCCTATGAGGCATATCGCCTTAATCACAGCGGTCGCAATGGTCGCGGTGGTCGCGATGTTCAGGGCGGGGTGGGAAATAGCAGCGTTTCTTGCAGGGATCCTTGCGAAGCAAGGGGCAGGGCTTCTCGGGCGGTTTGGGGCACTCGGGACACTTGGGGCATTTGGGGCACGGCCGGGGTTTGGGACATGGCCGGGGTTTGGGGCAGGGATGGGGCTTGGG
>JAEZQK010000040.1 GCA_023413135.1 Bacillota bacterium
GGCCTAGGACACCGCCCTCTCAAGGCGGCAACACGGGTTCGAATCCCGTCGGAGGTGCCATGAAAAGGGACATTAGTTCCACAAAAAGACTCGTCAAATGCGACGGGTCTTTTTCATTGCCTGCAAAACGAGGCAGGATATGGCTTATATATGGAAGAATTTACAGGAACCACAGTTAGGCTCGCAAGGCGATTTTTCTAACAAATTTGACCTGCATTCTTGTGCGTAATGATGCACACCCTTGCACACCCCTGGCGCAATTTTTACCTTTGTTTCAGGTATCCGTGTAACTGTGCATACCCTTTGAACTCACAAAAAACCCCGGCGATATTGCCGGGTTTTGCTCTGCATTAGCCTTATTTTTTCCAGTTTTTGTAGCTGTCGGAGTTTTCTTAGGCTTCACAGCTGTCTTTTTAACGGGTGCAGCCTCCTTGGCTTCGGGATCCACTTGAACCTCAGGTGCCGCTTGCGCAGATGTTCATCTCCAAAAGCTCACTTGCAAGCAGCAAGATAATACCCGTACCGTGATCGTCGTTTTTATGGGTCGGAATATCACGGTAGTACCTGGAATCCAACGAGCACCCAGAACCCAGGCATACTCCATATATGTTTCCTTCTGCGTCGATGCTGGTGCGCAACAGCGCTTCCCATCCCTTTTTGACAAACGTCATGTAGCTTTCATCCAGCCAGCCGTTTCTTACACCGCGCGCCATTGCGAGGGTAAACATCGCAGTCGCGGAGGTTTCTTCGTAGGAAAAGTCCTCGTTAAGCACCTGATGCCACATGCCGGTTTTATCCTGCACTGCGGCGATCCCTTGCATAAACGTTCTGTAGCGCTCAAGTACATACGCGCGGCGCGAATCGCCTGCGGGCATGTGCGTAAGTACTTCTGTCAGCGTCACGGCAATCCAACCGTTGCCGCGTCCCCATGGAATGCGGTTTGGCGTTTTTATCGGCGGGAAGTAGATGTGCGAGTAGATATTCTGGTCCGCCATAAAGAGTCGAGAATGAAAGCCTTCAATCTGGCGCACGACCTCGTCCAGGTACTTTTCATCACCCGTTAGCGCTGCCATACGAATAAGGTACGGACAGCTCATGTAAAGGTCATCTGCCCACATGGTCTTTACGCGATAAAACGTGCCGTCTTCAAAACGGGGTATGATGTTCATCATAGCGTTTTCGATGTGTTGTATCACGCGCAGGTGCTTTGCATTCCCACCGCGCCAGTACGCCTCAATCATCGAAACACCGATGGTACCGCAGGGATCGAGTGCCTGTAAATCACAGGCACGCGGAATCAACGTCGGGTTTTTAAAGCGCTTTGCATCCCATAGCGCGTAATCAAAGTATTCCGCCATGATGGAAATGCTGTCCATGAAGTAGCGGCAATACACGTCTTTACCCAGCGCCTTGCCCGCTGCGTATAGCCCAATCATACCGACCTGAATCGCGTAGAACCACTGCCCAAAGAAGTAAGCGTCCATATATGGGCGGATATACGTATTTGGTTCATTCAGCTGCCAGAAGGCCGCTTTATCCTTGCAGACCGGATAAGGAGCGGTAAATTGCACGCCGAGCTCAGGGCCATATGGCACATCGAGAATTCTCGCATCCCCCAACAGGTAATCCCCTTCGCCAAACACGCCGAGTAACGCCCAATCAAATCCGCGCCCGTTGCGCTGTGTAAGGATCGGATGAACGTTTGCCTTATCACCCTGCGCAGAGCGCACGCGCGCCGAAAAAGCCCAACACGATGCCTGCAATACGCTCTTTATCAATATGGTCTGGAATGCTTCATCCGCTTTTTTCGAAAGCTTAACCGTCGTCTTGCCGGGCTGTTTCGCGGAAAAGACACATTCGCCCTCCACAAACACTTTAACCGGCGAATGGTACTCGATCTCCATAACCGCTTGGGGAGCCCGCTTCGTGTCATAGTGCGTAAGTGCGTAAGCGCAGCCGTCCGTGGCCTTAAAGATGCGAGTAAAATCGACGTCCTCTTCATTCCATTGGGTAAAACGCGGCATCCAGCAACGCTTGCTTTCACCATCTTCATAGGTGTCTTCATAGGCGACAGCTTTGCCTTCAACCGCGCCCGTTTCATTCAGCAATGCAAGAACGCCGGATGCCTCGCCTTTGCTAAATGGTCCAATCCACGAAACGCCCTCCATGCCCGCCATGGCTTCACATGGAAAGGTCGCGCGAACGGAATAGAGATAGTCGCGCAGCCATATCCACGGGTAGCGTGGAAACGTCACATTCAAGCTGATGCCCCAACGTTCCGGCTGATTGATGCATTTTATCAATATCTCGTTGCGTCCTGCTTTCAGCACGGTCTTCACGCGAACCTGATCGTCCACGCATTCGTAGACAATGCCCTCTATATGCTCGCCTGCGCGCGTAAAAAGGCAATTGCCTTCAAGCCACAATTTACCATCGCCTTCAATGACAAACAGGACGTCGATCTCTTCTTCCGCGTCAATCCATGTCGCGGCATACATCACATCGCCCAACTGCGCATCCGGAAAGCGTTCTTTAAAATCAATGTCCACCGGCCCCATAAGGAAACGCTGCGCGATGTGCGCCTGTTCAATATAGGGCTTGTATTCCATCATCTTCCTTGGACGGGAATCAAGCATCTTCGTGGCAACGCATTCTATCACCTCACGCGGCGTCTTGAGGCCCCGCGCGTGAATTGAGTCCTTGGGCAGTAATGTTTCGTTCATTTGTTTTCCTCCTTCAAAGACCCAAAAAGGTCATACGAAGTAGCGTTTACTGCATGAATGAGTAACTCGCCAGCGGCAACTAGCGGCGAGTTACCCATTGTAAGCGCAGCCTTCATTTGCACGCCTTTTCGGCGTTTCAGGATACAGGATTAACTTCTAACCATAAAGTTCTTCAGCCTGGCTGTCCTTTAGCCGCATAAATGCATAAGCAAAGGAAAGAAATGCGCCCAGAAGTGATGCGCAAAAAGCCTACGTTCATTCACTCGCCGGGAAAGTCCAATGTGTTTCCTTGAAGCCATGGCAGTCGTACGTGAAACGTCCGCTGCCAAAGCGGGATGTAAGATACGGGCTCTTCGCCGTGTATTGCTCGATCGGTACGTCCACACGGTCTACCGTAAAGCCCTCGGTGAGGCCAAACTCGATCAGGCCGCTTTGTGGCGAATTGAGGTGATAGCCCTTGTCGTCCTGCCACTTCTGTGCGGCTGTGATGCATCCCATGAACGTCTCAAAGCTGCCGTCCTCTTCCTGACTGCCGCATTCCGCCAACCAGATAACCTCATTGCCCGGGCAGACAAGCTCGCGTCCGGCGTAATTGCCTTGCGTGTTCATGGTGTGCGGCACTGTCGAATAAATGGCCACGTAGCCGTCACCTTTGCGTCCAAATGTCCAGCCATCTTTCGTGACCACCTCGTCAAACTTGCGGGCGTTAAAGTGGCAATGCGTCATCCAGATGTTAGCATCCTTGACGTCATGCCAAATGACAGCTAAGGTTCTGCCCGTCATCAGCACACGTGGAAGGAACGCCTGTCCCGCCCAGTAGTCCGGGCGCAAACCGCTGCCCTCCGCCATGTTGTTGGGGGCGGAGAAGTGAATCAGCACATCGTCGCGAAGCACGATCATCGCGGAGATGAAGTGCATATCGCACATTCCCACGTTGTGGTCACGGACGCCGCTGATTACGTAATCCTTCGTACGGCGGATAGTGAAGTCCGCGTTATGCTTATCAAAGTGCATCATGCCCTGCTTGTAGGTGAAGGTCGCAGGCGCAAAGTCCTCAGCCAGCGCGCACAGACCCTTGGGCGGCACGTAATAGCTAAAGGCCAGTTCGTCGTGTATGGCGCTCCTGCTCGCCGGGCCGTTGCCAAACATCATCCAGAAGATGCCGCCGATGCCGCTGAAGTAGCCACTGCGGAGCGGACGGTTATAGCTGCGCCCTCGCGGGGTCGCCATAACGCCGTCAAAACTTCCAGCAGCGAAGATAAACGTCATGAAGTCAAGCAGCACGTTAACCATGTTGCGCAGGGGATATTCCTCCCACGGCAGTACCTCGCGCAGCACCAGCAGCGCCGAGAGCGTCACCGGCATATAGCTGTCGGATAACGGCTCGTCAAAGCCAAAGCGGCAGCGCTGCTCCAGCCACTCCATCAGGTGCATGCGCCCCTTCATGGAGTGATACATGCCGTTTTGCTCGCAGTTGGTGAACATGTCCCTGGGATACAGAAGACCGGCCAGATACTCACAAACGTGGAAGCCGACGCGGTGGTTTTCCGAGCAGTAGAACATCGAGGAGGTTCCTGGCTCGTCCACCCAGTAGCGGAAATTAACAGCCGCCTCGCGAATACGATTATGCAGGACCTCGCTCATACGGCGATCCTCGCGGTCTTCCCACACGAGCCACAAAAGCGGAAGCAGTTCAAAGTCGGCGCAGTCCGCGCGCTTGAGCACCTGATCGCACATCCCGAAGATGCGCTCCTGCGGTATTTCGTCATGCCGTCCAAGGCGGTAGAGCGCCAGCGGATTGCCCTGGTTTGCGAGTTCTTCCAGCATAATCTGCCGACGACGGCCAAAGTTCTCATAGCCCGGCAGGGCCTTGCGGATTTCGATAACGGCAAAGCTCTGCTCCTGTTTGGACAGCAGCGTGCCTTCTTTCAACACCCAGCTAAACTCCACTTTGTATTCCCCAGCAGGCAGGTCAGCAGGCAGCGTCGTGTCGCTCTGGGTCACAGGCAACTGTTCTGTCACCTTATCGCCTGTCGCGCCTTTTTTATCGCTTTTAAAAACCTGTATGCTTACAGTGCAGCCGGAAAGCGGCACGCCGCCGACGTGAACGCGGGGTGCCTCCCCCGTCTTCCAGCAGTCATCCAACAAATACGTTTCCATCTGGCTCTTCGCGGTTTCCGCCCGCTCCTCTTCCTTGATGCTGAGCGGAACGCGCGCGGTAATGGGTGCATCGCACCCCAGCAATTCCATGCTAAAGCTCATGCCGGTGCCGCGCCCTATACAGCCCATGAGCACAACCAGACGGTTTTCACCTTTTGAAAGCTTCATCTGAACGTCTTCAAACATGCGCTTTTGCGCATGTTCAAAGACGTAAATGCGCTCTGTCTTTCTTTCATGCAGGTCACTATTGTTAAGGACAGTCTCACCGTTCAAGAAAACGCATACGTGCTTTGCATTGAAACGGATGGTTACTGTCTGCTCAATTTCACTTTCAAGCACAGTATACACCGGCATAAGGCCCACTTTTTCCATGATGTAGTAGTGTCCATCAGCGTACTGCGGGGCGTCCACGATCGAAAAGCGCCACTGGCCCTTCATACCGCAAAGGTCAAAGGTATCCATCTCCCGGTAGGCAACATTCTTGGAGAATACTTGCTCAGCATCACGCATCGCGTCTTCAAGGCCACCTACAAAGTCTTCGCGTGTGCGCCCGCCTTTGTAGTCTTTTTCCAGCACGCCAGTTACGAGAAATGGGCGGATCATTTGCGCTTTATCAACGGTTCGACTAAAAAGATTTTCCGATTTCATAACGTATGCCACCTCATCGTTGCGTCGCTTAATCATTGCTGAATCCGTGTAAAATCAATAAAAAAGATAAATCTGACGTGCTTAACATGCTTTAGAACAGGGTGGGAGGGCACAGCATGCCGTGCCCTCCCGGCCTTTATTCAGGCAGATGGCATACATTGATTACTGCGCTTTGGCAGCTTCCAGTTCTTTGTACAGTTCGAGCTTCTGGTCGATAATTTCCTGTCCACCCTGCTCGAGCCACGTGTTCATTTCGGCATCATACATCGCGTCGAACTGATCGGCGGGCGCTGAGATGAGCTTCGCCAGCGGATGCTTGTCGTCAAGGTTGGTAATCAGGCCTTCGTACATTTCATGAGCTTCGGTCTTGATTCCAGCAAAGAAGTAATCTGCAACGCCGCCAACCTTGCTCATTTCACGGGTGATGTCATAGAGTTCAGCAGCCCGGATGTACGGGACAGTAGGCTTGGACGGAACATTTTTGTAGCCAAGCGGGGAACCGTTATACGCGAGGTTCATATCGCCGCAAGTGATGCGCTCAAGGCCCTCGCCTTTTTTGATCTCCTCTTCGGTGTATGCAATCACTTTGGGTTCGCCGTCAACCATATTGTAGTGGATGCCTTCAAAACCATGGGCGAGCACCTTGTAGGTGTCAAGATCCGCCAGGAAGTTGATGTACTTGACAGCCGCTTCCGGATTTTTGCAGGTCGCGGGTACCGCGAGGAACATACCGATAGGCTGGTAGACGTTTATGATCTGCTCGCCGTGGATGTTGTCGATCTGGAGGCCGACAAACTCCGCTTCAGGCTTGGTTTCGTACAGGGCGATGATGCCGTCCTTGTACATGTCATCCTGCGGCATGGAAAGCGTGCGGCCTGTAGAGACCATCGCGTTGAGTGAAGGGAGCGCCGTGTCGGTGTCAACCATGAAATCAGGATCGATGAGTTTGTCGTTGTAAAGCTTATTGAGGAAACGAACGCCTTCCTTGAAGCCAGGCCACATCATTTGCGGCGTGGAGGCGACCATTTCTTCCGTCACTTGCGCTTTGTCAACAAACGCGAAGATGAGGGGCATGGTCTGTGTCGCGTAGTGCGCACCGGCCAAGCCAACGGGGAACATTTCCATACCCGTCTTGTCGATGTCCCAGGACTTTGCGTCGTACACGAGCTTTTCGTAATCTTCAACGCTCATGTGATAGTAACCGTCTTCGTTCACTTCAAGCTCAATGCCCTTCGCATCCAGCCAATCCTTGCGGATGAAATTGGTGTAGCGGCCGATCATCGAACGCAGCGCAGGAATTGCGTACTGCGTGCCCTTGTACATGCCGTAGGGCAGGGAGGCCTTGAGGTTTTCCTTGATATTGGGGCCATACTGTTCAATCAGATCACCCAGATCCGTCAAGCCCCCGTCACGGCCGTAGCCAAGGATCATGTTTGTGTCGTAGGAAAAGATGATGTCAGGTGCGGTGCCGGAGGCCATCATGGTGTTAATCTTCGCAGTGTCTTCGGCACGCGGGATCGGGATGTATTCGAGCTTGATGTTGTTGGGATCGCCAAATTCCTTCTGCATCCAGCGCGTCCAGTAATTGTCCGTCGCGGTGCCGTAGGTGTTGGTGGTGTTGCCGCGTTCATACACACCAACCTTGAGGGTGATCATGTCGTCTGCCATAGCCGACATGGGCATTACGCCCAGCAGGAGTACCAAGGCCAACATTACACTGAGTATCCGTTTCATCGTTCTTCCTCCTTGATGATATTTCTATGCCGCACCCGCAGCATGATTAACCCTTGATCGACCCGATCATAACGCCCTTGACAAAGTACTTTTGCAGCCAGGGGTAAAGGATGATGATGGGGATCATGCTGAAGACCAAACATGCTGATTTTATGGTCTCGCCGATCAGGTCGGTTTTGTATTCCGGAACGTCTTCCATCATCTGTGTAACTTGACTTGCCTGAATCAGTTGACGCAAACGCACCTGAACCGTGTACATGGATTCATCGTTGATGTAGAGTAGTGAATCCATAAACCCATTCCACCGGGATACCGCGTAGAACAGGCCGATCGTCGCAAGCGCTGCTTTGGAAAGCGGAAGAATAATACGCCATAGTACGACTAGATCATTTGCACCATCCACAAAGGCGGATTCTTCCAGCTCCTTCGGCATGCCAACGAAGAAACTTCGCATCAGGATCATGTTGTAAATGGACAGGCAACTGGGCAGTATCAGCGCCCACGGTGAATTGATGAGGCCTAAATCGTTGATGTTTAGAAAGATCGGAATCATGCCACCTGAAAAATACATCGTGAGCAGGACGTACACCATCAACGGCTTGCGCATGACAAGATAGGAGCGCGAGAGCGGATAGGCACACAGGACAGTTACAAAAAGGCTGATGAACGTATAGACGACCGTAAGCCCTATGGTAAACCACATGGAGCGTATCAGCGAGCTGGAGTTGAACACCGCCCTGTATGCCTTGAGATCGAACTCGACCGGCCACAGGAAAACTTCACTGCGCAGCACAGCGTTCTTGCCAGAAAACGAAACCGCGACGATGTACAGGAAAGGAAGGAGGCAGACAAGCGCGACCAGAATGACGACGCTGATGGTAAATCCAATAAATATACGGTCTCCTCTGGACTCTCTCATAATGTGCCCCCTCCTTTACCAGATACTCTCGCCTGTGATGCGTCGGCTGATGGTGTTGGCCGAAATCACCAGGATGAAGTTGATGACCGATTGTGCGAGGCCGACCGCCGTACCGATGCTGAACTTCGCCTGCTTAATACCCACGCGGTACACGTAAGTTGATACGACGTCCGCGACCTCCATGACGACGCTGTTCTGCATGACAAAGGGTTGTTCAAACCCAATACTGGCAAGACCGCCAATTGCGAGAATCAGCATAATCATGACAGTGTTGAGGATGCTGGGCAAGGTGATGGAGATCATTATGCGGAATCGGGAGCAGCCGTCTACTCTGGCCGCTTCGTAAATCTGCTGGTCGATGCCCGTCATCGCCGAGAGGTAGATGATGGTGTTCCACCCGATCGTCTTCCATAGGCCGGTAAAAAAGTAGGTAAATATCCACCAGCCGTTGCTTGAAAGGAAGGGGACGGTCGACACGCCGAACATGTGCAAGATGCTGTTGACCAACCCCGATGAAGCGAAGATCTGATACATCATGCCGCCGACGACAACCCATGAGATAAAGTGTGGCATGTACATGACCGTCTGAACGGTCTTTTTAAAATGGCGCTGCTTGATTTCGTTGAGGAACAGTGCCAGAATGATTGGTGCCGGAAAGCCGAGGACAAGGCCTACGACGTTGAGCACCAGCATGTTGCGCACAGAATCCCAAAACTGCGTAAAGGAGAAAACCTGCCTGAAGTATTTGAGACCTACCCATTCACTGCCCCAAACCCCTTTGAACATATTGTAGTCCTTGAACGCAATCGTAACGCCGCCCATGGGCATATACGAAAAGAGAAAAATCAGTACCACCGGAATAATGAGCATCACATAAAGCCATTTGTGTTGCACAACTTCCTGAAGGGATTTTGAAAAATGCTGTCCCCGACGCACGGAACCCATCACTCTCATGCTTCTTATCATCTCGTTTCCATGTGATATCGCTTTGCTTTGTATCCCCAATAATACAGGCATTATCAGCGAAAAGATATATGGAATCGACAGAGAAATATATGTTTTCTGCTTTCTTTGAAAGTAGAGCTTGCGATTTGGGTGCAGCAGGCATGCCTGACTTGCTTTATGCACATTGTATATTACCAAACACCTTTAGCATTCAATATTTATGAAAACACTTGTGTGGACGATGGAAGACTGCTATACTAACAAATAATGCTGCGCAGTATATAATACCTGACCTAATATAACGCGCCCTTGCCCGTTACCCGAAAAATTTCCACGCCGTATTATTGAGTTTACGAGACTACCTTTTAGGGACACTTGTCAAGGAGTAAATTATGGTCATTTTTAAACATTCTCACAAGTTGCCGGATTTTTTCATGCACTTTCATGCGGAATATGAAATTACATATTGTATCTGTGGTACGTATGATTTTTGTTACACGACGGCTCAAGGCGTAGTAAAAACGGTTAAGGTTGCGCCTAAGACGCTAATTTTCATGCCGCGCGGCATCCAACACGGTGTAAAGAATGTAGAATATCCCTATGAAAGGTATTTTATCAGCATCCCCACGCATCAAGCAGTGGTATGGCTTGACGCCCCCTCTCTGCTCTCGCCCTTCCAGGCATACACCCTCAATGATGATGGTGAAAAGGAGCCAACCCCGCGGTTTTTAAATGTATCTAAATTAGAAGCGGTCATCGAAAAAATTTTTGAGCGCATCGAAGCCGTACAGCTTCAAAACGTTGCGGATAACATCAACATGGATTTTCACATTCGATGCCTCTTTTGCCTCTTGTTTTGCGAACTGCGCAGTCAATATCCTGAATTTTTCATAATGAACGGTGCGAGCAACAACACCTTGGTTGCCAGAGTGCATAGCTATATCGACGAACACTACGCCCAGCAAATCACCATACAGGACATGGCGAAACAGCACTATGTCCACCCCAACTATCTGACGCATTGTTTTACAAAACAAATCGGCTTGAGCCCGCGCAAGTACCTCACCAATCTGAGACTTTCCAATGCGCGAAAACTTCTGGAATCAAGCAATGATACAATCCAAGACATTGCCCTGCAGGTGGGCTTTTCAAACGTCAACAATTTTATACAAAGCTTCAAGGCACGCTACACCATTACACCGCAGTCGTACCGCAAAAAGGTTTCTACGGAGATTAACGGATAAACATACGGCGAAAAACAGCCAAGAACAAGGCCGATACTCGGTTCTAGTCATTGATCCGGTGGGCCATAAGGATGGATCCACCAATCGTGCTTCAGCAGATTTCATGATTACTTTTGCGTTAATAGATAAAGAATATGATCACGAGGTCATCAATTTTCAAAGAAACATTAGAGAACGAAGCATAACGCTTTGATCCGGTGCCACACAATGTGAAATCCTTTGCATAGCAAAAAGCATCTATTTGATTATTGCTGTTTGTCCCTAAACGTAATAAACGGAGCACTACATCAAGGACAGATGCTAGTTGCATCGCCTTCCAAAATAAAAGGGCTCATATCTCTGACTGTACTCGTGGATATTTTGTGTTTTGCCGATATCAATGAATTACTCATCTATCGTCAAGTAATTGACCTTGATAAAACTGAAATCAACATTTTAACAAGTATCTCCAGTATGGGTTTACAGCAACACTCAACAGTGTAGCGTGTAATGATGCACACCCCCCTCGAAGAACATCGTACAAATACACGATTACTAAAAAAACGTGTATTTATATCAACCAATGTCCCTTTAGACATCAAAAGGGACATTAGTTAGGCTCACAAGGCCATTTCCCCCAATAATTTGGGCTGCACGGGCCTGTGTAATGATGAACACCACTACCATACAGGTGTTGAAGCATCAATGGCGTACCAGGTGTATTCCTTTCTTCAATGTATACTGCTACCGCGCAACTGTCAACGCAGACTATTTTACCAAAAACCCGTGTTTGTTTTATTGACAAATGCCAATTTGCGTGTTAAAGTAAATGAAGCGGTATACTGGTATACAAATTTGAAAATATTTGTTATTGTGAGAGTAGATATATAATAATGAAAGCAATTGTGAAATTTGCAAATGGAGCTTTGGGCTATGGCATGCGCGAGGTTGCCAAGCCGATTCCCGCGATGGATGAGCTTTTATTGGAAGTTAAAACGGTTGGTATCTGCGGGACAGATATCCACATCATTCGCGATGAATATCCCCACAGTATGCCTGTAACGCTGGGACACGAGTATGTAGCAGTGGTTGCCAAGAAGGGCAGCGAAACCGAGGGATTTGCTGTGGGTGACACTGTCGTTTCTCTGGCGTGCGCTTATACCTGCCGGGAGTGCAAATACTGCGAATCCGGGCTGGATATGATGTGCTCCCAGCGGCGTTCCATAGGTTCCTGGCGTAACGGCGCAATGTGCAAATACATGGTCGTTCCTGCGCGCAGCTGCTTTAAGGTGAATGGAGCACCCACCGATGAAATGGCGGCATATGAACCGGCAGCATGCTGCGTACGCGCAGTTTATGAAATTGGCGAAGTTCGAAGCGGCGATATCGTATTGATCAGCGGGGCTGGTCTGATGGGGCAAATCTGCATGCAATTGTGCAAGCAAGCAGGCGCGCGTGTGGTCATGGCGGGGCTTCCGTCGGATTCCGAACGCCTCGCATTGGCAACGTCTCTTGGAGCCGATAAAACTGCGGCTTCACCCGAAGAAATCGGTAAGGCGCTTGAAGAACTGGGCGAGCCGGGTTTTACGCTTTCGCTTGAATGCGCTGCCGCAGCCCCTTCCCTGGCAAACTGCATCCGTTACGCGGCCAAGCACGGCCGCGTGGTTCAGGTAGGATTGTATGGCAAGAGCATTCCGGTGGATCTGGATGGTGCCCTGTACAAGGAGCTTCGGCTTCTGACCAGCTTCGGGTCCAATCCGTCGAGCTGGAGAAAAATGCTGGACCTGATCGATACAGTTAACCTGAAACCGTATCTTTCGCATGTGCTGCCGCTCAGCGCATGGGAACAGGCTTTTGCGGACGTTGGCAGCGGAAAATATTTTAAGGTGCTTATGAAAATAGATGAAGAGTAAGGATACGATATCATGAGCGAAAACCGTTACTTAAAATGGCTGTCTTCGGAAACTCCAACCGTATACTGGCATGATAGTGCCATTGTATCGGAGCTTAATGAAGCGCTGGAAAACGGCGCATGCGGATTGACGACGAATCCCTTCTTGATTGCTTCCACGCTGAAAGCGCAGCCGGATTTTTGGAAATCCGTGCTCCCGGGCGTTGAAGCAGGCATACAGGGTGACTTAAGAGCGGAAGCGTGGACGGCACAGGTGGTGGCCTATCTGGCCGGCAAGGTACGCCCAAGCCGTGCCAAGGGAGACTATTGCGGCTATTGCTGCGCACAGACCAATCCGGCGCGCCCCGGCGATGTGGAAGCAACCATCGCCGCTGCCAAGAAGTATGGTGCATGCGGCGATAATGTGGTCATCAAGATACCCGCTACCCGTGCCGGCATCGAGGCGATTGAGGAATGTGCGGCAATCGGCCTTAGTGTCGCGGCGACGGTGAGCTTCACGGTTGCGCAGGTATTGGCGGTCGGCGAAGCGGTGCGGCGTGGGCACGAGCGTGCGAAGAAGAACGGTATAAAGCCGGGTCTAGGTATCGCGGTGCTCATGGTGGGACGTCTGGATGATTATCTTCGGGACGTGATGTATGATACACGCGCGAAGGCGACCGAGGCGGACATCATCTGGGCAGGTACGGCGGCCATGAAGCGCGCATATCGTATCTTCAAGGAAAATAACTATGATTGTATGCTGATGCCGGCAGGTTCCCGCGGCGGTTATCATATCACACAGCTCGCGGGCGCGGACATGATTATGAGCATTGCGCCGATTATTGCGAAGGCGCTTTTGAGCGAGACCGAATTCGTTTCACATATTGATGAGGAAGTGGACCCCGCAATCATCAACCGTCTGATTAAGATGCCCGAATTTGTGAAGGCATATGAGCCGGATGGCATGAAACCCGAAGAATTCATTACGTTTGGTTCCTGTAACCGCACACTGGATCAGTTTGTTCAGAACGGCTGGAATGCGCTGAAGGTACTTGAGCTGTAGGCAGCGCGAATGTAGAATTTTGGCATGAATTGATATTCGTGCTGAAAAATATAAGGAGGAAAGACAATGAAAAAACTGTTTGCCCTGGTTCTCTCTCTGGTTCTTGTTCTTGGAAGCACGGCTGCAATGGCGCAGGTTTGGCCCAACGGTACGCCTACCGTATACGTTGGTTACGGCGCGGGCGGCGGAACGGACACGGCGGTACGCCCTGTCGTTGCCGAAATGGCTAAATACCTTGGTGAAAACATCAACGTGGTGAACATGGCAGGCGCAAACTCTTCCGTGGCGTGCGACTATGTTCTTTCCGAAGCGCATAATGGCTACACGCTGTTTGCAACCGGCACCGGCGGATTCGCATCCTTCCCGGTATACGCCTACTCTGATTCCAGCTGGCAGGATTGGATTTCCTTCCATCCGTACTCGGGTCCGGCAGTCGTGTACGCCAACCCCGATTCCGGCATTACCACGACAGATGAACTCTTCGCCTATCTGGCAACAGGCGCAAACTTCGCCGTCGGCGCATTTGGCAATGGCCCGCACACGCAGTTTGAAGCAATCTGTGCCGCAAAGGGCGTTCCTGCGCCGAACTACGCACTGTTCGGTTCCTGCAATGATGCCGGTGTCGCAACGATTGCAGGCGATGCGATGGCTGGCGCAAGCTCCTTGTCTGCTGTAATCGACTACATCAACGCCGGCAAACTGATTCCCCTCTTTGTGACTTGCGCCAATCCCTTTGAATTCACCAACGCCGGAATCACCGCGCCCTCTGTAACCACCGAGGTCGCAGGCACCGAAATGATCCCGAATCTGAACGAAACCTGGCCCATTATGATCCCCCGCGACACCCCGCAGGAGATCGTCGATTCGCTGACCGAAGCTTTCGAGCATGCGATCGCGACCGATGCCATTAAGGAGTTTGCCGCTTCCAAGGGCTTCAACATCATCGGCCTGACCGGCGATGCGGCTGACGAGTTCCTGGCCTTCTCAATCTCCGGCTATTCCTGGACCATTTTCAATGCGGGTTTGGCGGAAGGCAATCCTGCTGATCACGGTATTCCGACCCTTTCTGAGTTTGATTGGGAAACCGTGAAAACGACTCTCAAATAAGCAGTTCACTTATTGATGACTCGCTGTTCTAAAAGGATTACGCCTGTCTTAAAAGGGCAGGCGTAATCTGAATTGAACAACAGGAGGGCATCGTCGACGTCGTTAGTCTTCGGTGCCCTCCTTCAACAAGGAAAGGAGTGGCTGCAATGGACGACCGAAAGAAAAAAAACGCTGCCATGAATACGGTCTTTGGCGCACTTCTCGTCTTATTCAGTATCTATGTTATCATCAGCTCACTGAGTATGAAGTTTTTCAAATCATTCATCGACGGCGCAGGGTTTTTCCCGATGATCATCGGGTGCGTATTGCTGGGGCTTGGCGCGGTTCTTACCTTTATCGGAATCAATGCCGGCGGCTTTGCGGAGCTGAAAGAGGTTATGACCGGCAGCTTTATCTTGGCGTTCATTAAGAATGAAAACACGGTGCGTGTGCTGATCCTGCTGTCGTTGATGCTAATCTACATATTTGTCCTGCTCGGCAATATTCCGTTTGTCTGGGCGACCACGATCTATCTGTTTACCACCTTTATATATCTGAAGGCCTATAAAAAAACATGGATCATTCCGGGTTGGCTGATGTCGCTTATCACCGCGATGATGACTTCGTTTATTGTCTTTTATGCATTCAAGATTGGCCTGGGTCTTACATTACCCTAAGGAGGATAATCAAGTGAGTGAATTTGTTACACAACTCGGTTATTTTGGATCGGCCATAGGCAGTGCATGGAGCGGTGAGAATCTTCTGATCATTGCGGGCGCGGTTCTGCTGGGTTTGATCGTAGGCGCAATCCCCGGCCTGACCGGTACGATGGCGCTGGCGCTTCTGATCAATATTACCTATGGCATGTCCAGATCAGCGGCAGTCGCGTTCATGTTGGGTACATATGTCGGCGCGGTATCCGGCGGTCTGTTCTCCGCGGTTATGCTCAATATTCCCGGTACGCCAAACGCAGCGGCGACTGCACTGGACGGCTATCCGCTGGCGTTGCAGGGCAAGGGCGGCAAAGCGCGCTTCGGGGGCATTATGGCTTCCTGCCTGGGTACTTTAATCTCCTGTATCATCATGATGCTGGCGACCCCCTTTATATCCAACATCGCGCTGAAGTTTGGCAAGTGGGAACTATTCCTGCTGTCGGTATTCGGCATCACCATCTGCGGCAACCTGTCGGTGGACAGCACTCCGCTGAAGGGTTGGATCGGCGGTTTTATCGGCTTTTTCTTCGCGATGATCGGCGTGGACGGCCTCTACAATGGAGCCCGCTTTATCTGGATCCCGGAACTTACCAGCGGCGTTACCTTGATTCCGGCGCTGATCGGTTTATTTGGTATCGCCGAAGTGCTGTCCGTTCTTCAGGATAAAACGCCTGTTAAGATCACCGAAAGCATGGGTACGATCTTGCCTGACAAGCAAGAGTTTAAGAGCCTGATGAAGCCAATGGTTCGCTCTTCCCTGATCGGCTGCGCTATCGGCGCAATCCCCGGCGCCGGCGAGGACATCGCAGCCTGGCTGTCCTATTCTGTCGGCAAGGCCAGAAGCAAAGCCAAAGAATTGTTTGGCAGGGGAAGCTTTGAAGGCATTTCCTGCTCCGAAACCGCGAACAACGCGTGTATCCCCGGTGCAATGATACCGATGCTGACGCTTGCGATTCCGGGCTCTACACAGGCTGCGATGTTCTTGGCTGCGCTGAACCTGCATGGCGTACAGCCCGGCCCGATGCTGACCCTGAAAGATCCGAGCTTCATGTACGTAGTCGGCCTCACCCTTGTGGTCGCCGCGATCATCATGTTTGGCATTTCTTTGTTGCTGACCAAGCCTATGACCAAGATCCTGCAGGTCAACCGCAAGATCCTGATGCCCATCATCGTGGTGCTTACGGTTGTAGGCGCCTATGCATCCCGTTCCACCCTGTTTGATGTCAAGCTGATGCTGGTGTTTGGTGTCCTCGGCTTCATCCTTCGAAAGGCAAATATTCCGATGGCACCTATCACGCTGGGACTGATTCTGGGCGGTACCGCTGATACCAGCTTCCGTCAGGCACTGTCTCTGGGCAATGGTTCTATCATCCCGCTGCTTTCCCGCACCGTGGGCAATATCCTGATTGCCGTCGTTGCCTTCACGTTAATATCCGGTGCCATCAAAACCATAAAAGCTACGAAGAAGGAAATCATGAGCAGGAAGGAAAAGGAAGAATACGTATGAATGTAAAAAGCAAGATGATTCTCATTACCGGCGGCGCCGGCGGACTTGGCAGCGCTATGGCAAGGCTTCTGAGTGAAAACGGCGCCAAGGTCCTGATCATGGATTTGGAAGCCGCCCGTGAAAAAGGCGAAGAACTTGCTGCCGAGCTCACCGCGGCTGGCGGTGAGGCCTGGTTCCAAAGCGCCGATGTCACCTTAGAAGAAGACTGGAAAAAGGCCGTAGACTTTGCCATAAAAAACGCCGGCAGGGTGGACGTGCTGGTCAATAATGCGGGCATCAATATCCGCAAGCCTGTGGAGGAGATGAGCATTGACGAGTGGATGACGATGATGAAGGTCAACACCGGGTCCACCTTCCTCGGCTGCAAGTACGTCATTCCTGTGATGCGCAGGCAAGGCGGCGGCGCGATCATCAACACCTCCTCTGTCTGTGGATTGATCGGACATAGGTACACCACGGAGGCCTACACCGCAACCAAGGGTGCGATAACGATGCTGACCAAGGCGATCGCTTCCCGCTATGCCAAGGATAACATCCGCTGTAATTCCATACACCCATCCACCGTGGATACGCCTTTCATTCAGCTTTTGTTTAATGATCCCCAAAAGGGCGCACAGAGCCGTGCCGAGCGTCTGGGCGAGGTGCCGCTTGGACGGCTGGCTACTTCCGCCGATGTTGCCAACGCGGCTTTGTACCTTGCAAGCGAGGAAGCTTCCTTCATCAACGGCGTTTCACTTCCGGTCGACGGCGGTGTGACCTGCTACTAAGCGTACAGGAAAAAGTGATAGGAGAAAAAGGAATATGGAATACAATGCAAAGGAAATCAGCGATCTGAAAAAGCGCGCGGCGCAACTTAGGAGCAATCTCATAGACATGATCCCTCCTGGCAAGGTGGGACATCTGGGAGGCAGTTCCTCCATTATGGATGTTGTTGCGGCCCTATACTTCAAAGTCATGAATGTTTATGAAGATCCCAAGGATCCCCGCCGCGACCTTCTGGTGTTTTCCAAGGGACATGCGGTGCTGGCTCAATATGCCGCATTTGTGGAGCTGGGCTATGTAGAGCGCGAAGCGCTTAAGCTTGTCAAAACGCTGAAAGGTACGCTGCAGGGTCATCCGGATATGGATCATACCCCCGGCATCGAAGCGGTTACCGGCTCGCTGGGGCAGGGGCTGTCCATTTGCCTGGGTATGGCATTCGGCCTTCAACTGGAAGGAAAAGATTCCCGCGTGTATTGCATCATCGGCGATGGCGAACAGGCTGAGGGACAAATTTGGGAAGCCGCGATGGCGGCTGCCGCCTATAAGATGGATAACCTCTGTGCCATCGTCGACGTCAATGGTGTACAGGCAACCGCTGCCATTGATCAGGTGCTTGCCAATCCAGACCTCAAAAAGAAGTGGGAAGGATTCGGCTGGAAGACCATTGAAATTGACGGCCACGATATGAATCAGATCCTTACCGCTTTAAACGAAGCCAGGTCGGTCAAGGGTCAGCCAACCGTCATTCTGGCAAATACGGTCAAAGGCAAAGGCTTCTCCTTTGCTGAGGGCAAGGCTGCCTATCACAACGCTGCAATGAATAATGAAGAGTACGCACAGGCCAGGGAAATGGTCAGGAAAATGCTGGAGGAGGCGTAACAATGAGTATGGGTAATATGCGGATGGCTTATGGGCAGGCGCTGCTGGAATTGGGCCGCGTAAACAACAAGATCGTTGCTCTGGAGGCTGATCTTGGGAAATCCACCATGTCCAACATGTTTGAAGCTGAGTTTCCGAAGCGCTATTTCCAGATGGGCATTGCGGAAGCAAACATGATATCTGTGGCCGCCGGCCTCGCGCTGACAGGGCATGTGGCTTTTGCCAACTCCTTTGCGGTATTTGCTTCCGGCCGCCCCTATGATCAGATTCGTTCCTCCGTAGCCATTCCGCGGCTGAACGTCAAGATTTGCGGTTCTTCCGCCGGTCTGTCTGATTTTGGCGACGGAAAGACCCATCAGTCCATCGACGATATCACGATTATGCGTGTATTGCCGAATATGAAGGTGTTCTCTCCGGCTGACGCCATCGAAACCACGAAGATCGTCAAGGCGATGGCGGAAATTCCAGGTCCCTGCTACATCCGCGTGAACCGCAACGATTTGCCGGATGTCATAAGTCCCGACGAGCCCTTCGAGCTTGGCAAAATCAAGACCATTCGCGAAGGCAAGGATGTCGTCATCTTTGCGACTGGATACATGGTCCATCAGGCACTTGAGGCCGCAAAGACGCTTGAACTGGAAGGCATCTTTGCAAAGGTGGTCAATGTAGCCACGATCAAGCCCTTTGACGTGGAAGGCGTGCAGGCAGCGGCGGCTGGCATGAAGGCGGCTATTACCGTTGAGGAAGCGAGCATCTTAGGCGGACTGGGTTCTGCGGTTTGCGAAGCGCTCTGTGCCGGGCCGGCTGAAAGCCGTATTCCGGTAGGCGTGATCGGCATTGCGGATACCTTTGGCACTTGCGCTCAGAGTTATGAGGAGCTGCTCAAGTATTATCATCTGATGCCGGAAGACATCGTTTTAAAGGTCAAGAGTGTTCTGTAATCCTTCGGTTCAGCAAAAGAAGTGATGGAGGGAAAATGCTATGAAAATCGGATTTATCGGACTTGGCATCATGGGCAAGCCCATGGCAAAAAACCTGGTAAAGGCAGGATATGAGCTGGTCGTAAGCGACAAGTATGCCAAAGCGTCAGTGGAAGAACTCGTTGCCTGCGGCGCAACCGCGGCCAATACCAACGCAGAAGTTGCCGCTCAGGTTGACATCCTCATCACCATGGTTCCCAACTCTCCGCATGTAAAGGAAGCACTCTTCGGTGAAAACGGTGCGGCAGAGGCACTCAAGCCCGGTAGCATCGTGCTGGACTGTTCATCCATCAACCCCGTTGATTCCCGGGAAATCAGCGAAGAATTGGCCAAGAAGGGTATCGAAATGATGGATGCTCCGGTATCCGGCGGCGAACCCAAGGCCATCGACGGCACACTGGCGTTTATGGTCGGCGGCAAGCCGGAAATCTTTGAGAAGGTAAAGCCGCTCCTTGAGAAAATGGGCTCTTCCGTCGTGCTGTGCGGAAGTATCGGCGCCGGCAATGTCACCAAGCTGTGCAACCAAATTGTCGTTGCAGTGAACATTGCGGCTGTTGCGGAGGCCATGACACTTGGTCAGCAGTGCGGCGTTGAGCCGGAGAGGATCTATGAAGCCATCAAGGGCGGTTTGGCCGGTTCTACCGTGATGAACGCAAAGGCGCCCATGATGATGGATCAAAATTTTAAGCCCGGCTTTCGCATCAACTTGCACATTAAGGACCTGAACAATGTAGTCGACGCAGCCGCAAAGTACGACAGCCCAATCCCGCTGACTCAGTCCGTTCTCGAAATGATGAAAATTCTCAGACGTGATGATAACGGGGACTGTGATCATAGTGCACTGGTCAAGTACTATCAGAAGCTCACAAACGAAGAACTTCATCATTAATGCAGGCGACTGGGCAAGCCGCACGCCAGCTGTGCCAGTACAAATTGCATTGTGAATTGCTTGGGATTGTGATATAATAAACAATGTTGTACAAAGAAAAAGCAGCAGGATGGCCTTGCAAATGGTAAAATAAGTGTATGAACTAATACCATTTCAAAACCTTAACGCTCCGATGCCACGGATCTTTTCGTACATTACTGCGTCGACTTCCGCTCCACGTAGCGCTGCTACGTGTCGCTCCTCTCCTTGTACTGTGCGAAAATCTCTCGCGGCATCAAAGCATTAATATTTTTCAATGGTATAACAACGCCGGGCATTTGCAGATGCATCCTACAATTGTACGGCGTTTCCTTTGAACAAATCTAATGAAAGTGTAGATGTTTATGTTCGAATATAAACCTTTGCAAAGCCTTGCCTATGAGCACTTGCGTGAAATGATTTACAGCCGCGAGTTGGAGTTTGGCGTGATATACAGTGAAACCCGCCTTGCGTCGCAGCTAAACATCTCTCGCACGCCCATTCGTGATGCCTTAAATCAGCTGAACCGTGAACGCTATATTGATATTCTCCCCAATCGCGGCTTTCAGCTCCATTCGCCGGATGAGAATGATATTCGGGAGGCCTATCACGTCCGCATGATGATCGAGTGCTACTGCAGCGAGAAACTTGCACATGATTATCAGACCCAGAATGCACAGAAGACGTTTTTGAAAATGCAGGAATGTCTCGATCATCAGACCGCACTGCTGGACCAGGTGCACGACGTGGATCTGCGCCAGTTCTGGCACGAGGATCAGGAGTTTCACTTCGCTCCGCTCAACTATATGGATATCTCTGCTTTCAATCTTCAGTACGATACCTTTTTGCATATCTTTATGCCGCAGCACTTAAAAAGTCACTATGTGCTGGGCCGCAGCCAAAGCACCATCGTCGAGCATCAGCACATTATTCAATGCTTGCGGGCTGGTGACATTCAAAAGACACGGGAAGCAATTGCGCAGCACCTGAACACCACTATGCGGCTCGCGCTAAGCAATAACGATCCGGCAGAACAGTCCTTATGATCGCAAAGGTTTTAACGGACAATACTGCGAGCGACGGCCTCTGCGGCGAATGGGGGCTTTCGATCTATATTGAATACAATGGGCATAAATATCTTCTGGACACAGGGGAAACAGACTTGTTTCTTCAAAACGCGCGCAAGCTGAATATTCCCATCGAGGATGTGGCGTACGGCATTCTTTCTCACGCGCACCACGATCACAGTAACGGTATGCCGGCGTTCTTTGAAGCGAACCGGAAGGCACCTTTTCTTTTGAGAGATGAGGCGAAGAACAAATGCTATGACCGGAGTGCTGACACACCGCGATACATCGGTATAAACGAAGGCATTCTGGAAAATTACAGGGAGAGAATTGTATATCTTCATCATGATTTGGAGCTGAATCCCGGCGTACACCTGATCGGCCATCACGCGGCAGGATTGGAGGCACAGGGTCGGCGCGCTTCCATGTTCGTACTAAGTGGTGATGAGTGGAAGCCCGATGCCTTCGCGCATGAGCAGAGTCTGGTGTTTGAAACGGACGGGGGACTGGTCGTTTTCAGCAGTTGTTCACATGCCGGTGCTGATACCATATTGCGCGAAGTGATAGAGCGTTTCCCCGGGCGGGAGATATGCGCGATGATCGGCGGGCTGCATCTGTTTATCCGGACATCTGAGGAGGTTCGTGCGCTGGCGAAAAGAATGCGTGAAATTGGCATTCGGAAGATTATTACCGGACATTGCACGGGAGACGCGGCTCTTGCTATTTTACGCGAGGAGCTTGGTGACACCGTCGAGACGCTCTGCTGCGGGAAAACGATCGAATTTTAGTTGAGTATGGAAGCATGTGGGATCACAAGCCGTATATTGCCTGCGGAAACTGGCTGAAGCAGATGATGCTCGGCCTCCTCGAAGCCACCCACGTCATTGGCAGTATTCCCCATATGGCTTTAGATATTTATGTCCTTCCGTAAAAGAAACGTGTAATGATCCACACCCCCCTTCGAAAAACACCGTACAATTACGCGCATCCCAGGACATCGTGTATTTATATCAACTAATGTCCCTTTAGACACCTAATTACTCAAGTGATGCAATGAAAACCGCCATGAGTTTGGCGGTTTTCTTGTTTTTTGCGTCAGAATCAGACCAATTACATATAAATCAGGCTGATTTTTGCAGTTCGTCTTTATGCAACATCAAAATGCAGCCCTGCTTAAAGGCAACGCATGACACTTATGTGTCTTTTTGCAAGAGGTTTGCATAGGCTGCTTTCATGCTTTGGATTGCTTATCAACAACTCCAGCATGGCATCTTCAGCTCTGCTAGTTGATGTTTCCGGATTGCCGCAGCCGTCATGATCCTGTTAATTGGTAATTTCATTTGCTGCAAGCACTGCACCCATCCCAACAACACTGCCAACGACTGCGCCTGTTCCACTGCCAACGGCTGTGCCAACAGCTACACCGATGCCAGCTCCGGGAGCATTGCCAATTACGCCGCCAATAACCGCACCGGATACAGCACCGACAGCCGAACCAATCCCGCCGCCAATGACTCCGCTGCCGGCAACGAACGCGCCCGGATTGTCAGCAACATATTCCGTAGCGTTATATGCAGCATCAGCAGCCTTATTTGCAGCTTTTTTCGCGAACTTTACTGCGCTTTTCAGGCCGAAGCCTCCCGCCACATTGTCAAGGTCGTCGTCTGAAAGTTTGCCGTTTACTGCAGCCAAGCCTGTTTTGCATGATTTGTAATACTCCAGGAATTCATCATAAGTGATGCCAAATCCCTCACCGGCGATAAACTCGTAGACTTCGCGTTCTCCTCCCGCTATTTGCAAAAGCTTTCCAAAAATTCCGTTGGTCTTTTCCTCGGCAGCCTCCGCCGAAACAGTTTTAATAAAGCGCATGAGCTCCTGAGAATATTCAACTTTGACGTTTTCCATGATTTTTTCTCCCTTCCCAAATTGATTTGCGGCTTATTCAGCCCTGTGCGCTTATGTTACATCAAACAGCCAGGGGTGTATATTATCTCAAGGGATACACTTTTTTGGGTAGGAGCATATCTCTTTTTCATATTTTTCTTGCGAATAAAAAAGCATCGATCTTACTGAGTGTTTAGTAATGTCAATGCTTTTTCGTAGCTATCAGCCGATTTTATCTAATATCTTTCGTATGGCGGAGGCACGGTTTGTTACATTCAGCTTTCGATAAATGGAAGTTAAATTTTTCCTGACTGTAATTTCTGCGATAAATAATTCCTCCGCAACTTCCCTGTTTGTTCTCCCATTGCATATAAGATCGAGTATTGACATCTCTCTTTCTGTCAATTTCATTGTGTTCTTTTGTGCTTTACCCATTGTTTGCTTTGAGTAAGTCTTACTCATTCCGATTAGAGTATTCAGATAATTTGTGCACGGCGCATTGGCTTTTGCATAGTCGGTAAGCATCGTAAGCAAAGCTTCGCCATATTCGGCAAAAGGTGTTGTGATATGATTGGCACTTCCTATTGCCAGTGCCTTTTCAAGGCTTTCCACGGCTGAAGTTATTCCATACAGATTGTGTTTTGCGATGGCTCCCAATATGTGCATCTGCAGAAAGCCGATTTGGTTTTTATACTGCGTGTACGCTTTTTGCATACGTTCACAAAGAACCTCAAGACGCAAATAGTTCCTTTTCATTACCAGGTATTTGCCGTACACAATATAGCTGAAGCCCGCTCCCTGATACAATATTTCACTTTCTGATAAATCGCCCGAGACAATCCATTTTGGCAGTTCCTCAGGTGTTTTTAGAATGCAGTCAATGTATGCCACCGTCAATTCATAGCAATGAATAAGCATTGGAGGACCCATATTCCAAATCGTGTCATGCTGTTGTTCGAGGACCGCCACACCTTTTTCAACATCACCTTGAGCAATATAGCAGCGCGCCAAGGTGAAATGCGAGCATATAGATACAGCTAGCTGTCCAGTTCCTTGCGCAGAGTATATTGCTTTTTGGGCAAAGCGCTCAGCATTTTCATAATCTCCGGTCTCAAGGTACGCCTCAGCGCTTATCTGGTGCACGTATCCATCGCCACAGCCGCCGGAGAGTGCATAATAATATGGATATGTTATAGCCATTTGATCTACTGTATCAAATATCCCCATGTCGCTTCTGTAATAGAGGTATAAAATGTTAGGAGACCCAAACGATGGTATTTTTCGAGGATTTGCTATGAGCGATCTCCCTTTGAGCATGCTCTGCGCATTGGATAAATTGATTCTCATGTGGTTTAAGTCGTTGAAGTTAATATATGCGCGGATCAATTCCATTTCGCCGTTGATGCGATTGAGCTTGTCCTTATCTTTAACCGTTTTGTTAAAATAAGCCGCCGCATCCGCAAATGTGTCATATCCTAAGGCAACATCAATATTTGTTATGTAAAACCCAATGTAGCTAAGATATGCGATCGGGTTTTTATATCGGTCCTCAATTGGTATTTTTTCAAATATATCAACGATAACGCTCGGAACCTGATCATAGAATTTGGTTATTTCTGTCTTTTCAAACTCACAAAGCATGCTCTCATAATCTCCTGCCCTAAGAAGATAAATGAGGCCTTGTATGATATTTCCATTTTCTATATACCACTTTCCCGTTTTACAATATACATTTATTTTATCAATAGCTGACATGGCCTGGTTTAATCTTTTTTTCAAAAAGCTGCGTAATATGTTGTGCATTCGATATATACTGTCTTGCGTATCAAAACGGATAAACAGATTATGATGGCACATTCTCATAAGAACGCGCTCAATCTGCGAATCATCTATCAGGTGCATCGCTAAAGGAAGCGTGAAATTGTCCAAAAGAGCTAATTTTGTTAACACCTTCAATTCCGTCTCGCTATACAGGAATTCGGACGAGGCTGCAAGCATATTTTCTATGCCATGTTCCCCTGTTATTTGTCTTGTTTGCATATAACGGTGCTGCAAAAGGCAGACGGCTGAAATCCAGCCCTCCGATATTTCATAAGCCCTTTCGCATTCCTCATCGGTTAATTGCACACCGTACATTTCAAAATAGTCGCTGATTTGCTGGCGGTCCAATTCAAATGCCCTGCTGTCAATCAGATAACAGAATTTTTTTAGTATCAACTCCTCAAGCCGGATGTCGGGAATTTTTCTTGATAGAATCAGAAAATGCAAGCCTTCAATCTTGCGCATAATCATTTGTTGTATTATTTCGACAAATTCCGGCGACCGAACATTATGAAAGTCATCAATTGTGAAAATCAATTCATTTTCTCTGCAATACCCTTCTAAAATTTCAACAACTCTTTCGAAGATGGCATAATCCATCGGATAACCCAAGTTATACAACTGTTTTCCAAGCCGCGGTATTTTCTTTTCGAGCTGCGCCGCAAGCAAATTCCAAATATGCTCAGCTTTAGTCATAAAACTGTCAAAGGAAAGCATGATCCATTGTGTCGTCAGCTTCTCCAAATATGAAAATGTTGCGGTGGATTTGCCATAACCCATTGGCGCAACAACCAAAGTTACTGGGTAGCGAAGAATATTGTAGAATTCAGCTTCAAGGCCATCCCGCTTAAGCGTGTACGGCTGTTCTCTCATGTCTATCCCCCTAATGGCACCCGAAGCGGCTGCATTATCAATTTGATACATCTTTCTTTATATTAACATAACTCTACAGCCGAATGGAATACTTATTGTCGTTTTTGTGTATTTATTGTCGTATTTTGTGTGCCCGCAAAAAATGTATCTCTTGAGATAATAGCAATTCGCAGGTGTATATGAAATAATTGCTGTGTGCAACCATTATGGCGGCGTATATGCTCTTGAGTGCTTCATGCCTCAGAGCTTATTTATGCAAATCAGTTAAAAGCAGAACACAGTGAAGAAGGAATGCTATGAACGGTTCCATATTTCGCAAGTCAAGCCTTGATAGAGTTTCTTCACCCGAGCAGTTAAACGACTACATAAAAGTGTCAAATCCCAGCGTGTGGTTGGTGTTGATTGCCTCAACCATATTTCTGGCCGGCGTAGTCGTGTGGGGCATATATGGTACGCTTACAACGATCCATGAGACTGTTGCAGTTGCAAATAACGGCAATGTAAGTTGCTATGTTTCCGCCGATAATGCTGAAAAAATTTCCGCAGGAATGGAGGTGCGTATCGGCAACAATACCGGTACAGTTTTCGCGTTATCAGCTTCGCCTGCCCAAATAGGCCAAGATTTTGATTCCTACGCCCTATATATCGGAGGATTCAAGACCGGTGACTGGGTTTATCCAGTATCGGTGCAAATATCAGTGACGGACGGTGTGTACCCGGCGCAGATTGTTATCGAAAAGCGGCCTCCCATCTCATTTGTGCTAAACTGAGGCGAATATATATGATGGCAATTAGAAAAAAGGCTTTCAAAAAAACCGTGAAAAAAGGTGTTGCCCGCGTGCCCGTAATTATGCAGCTTGAGGCATTGGAATGCGGCGCGGCATGTCTTTGCATGGTTTTAGCCCATTACAATAAATGGGTACCACTTGAGCAGGTGCGCGCCGACTGCGGCGTAAGCCGTGACGGCTCAAAGGCGTCCAGCATTTTGAAGGCGGCGCGTAACTATGGTCTTGCCGCAGATGGCTACCGGTTTGAGCCGGAGGATTTACGCGAAAAAGGGATATTCCCCTGTATTATACACTGGAACTTCAACCATTTTGTCGTACTGACGGGGTTCAAGAAGAATAAAGCATACATAAACGACCCTGCCAAGGGAAGCTATAGCGTCACTTTGGAGCAATTTGACAAGGCGTTTACAGGCGTGTGTATACTGCTTGAGCCAAGCGGGAGCTTTATGCCCGGCGGCAAGCAAAAAAGCATATTAAGCTTTATAAAAAAACG
This sequence comes from Bacillota bacterium, assembly GCA_023413135.1. Lineage (GTDB taxonomy): Bacteria > Bacillota > Clostridia > Christensenellales > Aristaeellaceae > JAEWAH01. The sequence continues at coordinate 27,067 of JAEZQK010000040.1, forward strand.
CATGGCAGGCACAGCGGCTGCAGTTATCTTTGTTGTGCTCGCCTCAACAATCAATTCGCTTCTGGGCTTAATCAATCCCGCATTTTCGCGCATATTTTTGGACAGGTTGCTTACGAGGCAAAACCCCGAATGGTTTTATCCGTTTATTATTGCGCTCAGTCTCTTGACTCTGCTAATGCTGCTTGTGTCCTTCGTACAGACGATTTACAGCCTCAAGCTATCGGGAAAGCTTTCAATTATCGCCAATTCAAAATACTTGTGGCATGTTCTTCGTTTGCCAATGGAATTTTTCTCTCAGCGTATGGCGGGAGATATTGCTATGCGGCAATCGCTGAATGAAGATGTAACAAACGCGCTAGTCAATATGATCGCACCTCTATTTCTAAACACCGCCATGATGATTTTTTATCTTGTCGTCATGCTTCGTTATAATCTGCTGCTCACTGCCGTTGGTGTTGCCTCCGTCTTTATAAATTTATTGCTGGCAGGCTTCATCTCAAAAAAGCGTGTCAACATATCCCGCGTACAGATGCGCGATGCCGGCAAGCTGACAAGCACAACCATCTCAGGCATTGAGATGATCGAAACAATTAAGTCGTCGGGTGCCGAAAACGGTTTTTTTGAAAAGTGGGCGGGTTATCAGGCCGGAATGACGACGCAGATGGCTCAATTTGCAAAGATCAACAATTATCTTGGGATGGTGCCTGCACTCGTCTCCTCAATATCCTCAATCGCAATACTTATGCTCGGCGTGTATCTGACGATGCAGGGCCAGTTTACCGTTGGAATGATTTTGGCGTTCCAGGGCCTTGTAGGGAAATTTTCAGCACCGGCCCAGTCAATCATCTCAGTTAGCCAGAGCTTTACGGAGATGCGAACCAACATGGAGCGCATTGAGGACGTCATGGAATACCCCGCCAACGTCGAGTATGCAAACGGCTATGACGAGAACGTGGAATACTCAAAGCTATCGGGCCACTTGGTTTTAAAGGATATTTCCTTTGGATATTCCCGCTTAAGTGCACCGCTGATTCAGAATTTTAACCTGCATTTATCGCCCGGATCAAGCGTCGCCTTTGTCGGCTTCTCAGGCTGCGGAAAATCAACTTTATCAAAGCTGATCTCCGGTCTTTACAAGCCGTGGTGTGGTGAAATTCTATTTGACGGCAAGCCGATTTCCGAAATTGACCACAGAGTTTTCACCGGTTCCGTTGCAGTAGTTGACCAGGACATTACCCTGTTTGAGGACACGATCTCAAACAATATCAAGATGTGGGACAGCTCTATCGAAGATTTTGAGATGATTCTGGCGGCTCGCGACACGCGCCTTCATGAGGACATCATGGAGCGTGACGGCGGTTACAGCTGCAAGCTGACCGAGGGTGGCGCAGATTTATCGGGCGGACAGCGCCAGCGATTGGAGCTTGCCCGCGTGCTTGCACAGGATCCCACAATTATTATTCTGGATGAGGCGACAAGCGCGCTTGACGCAAAAACGGAGTATGAGGTTGTAAACGCGATCAAAGCGCGAGGCATTACCTGCATTGTCATCGCTCACCGGCTTTCTACCATTCGTGATTGTGATGAGATTGTCGTTCTGGAAAAGGGCAGAGTCGTGGAACGCGGCACCCACGAAGCGCTTTATGCAAAAGGCGGCACATATACTTCGCTGGTATCCAACGAATAAGGGGGTTTTGACGCTGGGTTGGTTTGATGAGCAAATAAAGCAGCGAATCAATGCTGACGATGACGCTTTTTCCAATGCTTTCTCCTCAATGGCCGGCATCGTTATGGGGCGCAAGATTGAAGCTGCTATTTTTAACGATACGCAATGCACAAAAAATGCCGTGGAGGAAATATTAAAATATTATCATGTCAAGCCTGTGGAAATGCCGGAGGAAATCACGGATATCAATGAGCAGCTCGAATATCTTTTTCGCCCATCTGGAATTATGCGCCGGGAGGTTGCGCTCAAGGGAGAATGGTATCGGGATGCAGCCGGCGCATTTTTGGCAACGCACCGTGACGGCAGCGTCGTAGCGCTTTTGCCGCGCGGCATATCCGGATACACCTTTTTCGACCACAAAAGCGGAAAGCAGATAAGGCTGAACAGGCAAACGGCAAAGCTGATCAATGAAGAGGCGGTCTGCTTTTACAAGCCGCTTCCTGTTTCACAATTACGTATCCGCGACCTGCTTGTCTACATCGGGCAGACCCTCTCGTTCGCCGACTATGCAATGGCTGCCGCCGCAACACTTGCGCTTACCTTACTCGGGATGCTTACGCCGAAAATAAACAGCATTATATTCTCTAATGTAGTGGAAAGCGGCAGCATACGCCTGTTTATAACGGTAACTTTATTGCTGGCCTCTACAACGATAGCAAGCCTTTTACTGGGTATGGTAAAGTCTATAATTTTGTCGCGTATACAGAATAAAGCATGCGTTGCCGTACAGGCGGCCTCAATGATGCGTGTATTGTCGCTGCCCGCGCAGTTTTTCAAGGCGTATGGTTCAGGCGAGCTGTCCTCGCGTATGCAGAGCATCAATAAACTATGCGCAATGCTTGCGGACGCAATATTGTCGGTCGGTCTTGCATCTGCGTTCTCGCTTGTTTATATTTCGCAGATTTTTGAATACGCGCCCGCACTCATCATTCCCGCGCTGTGCATCACTTTTGCAATGATTCTGTTTTCTATGCTGTCGGCCTTGGTGCAGATGAAAATATCCAAACGTGCAATGGAGCTTGACGCCAAAGAAAGCGGAACGATTTACTCTTTTATCTCAGGCGTACAGAAGCTGAAGCTCTCCGGCGCTGAAAAGCGTGCGTTTGCCAAGTGGGCGGAAATCTACCGCCAAAAAGCGAAGTTGCTCTTTGACCCACCGGCATTGATTAAGCTTAATGGCGTTATTGTTTCCGCGATTTCTCTTATAGGTGGCATCGTTATCTATTTTGCCGCAGTCAAGTCAAATGTATCGGTAGCCGATTATATCGCATTCACTACGGCATACGGTATGGTATCGGGTGCGTTTATGGCACTTTCCGGCATAGCACTCACTGTTGCAAATATTAAACCGGTGCTGGATTTGGCAAAGCCTATTTTAGAGACGATTCCCGAGGTATCTGTCAATAAGAAGGTGTTGACGCGCATCTCCGGCAGTATTGAACTTAATAATGTATCCTTCCGCTATTCAAAGAGCATGCCTCTTATTGTGAATAACCTTACACTAAAAATTCGCCCCGGGCAATATGTAGCGGTCGTCGGCAAAACGGGCTGCGGAAAATCAACGCTCATGCGGCTGCTTTTGGGCTTTGAAACACCGCAAAAAGGTGCGATCTATTATGACGGCAAGGACCTTTCAACGATAGACTTAAAGTCACTGCGCCGCCGGATTGGCGTTGTTATGCAAAACAGCAAGCTGTTTTCGGGTGATATTTTTTCAAACATCACAATATCCGCTCCATGGCTGACCTTTGACAAAGCGTGGGAGGCAGCGGAGCTGGCCGGTATCGCAGATGACATTAAAGATATGCCGATGGGGATGCATACCATGATTTCCGAAGGCGCGGGCGGCGTATCCGGAGGACAGCGCCAGCGCTTGATGATTGCAAGAGCCGTTGCCCCAAAGCCCCGTATACTAATGTTTGACGAAGCAACAAGCGCCCTTGACAATATCACGCAAAAAAAAGTGGCGGAAGCTCTGTCTAAGCTGAAATGTACGCGCATTGTCATCGCCCACAGGCTTTCTACAATCCGTGCGTGCGATAGAATACTCGTGCTGGACGGCGGGCGGATAATTGAAGACGGCACATATGACGAGCTGATTAAGAACAAAGGCTTTTTCGCCAGGCTGGTCTCACGTCAGCAAATAGATCACGCAAATTAGACTTGTCTTAAAATTTAACTGTGGAGGATACCGGAATGACGATTACCAAGATCGAAAACGGACCGGAGCTGACCCTTGCCCTTGGAGGACGGCTTGATACGACCACCGCTCCCAAATTTGAGGCTGAGCTAAAAAAATCAATAGACGGCGTAAGCTCCCTTATCATGGATTTTGCCGAGCTGGAGTACATCTCCTCGGCCGGCCTTCGCGTGCTTCTCTCCGCTCAAAAGGTTATGAAGAAACAGGGGAATATGCTTATCCGCAACGCAAATAAGAGTATTCTCGAAGTGTTTGAAATCACAGGTTTTACGGACATTCTAACAATAGAGGGATTTTGACAAATAATTGGAATCGCGTTTTGCGTAAAGAACGGCCCTTGCAGGAGGAAAAAATGGAGGAACGAAAGCTAAAATTCATAGACGCCACGGAGGATTACTACGAAAGTATAAAACAGTTATGCGATGACAGCTTTGGAACAGGATATATTGATAGACGCGAGTATGAAAAATGGCTTTTAAATCCCGGACTTTTTAATGTTGCATTAATAGATGATGATTTTGCGGGATTTTCTGTAATGATACCGGCCGGCGTCGAGGATATTATGAAGCACATGGGTATGGAAAAAGCCGAGGTCTTGGCAATGATGGATCATCGGCCTGCGTTAATCTATAAATCTGTTGCCGTGCGTTCAATATACCGGAAGAATGGATTGCTTGCGGGATTAATAAAAGCACTGCTCTTCAATGCAAAGGACCTGGGTTATGGTTCCGTATTTCTTTCAGCATGGACCTATGGCGGTAAAACACCCGTGGCAAACAGCCTGATGTCTTTGAATTTTTCCCGCTTATATGAGCGTCACATGCTCTGGCATCACAATGAAAACTATAGATGCGTGATCTGTGATGGGCGATGTGGTTGTGATGCTGTAATATATTACAAAAACTTGTAAAGAGGAAATTTATGAGAACCAAAAAGCATCAGTCCCTCAGCGCCAAAATCGTCGCTATGTGCGTGTTGATGGCTATCATTATTTGCACAGCCGTCAGCGTGAGTGGATATTATCAATACCGCAACGCAATTTATAAGACATACAACAGCTTTGCCTATGAGTTAGCTTATACGGCGCGTGCTTATGTGGATGGAAACACTATAGCAGAGTACTTGGAAACCGGAATATCCGACAACAAATACGACAAAATGGCCGAGAACCTTTATACCATCTTCAAAAACACAACTGCAAGCAGCATATATATCTGTGTGCCGGATCATGAGACCCTTACCATTACCAATATCTACGATGCCAGGATACATGAAGCAAACAATCCCGCTCCTTATGCACTTGGCGTCACTGACCCTATCGGCACGGCAAATCCGAAAATCCCCGTTGATATTTACTTAACGGGTACTCTATCAGAGGACTATTTTATTCGCAAGACGAGCTTCGGCTACAACACCTCTGCGATAATTCCTGTTTTTAACAATACCGGGACGCCGACAGCCCTTTTGGCGGTAGACGTACCCATGCTCACGATTGAGGATAATCTAAGAATGTATTTGCTGTATACGGTTGGACTTACAGCTTTAGTCGTGCTAATCTTTGTCTCAATATTCACCTTCCTTCTTCAGCGCCGGGTTGTACACCCGCTGAAGCTCGTTTCGGTTGAGGCAGCAGGTTTTATTAAATCCCAAAATACTCTCTCCGGACGGCTAAACACGGTTAATACAAGAGATGAGATCGAGCTGCTTGCAAAAAGCGTTTATCAAATGGAGCTTGATATTAATGCGTATGTAGCTAATCTTACTGCCGTCACTGCGGAAAAGGAGCGTATAGGCGCAGAATTAAATGTCGCCAAAAATATTCAGGCATCCATGCTTCCCTGCATTTTCCCGGCATTCCCCGAACGGAATGAGTTTGATATTCACGCCACCATGACCCCTGCCAAGGAGGTTGGCGGAGACTTTTACGATTTTTTCTTTGTAGACGATGACCATCTGGCCATTGTAATGGCAGACGTCTCCGGCAAAGGCATACCTGCGGCGCTCTTTATGGTTATTGCTAAGACGCTGATAAAAAACTCCGCCCAGACGGGCCTTTCTCCAAAACAAGCGCTGGAAAAGGTTAATAACCAGCTTTGTGAAAATAATGAAGCCGAAATGTTCGTCACCGTTTGGCTCGGCATTTTGGAAATCTCCTCAGGCAGGCTTCTTGCCGCAAACGCGGGACATGAGTACCCGGTTATAAAAAGAACCGGTGGCTGCTTCGAGCTTATTAAAGACAAGCATGGGTTTGTGCTTGCAGGCATGGCAGACATGCACTACAAAGAGTATGAGTTAAATCTTGCCCCGGGCGATAATCTATACTTATACACGGATGGTGTAACCGAGGCAACAAACGCCAAAAACGAGCTTTTCGGAACAGACAGAATGCTGGCTGCATTAAACTCCAGCAAGCATAACAATTGCGCTGAATTATTAAAAAGCGTTCAGGAGAATATCAATACGTTTGTCAGTGATGCGCCGCAATTTGACGACATCACAATGCTATGCTTGGAAATTGCATCCCAAAACCCAAATATTATGCAGGAGTTGAGCTTGAAGCCTAGCATGGAGTCAATGGAGCAGGCCCACGCCTTTGTGGAAAACACCCTCGCCTCCCATGATGTCCCCATGAATATTATCACTCAAATGATCATTGCCGTCGATGAGATTTACTCAAACATAGCGCAATACAGCAGCGCCGATGCTGCAACAATCGGCTGCGCGGTCGAGGACGGGTATGTAATCTTACGCTTTACCGATAAAGGCCTGCCCTATGACCCCACCAAAAGACCCGATCCCGATATAAGCCTCTCGGCCGAGGAGCGCCAAATCGGCGGGCTTGGCATCTATATCGTTAAAAAGTCGCTGGACAGCATGGAATATGAATACAGGCGCGGACAGAATATTTTGACGCTGAAAAAGCTTTTGTAACAGCACAGGGGACAGCACAGGGGACGGGGTTCTTCGTGTCTCAATTCTCATCCATCAACACGCAGAACCGTCCCCAATGCTCTCCGTAAAGATATCTGTCCGGTTGGTTGGCCAATGAAATAGACGTGGGGACGGCAGACTGTGTGCTAAAGCGTCCCCTGTGCTATGAAAGGCCAGGCAGGTTTGCGTTGATTTTCTCAGCCAACTCATTTAAGTATACCCACCGGTCCATCTTGAGAGCTAACGCAGCCTCGAGCCGTTCTTTTTCATCAAGAAAGGGCATCAACCTTTCATAATCGCTGGCATATTGGGTGATGCCAGCCTCGGCCTGCCTAAGCCTCTCTTCAAGAAGTGTTATGTCAGCGTCGATGGTGTTGAATTCGCGCTGCTCCGCGAACGTGAATTTAGGTTTGGTTTGCTTTTTTTCGGTGCGCGATGGCTCGGTTGATTTTGGTTTTTCGCTTTTGTCGGCTTTGCCTAACGCCGCCGCATCTGAATCGCCGGCATCTGAATCGCGCTTTTCAAGATAATCGGAATAGCCGCCGGTATATTGACGTATTTCGCCATTCTCCCGGAATTCGAAGATCGTATCCACGACTTTATCCAAGAAATATCGATCATGGGATATGGCGATGACTGCACCGTTAAAGTCCTCCAAGTAATCCTCAAGCACGGTCAAGGTATTAGTATCCAAGTCATTCGTAGGTTCATCCAACAACAGAATATTAGGCGCACCCATCAGGATACGCAGCAAGAACAGCCGGCGCTTTTCACCGCCGGAGAGCTTGCTTACAGGCGTCCATTGCACACTGGACGGAAACAAAAACCGCTCCAGCATCTTCGCCGCCGAGATCGTACCCTCATTTGTCTCGATTTGATCTGATTCCTCGCGGATATAATCGATCACGCGCATGGGGGCTGGTGGCATATCCCACACCTGAGAGACATAGCCGACTTTCACGGTTTCGCCGAGCACCACAGTACCAGTATCCGGCGCCAGCGCTCCTACAATCATTTTCATTAGCGTAGATTTACCACAACCATTTCTGCCGATGATTCCGATACGCGCATCTCTCAGCAATACGTGCGAAAAATCCTTCACTATACAGCGATCACCAAAGGATTTGGTAATATGGCTTATTTCGATGGTCTTTTTGCCCAGCCTGGAAGACACGGAATTCATGATAAGTGCTTCCGGCGCGGCAGGCGTTACGTCTTGCAAAGCCTCGAAGCGCTCAATCCGGGATTTGCTTTTGGTGCTGCGTGCCCTTGCGCCGCGCTGTATCCACTCCAGCTCACGTCTGTACAGGCTGCGGTTCTTGCGCTTAGTGGCAACCTCCATTTCCTCACGTTGTGCTTTGAGCGCCAAGAACTGTGAGTAGTTTCCATTGTAAGCATATAAGGCGCCTGCATCGATTTCGACGATACGGTTGGTCACGCGGTCCAAGAAATAGCGGTCATGCGTGACCATGACGATGGCACCGCCATAGCGCTTTAAATAGGTCTCCAGCCATGCCACCATGTCGCTGTCCAGGTGGTTGGTAGGCTCATCCAGGATGAGCAGCTCGCAGGGGCTCATCAGTGCGCGCGCAATCGCAACACGCTTTTTTTCGCCCTCGGACATCGAGCCGGTGTCCATGTCAAAATCCGTAAAGCCCAGCTTGGTCAAGATGGTTTTGGCTTCGTAATCCGAGCCGCTTAGCGTCTTGGCATCCGAGTGCGTAAGTACTATGGAAAGCAACGATGAGCCTTTATCGAATACAGGGTTTTGCTGCAAATACGCAATACGGGCACCGGAAGCCTTGCTGATCGTGCCTTTGTCCGGCGAGGTTAGTCCGGCAAGAAGATTGAGCAGCGTGGTTTTGCCCGTACCGTTGACACCGACGATGCCGATTTTATCGGTGTCGCTTACGTATAGTGACACATCCTGCAAAAGCACTTTTTCAGAAAAGCTTTTGCTGATCTTTTCAGCAGATAATAGGACCAAGTTACACCTCGTAACGTTTGTGATTTTTATAGAATGATTTTAGCACAGAAACGACAAGTTTGAAAGGAATATCCGCATATGGGTGTGTATACAAGGCTACCATTCAGCTGATCCGTGAAGCTATATGGATGGCGTATGTATTCATAGAATAATTTGCTTTCTTCTTTATCAAGTAATATACTTAACCTATTCATCAGTATGCAATTTTATATGGAACAAAATCAATGAGGTCAATTTACCATTTCCACCGCATAAGAAAATGTAATACAGCAAGCCGGAAAGAGGGCTCCACAATGGACAAGCATCTGTTTTCAAACGGGCACATGAGCGAAATGGCCCGGCGCATACAGCAATACGACTGGGCGAAAACGCCGCTTGGCCCTTTGGTAAGCTGGCCGGCCAGTTTGCGCACCATGACCGCCATGATCATCGAAAACCGTTTTCCTATGGCGCTTTGGTGGGGTCCCGAGCTTCGCCACATCCATAACGACGCCTATCTGCCGGTTTTGGGAGACAAACAGACATGGGCCCTGGCCCAGCCAGCCGCCGAGGTCTGGCAGGAAGTATGGCAGGACAATGTGAAGGCGCAGGCAGATTATGTCATGGAAGGAAAGGGCGCCACCTGGAACGTGAAAAAAAAGATGCTTTTGAACCGGAAAGGATACCCGGAAGAAGCGTATTTTGATTTTTCGTACAGCCCGGTCAGGGATGATAACGGCGCGATTGGGGGCGTTCTGGTCACCTGCCGGGACACAACGCTTCAGGTCCGCTTTGAGCAGAAAGGGGAGCGGGAGCTTCTTCAAAAAACAAAGCAAGGCGAAGAAAGGCTCCTTGCGCTCATGAGGGCAACCTCGGATGTGATCTACCGTATGAGCCCCGATTGGAAAACCATGGCCGAGCTGTACGGGCGCGGGTTCCTGGCCGATACCGAAAAGCCCGATTCGAACTGGATGGACAAATACATACATCCCGATGATCAGGAGTACGTAACCCATGTGATAGAAAGCTGCATACAGGACAAAAGGATGTTCGAGCTTGAACACCGCGTGCTCCGGGCGGACGGCAGCATAGGCTGGACATATTCCCGCGCCGTGCCTTTGCTTCAGGAGGACGGAACGATCAGGGAATGGTTTGGGGCGGCAAGCGACATCACCGGGCACAAGCGGGCCGAGGAAGCGCTAAGGGAGAGCGAAGCCAAGTACCATAACCTTTTTGACTCCATCGATGAAGGGTACTGCATCATCGAGGTCCTGTTTGACGATTATGACCTGCCCCTTGACTACCGCTACCTTGAGGTCAACAAATCCTTTGAAAAGCAGACGGGCATAGCGAACGCTACGGGCCGCCTCATGCGGGTTATAGCCCCGGACCACGAGCAGCACTGGTTCGACATATACGGGCATATCGCCCTTACCGGAGAACCCGCCCGTTTCCAGAACCCCGCCAAAGCGCTTGTCCACTTTTACGATGTATACGCCTATAGGGTTGGGACGCCTGAGCAAAGGCGGGTGGCCATTCTTTTCAACGATATCACGGAACGGAAGAAAGACGCTGATATGCAGCTTGAGAAAACCGGGCATCTGGAAGACGCAAACCGTCAAAAAAACGATATTCTCGAGAGCATTTCAGATTGCTTTTACGTTCTTGACAGAGAGCTTTGCTTTACATACGTCAACAAAGCTGCCGAGGAGATCTGGGGCATTCCCCGGGCCAACCTGCTGGGGCGCAGGATCGGAGATGTTTTCCCCGGCCTCATCGACACTTCCCTCTCCATGTTCCGTCAGGCTTTGGAGGAAAAGTCTCTCCAACACGATGAGGTCTTCTCAAATGTCATAGGCAGATGGGGCGATATGATCGCCGTCCCGACCCAAGACGGAATCTCCGTAAACTTCCGGGATACAACTGAGCGAAAGCAGGCTGAGGAGGTGCTGCGCAAGCATGAGAAGCGGCAGGCTTACCTGCTTAAATTGAGCGATGCACTGCGCACATTGTCCGGCGCGAATTCCATCCAGGAAGCCGCCACACGCCTGCTTGCCGATCATTTGGGGGCATCCCAGTCAAGCTACACCGATTACAGCGAAAACTATGTAACCATTCAATGCGAGGCGCAGAATGATCAAAAGCTTAGCATGAAGGGAACCTATCAGCGCAGCGTTATGTCCGCGGGGATCGATATATTGTGTTCCGGCAAGGATCTTGTCTTTGCGGATGTGGACGAGTATACGGAGGTGCCCGAAGAACTGCGCGCCCTTTGGGCTTCCATGAACATCAGGGCTAATGCCACCGTGCCGATCTTCAGGGAAAATAAACTTGTGGCGATGCTTTCCGTCATGCAGACCACCCCCCGCTTTTGGTTACAGGATGAGGTGGAACTGGTTCATGAAACAGCGGAGTGCACCTGGCTGGCCATCGAACGGGCAAAGGCGGAGGAAGCGCGCAAGGAAAGCGAAGCTCGCGCGCTAGCATTGGTAAAAGAGCTTGAAGAAGCCGACAGGAATAAAAACCAGTTTATCAGCGCTTTGTCCCATGAATTGCGAAATCCGTTGGCTATTATTGTTACAGGGATCGAATTATTGGGCATCGCGGAAGATAAAAAGCAGCTTGACACAACGAAAGATATTTTAAACCGGCAGGTAAAGCAGCTTTGCGCCCTGGTGGACGACTTGCTTGACCTTACGCGAATTACAAACAACCGGATCGTACTGAAAAAGGAGCGGGTAGAGCTGAATCAGCTTGCATGCATCACCGCGGAAGATCAGCAAGGGCTGTTCCTCGGGAAGGGGATCGGGCTGCATACGCGTACAGGCGCCATACCCCTCTATCTGGATGCAGATCCGGTACGCTTGAAACAAATCATCGGTAATCTGCTTCACAATGCGCTCAAATACACCAAAGCGGGCGGGGAAACCATTTTGAGTGTTTTTGAGGAAGGCGGGGAAGCGATCATCAGCGTAAAAGACAACGGCATCGGCTTGAGCCCGGACATCATCCCCTGCCTGTTCCAGCCGTTTGTTCAGGCCGACACATCCCTTGACAGGAGCAGCGGCGGGCTCGGGCTTGGCCTTTCCATCACGAAGGGCATCGCCGAAATGCATGGGGGATCGGTCAGCGCTTTCAGCGGCGGCCTTGGAAAAGGTTCCGAGTTCGTGATCCGGCTGCCGTTATGCCACGAGGAGGGCTCCGCCGGTGTTTTGGAAGAACGGCAGCCGGATACCGCCGCCCGCCCGCTGAAAATCCTAATCGTTGAGGATAACCGGGATTTTGCAGGCTTTTTGAGCAGGATGCTTGCCCAGATGGGCTTCAAGGCCGAAGCGGCTTACGATGGGCACGAAGGATTGCATAAAGCAAAAAAAATCAGGCCGGACATGATCTTCTGCGATATCGGCCTTCCAGGCATAAACGGATACGATGTCATCAAACACATAAAAGAGATTGACGAACTGAAGAACACGTATCTGGTCGCGCTGACGGGATATGCGGGAGAAGCAGATGTAAAACGCGCTAAGGAAAGCGGATTTGACCGGCACCTTGCAAAACCGGTGTCGTTCACTTCGCTTAAGCAGATTATAAATAATCATCCCGCCGCAAAAGGTATTCTCTAGGATCGACGTATCGGCAATCGACCCGTCCAGCTCCATAAACACAAAGGAACCTGCACCCCGGCCGTACACGCTCATTAACGACGTTTTTATCGGCATTTTCGCCTGCTATCAATCAACTAAAACAAAGCGCCCATATGAGCGTTAGGATCCAAGCCGCTCAATATTCTCAGCCATATCCATTGACTATATTTGCATGTATCCCTATAATGCAGGAAATAGAAGTATTTTGGAAAGGGGAATTGGATAGGTGAAGTATACGAATGATCAAAAAGCCGAAGCCCTGAAAAGTATTGAGGAGATCGGGGTAGCTAAAACCGTTGAGGCATTGAGAATATCTGCGCAAACATTGTATAAATGGCGGAATGAGGCCAAGACAAAACAATCTCCCGAAACCAATGCGGCTAGAGCAAAAGAGGTACTTGATGCCCAAGAGCTGCTGGAAAATGACCGACTTTTGCAAGAGAAGATTGCGCAGCTAGAAGCGGAAAATAGGGCCTTGCGCGCAACGCTTATAAAGTACCGTGCTGCCTTAGCTGCGGTGCTGGAAGAGAGCAACGAGTTTTCATAAGTGCTTAAGGCAGAAAGTGGTTCGCAAGCCACTGGAATAGGCGCAGCTGCTTAGAGCGTTATGGGGCTTGTAGCGCGCCCTGACCAAACCGGAGAAAGGGGTTCTCTTTTTTGCCTCCCATGCTGAACATAGTCAAGAGCAACCGTATGATTGTTTAAAGGACAATTTGGGACTTGACATTACTCGAGGCTTAAACTATAATCTTCGAGTTTATATCATCATGTAAACTTCGAGCAGCTTTGAGCGTTTCTTTATCAAACGCTTGGAGCTGCCTTTTTGTTGAGAGGGAAGTATGGCAAAGAAAACGTTTTATACTGAAATCGCATATGCGCTGGGACTATCTGTGTTGGCTTTTGGAACCGCGTTAATGGAGGCGGCGGGCTTTGGTGTTTCCATGGTGGTAGCCCCAGCATACCTGATCTATCGTTGGTTATCGCCGATCTATCCATTTTTTACATTTGGCATGTCCGAATATATACTACAAGCATTTCTGCTGGTTGGGATGACCCTGGTATTAGGAAAATTCAAAGCTTCTTACTTGTTCTCATTTATCACAGCACTTATCTACGGATTTGTGCTGGATGGAGCCATGTTTCTTGTTGCCCTTGTTCCATTGGAGCAATTGACTTTTCGCATTGAATTCTATATCTTGGGGCTGTTATTCTGTTCGATGGGAGTCTCTCTCCTTTTCCATAGCTACATATCCCCGGCGGTTTATGAGTTGTTCGTCAAAGAAGTTTCCCTTCAGCACAATATTAGTATCCACAAGTTCAAGACATCCTATGACTGCATAAGTTGTATGGTTGGGATTGCATTATCTTTTGTCTTCTTTGGTCTATGGAATTTCGAGGGTGTGAAGCTTGGTACGATTGTATGCGCTCTGATCAATGGATGGACTATTGGCAGGTTTACGAAACTGCTTGAAACGCACTTCGATTTCCGCGATAGGTTGGAACTCCGAAAGTACTTCGTCATGTAACGCAGCACAAGGGACGGTTCTTCGTGTCTCAATTCTCATCCAACAACACGCAGAACCGTCCCCAGTGCTCGCTGGGGATATATTCTGTCACTCTTTAACGCCTTATACAACAATACCAACAGGACAATGGTCGCTGCCGTACACTTGAGGTAATATGAACGCTTCCTTTATCTGAAAAATGATCCGTCGGGATACAAGAAAATAATCAATACGCCAGCCGACATTCCGCTCCCGCACGCCGGGCATCAAGGACCACCAGGAATAGGCTTCGTGGTCATCCGGGTGCAAAGTTCTAAACGTATCTGAAAATCCAGAGTTAAGGAGGATCGTCATTTTTTCACGTTCCTGATCTGTAAAGCCCGCGTTTTTGCGATTTGATTTTGCGTTCCTAATATCGATTTCCTGATGCGCCACATTTAGATCACCGCAAAGAATCACGGGTTTTTTGGTATCCAGCGATAAAAGATAGCTCCGCAGATCATCCTCCCATTCCATGCGATAGCCCAAACGGACAAGCTCTCTTTGGGAATTAGGTGTATATACATTTACAAAATAGTAATCTTCAAACTCCAGCGTTATGACCCGGCCTTCCTGGTCGTGCTTTTCGATACCGATGCCAAATGTCACGCTCAGCGGCGCTTTTTTTGTGAAAACAGCAGTGCCGGAATACCCTTTTTTCTGGGCGCTGTTCCAGTATTCCTGATAACCGGTCAAATCCAATTCTGCCTGCCCCTGTTCCATTTTCGTCTCTTGCAGGCAAAAGATGTCTGCGTCTATTTTTTGAAAGGCATCCATGAACCCGCTTTTCAGGCTGGCGCGCAAGCCGTTGACGTTCCAGGAAATCATTTTCATGAACGGTTCTCCTTTATGCAGCTTTTTCCTTTATTATATCACATCTTTATTTCAGCTTAAATAATCGGGAAAAAGCACGAAGTGAGTAAGACCCCGGAATCCCCAAGTGACTGCGTATGGGGCTTTTGGGCTTCTGACAGGATTGATGCCAAATATCTCAAATAAATTTAATGAGGAAGGTGAACCCATGGGACATATTACAAGCAAAGAGGGCGAATCTATTAATGGGTATGTGAATAAGGTCATCCTAGTGGATTGTCACAGAAATAGCGGATCTGAGGCGATGGTGGGTAATGACGAAAGCGGTGTAGGGCGGGGGCTTGCTCCCGCCGCAAGTGCCGGTACCATGCGGCTGGATTGATATATGGTGCAGACGGCGAACGCCTACCCCCGCCCTACAGTGATCAAACCATACAGTCCATAAAATTATAATTTCTGTAGTTGACAGACTACTAGGCCGCATGGGATTGCAAGAGTGACCACATAACCAGGGGGACGGTTCCACCGGTTAAAGAAAATTAACAGTCACCTTGGTTTTAGCCTTCCTCGCTTTCGATCTTCTCTGGGGCCAGAGCCCGCAGGCCCCCGGTCGCTTCAAGGTTGGATATGAAGAGCGCAGGGAGGAGTTTAGGGGGGAAATCGAAATTCCCCCTACTCCTTCCTGCATCTTCGTCGGCTTGTCTCACGTCAATCATTCAAGCTGCATTGCTCTTCCATTCGGATCAAACTTTTGAATTTGGTGTCCTTGGTTTTTACTCAAACCGAACGAACCATTTCAGGTTTCCACCGCTGGTTTCCAGTCCGCCGTCCCCCTGGTTTAACGATTGTCATTTTACGCTGAAGTTCATTTTGGCGGCAGGCTGGCCATTGAAATAGAGCCTGATCGTATAAGTACCCTTTTCATTCAAGTTCGCACAATCCCTCATGATGCCGTTGATCGTCAATACAAGCCGGAATGTGGAATATGCATCTTTACCGATATCACAGGTGGTATTATAGACCAAAATGTTATCATTGGGTGACGTTATGCATATGGTGGCTTTCCAAACTGAATCTTGATCAGCTGCCCCCACGCCAAAGCCTAGAACAAGCGAATAATCCCGCGTAACATCTGCCTTGTTCAGGTCATTCAATGTGAATTTGGTTATTTTCGTGCGTTTTGTGTTCCAGAAATTTTCACCATGATTGCTATAATACAATTCTAAGGATTTTTTCTTGAAGTTTCTAGCCGTAAACGGATCGGCTTCCTCAATCTTTATGGATGTCTTGTTATCCATCAATTCTTTTGTGTCGCCATACACATAGAACGTATAGTCATATCCCGGCACCAGATCATTGAATACATAAGAGGTATCCTGGGTGCTGTCGATAAAAAAAACGTCCAGGTCCGCATCCATAGAACAGAACACGCTGTACTCAAATGATCCATAGGTGCCTTCGCTCCAGCTCAATTCTACTGAATTCGGTCCAATTTGCCTGGCGGTTAAGTTGCTTACATGCGAAGATGACTTTTGATAAGACTCCAGGGTGGGGTTTGGGGATGCCGAAGTAGTCTTGTCTTCCTCTAAAGAGGTGAAATATTGCGTAAAGCTCGTGGGATACTCGAGACGGTTTGCGTACAAAACGATCACGTCATCAATATCTACTGCAAAATTCAGGTTCTGCCCTGCATCGAGGAACGCACAGGGAATACCGATCACCTGTCCCGCCGCATCAAACAATGCGCCGCCGCTGGAACCGTGGGAGATGGGCGCCGTAAACTGGATGAAGGAGCTTTCACCATCTGATACAAAAGTGCTTATAATGCCGGTTGAAACGGTATTCTTAATTCCCACGGGGCTGCCGATTGCCACTACCGGCTGGCCACGGAGAAGCTCGGCGTTTTCATGAAGCGTCAAAGGCTGTATGACCGACGGCGATTCAAACCTCAAGATCGCGATATCCCTATCCTTGTCCGCCGAGATGACGCTGTCGAGCCTGTAGTAATCACCGTCATCTGTATAGGCTTTGATAATCTCGGCACCTTCCATCACGTGATAGTTGGTAATCAATGTCCTGTTGTCAAATGCAACAAAGCCACTACCCGTGCAAAGCAGCTCGTTCTGTCTGTCATAAACCTCCAGCATAAGAACCGATTTTGCCACCTGTTCAATGGCCTGGTAATCATCCAGGAAGGAGACGGCCTGTGCGAAGGCACTGGGGACATAAAATGTTAATGCGGCCATGAAAAAAAGAGATAGCGTAATATACAAGAAGCACTTCTCCTTCTGTACAGACATACACATAGCCTCCAAATTGCAGCTTTTATCTTTCGTTTCCATCTTCATCCTTTCCTATTATTGTAAAGGAATCACAAGCCGGCGTCAACCCGAACTGAGTAGAATATTCGCTGTTGGCACCTCCCCTTGCATTAGACTAAACCAGGGGGGACGGTTCCGTCGGCTAACGAAAATTAACCGGCTCCTTGGTTTCTAATCCTTCCTTGCTTTCACTCTTCCTCGGGTCCAGGGCCCGCCTCCTCCCGACGGCTCAATCGTCGCAGCATTCACAACGCCCCGCCTACCGTAAAGTGGAGCAGGTCAGCACAAGGGACGGTTCTTCGTGTCTCAAATCTCATCCGACAACACACAGAACCGTCCCCAGTGCCCTGGAGAACCGTCCCCAGTGCCCTGTGCCATACCGTATATGGTTTTTCATGAATAGAGAATTCTAGTATTAAAACAATCTGCCGTCCCCATGGCACGTGTGGCGGTCTACAAACGCCGGCAGCAAATCGTTGAGCATCCGTTCGGGAGGGTTGGGGAGAATTGATGTCAGCAAAGGGTTCAAGATTCTTCGCTGCGCTCAGAATGACATATCTTCGAATAAATCAGCGTTTACTCAAGGGGAGCGCATGCTTAGGCTGTTATGACAGTATCAATATTGACGTCCGGAGGCGCGCTTTTAATTTGGGAAGGCGCGCCTAAAAGCGGTTGTCAGGGCAAGCACCATGCGGATAAGCTGAAACGGAAGTTCTCATTCCATGCCGTACGCTTTTTCCCATTCGCCGATCATGGCGTGCAGCTTGTCATGAACGCCATGGCCAATGACCGTTTCCTCATGCTGCTCAAACTTGCCGAATAAAAGGTCTTGTTCCTGCTCGCCAATCACTCTGTCCGCCATTTGGAAAAGAACATTGTTCTCCCTATCTATGTGGCTGCGCATCAGGTCAAGGTATTGCGCGGCAGCCTGGCGGAAGCCCTGGATATCCTTGATTTCAAGGCTACGGCTCATTTGCGCTATGAAGCCGCGGCCCTGGTCATGTTCCGTCAGCATGGCGCCGACGGGTCCGCCCTCATTTCGTACCCCTTTCCTTAAAAGAGCCCTGAAACAGGTGATTTTCTTCTTTTCCGTGATGGCACTTGTCGGCAAATGTTTTCAGGAAGGCAACCACCTCGCCGTAATCATGCAAAAGCGTTTCTTCGCCTTTTTTCGATTTCAGCATTTGATCCAGTATCGCAAGTACGTGCAAAATTGCCTTATGCTCTTTGCGCAGATCCTGTGTAGCCTTTCCCATACATATTCTCCTTTCTTCATTACCAATGCTATATCATGCCTTCTGCTTGATTTTAACATACGGCATAGCGCCTGGCATGTTGTAATTCCAACAAACCGTCACAGAATATCAGGCGGGGTTTCCGCTGGGGGAAGCTTGCCAAATGGCCGATTCAGGCTTATGATATTGTTCGAATGCAAACCTTAAATAAGCCGGGATTCACCAAAACATGATATCTTTATCGGATGGGACAGCAGCAATATGGAAAAAAACCAACCTTTCACAGAAAATCCGCTTGGCACGAAGCCTGTCGGCAGCCTGCTTCGGAAGTTCGCGATCCCGAGCATTGTCGCCATGCTGGTCGGCGCACTGTACAACATCGTCGACCAGTTTTTTATCGGCCAGAAAATCGGCGAGCTGGGAAACGCCGCGACGAATGTAGCTTTCCCGCTGAGCACATCCTGCGTGGCCATCGCGCTGCTGATGGGCATCGGCGGCGCCTCCGCCTTCAACCTGGCCATGGGTGAAGGGGACTTAAAAAGAGCGGTGCATTATGTGGGCAACGCGCTCTTCCTGTTGTTTGTCCTTGGGGCGGCGCTTACTGTTATCACGCAGGTTTTTTTAATGCCACTGCTCAAATTCTTTGGTTCGCCCGCCAACGTGCTGGATTACGCCGGCATCTATACCAGGATCATATCGTTCGGGTTTCCGTTCCTGATACTGTCCAACGGCGGCGGCCATCTCATCCGCGCGGACGGAAGCCCAAGGTATGCCATGATCTGCAACCTTTTCGGCGCAATCCTCAATACGATCCTCGACCCCATTTTTATATTCGGCCTGAACATGGACATGGCCGGAGCC
The DNA here is from genome assembly GCA_023413135.1 of Bacillota bacterium. Classification (GTDB taxonomy): domain Bacteria; phylum Bacillota; class Clostridia; order Christensenellales; family Aristaeellaceae; genus JAEWAH01. Next base: position 46,308 of record JAEZQK010000040.1, read on the forward strand.
GCCCTCGCCACAGTGATCGGCCAGGTATGCTCGTTTCTGTTAGCTGTGCGTTATTTCAGCCGGCATAAGACCGTGCGTTTAACAGCGCACCACCTGATACCGAAATGGCGGTACACGGGCCGGGTTGTCACCCTGGGGGCGGCACCCGCGTTCAACCAGGCCGCCATGATGGCAGTTCAAATTGCCATGAACAAGTCGCTTACCCATTACGGCGCGCTGTCCATTTACGGCGAGTCGATCCCCCTGGCCAGCGCCGGCATCATCAACAAGGTTGCCATGGTCTTCTTCTCCGTCGTCATCGGCATTTCACAAGGAATGCAGCCTATCGCCAGCTTCAATTATGGGGCAAAGCGGCTGGACAGGGTGAAGCGTGTCTATATACTTGCCATACGCTCGGGCTTTATTGTCTCAGCCGCCGCGTTTTTGATGTTTCAGCTTATGCCCAGGCAAATTATCTCCCTCTTCGGGTCGGGTTCGGAGAAATACTTTGATTTTGCCGTATCCTATTTTCGGATCTATATATTCTTTACTTTTGTAAACTGCGTGCAGCCGGTTTCCTCCAACTTTTTTACGGCCATCGGCAAGCCGAAGAAAGGCATTTTCCTGTCTCTGACGAGGCAGATCATATTCCTTTTGCCCTTCATACTCATCCTCCCGCTTTTTATGGGCATCAGCGGGATCATGTACGCGGGCCCGGTCGCCGACTTTGTGGCAGCCGCCGTCTCCGGGGTGATGATCATTGCGGAGTTTCGCGGCATGGGCAAAGCAGCCCTTTCAAACAAGCCCATTTAGGCGTGGTATGCGCATCATACAATATATTTATCGTATCCTAGCTTCAAGAGCGCTTCATAGGAGGCCATGGTCTTCAGCGGAATCTCCTGTGGAATTTGATAGCCCAGCCTTGCAAACGCATCCATCCGCTGAAAATCTCCCACCAAGCTGTTGATGATCTCTCTTTCCTCCACGCCGTCTGCCAGCATGCTGGCCACATAGTCCTCCAAGGACGGATTCCCTGGAGCTACGATGACCTCCACCTCCGGCCACTGCTTTGCAAGGGCTGCCCATACCCGGCGGGTCATATAGGGCTTGTGGACGGCAATGATTTTCTTTGGGGCCATTCCCTTGCTTTCAAACATCCTTCTGGCAAAGTGAATATTCTCACCTGTGTTTGTGGCTTTGTTTTCAATCAAAATAGCTTCAGGTGGAACGCCTTCTTTTACAGCGATTTCGGCAAAAAGTTCTGCCTCCGGCTTTGGAAAAATCCCTATGGTGCCCTTGCCTAGATACCCCGTGAACAGAATGATAGGTGCCCACCCTGCTTTGAAAAGCTTGGCGGCGCGGGTGGCGATGGTTTGATCGTGGCTGCCAAAGCCAACGATAGCATCCGCAGGCGCAAGAGGATGTTCCATGTATAGATAGTCCCACAAATCTTTCAGATAGGCATATTTCATAATTGCATCCTTTCATGTCACAGGGATGGGTTGGCTTGCTCTTCCCCACCCTTCATATCCTCTATGATCCGGCCTACAATCTTATTGATCGTGTGGGTGTGCAGCCATTCTTTATTATATTTCACGTCTTCGGAAATCATAAAATCGGACCATTGGCCGATTTGCGGATCAGACAGCACCGCCAATTCAGTAAGAAAGCTCATAAAAGCCTGTGTTGGAATAACCTTGTTCAGCACATCCAGAAAAGTACATTGTTTCGATAGCGGCTCATGTGTTATTACATCAACAATGGGCCTTGTTTTGAAGCTCTTTATCTGCCGTATGCATTCCTCCGTTAAGCCCAATTCACTCACAAGCAGCACATTTTCCGGCCGCTTTGATTCACTTTGCCCAAGCAGATAATCCGTAGATACGTTGAAGCGATCTGCAAGCATGCATACCATTTCATAATCAGGACGATTTGCTCCGGTTTCCCATTTGTTATACTTGGACGCTTCCACGCCTATGGATGCTGCAAAATCCTTCTGATTCAGGCCGGATTCCTTGCGCAATGCTGCAAGCCTTTCACAAAATGCCATGACCATCACCTCATGACCTATCGTATTACATAATTGCGCAATTGTCAATGACCTAAAATTTATTCCGCAATTGAGCAATCTTCATCCAATGTGTGTACTATTGAAAAATACTCTTGACACAAAGCTGGAAACCAAATAGAATGAAATTGAGATTTGCGCATGTGCAAATCGCATTATAGAAAATAGTTCAATTCATCCAAAAGAAGGTGATACGATGGCGGAACGCCGGATGTTCGCAAAGACCATTATAGACAGTGATATGTTCCTTGAAATGCCAATATCCGCGCAGGTTCTATACTTCCATCTTGGAATGCGGGCAGACGATGACGGCTTTGTAAATAACCCAAAGAAGATTCAGCGCATCGCAAATTGCTCAGACGATGACCTGCGTATCCTGTGCGCGAAGCAGTATGTGATTCCGTTTGAGAGTGGGGTTTGCGCTATTAAACACTGGCGCATCCACAATTACATCCGATCGGACAGATACAAGGAAACAGCATACAGGGACGAAAAAGCTACACTTACAATCAATGAAAATGGTTCATATACAGAGCGGCTGCCATCTGGTATACCAAGCGTCAACCAAGTGACATACCAACTGGAACCCCAGGTTAGGTTAGGTAAGGTTAGTATAGGTCAGTCTATCTATCAGGACGGACTGACAGACGAAACCGCCTTGGGCATGACGCAGGAGGAAGCGTTAAGGCTACGCGATGATCAGGAGGCCATCTTCCAAGAGGCTAAGCGGTGCGGACTTCCTGTAACGCAGCAAGCCATGGATCAGGCAATGGCACTGTACGCGGAGCACGGCTTGGACAAGCTGCTCGAGGCGATCCGCAAGACTGGCGGCCAGGCCAAAGATAAATGGCATTGGCGGTATGTGAAGGGCATACTTGCCTTAAAGCCGAAGGAGGATGACGGGATATGGTAAAAGACGCCGCCTTCTCCGCCTACGATTCCGAGCGGGCCGCTCTGGGCGCCGCCATGACATCACCGTCCGCGCTTACCGAAGCCTTGACGCTTTTCCCCGATGACTTTTACGACCCGCGCCACAAAGCCATGTACGAGGGGATACGGGTCCTATATGCGGAACACAAAGCGGTTGACCTTATCGCCGTGAATGAGTATGCGGAAAAGCATGAAATCGACATATCCACGGCGGATATCATCGGCATGGCCCAGGATGCGCTCCCGAGCACCATACACATCCACCTGTCAAACATCCGCGAGGCAAAAAGACGCAGAAAAGCATACAACGCCGCGTTAAGTCTGCAATCCCAGGCCGGGCAGCCGGGGATAGATATTGACCGTGCGGTGGCGGACTTTGTGGATCAGATGCGCGGGGCTGATTCCGGCGTGCAGATCATCAGCAGCATGGATGCCACCATGAAATTCTGCGAACGCATGGACTACATGCAAAGGGGCGGGAAAGAAAAACGGGCATACACCGGCATCCCCGCTCTGGATGAAGCAATGGGCGGCTTGCACGGCCCCAAGATGTACATTGTAGGTGCGAGGCCCGGAACAGGCAAGACCGCTTTTGCATTGTGCGTTGCCGGAGAAACTTCACGGCATGGCTGGCGGACATTGTTTGTCAACCTGGAAATGCCGGAGGAGGACCTGATTGCCCGCATTGTAGCGGATTACGCAAATGTTAACGTCGGCAAGATCGACAGGGGCGACCTTAATGCAAATGACCACGCTGCAATGGGCGCCGTGTATAACGAGATTGCCACAATGAAAATCGACTACGCGCCCAAGGCAAAAACCCCTGACCAAATCCGGGCGGCAGTCGCGAAAGCAAACCAGAACAACGACCTTGCGCTTATCGTGATCGATTACGTGGGCTTTATGCGGCCGGGGAAGCATACCAACAACCGGATCGAGGAAATGTCCGAGATCAGTCGGGCGCTGGTAGAAATCACCCGGGACACGAAAATCCCAATCATGGCCATTGTGCAAGTGAACCGTGATTCCCAGCGGTCAGTAAGCGGCGCGTCCGCCGTATCCAGGGCGCCCACCATGGCGGAATTGCGGGATACCGGCGCGTGGGAGCAAGACGCGGATGTGATCCTTATGCTGTATGCCCCGGATGAAAACAGCAGGCTGTCGGACAAGCAGCGGGCGGCATACGAAAGCTGCAAGGCAAACGGAATGAAATACGTGCAGATACACAACGTAAAGAGCCGTCAGAGCGGAGGCGCAGGGCTTTACTACAACGCGGTGTTGGACGGTGCGCACATGCGGTTCAGGCGGATGGCACAGGGGGGGATATCATTCGGATAGAAGAGGTTTCACAGCCGCTCCCTCAAAAAAGCAGCCGCAGCGCCGCAACGGCGGTCATGCCTATCACAAGGTACCGGAACAGCTTTTCGTTGATTTTCTTTACGATCAGGGCGCCGAGCACCGCCCCCAGCGCCACGGCGGGGATCATGATGGCGGCCAGGGCAGCGTTGCTTAATGTGATATTGTGCCATAGGAGCACCTGAAGCGGTACCTTCAGGGCGTTGATGATCAAAAAGAACCAGGCGTATGTGCCCAGGAAGTTGTTTTTGCGGTAGCCCATCGCCACCAGATAGAGGCTCATAATGGGCCCGGCTGCGTTCCCGATCATGGTGGTGAAACCGCTTGCAATACCCGCCAGGGCGTAGAACCAGGTCTTTTCGGGAACGGCAAAGCCGCTGCCCTTCGTTTCGATCCAAATGAGTAACCCAACGCAGGCCATTACCGATATGGCAATGATGGTCTTGAACTGCCTGTCACTTACGGAGTTGCCCACAACGGCGCCGATGATAAGCCCGATCCCCGCCCACAGGAGCAGCCGCCTGATTGCGTGCCATTTGGCGTGCTGCCTGTAATAGGCCACCGCGAAGATATCCCCTGTCAGCAGGATGGGCAGCAGAATCCCCGTGGATTCCTTCCCGCCGAATATGGAGGCCATGACCGGTATGATAATGGTCATTACGCCGCTTAATCCCATTTTGGAAAAGCCTACGCAAAGCGATGCCACGGCCACCCATATCCACTGCGCCAGAGAAAAGTCAAACATCATCATTCGTCACGGGCTTTCGTTTACAAATATGTCCCTTTAAAACCTGTTTACAGGCATATTTAATTAGCGGCAAAGCGGCTGTATTCCTGCAAGGTGAGCTGTTTGAACGGCTGTTTTCCGTGATATAATATAGAAAAGCATATGGGAGGATGTATCATGCAGAATCATCGTATCTATACAATGAGCGTTTCAAGTGTCTACCCTTTTTACGTGGCGAAAGCGGAGAAAAAAGGACGTACGAAAGCGGAAGTGGATGAAATCATCCGCTGGCTGACAGGATATAGCCAGGAAGCGCTGGATGCGCAGCTTAACAAGCAGGTAAACTTTGAGGCCTTCTTTACAAATGCTCCCCGGCTAAACCCGGCCCGTGCTTTGATCAAGGGCGTGATATGCGGCATCCGGGTGGAAGATATTGAGGATCCCATCATGCGGGAGGCCCGCTATTTGGATAAATTGATCGATGAGCTGGCAAAGGGAAAAGCGATGGAGAAGATTTTGAGGAAGTAAGAATTGCATAACGCCAATCGCTCCCGGCAGCTTCACCAGCTCCCGGGAGTTTTTTGCGTATATTCCCACTGCCGTCAAAAGCCCGGCGCAACTTGTGCAAAACGACACGATTTGTGCTTTTTGAACGAAACCGTTCACCTGGATTGACAATACTCAGATGGCATTGATATAATCTACGCAAGATGAATTTGTCAAGCGCAGACAATAATTCGCGGCATTTTTTATGCTTTTTGTTTGTCATGCCCCAATATACCGGGCATTCAAAAAAGTATCCCTTTGTCCAAAATGAAAGGAGGAACCCCCGTGAAAAAATGGTTGTCCATCCTGTTGGTGCTGGTGCTGACTCTCTTAATGGCGGGCAGCGTTTCCCTTGCGGAAAACAAAATCCGCGTCGGATTCGCCAACATCAACGAAAAAGGCTCCTTTGGCAAGATGGTGCTGCAAAACATGAAGAAGACCGCCGGGGAGCGCGGGTATGACATCGTTTGCGTGGACAACAACTCGGACGGCGCGACCGCCGTCGCCAATGCGGATACGCTGCTAGCCATGGACATCGACTATATGGTCGAGTTTAACGTCGACCAGTCGGTTGCTCCGGTCATCATGGAGAAGTTCAACGCCGCCAAGATCCCGGTTATCGCCGTCGATATCCCGCATGAAGGCGCCACCTTCTTCGGCGCGAACAACGAATACGCCGGGCAGCTGGCGGGTGAAACCGCCGGTGAGTGGATCAAAAAGAATTGGGACGGCAAAGTTGACTACGTCGTGCTGATCATCCAGCCGGTGTCCGGCCCCACCGTCGCGCCGCGCGTTGAGATGTACCCCACCGGCCTTCGCAACGCCGGCATCGAGTTTGATGATTCCGTTATCGTGAAGATCGACGGCCAGAACGACGCCCAGTTCACACAGGCCCGCTTCACGGACTTCCTGCTGGCGCACCCGGATGCCAAGCACGTCGCCGTGGCAACCATCAATGACGTGGCGGCAAGCGGCGTGTATGCGGCGGCGGAGACCGCCAACCGCGCGCAGGAAATCGTGCTGGTCAGCCAGAATGCCACGGCCGACTTTGTCGAGCCGATGTATGCGGCCGAGGGCAAGACCAATTGGATCGCGTCCATCGCTTACTTCCCGTTCAGGTACGGCGAGTTCGTGTTCAACATCATCGACAAGATGGTGGCGGGCGAGAAGATCGAAGATGCCTACTACATCGACCATATCGCGATCACCTGGGATAATATCGCCGAGTGGTTCCCCAAGGACAACCTGCCCTGGGCGGGGCTATAATAGGACCCACTGACCGGGAGGGCCGCAAGAGGTCTTCGGCCCTCCCTTTTTTTGATACGTTTAAGAAATGGGGGAGGATCCGTGCAGCAAACGGGTGAAGTCATTTTGCGCGCTACCGGAATCTCCAAAGAATTCCCCGGCGTCAAAGCCTTAAGCAACGTCGATTTTGAGGTGCACCGCGGGGAAGTGGTGGCGCTGCTGGGAGAAAACGGCGCAGGCAAATCCACGCTGATCAAGATCCTGTCCGGCATATATTCACTGGACAGCGGTACGATCGAGCTGGAAGGCAAAAGCGTAAAGTTCAATTTTCCTGCAGAGGCCAAGGCCGCCGGCATCGGCGTCATCCATCAGGAGCTCAACTACGTTGCAACGGTATCCGTTGCCGAGAACATTTATATGGGCGAGATCCCGAAAAAGGGATTCATGGTAGATTATAAAGCAATGTATGCCGGCGCACGGGCAATCATGGCGCGCATCGGCGTAGATATTGACCCCAAAATGCCTATCGGCCGATGCACGGTGGCGCAAAAGCAGCTCATCGAAATTGCGAAGGTCATCGCCGAGAACGTCAAGGTGCTCATCATGGATGAGCCCACCTCCGCGCTCAACGACGTGGAAACGGAAAACCTGTTCCGCTTCATAGACCGGGCCTGCGCGCAAGGCATTGCGGTGATCTACATTTCGCATAAATTGGACGAGATCTTCCGGCTTGCCAAGCGCGTGGTGGTGCTGCGCGACGGCTGCGTGACCGGCCAGCTTGATGTGGCGGCGGTAACGCGGGAACAGCTCATTGCCACCATGGTGGGACGCAAGCTGGACGATATGTATCCCAAATCACACACCGAGCCGGGCGAGGTGCTCATTAAGGTGTGCGGACTTACAAACGAAGCGCTCAAAGACGTAAGCTTTTCGGCGCGGCGCGGCGAAGTATTCGGCATTTATGGCCTGCTGGGCTCAGGCCACCAAGACTTGGGCGCAGCCATTTTCGGGCAGACCATCCTGCACAGTGGCGATATCATCCTGCGCGGGCAAAAGGTCATCATCCGCCATCCGATCGACGCTTTGGCACACGGCATCGCCTATGTCCCGGCGGAGCGCAAGACCGAGGGCTTGGTATTGAACAGTTCCGTGCGCGTCAATATGCTGACACCGTACTATGCCAAACACAAAAACCGCCCCTTTATCAACCGCCGGTTTGAGCAGACCGTGACCGAAAAGTGGATCCGGAACCTCAAAATAAAAACGCCATCCGATGAGACGAAGTCCGAGCTTTTATCGGGCGGCAATCAGCAAAAGATTGTGCTGGCCAAGTGCCTGGAGCTTTCTCCGGATGTGATGATTCTCAATGAACCCACGCGCGGCATCGACGTGGGCTCGAAAGCGGAAATCTACAGAATCCTCGACGACCTGTGCAAAAAGGGAAAATGCGTGATCATGATCACGTCGGAGATGCCGGAGCTGCTGACCATGTCCGACCGGATCATGGTGATGCACGCCGGAAAGATAAGCGGATTTTTGGACGCCTCGGAAGCCACGCAGGAGAACGTCCTGAAATACGCCATAGGAGGATGACGATGGAACGTACGATGACGGGAAAGACATTTTGGAGGGATCTGCGCCGGACGTTTTCCACCGGTGACGCTTCGTCGCTGCTGACGGTATCGACCGCGCTGGTGGCTTTGATCGTCTTCTTCTCCCTGGCCTCCCCCTATTTCTTCAACACCACCGTCTTTCTTAACATCGGCCTCTACGCGGCGATCATGGGCACGCTGGCCTGCTCGATGACGTTTATCAATGTGTCGGGCAACATCGATATTTCCGGCGGCTCGCAAATCGCGATCGTCGGCATGGTGACGGCGGTGCTGGTGCGCGCCGGCGTGCTGGTGCGCGCCGGCGTGCCGCTGTGGACCTGCGTCGCAGCCGGCGTATTGACCGGCGCGGTTTGTGGCATGCTCAACGGCTTTTTCATCACGGTGGTCAAGGTCAATGCGTTCATCACCACCATCGCCAGCATGCAAATGTTCCGCGGCATCGCCTACCTGATCTCCAGCGGCCAGACATTGGTAATCTCCGACCAGTCCTTCAAATTTATCGGCCGCGGATACATCGGCCCCATTCCGTTCCCCCTGATTCTGCTGATCATATTTTACGTAATCTTCCATTTTCTCTCGCGCCACACGGTATTTGGGCGCACGATTTACATGATCGGCGGCAATCCGCAGGCCAGCTTTCTCTCCGGCATCAAGGTGCAGCGAACAAAATTCCTATTGTACACACTGAACGGCCTGATGGCGGGCATCGCGGGCGTCATGCTGGCCTCCCAGTCCGGCGCGGGCCTGCCGATGGCGGCGCCCAACACCAACATGCAGGCGCTGTCAGCAGTCATCCTGGGCGGCGCGGGCCTTTCCGGCGGGCGCGGCACGATCGTAGGCACCTTCATCGGCGTCATGGTACTCTGTTCTCTGAGCACCGGCATGACCATGCTGTCGATCTCTTCGTTCTGGCAGGACGTGATCGTGGGCCTCGTGCTGCTGCTGTCCGTATCGGTGGACGCGATCAAGAGCGGAAGTCTCAAGAGGAAGATATAGTATGCAGCGCAAGAGCTTTGTGATGCGGTTGAAGCCGGGCGGCAAGGCGGAATACATCCGCCGCCATGATACGATCTGGCCGGAGATGGCCGGCATGCTCCGCGAAGCGGGTGTGACCAATTACTCAATTTGGTGGTATCGCGACCTGCTCTTTGGCTACTGGGAGGCCGAGGATGTTACCGCGGCTGAGGCCCGGAAGCGGGAAAGCCAGGTAGCGGCGCGGTGGAGTGCCTTTATGGCGGATCTCATTGCGCATGAAGAAATCGACGGGCAGCGCGCATTGGATCCGGAGCTGGTATTCTACCAGCCGTAATTACCGCGGCCTGCGGTAGTAGCTGGGGTTGTGGCCGGTTTTGTGCTTAAAGAGCTTCGAGAAATGGCTGATGTCGCCGATGCCCGTCGTTTCGGCGATCTCGGCAATGGGCATGGTGGTCTTCTCCAACAGCTCGATAGCGTTGGCGATCCGGCACGTTAAAAGATACTGATGCAGCGACTTCCCGGTATGCAAGAGCATCTGCTTGTTCAAGTAGTTGGGATGGTAGTTGAAATGCCGGCCCAGCTCGGCATTGGTCAGCCGCGCATTGGCATGGGCCTGGATGTAGTTGATCACAGGGTCGATGAAGGTGTCACCCCGCGCGCCTTCCGGCGTCGCGTGGGAGAGGGTACGGGCGACCGCGACGATAATGGCATGCATGAGCCCGCCCAGGCGCTCGCGCCAGAACAGCTTTTGCGCCTGGTACTCGCGCTTCATCTCCAGCAGCCCATCCTCTATGGATTGCATGTCGCGAAGGAAAACAGGGTGCGTAAGTGCCTCGATGTCCAGGAAGGCAATATGCTCCGTGGCACGTGCGGCATCGTATAGGCCGCTTCGGTCCGGCGGAATCGGGTAGTCCTTGTTCCGGTGGTTCTGCGTCATATCAAAATTGACGCACAGGAACTGCATGCCGCCGTCATAGCATTCCATGCGGTAATCAATGTCCGGCTGCCAGCAGGCCAGGCAGCCGTGGGCGACGGGATATACCTTGTCCCCGATCAACAGGGAACCCTCTCCGCGGTACACATAAAACAGGCGGCAATCATACGAGCGCGTAAACACCGGATATTCATTTGGACGAATTTGCAGCAGCTGCACATAGCGTACAAACGGCTGAATATCCCGCAGCGAAAGGAAAAAGTGGGGAATCACCACATAGCCCCCTTAGGTTTGTTTTGCACAAATCGAATCTTATTCAATATTGAAACACATCGACGCAGCCAAATCAAGCAGGATTTCCAAGGAGGGACCGGTATGGTGGAAAGATTGAAAAAACGCACGGCAAGAATTGGCGTATTCGGCGTCGGGTTTGACGTCTATTGGCCGCAATTTGAGGGCTTATATGAAAAGCTGCTGGAGTTCCACGAGGAATTTAAGCGGATCGTTTTAAAAAACGACGTCGAAATCGTAGATTTCGGGATGGTGGATTCCAACGAAAAGGCTTTTGAGACGGTGGCGCGGATGCAGGGTGAACGCCTGGACCTTTTGATGTGCAACATGCTCACCTACGCCACCTCCAGCATCTTTGCGCCCATTTTGCGCGATGCGCACCTGCCGATCATCATGGCCGCCCTGCAGCCGCTGGAGCGCATGGACTATACCAACGCCAGCACACGGCAGCAGCTGGAGAACGACAATATTTGCTCCGTACCGGAATTTCTGTGCGTCGCGGCGCGCTTTGACCGGAAGATTCACGATGTGATCATGGGAAAGCTGTATAACGATACACAGGCCAGCGCGGAGATCGCCACGTGGTGCGAAATTGCCAAGGTGCTGCACGATTTGAAGGGCGCGCGCTTTGGCCTGATGGGCCACGTGCTGGAAGCGATGTACGACATGCATGCGGATCCCACCGCGATCTCTTCGGCCTTCGGCGTGCATGTTCCGCTGCTGGAGGTCGATGACGTGCTGGCGGTCTACGACCTTGTCACCGACGGCGAAGTGGCATTAAAGAGCCAATTGATCCTGGATGCCTTCGATACGCCTGACCCGGTCAGCGACCCGATCACCATGAAACTCACAGACAGCGATCTGTACAAGGCTGCCAAGGCGTCGGTGGCGCTGGACAAGTTCATTCAGGAAAAAAAGCTGACCGGGCTCGCTTATTATTATAACGGGCGGCCGGGCAGCGAACATCAATCATTGGCCAGTTCCTTTATCGTGGGCAACTCGCTTTTAAACGCGCAGGGCATTCCCATGTGCGGCGAGTATGACATCAAGACCTGCCTGGCGATGTTCATCATGGACCGGCTCAACATCGGCGGCAGCTTTGCCGAGTTCCATCCGTTTGATTTCGTAGAGGATTTTATCTTCGTGGGGCACGACGGCCCGCACCACATAGCCATCGCGGATGGGAAGCCGAAGCTGCGCAGCCTTCAAAAGTATCACGGCAAGCCGGGCAGCGGCGCGTCAGTGGAGTTTTGCATCAAGGAAGGGCCGATTACCATGCTGGGCATCACACAGCTTGCGGATGGCCGGTTCAAGTTTGTCGTGGGCGAAGGGCTGTCCAAGCGCGGGCCAATCCCCCCCACCGGCAACACGAATACGCGTGGATTCTTTCAGCCGAGCACCACAACCTTCCTCAAAAAATGGGTCATGGCCGGGCCGACGCACCACTTCGCGCTGGGCATCGGGCATCACGCATCAACCATCGAAAAGATCGCCGGCGTGCTGGGCATCGCGTGCGAGATCATTGAGTAATCCCCCATTTTCAAAAGTGAACACGGTCTGACAGTTCTATGTGTCTTTATTCTTGTCCGTCAACACATAGAACCGTCAGACTGTGTTCTTTTTTCTCCCCTATGTTCTTTATCTTAACAATCGCAGAACTTGCTGCGGTAACTGGTTGGCTTGTGCCAGCATTGCGGTAGCCGCTTGTGAAAGTATATTTATTGTGCGGATTGCGTGTTGAAAACGCCTGGAAAATCCCATATAATGGCTGTATATGAACGTGGTGTATAGGCGAGGTGCAAAGGATGGACGAGCGGGCATCCGGGCTCAAAACCGCCGAAATGTGGGATCGGCTTTTCAAAGCGCCATCGATCCGGACATTTATCGGAGAGAATACCTCCGAGTTTGGTTTGACTGCCTTTTCAGCCTATATTTCGGAAATATGCTTAAGCATGGGCGAAGTGCCCGGGCGCGTGATCCGGCGTGCGAACGTTGAGCGTTCCTTTGGACACCAGATTTTTCGCGGGACACGGAATCCATCGCGGGACACGGTGCTTCAACTCGCCTTCGGCCTCGGCGCGGACGTTAGGCTGGCGCAGTCATTGCTCAAGCACGCCGGGCATAGCGCGCTGTATCCCAGAATTGAACGGGATCTGGCGATCGGATATTGCCTTCATCATCAGATGAGCCTGGTTGAGACACAGGCTGTTCTGGAGGAGCTTGGACTACCACTGATCGGGAGCGCGCCGTCAAGATGAGCGAGGGAAGCGTTGCGGCACGGGAAATAACCGCCGTGCTGGAATCGGTGTATCCGCCCGCGCTTTGGGAGGGGTATAGCCTCATCGAATGCCTGGGGGCGGGTCATGGAACAGAGACCTTTCTTGTGCGCGAGAAGGTTTCCGGGCAGTCCTATGTCGCAAAGTGCTATGACCGGAGCGTTTATCCCCTTGTGCAGGAGAGTTCCATATTGAAAGCGTTGCGTCATGACGGCATCCCGGAATTTTGCGGCGAGTATCAGGATGACCGGATGATCTGCGTGGTCCGCCAGTATGTGGAAGGGATGCCGCTGGACCGGTATATGGCGTATAGCGCCGCGTCCAAAGAAAAGATCATTGAGCTTTGCGCTGGGCTTCTGGACATTCTCACGTACCTGCACAGCCTTGAGAAGCCGGTCATCCACCGCGACCTCAAACCTCAAAATATCATTGTCAAGCCCGGCGGCGGCCTGGCGTTGATCGATTTTGACATTGCCCGTGAATACCGCGAGGCATCCGATACCGATACCCGCTTCCTGGGCACCCGGCCTTATGCCCCGCCGGAGCAGTACGGCTTTTCCCAAACCGATTGCAGAACCGACTTATATGCCTTTGGCGTGCTGCTGCGCTGGATGCTTACCGGAGAGACTGATGCGCGCCTGGCGAAGGCCGGGGACAAGCGGCTGGATGCGGTGATCCGCCGGTGCACGGCGTTTTCGCCGGAGGACCGCTTCGCCAGCGCTGCCAAGGTGAAGCTGGCGCTGCTGAACATTGATGGGCGCAGGCGCAGGGCAGCGGCGCGGGCTTTTGCGGTGTTTGCCACGGTGCTGATCTGCCTTTGCGCGGGCTTCGCGGCCGGGCGCTACACCGGCCTGTTTGCCGTACCGGCCGGCGGCGCCGTACGATTTCAAGAGCCGCTGATGGAGCAGGCGGTGCGCATAAAGCTTGGGATCGGCCCGGAGAAGGCGGTCACGGCGGTGGACCTTGCCTCCGTTCGGGCAATCTATATCTTCGGGAACGAGGTGGCGGCGTCGGACGATCCGTTCGCGGCAGGCCTGGCCGGTGCGCGGAAAAGCGATCCCCGGGGAAGCCTTGTGACGCTGGAGGATGTTCACCTTCTTCCGAATCTTGAGACGCTCTACGTCAATTACCAGAAGCTTTCGGACATTTCGCCGCTTTCCCAGCTTCAAAACCTGACCTATGTGAATCTGCGCCATACCCGCGTGGCGGATATATCGGCGCTTTCCGGTATGGAATTGCTGGAGAATATCAATCTGTACGACACCAATGTGAAAGACGCTTCCTGCCTGGACACCTGCCCGCGCCTGGCCGTCCTGGATGTCGGCCGGACGTTGATCCCTTCGATTGAAAAGGTTGGCGGCTGGGCGACGCTCCGCACATTGTCTCTTAAGGATTTAGACGTGCCGTCACTTGACGGCATCGGCCGGTTTACTCATCTCGAAGCGCTTTTCCTGTCGGGAACCGGGCTTCACGACCTGACACCTCTTATTGATCTAGCGAGATTGCGCAATGTAGTGCTGGACGGTGCTTGGCGGGATAGGGCCGATACAATGGAAACGGCGGCCTTTGAAATAGCCTTTGAATAAAACGAAAACATATATAAGGTGGGCTGGCAGCCCACCTTTTTGCTGCCCCGGGATGATACAATATGTGTAAATGCCGGATTGACCGGAACGAGCGGAGGATGAGTATGAAAAATGCGCTATGCTTGCTGTTGATTGGCCTTATAGCTTTGGGAGCTTCCGGGTGGGCTGCCACCCGGCCTGCGAAGGCTGAGGCAAACCTGCCGGAAGCCATCAAGTTTCACGACCCGTTGTTCGAGAAGAAGGCGCGCGCGTATCTTGGCAAACCCGATGGCCCCATCACCGTCAAGGAAGCATGGAACGTCGGGGAACTGGACCTGGGGAACGGCGGCGAATCCATCCCTGATGAAGAAAAGCTCAGCGGCATTTCAGACGTCGCGCTATTCCCCAACCTGTTCGTCTTTAGTGCCTACAATAACAACATCTCCAATCTCTCGCCGCTCAAAAAGCTAACGGGACTCAAGTACCTGGATCTGAACGGTAATCCCCTTTCAAGCCTCAAGCCGCTGGCGAACCTGAACGAGCTTCTGGAACTGCGCGTCCGGTCCTGCGGCTTAAAGGATCTTGCACCGCTCAAGGGGTTAAAAAACCTGTACCTTCTGGACGCCGCCGACAATGCCTTCAAGGATTGCGGTGCGCTGAAGGAACTGGCGGCGCTGAACTTCATCGACCTTTCGAATAGCCAGATTCGGGATGCAAGCCCGCTGGCGGAGCTTTCGAATCTGAAAGCGCTGAGGCTGGCAGGAAATCCGGTGGGGGACTGGAGCCTGCTATCCGCCATTTATCCGAATCTGACCGAAAGTGACTTTACCCTGGACCAGCCGGGCATGGATTTTGTAATCCCTTTTGACGACGCGGCATTGGAAAAGAAGGTGCGCGCTGCCATCGGCAAAAAGAAGGGGAAGATCACCTATGATGATGTGGCATCGATCACGGAGCTCAATATTGGCTTCGACGAATCCAAATCCAAGGACGTGAAGATCCAAAGCATTGAAGCGCTGAAGCACTTCACAAGCCTGACCAAGCTGGATGCGTGGAACAACGGGATCGGCGACCTTTCCCCACTGGCGGGACTTAAAAACCTGGCACTCCTGAATTTGGAAGGCAATCCGGCCGGCGACCTGACGCCGCTTTCCGGCCTCACCAGCCTGAAATTGGTGCAGCTTCCCCGCGCCACGGACCTGATGCCGCTCAAGAGCCTGTCGGGCCTCGAAGGGCTCACCGCACATGGCGTACAAATTTCAGATATCTCCCCGCTGGTCGGGCTTCAAAGCCTGCGCGATCTCGACCTGGCCTACAACAACATCACGGATCTTTCGCCCTTGTCCGGCCTTACACGGCTCACGTCCCTGAGGCTTACGGGGAATCCGGTCACCGACTATGAACCCATCCGGGGAATCCTTCCGAATCTCACCGACAGGGATTTCGAGCCGCTGTTCGCGGACGGCGTGCCCGATACACCCATTGAGATCGCGGAACCTGCCTTCGAGGCGGCGCTGAGGCGGGCAACGGGCATAAAGGACCGGCCCATTACGCAAAGGAACGCCTACCTTATCCGATCACTGACGCTGCACAATGAAAAGACAGAGGAATCGCTTTTCTCTGATATTTTCCCGCTCAAATGGTTCGTCAACCTCGAGGAACTGGAGTTCAACGCCAACCCGATCACGGACCTCAGTCCACTTTCCGGCCTGGCAAAGCTCAGGAGGCTCAACATAGGCTTCAGCCAGGTCAGCGATTTGTCGCCGCTCGCCGGGCTTAAAAGCCTCGAGAGCCTGAACTTGCGCTCCTGCCCGGTTAATGACGTCACCCCGCTCAAAGACCTTAAAAACCTTCGCTGGCTCGACCTGACCGATACGCCGGTCGAGGATCTCAAGGCGCTGGACGGCATCCGCAAGAACCTGGAGCTGATCCGCTAGGGGATTATCAACTACAGAAGCAATGAGCGGCGTCGTAGGGGCGGGGCTCTGCTCCGCCCGATAAGAAAAATTACCTACTGTACCGGGCGGAGCAGAGC
>JAEZQK010000042.1 GCA_023413135.1 Bacillota bacterium
GTGTATGTGGCGGCAATATTTCCGTAGCAAACCACCTCATCCGGCGCTGCGCGCCACCTTCCCCTCAAGGGGAAGGCTCATGATTTGCATGACACAATTGCCGCTTGACATGTGCAACTTTGGCGGCAGAAGATGAAAAACGAAACGAAACTTCTGTAGTTGTCAGACTACTATGCACATTTATGCGTTAAAGTTGGATCAATATAAGCGATTGATTGAAAAAGGCCTGCCGCATGTCCCAGCGCGGCAGGCTCTTTTTGTGTGCACCAAAGTCATAGACGAAAGGGTTATTCTCTATCCGTGAGGCGCCTCTTCCCTCCAGGACATTTCCTGCACGGTTTTCATAAATTCGCGCATGACATTGGTAAGATACCGGGAACGTTTGTAGTAAAAGCAGATCTCCCGCTGCGACAGCTCGCTGTCAAGTTTGTAAAACCATACGCTTGCCACAGGCGGAACGTGATTCACCAGCGTATCGCTGATAAACGCGCTGCCCATGCCATAGCAGGCCAGGTTATAGGCGGTGATCTGCTGGTCCAGCAGCAGGCGTGCCTTGGGCTTGAAATGCGCACGTGCGCAAAGCTTTTCGGCTCGGATGCGCGTATCGTTGCCTTCCTTGAGCAGTAAAAAAGGTTCTTCCTGAAACAGCTCCAGCGGTACCGTGGGCGTATCGCCGCACAGGTGGCGGCCATTATGTATATCCTCGGCCGACAGCCTATACGCGGCGGCTGTATCGTTGACTGATCTATCCGCCGGCACGGTCAGCAGCAGACGCTCGCCACGAAAGGATTCCCTACCATAAATATCAGGGTCGAAGGTATAGTTATCCGCAATCAGATCCAGCGTGCCATCGGCCAGCTCCTTTTCGAGCAGAACGGTATGCGCCTCATGCACGCGTATTTCCACCGCCGGATACCGCGCGGAAAATGCCGATATCAGCGGCGGGAGTATATATGAGGTGAAAAGCGTCGTGCCGCCTATGGCAAGGCGGCCCACCAGGAATTGGCCCACATCGTTCAAATATTGGCGGAAACCGTCCTCGATCTCCATCATTTGCTCCGCGGCGCGAATGTACTCGAGCCCAACTTGAGTAAGGCCTATAGGCGATGTGCTGCGGTCAAATATCGGGCTGCCGATCCGCTGCTCTGCCCGCTTGACCATTGCGCTCAGCGAGGGCTGAGAGATGTAAAGCTTCTGGGCGGCCTTGGAGAAGCTGCGTTCCCTATAGACTTCATAGACATACCGAATCTCATGAAACATCATGCATCCCATCCGGTATAGTCTTTTGGCTATACCACAAATATGATTATATGTATTTGCAAATAGGATAGCATGATCATACACTGTTGGCAAGCATCCAATGAAATTTATGCATGTTTTTGTACCGACAGGGAGGAAAGCCCATGGATATTATAAGCAGCAATTTCCGCATGGAACGGGATATCGTGGGGGAAGTGGCGGTGCCCGCGGAAGCCTATTATGGGGCACAGACGCTTCGCGCATTGGAAAACTTTCCGATGACCGGACAGAGGCTGCCCATTGAAATGATCCAGAGCCTCGTACTGATCAAAAAGGCCGCGGCGCTGACAAACCGTGAGGCCAAAGTGCTGCCGCCCCGCATTGCAGATGCGATCGCTAGCGCATGCGATGAGCTGCTTAATGGCAAATTCTGCGATCAGTTTCCGGTTGACCCGGTTCAGGGCGGCGCAGGTACTTCCACCAATATGAATGCCAATGAAGTCATAGCCAATCGCGCCATCGAGCTGCTGGGCGGTACAAAAGGCGATTATGCCCTTGTGCATCCCAACGATCATGTGAATTGCGGGCAGTCCACTAACGATGTCTATCCCTCCTGCGGAAAAATGACGGCCGTCAAGCTGCTCAAACAGCTGGATGAAGCGCTTGCCGCTTTTCAAAAATCGCTGGAGGATAAAGCGTTTGCCTTTGATCACGTGGTCAAAATGGGCCGGACCCAGCTTCAGGATGCCGTGCCGGTCCGGCTTGGGCAGGAATTCCGTGCCTACGCAACTGCCGTCGGCCGTGACATTCGCCGCCTCGGAAGGGCCAGGGAGGACATGCATGTGCTTAATCTGGGCGGCACGGCCATCGGCACCGGCATCAACGCGTGCAATGTCTATGCCCGCAACATTGTGGCTGCCGTTTCCAGGCTCAGCGGTGAGTGCTATACACAGGCAGAAGACCTTATCGATGGCACGCAGAACCTGGATTGCTATACGGCGGTTTCCGGCGCGCTCAAAAGCTGTGCCGTCAATCTGTCCAAGATGTGCAACGATCTTAGGCTGATGTCCTCCGGTCCCTATGCGGGGCTGGGCGAAATCACGCTGCCCGCCCGCCAAAATGGATCCTCCATCATGCCGGGCAAGGTGAACCCTGTTATCCCCGAAGTAGTCAACCAGATCGCCTTCAATGTGATTGGCAATGATATGACTATTACCCTGGCTGCGGAGGCGGGGCAGCTTGAGCTCAACGCCTTTGAGCCTATCATTTTCTATAAGCTGTTTGAATCCATCACCACATTGACCCAGGGTGTTCGTACGCTGACAGAACATTGTATCAAGGGCATTACGGCTAACGAAAAACGCTGCAAGCAGCTTGTGGAAGGAAGCGCAGGCATTGTGACGGCACTATGCCCATTCATAGGCTATACGCGCGCCTCAAGCCTTGTGAAAGAGGCCCAGAGGAGCGGCATATCCATTCAGGCGCTGGCGCTGCGCGATGGGCTTTTTACGGAACGGGAACTGCGTGAAATCCTGAATCCATACGCTATGACGATGCCCTCTGAGGTGCCGCAGGATACGCTTAAAACGGTATCATGACAATACGTCACTTTTGTTCCTCAGCGGGAAATGTGATCATAAATATGGAGCCTCCGCCGGGACGGTCCTCTACACGAATGGTACCGTGCATTTTTTCAACAAGCTGCTTTGCAATGCTTAGCCCCAGGCCCGCGCCGCCGTACATGCGGGAACGCGTGGAATCGATGCGGTAAAACCTGTCGAAGATGCGTTCCTTGTGCGCATCGTCTATCCCGATACCCGAATCTGCTACGGAAATGTTCACATGATGCCCGGTTTTTATAACGGATACGGTGATCTCGCCGCCTTCAGGCGTGTATCGTACCGCGTTGTCCAAAAGGGCGATCAAAACCTGGCGTGTTCGGTCCGGGTCGCCCATGATCCATGCGGGGGAAATGTCCTTGCGCAGATTCAGGCTGTTCTTTTGCATAAGGGGCTCGATGAGCTTCGTGGCGTCGTTTGCCACCTCCGCCACATCTGTCGGGGTTTGGCTGACGGGCAGTTCGCCCGCGTCCGCCCGGGCCAGGTGCATAAGGTCCGCAACCAGGCGGGACATGCGCTCGCTTTCATCCAGGATAGAGCCAAGAAAGGGGTTGAAATCCCCCAGTGGCGCATCCTGCAATACCTCCGCATTGGCTCGAATAGCGGCGACCGGCGTGCGCAGCTCATGGGAGGCCGCGGCCACAAATGCCTGCTGCTGCCGGATGGATTGTTCCACGGGTCTTATGGCCCTGGAGCTTAAAAACTGGCTGCCCAGAACGATTAAAAACAGGCCGCCTGCCACGCAGAGTACAAATATCCAGCGTAGGCGGTCACGGCTATTAAGCTCCTCTGTGCGGTCCTGCATGACAAGCGAAATGCTGCTGGGCTCCTCCGACCAAACCACGGAAGCCGCGATTCGGTATGGTACATTATTGATATTCGCTATATAGAAATCCTTCATCGTGAAGGTATAGATCATTTTGCTGCTGCCGATCACCATGGGGGGCAAAGGTGGGCCGGACGTATTCGTGCCTGCCTCTTTTTCACTGTTAAAAGAGATAATGAACTTTCTCTCCAGCATTTTTTGGTTCTGAATGTTTGCGTCATTGATTTGTTTTTTCAAATCGGCGCGCACATGATCAACGATATCCTTGATGGCGTCGTTATCTATTTCTTTGGTAGTGAGCATCTCTGCCTGTTTTCCGTTTTCTTCCATGTAAGTTAAGTACTTGTCCAGCACAAGGATACTCGCTTTCGTACCGGCTATGCCTTTGTTGCGCTGAGTGGTCAGCATGGAATCGGCATAGGAACGCAGGTCGTTTTCGTATTGCGAAGCCATTATCTTTTCTGTAACTCCCAGCGAGGCAAACGCCATGGTGATAAGGATCGCCCCGGATATGGCCACGTTGATCAGTGAAAGATGCCTTCCCAATTTACGGAGCATAACGACCCTCTCCCATGCAATGAAAAATTCTGTTAAATATGTGAAACAAGCTGATACCCGACGCCACGGGCGGTTTTTATTTTCACCTGTGAATTTACGGTATCAAGGTGTTTGCGCAAAAAACATATATAAATATCAAGATTTCCATCCTCTACAATGTTGCCGCTCCATACCCGGTCCAATAAAACATCCCTTGGCAAAATCTGATTGGGATTGCGCATGAAAAATCCCAGCAGCTTTGCCTCCGTACGGGATAGGGTGACTGTCTGGCAGCCGCATTTTAAGATCGAACGCTCCGCATCAAACACCACGTCGCCCACATGCAGTGCGTCCTGCGGGCTCCACTGCGCCGGACGCCTGAGCAATGCCCGGATGCGCGCCATCAGTTCTGCCATGGCGAAGGGCTTTACAAGATAGTCATCCGCCCCTGCGTCCAGCCCCGTAACCCGGTCGCCAACGCCGTCCATCGCCGTAAGCAGAAGCACCGGCGTTGCGTCGCGGCTTTGGCGAAGCTTTTGCAAAAGGCTCACGCCGTCCATGCCGGGAAGCATCCGGTCCAGCAGGATGAGGTCAAAATGCTGCGCCTCAAGCGCCTCCAGGCCGCTTGTGCCGTCCATGCAGGCAGTTACCTCTAAGCCCTCTTTTTTTAGCCGGTATACAACGGCCATAGACAGGCTTTTATCGTCTTCTACCAGCAGTATCTGCAAGATACACCCTCCATCTCGATCGCCATTCTTATTTTATCATAGATGCCGCCCGGCATCCACCCCGATAGGGGACGGATGCCGGGCTTGTTTGAAAATGGCAAAGCCATTTTTTCGATAGTTTATTCGTTCAAATAAGCCCAGGCCCGCTGCTGGACAGCCTGCGCCGCCTCCTGGGCAGTTATGCTGCCGGCAAAGAAAGCTTCTGTTTCCTCAGTGATGAAGCCAAGAAGCGTTTCATCGGCGCGGACCGGTACGTTAAGCTTATCGCAAAGCGCGCGCAGATTTTGCCATGTCGCTTCGCCGGGCTGCTTGATTTCAATGGGGTTCATGCCGGGCAGTGCAAACATCGCTACCTTTGTCATGCCATCTCCGCCCTCCACATTGCGTTCAAGCGCGTCTGCAAACTGTTTATCCAGCGATGCGGCGACCGTGGGCAGTCCATCCATTTGATCCAATTCCTGGGTGTCGGGGGAGAACAGCGTGAGCACGAATTCTTCGGCCAGCGCCTGATTCTGTGACTGGGCGTTGATACCGGCCATCAGCGAAGGCGTGTAGCCATACCCCGCGCCATTCATGGAGGGCACCGTGGTAAAACCGCTTTCCTCTTCGCCAGTAACAGTGTAAGCGAGGTTCAGCTGCATCAGGCTGTTGACCGTGGTGGGAAACAGCGCCGTAGCTCCGTTAAGTATAGCGGCAACTTCGGCCGGAACGATGCCGCCTTTGGCGGGCGGCATATCTTCGGAGGGCATGTCGCCTTGCTGGATATAAAGCTGATACAGCGTTTCCAGGAATGTTTCAAACGCCGGGCTGTCGAACTGCAGCTGTCCGCTATCATTGCGGAATTGCGGCTCGCTGGCTGGGTAGAACATGCGCAGCCATTCCTCATAGGTGCGAGGATTCAGCAGTGTCTGGCCGGATGCAAGCGGCAGGGAGGGCAAGTTCGTTAGATCTTGAATGGTGCTCACGGTGCCCGCGTTTCCCCACAGGAGTTCAAAGGTGAATTTCGAGGGCATGGCGTAGAGTTTTCCGTCCGCGGAGGTGCTCCCTTCCCGGATGCCTGGCAGGAATGCAATATCCTTGAGCAGGTCGGTCAGATCTTTAAGGATGCCTCTTTGCGCGTACTTTTCCACGGGGAGCCCGTCCAGAATCAGCACATCGCCGCCCTTGCCCGCCAGCAGGTCGGTATTCAGGGTGCGGATGCGGTCTTCCACCGGAGATTCATCGTTTACCGCCATCTGCGTCTGCAGCTTCACGCTCAGCTCCGGGTGCAGCCTTTGGAAATCACTTGCCGCCTTGCGAAGCTTAGCAGAGTCATACAGTGACGTGATGGTGAAATCCTGCCTTGCGCCTAAATTGGCTGCGTCGGTATAGCGGTAGGCGGCCAGCGTACTTAATTCCATGCCTCCACCGATGCGCACGCTCGTCGTGTCGCCAAGGCTCCCGCTGCCTTCCATAACCAACGTGACGACTGTGCCGTCTTTCATGACGGCCATACCTGTCATACCGTTGCTTGGATCGCCGATGAGGGTGCCAATGGCGTCCATGAGCTTTATTTGTTGGCTGTCCGCCGGTTTCACTGTATACAGCCCTGTGCTGTCCATGATGTAGGCGGCGCCGTCGGGCCCTATGGCAACCCGTGCGGAATTATCGGTACTGATATCCACGGTATTGCGCTTTTCACCGCTTTTGACATCATATTGTGTCAGCTTATCCCGTGTTATAGCAACCAATGTTTCACCGGAAACGGCGATGCCGATGACGCCGGTTGCGGCTATCTGGCTGACGGTGTTTCCTTGTTCGTCATAGATGGTAATACCGCTTTGCCTGTCGACACTGGCGGTTTGCTTGTTGTTCAGCGCGGCGGCTTGCGTTACCATGCCTCTAATTTGAAAGCTGCCGACCAAGGTGCCGTCGGCATTTAGCCAGGTGGCGGTGAAGCTTAGGTCATCCATGGAGCGGATCATTTTCTTCCCGGCGGCTTCATTCGTTTGAACGCCGCCCTGGGCCGGCAGATTGCCGCCGACCTGCATTTGGGCGCCGTTGTTGTTTAGCTGCGGGCCTTCGCCCTGCACCTGCGGGCCTTCGCCCTGCACCTGCGGACCGTCGCCTTGCCCCTCTGGCGGCCTATCCGGCCTCATCATATCATTGGAAATGATAAGAAGATTTCCGTCCGGCGCAAAGTCGATTTGGCTGATGTCGCTGCCTGTATAGTCAAGCGGCATTACCTCTGGGGGTGTGCCTATGTCGGTCCAGGTCAGCAGTTCCCACGTACCCGTATCGCCCTTCTGTGCGGCAGCTGCCAAGGAACCGTCGGGTTTTACGGCGATAGAAGTGAGGGAAGTATACCCTTCCGGCACAGCCATCGGGGTTTCTACGTACGTTCCCTGAGGCGCGCCTTCGCCAAGGGAGGCGGCTGGCAGAAGTGTGGCTGCCAGCGCCAAGGTTAGGAGAAGCGCGAAGATTTTTTTCCGTGTTTTCATATTGATCCCCTTTCCATGATTGAAATTGATAGGTTTGGGATTTTTTTGAGGGAATTGTTTACATGTGCATCCCTCCTGTATTAGCTTTAAAGAGCCATGCGTTTACTTTTTCGGATTGCCGTGCGATTCTAAGCGCGGTAAATACCGCAAAGAAAACTATGGGCAAAACCGCTATGCCGGGCAAAGCCGCCGGTATCCAGCCCATGCGCTCGACAATCCACAGGGAAAGCGGCGCCGCAAGGATGAGGACTCCCGCACAGGCAGATGCGGCCGCTATAGAGGCATACGCAACTCCCCTTTTCAGGGCCCTGCAAGCCAGCCACACAAGTGACAGGGAAACAAGGCTCAGTACGATGCCGGCCGTTATGATCCCCTGCTCCGCAAGGTCGGGCCGAAGGGCGGGAGAAAGGCGACCGTTGACCATAAGCTGCAACAACTCTTCCGCTTTCCCGGGCCAGAACGAAAAGTCGGACCAGCGCGTCGGCAGAAATGAGACGGGAATGCTGCTGCCGAAATCCGGTAAACGGGTGATACCTGCGCCGGCGATGAGGAGTACAAGCGCCGGCACGCACCATAAGACTACCGTGCGAACAAACTGCCGGCGGGAAGATAATCTGTCGCTTTTGAGATAGGACCACTTGCGCCATGCGGCTTTTGTAAGATCACCAAGCGCCAGATACAGCTCCACAAGGGAAAGAACCATGAGCAGATAGCCCGGCAGGGATGTAAACAGCGCCAGCAGTTGCCGCGTATCCTGATGGTCGTCCATGCTGCCGCCCGTGCCCATGGCGGAAGATTGCATCCAAGCTTCCACTTGCTCCTTTGCCGTTTTGCCGGGGCTGGGCCGTGCGATAAACTCCAGTGCGGTCATGCTCACGTCCTCATTTGCCAAAGCCGCCGGGCAAAAGGCCAGGCCTCTCCCGGGGTTGGAAGGGATGGAAGTTATGCCTTGCGGTAAAGTGAAAACACCGCGGATGGTCATCTCGTCACCGGCAATTTGGACTTCTTTTCCGACGACGTCCAAAGAGCCGAACAGCTTCAAGGCCGTTTCTTCATCAATGGCGCAGCCGATGGTATCCGTGGGGCCCGGATACTGGCCATATTTTATGGGCAGGTCCCATATGAGCGATGCGCTGCCGTCCAGCCAGATCACATCCACCCTGGTAGTATCCGAGGTGGCGTCAGCCTTGATTTCTTCGGACAGCGACTGGCCCCAGCCTGTGACTTCTCCTTCCCCGTCCAGCTTTATTTGCCTGCGTAGTTCCTTGAGTGCTTCAAAATCCAGCATGCTGTCAGGCTCCCGGTAACTGACCCGGTCATCGTTCCATTGCCGGTTGTGAAGCGACCATACGCCCAAAGCGCCATACCAGCAAAACAGGCCGATGAAGAGCAGCAAAACGCCGTGGTAGAACTGACGTCTCAGCCATTGCACGTATTACTCCTCCTCCAGGCGCACGCGGTCGCCGTCCTGAATATCCCTGTCGCTGCGTGCCACGATCAGCTCCCGCTGGGAGACCCCGCCCTGCAACGCTACCCGGGTATTGTCCTGATCCAGTACGAAAACATCCACCC
This sequence comes from Bacillota bacterium, assembly GCA_023413135.1. Lineage (GTDB taxonomy): Bacteria > Bacillota > Clostridia > Christensenellales > Aristaeellaceae > JAEWAH01. The sequence goes on from JAEZQK010000042.1 coordinate 9,002, forward strand.
GCTTTACGCTCATCTGCGTGCCCAGGGAGCCTTCCCGCTGGTCCACCACGTATACGAAGTCGCCGTCGTTGTCACTCCTGAGCGCGCCTACAGGGATCAACACATCATACTGCTGTGTCCGCTTGCGGAACTTCATGGATGCCTGCTGGCCCACCACCCCGAAACTGTCGGGAATGGAAAAGGTAACGTCGAACATGCCCTGCCCTTCGCTGGAGGCTGCAATGGAGGTGATAGGGCAGGTTTGCACATCGTCGCCCACGGTGATATCCGCGGAATCGCCCACAGTCATATCGCCCACGTCATCTTCATCTACCTTAACCGTCAGCGAAAGCCCTTTTGAGCGGTCGTTAACCGTCATGGCCGGCGCACCCGTGGACACTACAGATCCGGCATTGACATCAATGGTGAGGATGTCGCCGTCCACCGGCGCGTACACCAAAACCGTATGGTCCGCGTTTTTGTCAAAGGGAATTAAATCGGTGGCTGTCCCGCCAAAGTCGATAGCCCGAAGAGCATCCTCCATAAGTTTTTCTTCCTCTTCCGGAGAAAGCTTTTGACCGTTTTGAAGCTTTGCGTTCGCGTCAAAATAGGCCCGCCATTTTTGATCCAAGTTTTCCTGTGCACTGATCAGTTCCTTGCCCGTCGTCATGTATGTGCGGGTTCTTGTCATTTTTTCCAGATCTTTTTTGGCGTCGTCCAGTTCATCCTGGGCGTCGCTTAGATCATCCTTAGCCTGCTTAGCTCTGGACTGGGAGTCTTTGGTGGCCTTCTTGGCCGCGTCATAGGCGGCCTGGGCTTCCTCCACAGAGTCTTGATCGCCGGACGATTGGGCAGCTTCCAGCGCGCTTTTTTCGCTGCTTTCCAGCTCTTGCGCCTTCTCAAGCGCTACCTGTGCCTCATCGTACGCTGCTTGCGCCTTTATCTGCTCGGCCTCAGCTTCGAGCCATTCCTCCCGCCTGTCGGTTAAATCGTCCAGGGAATCTTCGCTAACAGAAGCCTCGGCCCAATAATAGGCTTGCCGCTTTTCCGATACGGTATGGAGCGTATCCATAAGAGTGTTGTACTTTTCCGTCAGAACATCCGTATAGTCAAGTGAAAGAAGCGGCTGGCCCTTTTGTACGGGGGCGCCGGTCGCCACCAGGATCTCCTGGACCCTGGCCGCATCCGTGACTATGATGGGCACCTGGCCGGACGTTTCAAGTGTTCCATCCGCATAAATTTGTTTTTCCAAAGCGCCACGCTGAGGCGCGACGGGAGATACCACGGGGACGACCATTTCCTGAAGCGTGTTTCCAGCAATGGTCAGCGCCGCCATCAGCGCAAGGAAAACAAGCAGCGCTTTTCCGGCCTTTGCACGGGTGGAGGATGCTTTTGATAAGGGGTTTTGCGGAATGGTTGTTGTCTGCATGATAATCTTCCTCGCATGATAGAATTTTGACTATTCCTTCAGCCCGGACATTTGAATGCCTTTGACCAGGTAGGATTCGCAATAGAAGAACAGAAGGAGCGTGGGCAGCAGCGCGATGACTGAAGCGGCCATGGCGATCTCCACATTGCTTTCCCCGATTCTGGTCAGGTAAAGGGACAAGGGCCAGCGATCCTGGGTCCGCAAAAACGTCATGGGCTGCTCAATCAGATTCCAGTTGTCCAGAAAGCTCAGTATGAATAGCGACGCAATGCCTGTGCTTCCCAGCGGAATGGCGATGGACGCAAAGACCCTTAGTTCCCCCGCACCGTCTATTCGCGCCGATTCCAGCAGGGATTCGGGTATGGATGTGAAAAATTGGCGCAGCAGAAATACGGAAAAGGTATGAAAGGCGCCGGGAAGGATCACCGCCCAGGGGGTGTCTATCAGGCCAATGCGGTCAAGGGTCAAAAACGACGGCACCAGGGTGACCTGAAAGGGCATCATCATCAGCGCGATATATCCCAGGAACAACCCGTTCCGAAGGGGAAAACGGAAGTGGGCAAAGCCCCAGGCGGCCAGCGTGCCCACGATGACCTGCCCCAGCACGATGGGTAGCACAAGGCTCATGGAGTTCCAGAACATGGTCAGGAACTTGGGCGTGTCAAAAAGCAGCATTACGTATTGTTCAAGGGTGGGTATGCCGGGCAGCAGCGTTGCCTCCGCAAATCCGGAGGTATTGCTGATCACTGGGCGGATGTGTTCCATAAGCTCGGCGCTGCCCATCAGCGAGCCGCCTATCGTCAGCGCCAGCGGCATAAGAACTATCAGGGCAATGATCCATAAAAATGCGGACCTTACAGTAAGTTTCAGTGCTTTCATGATTGACTCCTCACTCCGCCGATGTGTCCATCGACCATGTCCAGTTGAGCAATCCCACCAGACACAGGATGACAAGGGCGGATACGATGGCGGCCGCTGAAAGCTTTTCAATTTCCATGGATGTAAACCAGTTGTTCAAAGTGTGCTGGATAAGGTAGATGCTGTTCTGAGGATAATTCCCCGCAACCAGGTATGCTTCGCGGTAGGCTTTGAAGGAGTTGAGCAGGGAAAGCACCGTTACCGTAAACAACGCGGGCTTCAAACATGGCACGGTGATGGCCGTGAACTGGCGCATTTTTCCTGCGCCGTCTACCGACGCGGCCTCGTACAGCGAGGGGTTGATATTGCTCAGCCCCGCCAGGAGCAATACAACGGTATACCCCAAGTTCTTCCAGACATAGCTTAGGATCAGGCAGAACAGAGCCCAATCTGTTTTCATCCAGTCAATGGGGGAATATCCCATCAAAGCAAGCCCATGGTTGATCAGGCCGCTGCGGTGAAACAGGATCTGCCACAAGAGCGCGACGGAGGCAACGGGGATTGCCATAGGCAGCAAAAAGGATGCGCGCAGCGCTCCCCGCCCATAGGTGCGCCGGAACAGCAGCAGCGCCAGCGCCAGGGAAAGAATGATAAGTATTGGCACGCACAGCGCAATAAACTTTCCCGTATTGGTTACAGCCTTCAGGAAGGACGGATTTGAAAATATCTCCCGGTAGTAGGTAAAGCCCGCGAACGTGCCCAGCATCCCATTGGTAAAAGACCGCCTGACCGCATCAAAAAAGGGAATTACGATAAATACCATGCAGCCCAATAAACTTGGAAGTATGAACATATATCCGGTAAACGCTTGCCTGAAGGAAACGTACCTGCGTGAGCTTGCCGTTTTCGCCATTCGTGTTGCCTCCTGTTCCGCATAGATTACAGGATACAGGACGTATCTTTAAACTGTCTTAAAGAATGGAAAAAGGGGAAAATGAAAACCGCCATTGCCTTTTATTTTCCGGCAATGGCGGCTCGTTAAATATGGGAGTCGTTTCTTTTTCTGCCAGGGAGACAAGAAACCGCCTCGTTGCATAACGTTTCCATGAATATGATAAGTCAAGCTCCGCCCGTCTGTCATCCTACTACAATAAGAAATGCGGTGGAGCCCGGCAGCCAGCCGTGCTCTACCGCATTTCTCATGCCCAAGCTATAATGGAAGGAGTAACTGGCCTGACGAATGTCATTCTACTACAATAAGAAATGCGGTGGAGCCCGGCAGCCAGCCGTGCTCTACCGCATTTCTCATGCCCAAGCTATAATGGAAGGAGTAACAGGCCTGACGAATGTCATCCTGGACTTTCACGTCCGTCGCTCAGACCGTCAGCCATCCTTCCATTGTAGCGTTCGATTTCAGCAGGTCGAACCACCGGAACCCGGGGCGTTCGTGTCACCAAGTAGATTGAATAGGCAATGAGAAGCGATGGAAGCCAATTACATATCATAGCTTGGAGGTGTACAAATGAACGCTGTTGGGATCGATGTTTCCAAAGGGAAGAGCATGATTGCCGTCATGCGCCCGTTTGGAGAGGTGGTGGCTTCACCGTTTGAAATCTGTCACACCGCTGCAGACCTTAAGAAACTGGCAGGCTTCCTGAAAGGTCTGAAAGGTGAGACACGGGTCATCATGGAGCACACAGGCAAGTATTTTCAGCCGGTTGCCTGCTATCTCCATGAGGCAGGGATATTTGTTTCCGTTGTCAATCCACTTCTGGTACGTAACTACAGCGGAAACGCTTTGCGGCGAGGCAAGACCGATAAGAAAGATGCCGTCAAGCTCGCCGGTTATGCCCTCGACCGCTGGTTGGATCTACTTGAGTATATCCCAGAGGACGACATCCGTCAAACGCTCAAGACATTCAACCGCCAGTATAACCAGTACATGAAGATTAAAGTTATGCTGAAAAACAACCTCATCTCACTGCTGGATCAGACTTTTCCCGGTCTGAACACCCTGTTCACCAGCTCGGCGCGCCAGGACGACGGCCATGAAAAATGGGTGGATTTCGCTTCACAATTCTGGCATTGCCAGTGTGTCAGCAGGTTGTCCCTAAATGCCTTCATGGAACGCTACAGCAAGTGGTGTAAGAAGGCTGGGTACAATTACAGCGTTGGGAAAGCGGAAGAAATTTACACCTCCTCTCGCAGTCATGTGGCTACGCTCCCTAAGGACGCCTCTACCAGGTTGCTCATCACACAGTCCGTCTCTCAAATCAACGCGATAGCCGAAACGCTGGCTGCTGTCTTGGGAGAGATGCGCCGCCTGTCAGCCATGCTTCCGGAATATCCTGTTGTGATGGCGATGCACGGCGTCGGTGACATTCTTGGTCCTCAGCTCATGGCCGAGATCGGTGATGTTCGTCACTTTCATAGCAAGAAAGCCCTTGTCGCCTTCGCCGGCATTGATGCCCCGCCATGCCAATCCGGCTTATATGAAGCCAAGAGCCGCAGAATCTCCAAGCGGGGTTCCTCTTCGCTGCGAAAGACGCTCTTTCAGATTATGTCTTGCATCCTGAAAAAATCATCGGCTGATGAACCTGTTTTCCGCTTCCTTGATAAAAAGCGGTCCGAACGCAAGCACTATTATGTATACATGCTGGCGGCTGCCAACAAGTTCCTGCGCATCTATTATGCCAGGGTCAAAGAGTACCTTGACCAGCTAGATACTGCTGCCTGACCGTCTGTGATCTACCTTGTTTTACAGCCGCCGCAAATTTACTTTCGCGGCAGCTTGCCTTGCTATGCACTTTCCTTATTCAAATAAATTTCATTTCCCTACTTGACTTTTCTTAGCAGGTCTGAGCGCAGCGAAGGATCTTATGTTGCAAACTGTATCCAAAAGGCAAGATCCTTCGGACAGGGCCCTCAGGATGACAGACGGACGGGGGAGCTAGGTTTCACTCAAAAAAGAATCCGGTCTGTCATGATACAGCCCGGCAAACGGCAAACTGAAGGTCAATGGTGATCCTCTCGAACGGGCTTAATAGCAAATCATCCCGCTCGCTCCTGGACAGGCTTTCGGTAAGCGGCGTCATGGATACAAAGCATGCGTATTCCATAGGGGAGAGGGGCAGCGTGTAATGCAGCCGCTCCAAGCGATGAACCTGCATATGCTGCCCAAGATATTCCGGAACGCGGGTATCGTCGTATCCGGCTTTTGCTGCGGGCAAAAGCTTTCGTATTTCCTGCAAATACTCCCGTCCAGGCATGATCTTGATCAGGAATCCATCCCTTTTCAGCACGCGGGTGAAGCTTGCGTAGCTGGCGGGGGACAGTATGTTCAGTATGACATCGAAAATGCCGTCTTGAAAGGGAAGCCGATTCAGATCACCTACGCAGTACAGGGCGGAGCATAAGCGGCCGGCGGCAGACAGGACTGCTTCCTTGGATAAGTCGATGCCCACCATCAAGGTCCGGGGCAGAGCGGGGGAGAGGGCAGACAGATAATATCCCTCCCCGCAGCCGGCATCCAGCAGTGTAGCCGGGGCAAGGGGAGTCAAAAGCGTTTCCAGCGCATCGGCTACCGGTTGATAGAACCCCGCGTCAAATACGGCGCGTCGCGCATCGAATAAATCTTTGTCGTAGGGGCTTTGCACCGTCTTGTGATGCAGGTGGACGTATCCCTTGCGGGCTACATCATAGGTGTGGCCTTTTTCGCAGCACAGGCTGGATTCCTTCACAAAAAGCGGCGCGCCACAGGAAGGGCATTGAAACCCGCCGAAGGAAGTCATTTTGTCCAGGGCTTGCTGCTGCTTGGTTTGCGTATGGAACCCTCCAATATTGTGGTGCATTTAAGCGTATCCAAGTATGATATCGATGTAGGGCGGAGGCTTGCTTCCGCCGTTTATGCCGGAATATTATACAGTGCATGAGAAACGGCGAACGCCGGCCCCCGCCCTACGATGAACTTTCTCCAGCATTGATGACTTTTTAACATATTCCTTAAAAGGGATTCTTAAGGGATGAAATCCCTTAAGCGGGTGGTGCGGAGGGCGGAGCCCTACGCCGTCACTTCCTCGCTACGCCCGTTTCCCGGGCGGCCTGCATCACTGCATCGGCTACGGCGCGGCTGACGCGTTTATCCAGGGGGTTGGGCAGGATATACTCTTCCCGCAATTCTGTGCCGCTCACCAAACCGGCCAGGGCGTAGGAGGCGGCCATCTTCATTTCTTCGTTGATGGCGCCGGCACGGCAGTCCAGCGCACCGCGGAAGATGCCGGGGAAGGCCAGCACGTTATTGATTTGGTTGGGGAAATCGCTGCGGCCCGTGCCCACCACCCGGGCCCCGGCTTCTTTGGCAAGATCCGGCATGATCTCCGGCACAGGGTTGGCCATGGCGAACACGGCGGCATCGGGCGCCATGGACTTGACCATATCTGTCGTCACAACATTGGGGGCGGATACGCCGATGAACACATCCGCGCCGCAAAGGGCATCCTTGAGGCTTCCGCGAAGATGCGCACGGTTGGTGACGCGGGCCAAATCCGCCTGGGCGGGGTTCAGTTCTTTCATTCCTTCATCTATGATGCCGAAGCGGTCTACCATCACAAGATTTTTCAGGCCAAGATTCAAAAGATGCTTGGCGATGGCGATACCCGCAGAGCCGGCCCCGTTGATCACCGCCCGGACGGCGCCGATCTGTTTATTCACTACTTTCAGAGCATTGATCAATGCTGCGGCGACCACGATGGCGGTGCCGTGCTGGTCGTCGTGGAAGACGGGAATATCACATATTTCCTTCAGGCGGCGCTCCACCTCAAAGCAGCGGGGGGCGGCGATATCCTCCAGATTGATGCCGCCAAAGCTGCCGGAAACCAGATAGATGGTGCGCACCAGCTCGTCCACATCCTTGGAGCGGATGCACAGGGGAAAGGCGTCTACGTCTGCGAATGCTTTGAACAACGCACACTTGCCCTCCATCACCGGCATGCCCGCCTCCGGGCCGATGTCACCCAGCCCCAGCACGGCTGTGCCGTCGGTGATGACGGCCACCAGGTTGTGCCGCCGGGTGAGGGCAAAGGATTTTTCGTAATCCTTTTGTATTTCCAGGCACGGCTCCGCCACGCCCGGCGTGTAGGCCAGGGACAACTCCTCCCGGGTACTGATGGGTGCACGGGAGACGATTTCGATTTTGCCCTGCCATTCATAATGCTTTTTCAGCGATTCCTGACGGATGTCCATAACGGGGCACCCCTTCCTTAAGAAAGAAGTTTGGAAATGACCACATTCACAAGGCCGCTGTCCGCCTTGCCCTTCAATTTGGGCATCAGGGAGCGCATGAGCAGGCCCTTGTCTTTTAAAGTGGGAGAAGTAATGTTCAATTCCGCCAGCGTATCATGAACGGCTTTTGCAATTTCTGCTTCGTCCATGAGCTTGGGCGCAAACTCCTGGTATACCGCCATGCGTGCTTTTGCCTCGGCAATGATTTCCGTGCGGTCTTTTGGGGCGGTGTCAATGGTCTCCTGGCATTGACGGATTTCCTTTAAGACGATGGCATCCTCTTCCTCTTGCGTCAGGTCGGCCCTTTTATCGATCGCTTTGTTTTTCAGCGCGGACAGGAGCAGCGATAGGGCATCCTTGCGCTCTTTGTCCTTATTCTTCAGGGCCGTCATCATTTCGGCGCGCACAGTATCGATCCTTGACACGGGAATACCCCCTTGTAATTCTTTTGGGGATAGTGTAGCGCCTTTTGGCTTTTTTGTCCAGCGATGAGGAAACTATAAAAAAAGAAACCGCCATTTCTGACGGTCTTCAAGCTGGAGCGGGTGATGGGAATCGAACCCACGTGACCAGCTTGGAAGGCTGGAGCTCTACCATTGAGCTACACCCGCATGATGGCCGTCTGTTTGAAAACGGGCGCAACCTTGGCCTGAAGGCCGCTTGCTTTGTCGCCATCGCTTGCCATTTCGATCACTTACTTAGGGTAAGCTCCCTCATGGCAAGCTCAGCTCCTAGCCTTGCACCCGTTTTGAAACAGACTGCGTCTGGGGTAAATGTTGGAGCGGTAGACGAGATTCGAACTCGCGACATCCACCTTGGCAAGGTGGCACTCTACCACTGAGCTACTACCGCACGCTCCGCAGGATCAAATAAAGTTTGGTGCGGACGAAGAGACTTGAACTCTTACGCCATTAGGCACCAGATCCTAAGTCTGGCGCGTCTGCCATTCCGCCACGCCCGCATAAACCTAGGATGTTCAAGGATTTCGGGAGATAAGCATTTAGGGGGATGCCCTTCATCGCCATTCCCGGGGCCAGCCGCGAAAAGTATATTACCACATTTGGCAGGAGGCTGTCAAGGGAAAAATAGCGTAAATTCTCAAAGTAAGTGCAACAGTGATACCCGTTGTTGCGCTTAGTATAAAAAACAGTGGCGGTAAGTGTGAGAGAATGGCGAGTGGGAAGGACGAAACGGGTGAAAAACGAGATAATTTTTAAATTTTTTTGAATGGCAAAACGACTGTCAGGAAGGTTTTCTCACAGTAAGTGCAAGGGAAGATGCAGTTAGTTTGAGAAAGAATGCGCGCGTTTTTAGTTATGCTTTGAGCAGCAGCGGCGATTGAAT